>JBGAFW010000100.1:0-34410 GCA_044227045.1 Labilithrix sp.
CTCTTCACGCTTCATCTGGCGTTGCCGCTGCTCCTCTCGTTCGTGCTCCTCGAGGGTCTCCAGCACATCGTCCATCCGATCGCGCGAAAGCTCGGGCACCATCACGTCCACATTCTCGGCACGGTCCCGTTCCTCGCGCTCGCGGTCTTCTTCTACGGCAATATCCACTCGGAGGCGGTGCGTGGAGCGTCACGCGTGTTCTTTCGTGGGGTCGGCTCGGTCCTTCACGCCGTCCTGATCGGCGTCCCGCGGTTCATCCTCCGCTCGAAGCCCGTCCGGGCGCTGCTCTCGAACCGGATCACGTCGGTCACCTTGCGCTCCCTCTTGCTGCTCGCTCCGGCCTACTGGTTGGCGCGACGATTCGGCCATCTCGCCCCGCACACCTCGCTCGCCATCGCCGCGGCGGCGTACGTCGTGATCGCCATGGTTCAGGGGAGCGCGCCGGGCTCATCGTCGAAGAGATCGTGACCGACATGGTCGCGCGACGCCTTCGCGATCTCTCACGGCATGTGCTGCCGGGGCTCTTCGCGTTCATCAGCGATTCGTTCAAAGGGCTCGTCGAGCAGGTGGATCGCGGCATTTACACCGTCGACGAGTGGCTCACGTTCAAACAAGGTCAATCGACGCTCTCGTTGATCGCCAAAGGCGTGCTCGGGACGATCTGGTTTTTTGCGACGTATTTGCTGCGCATATACGTCAATGTGCTCGTCGAGCCGCAGATCAACCCGATCAAGCACTTTCCCGTCGTCACGGTCTCGCACAAGATCATCCTTCCGCTCTCGCCGACGCTGCTCGAAGCCTTTCGTACGCCGCTGTCGCCGCTCGGGCCTGTCGTCGCAAACACGATTGCAGGGTCGACGGTGTTCTTGTTGCCTGGCATGTTCGGCTTTCTCGTTTGGGAGCTAAAGGCCAATTGGAACCTTTACGCCCAAAACCGATCACGGCTTCTCGAGACGGTGCGCGTCGGCCATCACGGCGAGACGATGAACGCGCTGCTCGTTCGTGGCTTTCACGCCGGGACGGTGCCCAAGCTGTTTGCCAAGGTCCGCGACGCTGTGAGTCGCGGAAAGCTAAAAGCCAATAGCTATCGCGCAAAGCTCCACGAGGTCGAGCACGCCGTCTTCGAGTTCGTCGAGCGTGAGCTGGTCGGCCTGCTCCGCGAGGCGAAGGGGTGGACCGCGGGGGATCTCGAGGTCGTCGGCGTCCCGCTCGCGTCGAATCGCATTCGGATCGGCATCGCGTGTCCCGACGTCGAGATCGGCAAAGGAGAGGCCGGCGCCTCGCAGGACGCGCTCACGGCGTGGATTCATTTCGAGGAGCAGTCTGGGCTGCTCGTCGCGAACGTCGCGTTCTTGGGGTTCCTCGAGCTCTTGCCCGCCGATCAGCTCGCGCTGTTCGAGACCGCCCTCGCGGGCCTCTACCAGCGCGCAGGCGTCGACCTGGTGCGCGAGCAGATCGAGGCCTGCATCGCGCCCGAGAGCGCGTACGACATCGCCGACGAAGGGCTCATCGTCTGGCCAGGAAGTGGCTATCGCACCGAGGTGGTTTACCCGCTCGCGCCGACGGCGAGAGGGACGATCGAGGCCAAGACCATTCGTGGCGAGCCTCCCGAGACGCCGCCCAAGGCGCTCGACGCGAAGGCGCTCCTCTTCTCGAAGCAGCGGATCGAATGGGCGAGCTGGGTCCTTGCGTTCGAGCCGTCGCAGAGCGCCAAGCGAGTCCTCGACGGACCCGCGCTGATCAACAAGGCGAGGCGTACGTCGAAGCCAGCGCCGAGCGGCTAGTCGCGCTTCGCGAGCAACGTCCGCGCGAGCTGGAGCAGCACCTCGAAGCGTGCGTCGTCGAGCGCGCGATCGTGCATGATGAAGCGATGAACCGACTCGCCGTCGAACACGGCGAGGACGGTGGCCGCCATCGCCGGAAAGCGATCGCCGAGCGCAGACGACAGCTCGGGAAGGAGCGCGCGTGCGAGCGCTTCGATCTTCTCGTAGTAGCGCTTTCCGATCGGCGCGAGTGCCTCGCGCAGCGCAGGGTTGGTGCGTGCCGCGATCGCGAGCTCGTACCACGCTTGGTTGAGACGCGAGCGACACGTCTCGCGGACGAGCGAGAGCGCGAGGACGAGAGGATCCTCCTTGGTCTTTCGCTTCTCGAACGAGCGCTCGAAGTGCTCGAGGATCTTCTGCCCGACGTCTTCAGCCGCGGCGACGATCAACGCCTCACGCGTGGGGAAGTGGCGGAAGAGACCACCGTGCGAGACGCCCGCCCGCGCGGCGATGCGCTGCACGCTCGCGCTGGCGTAGCCCTCTTCGATCAGCGTGTCGGTCGCCGCCTCGAGGAGCTTCTTCATCGTGCCTTCGCGTCGCTCTTGCTGCGTGCGACGGCCCGCTCCTGCTTTGACGGTCGCGGCGCGCGCCATCGTCATTCGGCTGCGGCGAGCGTGGTCGCCGCCTCACGTACGCGATGTGCGCCGACCTTCTTGCCTGCGGGCAGAAAGCCGCCAAATCCGGCCTCGTGCCCGAGGGATGGCGCGAAGGCACCGTCCTCGAAGGCGACGCGGCCGTTGACACAGACCGCCTTCACCGCGCCGTCGCTCACGTTGACCATGCGCACGAGGTCGCCGAGGCCTTCCATCGTGCGCTCTTCGTACGAGGCCAAGCGCTCGTCGAGCGCCTCGGGATCGACGACGACGAGATCGGCGCGGTCACCGAGGCGGAGGTGGCCTGCGTCGACGTCGAGCCAGTCGGCGATCTCGCCAGTGAGCCGGTGGACGGCTTGACCGATCGACATGATGGGCTTTCCGGCGCGCTCGGCATCGCGCACGAGCTTCAACATGCGAAGCGGGAAGTTGTAAAAAGCCATGTTGCGAATGTGCGCCCCCGAGTCCGCAAAGCCCATGAGCGCGGCAGGCTCCTGGGCCATGCGCTCCACTTCACGCGGCCGGTGATTCGCGATCAACGTGCGCCAGCGGAGCTTTTTGCCGTGCTCTACGACGAGGTCGAGGAAGGCATCGACCGGATGGAGCTTGCGCTCGTCGGCGACGGCGCCAAACGATTTGCCGACGAGCGTGGCCTCCGGGCACGCGGTGATGATGGCGTCGTAGAGATCGCGCTGCCACACGCGAGGTGTCCACTTCGTCTCGTAGTCGCGGCGAAACGCGCGCCGGTAATCCTCGCGCTTCATGAGCTCGTTGCGGCTCGCCTCATCGACCAGGTGGAGCACGGCGCGGCCTGCGCCAAACTCCTCGAAGACGACGAGCTCGATGCCGTCGGCATAGACCTCGAAGGGCACCGGGAGCGTTTGCCATCGCATGTCGCCGCCCAACATACGATTGACGAACCGGGTGACGCCCGCGATGACCCGGTGCAAACCTGGGCTCGACTTCGCGTCTGCCAGCGTGATGAGCGTCGTCTTTAGCGACTTACGCGCGCCAAAGCTCGCGGTCTCGAGGAAGAACAATAGCGAGTTGAGCTTCGTCTCGAGGTTGGGCGCAGATTGAAGGATACGACCACGACGCCGGAGGACGCGGTGAAGACGCCGGTACTCCTTCCAGCTCGCATAGGTCGAGGGGAGCGCCTTCGATCGGTAGCGATCTCCGTCGAGCTTGTCCCAAGGATTGGTCATCGTCGACAGACCGAGCAGGCCGCAATCGAGCGCCTCGTCGAGGTGGCGCTCCATCTCCTGCATCTCGGCCTCGGTGGGCTCCACCTCTCGATCCACCGCGCGCCCCAGCCCGAGCACGCGCGTGCGAAGGTCGGAGTGTCCGAGAAACGAGGTCACGTTGACGCCGAGGGGATGGCCCTCGAGGAAGCGCACGTACTCGCGCGGCGAGGCCCACGTCTTCTTCGCGCGGAGGAGCGGCAGCACCTGCTCGCGCGGGACCGACTCGACGCGGGTGAAGAGATCGGAGCAGTCCTCGGCGTCGGAGAGGATCGTGCTGATCGAGCAGCTCCCCACCGTCACCGTCGTCACTCCATGCCGGAGCGACTCGCGAAGCGACGGCGCGGCGATGAGCTCGGCGTCGTAGTGCGTGTGCATGTCGAGGAAGCCCGGCATGATCCACTTTCCCTTCGCGTCGATCACGCGTGTGGAGGGGTCCGCGGCGAGCGGCGACTCGGAGATCGCGACGATGACTCCATCTCGGATCCCGATGTCGCGTCGCGCTCCTACCGCGCCAGCGGAGCCATCGAAGAACAGGCCGTCTTTCACGAGGACGTCGAAAGGCATGAGGCAACCCTGACATAGATAGAGACCACTCGCAATCTAAGTTGATGAGGTAGCGTACAGGGGGCGGTAAATCCTGGGAAATACGGTACGGTGCGGCTTCCACCATGACGCCTAGCCATCTCGAGCGGCTCCTGACGAACGGCCTCGATCGCGAGGAGAAGGACCGCCGCCGGGCCCTCCTCGAGAAGCTCGCGGAGCATGGCCTCGCGGTCGACGACCTCGACCCGCGCCTCACCGCCATACGTCACGCGCTCGGTGACGAGCCGATCCTCGACAACACGTCCCTCGTCAAAAAGCTCGCGCCGGACGCGAACGCGCCGTCCTTGCCGAACACGCTCATCGCGCGCGCGATCGAAGGCGACCTCGTCATCCCCGACTTCGCCTCCTTCGCGATGGACATCCGCGACATCTTCGACGTCACGCGTCCGAACGAGAGCGGCGCGGTCGCGACGTACATCCCCCAGCTCGCACGGGTCGACCCGAAGCACTACGGCGCTGCGGTGTGCACGGTGGACGGTCAACGCTTCGCGGCCGGTGACACCACGGTCGAGTTCACCGCGCAGTCGTGCATGAAGCCGATCAACTACTGCGTCGCGCTCGAGGAGCTCGGTGAAGAGGCCGTGCACGCGATCGTGGGAAGAGAGCCGAGCGGTCGCGGGTTCAACGAGCTCACCCTCAACAAGGAGAACCGTCCACACAACCCGATGATCAACGCGGGCGCGATCGCGACCTGCTCGCTCATTCGGCGAGGTGCCACGGTCGCCGATCGATTCGACCACGTCATGGAGCAATGGCAGAGGCTCGCCGGCGGACAGAAGGCCGGCTTCTCCAATGCCGTTTATCTCTCCGAAAAGGAGAAAGGAGATCGCAACTACGCACTTGGCTATTTCATGAAAGAGAAACGCGTATTCCCCGATGGGACGGATCTGTTGCAGACGCTGGAGTTCTACTTTCAGTGCTGTTCGATCGAGGCCACCTGTGAACGTATGTCGATCATCGCCGCCACGCTTGCCAATGGCGGGGTGTGTCCGCTGACGGGCGAGCGCGTGCTTCGATTCGAGACCGTGCGCGCTTGCCTCTCACTCATGTACTCGTGCGGGCTTTACGATTTCTCGGGCGAGTTTGCGTTCACGATCGGGCTGCCCGCCAAGAGCGGGGTATCTGGCGCGTTGATGGTCGTGGTGCCCAACACGCTCGGCCTGTGCATCTGGTCGCCGAAGCTCGACTCGCTCGGCAACAGCGTGCGCGGTATCGCGTTTTGCAAAGAGCTCGTCCGGCGCTTCAACTTTCACAACTACGACGACCTCGTCGGGGCGCTCGAGACGAAGCGAGACCCACGACGGCGCGCGCCGTCCTTGCGCGATCTTGCCCAATAACGGCCCAATAGCGCCTCTGCGCGAAGAGCGCTTCAGCGTGGCTTCTGGCGATGAACCACCGCGGGCGAGCCCTGGCGCTGAAGCTCGTCTTCCAAGGCGTTCAGGAACGATACGCCGCCGTTGAAGACGGCGACCTCGATGCGCATATGCGTCCCGTCCGTGGTGGCGACCTCGATCACATCCATCATCGCCTCGACGCGGTGGTCGACCGAGCTGATCTCGGCGACCTCCACGCGCGCGACCGCCGGGCCGTTCGCGTGAATGAGCTCCCTCGTGGTCAGAAGCGCCACCTCGCTCATGTCGAGCGAGACCGACGCGTCGTAGAACGCGATGACCTTCGTCTGGTCGTTGATCAAGCCGCGCTGGCGAAGCTTGGCGAGGCGCGTCTCCGAGATCTGCGCGCCGAGCTGAACCCCGCCTTGCTCCTCGGCGCTCGCGCCGATCGCAGCGAGCGTGAGCGTCGTCCCGACGACACCGCACGTCCCGAGCAGGACGACGAGCGCGCCGACCGCGAAGATCCAGACGAGCACACGCGACGAGGAAGACGCCGCAGGCGGAGGGTAGCTCGGGGGCATCTGCATCGGCAGCGATGGCGGTGGGTAGCTCGCAGGTCCGGGCGTGCCCCACGGCGCCGGATGCATGGAGGGTGGCCCCGAAAATGGGCTTGGAGGCGCCGAGCTCCACGCGCCTGAGGGCGGCGGTCCATAGTGTCGTGGCGGGGGACGCGACGGGGGTGGTGTGTTGAAGCTCATTGGCGCCTTCCTTGTACCGAGAGCCGCACCGAAACCTGTTGTCGCGACTTTTTTTGTCCCTATTTTTCATGGGGGAGCGCAGACAGAAGAGAAAATCGGCCTCATGGTCAGGAAAACGCTGCCAGGCCGCCGCCGCGTGCTTACGGTGGTACGCCTTCGGCTCACGACCGTGCAGACGACCAAGTCAGCAAACACGCCTTTACACGTCTTCATGAATGACGAGGCACCGAGACCGAGGATGGAGCACGGATGACACGTCTTCATGAATGACGAGGCACCGAGACCGAGGATGGAGCACGGATGACCGCACAGAGCACGCGACACTTCCTTGGGATCGACCTCGGCACGACCAACTCGGTCGCGGTGCTCTCGGACGGCGAGAGGCCGAGCCCCGTTCGCACGTCCGACGGTGGAGCGCTCCTCCCGAGCGTGGTCCGGATCGACGCGCGTCAGGTCGTGACCGTCGGCGCGCGGGCGCGTCGCTTTCTCGACTCCGATCCCGACAACACCCGCGGCGAGTTCAAACGGCTGATGGGCTCGGGGCGCAAGCTCGCCTTTCGCGCCGCGAAGATCGAGAAGTCTCCCGAAGAGCTCTCGGCCCTCGTGCTCGGCACGCTGCGAGCCCAAGCGGAGCAGGCGCTCGGTTACGCGCCCACCGCCGCCGTGATCACGGTGCCGGCGCTCTTCGAGCTTCCGCAGACGCGCGCCACGAGCGAAGCGGCGAGGCTCGCGGGCTTCGAGCACGTCGAGCACATTCAAGAGCCGGTAGCCTCGGCGCTCACGGCAGGATGGAAGCGCGGCGACGACACGGCGCCGTGGCTCGTCTACGACCTGGGTGGAGGCACGTTCGACGTCTCGCTCCTCGAGACACGTGAAGGCGTGCTTCGTGTGATCGATCACGACGGCGACAACTTCCTCGGCGGCCGGGATATGGATACGCGCTTACTCGATTATGTGCTCGAGTCGCTCAGTGAGATTCACGGTAAGCCCTTTCGTCGAGGCGACTCCGCGATAACGGGTTTGCTCCGCCGTCTTCGTACGACGTGCGAAGACGCGAAGATCGAGCTTGGCACTGGCAAGCTCGTCGACATTCCGCTCTCCAAGGCAAAGCTCGACGAGATCGTGACGCCGATCATCGATCGGTCGGTGGACGTCTGCATGCGTCTCCTCGAGCGGCAGGGGCTCGACACGAAGAGCATCGGCCGGCTCGTGCTCGTCGGTGGACCTACGGTCATGTCGACCTTGCGAGCTCGCCTCGACGAGCGCCTCGGGATCGCCCTCGCGACCGACATCGATCCGATGACTGCCGTGGCGGAGGGCGCCGCGTTCTTCGCCGCCGAGCACGATCTCGAGACGAGCGGCCAGTCGCGCAAAGGCAGGGCGGCCGGCGCGGCGACTGCGGGCAACGAGCCAGCGGCCGCAAACAAGGAGCCCGCGGAGCGTGTCTGGCTGCAGTACCCGAGCGTGTCGGGCGATCTGTTCCCGTACGTCGTGGGTCGCGTTCGCGCAGGCAGCTTGAAGAGCGTCCGTCTCGAGCGCGCCGGCGGCGGATTCACGAGCGTGTCCGAAGCGGTCGACGAAGACGGCTCGTTCGTCGTCCAAGTCGAGCTCACGCCTCGCAAAGAGAGCGTCTTCGAGATCGTCGGGACGAGCCCGTCGGGCACGCCGGTCCGCCTCGATCCGTCGAAGGTCGCCATCCGTCACGGCCTCTCGCTCGCCGATCCTCCGCTCTCCCGAACGATCGGCGTGGCGCTCGCCGATGGAAATGTCGCTGTCTACTTCGAGCGAGGCGCGCCTCTTCCGTCACGAAAGACGTTTCGCCTGCGGACATCGCTTACGGTTCACCCTGGACAGAAGGAGAGCGCGATCAGCGTCCCGATCGTCCAGGGAGAGGTCGATCTCGCGCACCTCTGCCGGCTCGTCGGCACGATCGAGATTCGACCCGACGCGCTGACGGCGGTGCTCCCTGCTGGATCGCTCGTGGACGTCGTGCTCGATCTCGATCGAGGTGGAAGGCTGACCGCGACGGCTGCGTTGCCAGACCGCAACGTGTCGTTCCCTGGAACGCTCGTCCTCGTCTCGCCGGACGCGCCGCTCGGCGATCTCGAGCTGCAGCTCGATCGACTTCGCACGAAGACGGAGTCGCTCTACACCGATCCCCTCGTCGAGGAGACAGGCAAGAAGAAGCTCGTCGCGATCGACGCGCTCCTCGACGATGCCATGCGCGAGGTCGAGGCTGCGCACGGAGGTGATCTCGACGCGCTCGAGAAGCTGCGTCGACTCCTGATCGAGGCCGACGGCGCGCTCGCGGACGTCGAAGCGCTCAAGGCTTGGCCCGAGCTCGAACAGACGGCGCTCACGATGGTGAGCACTGCGGTGCATTGGGTGTCGCGCTCCGGCACCGACATGGAGAAGAGGACGCTCGACGAAGCCATTCGCAGCCTCGAACGTGCGCGCGCAGTGCGTAACGCCTCGGAGTTCAACAAACGCATCAACAACATCGAACGCATCGCAGACGCGGCCTGCATGCGCGACCCCAACATCGTGGTGAAGACCTTTCATCGCGCCTCCGCCCGTATCGGCGAGATGCGCGACCCCAACGCTGCTCGTCAATTGATCGCACGCGGCAAGGCGGCGATCGAGCGCTCCGATATCGACAGCGCGCGGAGCATCACCTACGAGCTTTGGGCGCTCTTGCCACCCGAAGAACAAGTGCGGGCCAAGGCACATGGCTCTGGAGTGGAGAGATGAACCCGAAGAATCCATTCTACATCCTCGAGCTCCCTGGGACGGCTTCGCCCGGCGACATCGAACGTCAAGGCCGTAAGCTCCTTGGCTTGTTCGACGTCGGAGCGAAGAAGGCCACGACCTACACCTGCGCGCTCGGCACGTTTCCGCGCGACGCGACGATGATCCGTGAAGCGATGGCCGCGCTCCGCGATCCGAAGCGGCGTGCAAAGGACGGCTTCCTGGTGTCGTTGCTCGAAGGGGACGCGAGCGACGGCGTTCGAACCGGAGGCGATTTCGCGCCCGACGCGCCGCTGCCCGATGCCTTCGAGGCGGCTGGCTACAAAGGGTTATGAGCTGCTAACGGCGATCGCATAAGGGGCAAAGAGCAAAGGCACGAGAGACTCATGGTTCCGATCATACCGATCATCTTCGCCATTCGTGCGCTCGCGGGAGGGACGCAGGCCGCGAGCCATGGCATTCAAGTGCCGCAGTACGCGACCACGTCGCGTTCGCTGCTCTGGCCGCTGATCGGGATCGCGTGGCTCATCTTCTCGATCGTGGTCGCCGTCGACACCGCCGAGCTCCATCACTGGCCGGGAGCGCTCGCAGCGTTCACCCTCGCTGTTTCTTGGGTCGTGGTCTTGGTTGGAGCGGCAGCGCTGTTCTTCGCATGGTCCATCCTGCGACGGCTAACACGTTTGGGACGCCCAAAGCTCGTCTTCTATCTCGCGCACGTCGTCTTGCTCTTCCCGCGAACGGGCGAGACGTACTCGGGTGCGTGCGTGCTCGCGTTGCTCGCGCTCGCGCATCGAGGCGCCTCCACGCCGCAAGAACGTGAATGGGTCAAGACACGGATCGCGAAGGAGCGGCGTCATCTCGGCACGTACGCGACCGCGTGTGCGCTCCACCAGATGCTCGAGGCGCGCGCGGCACGTGATGAAGGGCGCATCCAAGACGCATACGAGCTCGGGGAGCGCGCGCGCACGCTGCTCGGCACGATCACCTATCTCTCGCCGCGGGGGATCCCGGGCGGCGTCCGTAAGGTGGCCTACGAGCTGCTCGCGCTCGATGACGCTCGCAACGGCCGTTGGGGTTTTCTCGAGCTCGTGCCCGAGAAGAGCCTCACGCCGATCGCTCGGGTGCTTCGCGCATTTGGTCGCGAGAAGCTTGGCCATGTTCCGACCGCCACGATCGAGAAGCTGACGAAGAAGCGACAGAAGAAGCTCGACGACGCGAAGAAGCGCGGCATCACCCTCAGCGAGAAGGATCTCGAGGAGACGATCGAGGTCGTCGTCGATCGCAAAGCAGAGCGCATTCGCCGGAGCCTCGGCTCGCCGATCCTGGACGCGCTCTTCGTGCGTCCCACCGAGTCGGTGCCGCCGCAGACCGCTCACTCCGCGTGGATCCGAACGCGAAAGCTCTTCCTCTCGCTGATGCACGGTGAGCCGGTCGGACCGCGCGCGCTCATGAACCTGCTCGTCGGCTTCGACATGCTCCTCCACCCGGAGAATCCCGAGACGCTGTTGCCCGACGAGATCAAGTCGAATGCGGAGATTACCGCCGAGATCCACGACGAGATCGCCAAGGCGATCGCGCCGCGTCTCCTCGCGATGGGCGCGCCCCTCTATCTGCTCAATGTTTACGGGCCTATCTCTGCGCGTGTTTATCAATACGTGGAGACGGAGCTCTTCGGCGAGATGGATCGCGTGTTCAAGGCGCTTCAAGAACGCTTCAAGCTCGATAAACAATTCAACATGGGAATGGGCCGCGAGGATCCGTTCACGGAGTGGTGCCGCGTGTCTTCGGTGCGCGCGCTCTACCGGCGCGCCGAGATGCACCTCGGGACGGCTGCGGTGGCGCGCATCTATCCTACCTTTGCGCATCGCTATTGCAATCTCGGCGTCGAGCTCTCCGAGCATTATCCGAGGATGCGGCCGCTCGCTCATGCGGTGTTCAAATGCCTGTCGGGTGAAGCCGCGCGCTTCAACGACGCGGAGAACATCAAGCAGCAGGCGCACAACATGCTGGTGACGAGCGGCGTGGATTAGCGGTTAGCGCTGCTCAGCGACCGTCGCCAGATAGCGCATTGCCCTTTCGAAGGTCGTAGGCAAGGACCGCGGCGCTTGCGGCGGCGCAGGCGAGGAGCACAGTGCCGAGCCCATACTCTCCGAGGATCCATTTCCCGACGCCGAACAGCGACGCATACACGAGGACGCAGCCGAAGACCCAGTCACGTGCGCGGACCGGCATCGGCGGACCGAGCGACGCCACCTTCGTCTTGGCCGCGATCACGCGCCAGCCGGGGCCAGATGGACGCACGCGCTCGTAGAAGCTCATGAGCACCGCGTCGGGCTCGGGCTTCGTCAGGAACGTCGCGAGGAGCCATCCGGCGGTGGTGCACGCGAGCGTACCCAACATGAGCCACGCGAAATCACGCGGGTCGTCGGGCTTCAGGCCGACGCCGTAGAGAAGGACCATGGAGGTGACGAACGAGCACGCCATCGCGGCGATCTCGCTCCACGCGTTGATGCGCCACCAATACCAGCGAAGGATCAAGACGAGCCCGGTGCCCGAGCCGAACGCGAGCATGATCCGCCACGCGCCGGCCACCGAGTCGAGAAAGAGCGTGAGCGTGCCAGCGATGAGCATCGTCGCGAGCGTGGCCAGGCGCGAGGCGCGAACGTAGTGAGCGTCCGTCTGGTCGGGCTTCAAAAAGCGTTTGTAGAGGTCCGTCACGAAGTACGAAGCGCCCCAATTGAGATGCGTGGCGACGGTCGACATATAGGCCGCGAGGAACCCGGCCATCATCAACCCGCGAAGGGATGGCGGCAGGTGATCGATCATCACGCGGACATAACCCGCCTCGGGATCGTCATTCGGACCCAAGGGGTAAAGGACAGAGGCGGCGAGCGCCGTCAGGATCCAGGGCCACGAGCGAATCGTGTAATGCGCGACATTGAACCATAGCGTGGCAAGCACACCATCGCGCTCGGTCTTTGCGGAGAAGATGCGCTGCGCGACATAGCCGCCTCCGCCCGGCTCCGCGCCCGGATACCACGCCGCCCACCACTGCACGCCGATGTACACCGCGAACGTGAGCGCGGGCATCCACGCAGAGTCGAGATCCGGAACGAAGGCGAGCTTCTCGGCAGGCAGCGATGCCTGAATGTGATCGATGCCGCCGGCGGCGCGTACGGCAAAGACGGCGAGGACGATCGTCATCCCGAGCTTCACGACGAACTGGAGGACGTCCGTGACGAGGACACCCCACAGCCCCGAGACGGAGACATAAAGGGCAGTCAGGAGCAGGCAGACGGCGATCGCAGGGGCCTTCGGGATACCGAGCGTGAGCCCGAGGATCTTCGCCATCGCGAGGTTGACCCAGCCGATGATCATGCAATTGACGGGTAGCGCGAGGTAGAGCGCGCGAAATGCGCGGAGGCCGGAGGCCGATCGACCGGCGTAGCGAATCTCGATCAGCTCGACGTCTGTCATGACACCGGCGCGCCGCCACAAGGCCGCGAAGAAGAACACCGTCAACATTCCGCTCGCGACCGAGCTCCACCACAGCCAATTCCCGGCGATGCCGCTCCGCGCGACCATGCCGCTGACGGCGAGCGGCGTGTCGGCGCCGAACGTGGTCGCGACCATCGAGGTGCCGGCGAGCCACCAAGGGACGTTGCGGCCCGACAAGAAGAACTCGCTCGTGCTCGAGCCTGCCTTGCGCGCGAAGGCGAGCCCGAGGATTACGTTGAGCGCGAAGAACCCAACGACGATCCCCCAGTCGAGTGCGGTGAGTCGCATGGGATGAGCTCGGGGTCCGAGCGTAATCGAGATCGCGCCCGAAATTGGGACCAATGCCGGCGACTCGGCGCGGCATGGCCTGCGCTCCTTGCTTCTCAGGTTTGTTCGCGTGTCGGGCGCCGCGCCCGAAACCATTTTGCTCGCAGGCTCGCAAAATGCACTCTCAGGTTTGTTCGCGTGTCGGGCGCTGCGCGCCCGAAACCATTTTGCTCGCAGGCTCGCAAAATGCACGCTCACCGCGCATGCACCGAGATCCGAAGCGCGAAGCGCAAATCGTCGAAGAGGCTGGCCTCACGGCTCCGCACGAAGAGGCTCCCTCTGTGGCAAATCCGCATGCGGTTGGGGAAGAAAGCATCGAAGCGGCGCGTGCGATCGAAGCCGCCAAGAAGGACGAGAATCCGCAGCAGCAAAAGAAGCCCACCGAAAAAGACGCGAAGCAAGAGAGCGGCGCGAGGCCGAAGCTCTCGAGCCAAGACCGCCTCGATCGCGAGCGTGCTGTCGGCGAAGGCATGGTGCCCCCGCCTTCGAACCCCTGACCACGAGGGAGATGCCGAGCGCGCTCAGTGCTGCGATTGGCAGACGAAGCAGGGCGCGCTCGCGGCCGGGCAGTCGTCTTTCTGCACGCATGTGCCGAGCTTGCCCGGTGACACTTCGCAGGAGGCGCCGACCTTGGTGCACGCCTGCGAGGTCGCGGGGGAAGGCTTGTCTTTGCCGTCGCCCTTGCTGTCGGGCGGGCAGCCAAGAAGAAGCAGCGCTGCGGCGATCGTCCATGCGAGCGACGTTCTCATGTCAGATGCTCGCTCGTCGTCATGGCCACACGCGGTAGGCGGTGGAGGCAGGAGAACCGGCGCAGAAGACGACGATCATTCCATCGTCGTCGACCCCGAGCTGGCCGCGCGGACACGCGACGCTCAGGCCCGAGGCCCAGGCCGCGTCGGCGGTGCCGTCGCTCTTGAAGCGCCGGAGTGACATCTTGTTGTCTGCGCCGATGACGCCAACGACGAAGCGGTCGCGACGGTCGGCGGTGATGACCGCCTGGCTGAATCCATCGATCGTCGTCGCGACCGTCGGGAGGCCTTTGGTCGAGTAGCCTTGGACGAGGACCTTGTTCGCGACGGGCGTCGCGATCATGACCGTGCCCGACGTCGAGGCGGCTCCAACGGGGATCTCCGTCGTCGCGGGGTCGGCGTTCTCCGTCCCAGCAAGACCTCCGTCGCCGAAATTCGTCGCGAGCACGAGCGGTGTGCCGGCGAGTCGTGCGACCTCGGAGATGTGAAGCGGGTCTTCTTCACGACCGACGACCATGACCCCGCCGTCACCGGGGATGAGCGACGCCGCCACCGTGATCGGGACATAGCGCGCCGTCGCCGGCAGGAGATCGTTGGCAGGGTACGCGTGGACCTCGGTGCCGCCGTCGGGGGAGAGGGCGAGGTAAAAGCCAGCGTCGTTCACGCGTGTGATCTTGAAGAGATCCTGCTGGGGGACGATCTCGATCGGCGCTTCGTATCGAGCGCAAAGAGCTGGCGCACGTTCACGCCATCTTCGCTGAGATCCCAGACGGAGTTGTCCTCGGCGACGAAGAGGACGGACGCGCCGACGACGCCGAACGTGACTTGTTGAGGCGCTCCGATCGTCGTGGAGGTCCCTGCGTCATTGCCGAAGGACGTGTCGACCGTGCCTGGCGCGCCGACGACGATGCGCACCTCGGCAGAGCCAATCACCGCCTTCTGATCGGTGACTGCTTGCATGAGGAGGCGCTCGTCGACGTTGCCGGCTTCGGCCTTGGCCGTGAGGGTGATCTTGAAGCGATTCGGCGTCGTGCTGTCGGGCGCCTGGAAGACGCTCACGTCTTGCGTGACGAGCGACTTCGCGGTTAGCACGATGTTGCCCGGCTTGCCTTGCGGGTCGACTGTCACGATGAACGAGCTGCGCTCGCCGCGCGGGATGCGGACGACGCGGCGCGACGGCCGAACGGGGCCGAGCTGGACATCGGGCGTCACGCCGGGCGGCCCGGTCTCGAGGTTCTCGACGCTCGAGTCGGGGATCGGAACGAACGTGGGATCGCTGATGCCGAGAATGCTGTTGCAGCCGAGCCAAACGAGCAGCGCCGCGACGAGGAAGAAGAGAATGCGAAAGTGCTTCATGAGTGGCTCAAAACGTCCCGCGAAGCCCGAGCCGTCCGCCGCCGTTGGGATCGAGGCTGGCAGAGACGACGGGGCGATTCGGCGCGATCAAGAAGACGACGGCGCCGATCGCGACGAGCGAGCCGCCGGCGATGAAGCCGATGGTGGAGATGTTGCCGGCGTCTTTGGCGTCGCGCCAGAGCTGCACTCCGTCCTGGCTATGGCATTGGTTGGGATTCGGATCGCCACACGACGCTTGTGCGTTGTCGCGGCTGCGGATGGCGTTCGTCCCCGTGACCACGCCGACGCCTACACCAATGAGGCCAATCCCCGCGATGATGCCGCCAGCGATGCGAAACCCCATCGAGGGTCGCATCGACGCGACGTGCTCGGGAGGTGGTGGCTCCGAGCCTGGCGTCGCGAGCTCGGGCACCTCGATCGGCATCGTGCCCACTTGAACGGAGACCTCGTCGTGCCACGGCTTCTTGCCGTTGGCCGTCACGTCGATGGTGTGAAGCCCGGGATCGATCGCGACGGACGCGAGGTCGTTGTTCGCGATTGGCTTGCCGTCGACCTTCACCGTCGCGCCCTTGAGGTCGGCGGGGAGCGTGATCTTCAATCGAGGGAGGGAGTCTGCGAGCGCGGTCACGCGGTCGTGGGCCTTGGCTTGATCCTTCGGCCGGTTCGCGGTCTTGGCGATCTGCTCGATCGTGACCCAGAGCGTGTAGGCGCTCGAGGGCTTGCCGATCTTCTCGTAGCACTCGGCCAGGTTGATCTGCGTGTTCAGCGCAGGATCGATCTTCAGCGCCTCGGCGTATTTCGGACAAGCCTCGGTGTACTTGCCCTGTTCGCTCAGCGCGATCCCCTCACTGACGAGCGCGTCGGCCTTGGCATCTGCGCGCGCTGGGCGTGTGACCGCGCCGAGAAGGCCGAATGTGATGATCGCGACTCCGATCCGAAGAAAAGCCCGCATTCGCACCGTCAATTTAGCATGCAACCGGCGCATTGCGCTCCGAGCAAACGGATCTCCATGCAGGGGCATCCGCCGCCTGGCGCTGGTATCGTTGCAGAATGCGATTCGCTTGGATGGGGCTCGTTTCGCTGACGTTGGCGCTCGCGAGCTGCGGGGGATGCGGCGACGACGATGCGCACGAGAATGGGGCGTCGTCGTCGTCCGGTAGCAGTGGGACGTCGAGCGGCGGCCCGCCCGCCCCCGTGTGCACCGATTGCACGCCGACGGGGCCGATGACCTTCAAGCTCCCATCACCTTCGGGCGCCACGCTGTGGACGACGCCCACGATGGAGAAGGTCGTTCGCGAAGCGGCACCACCGGAGAACCCTGGCGACTCGATTCAGATGTATTCTGCAAAGAACGAATTCGAGCCGTTCCAGATCGTCGTTCGCGCCGACGCGAACACGAACGTGACGCTCGCGATGCCCGCCTTCACCGGGCCGGGACAGATCCCGAGGATCGAGATCCGGCGTGTCGGGTACGTGAAGATCTCGGCGCCGTCGGACGCGACGTCGATCAAGAGCGGCTTCGTCCCCGATCCGCTCGAGCCGACCACGTTCGGCGCGACCGAAGCCGTGTCGGCCGGCCAGAACCAGCCCTTCTGGATCACCGTGTACGTCCCAACCGACGCGCCAGCGGGGGACTACACGACCACGCTCACGGTGACCGTGAACGGCGTCGCGCAGGCCGTCCCGATCAAGCTGCACGTCTACGACTTCGCGTTGCCGAAGAAGATCGGCTTCGACGGCAACTGGAACTTGAGCTTCGAGAAGCTTGGCGGGTCGGCGAGCCTCCAGGCGGTCGAGAAGCTCAAGACCTGGCTCTACGAGCATCGGATCGTCCCTGGCTCCGTCGCCTGGCCTGCGGGGCTCAATTACAACGGCGGAATCGACTACGACTGCGCCACCGGGACCTTCAAAGAGGAGGCGAACGACTACGACTTCTCGCGGCTAGGGCCGAAATACATCAACGGCACGGGCTGGAACGGCGAGGGATTCCCGTCGTTCGAGATCATGCAGTTCGTCGACAACTCGACGCCGCGTCCGCAGAGCTTCTGCAACGTAGACCGCGGGCCAGACCACTACGGGACAGCCGCATACAACGCGGCGTGGTCGAAGCTCATGACCGCGATAGACGCCTATCTCGCCGCGCATGGCTGGAGCTCTAAAGGCTATTATTACGTTCAAAATGAGCCACAAAATCAGGCCGACTACGACGTAGCGGCGAGCCTCGCGTCGCTCGTAAAGACCGCCGCGCCGAACCTGCGAATCGCCATTAGCGAGGAGCCAAAGCCCGAGATCGCCGAGAACCCGAAGGCGAATGGCAAGAGCTACGACTTGTGGTGGGCAGACCTCTCGGCGTTCCAGCCGGACTACGCGAAGGTTCGCCAGGCGAAGGGCGAAGACGTCTGGTGGTATTTCCTCTACGGAGATCTCCCTCCGCACTTCAATCCGATCGCGATCGACCATTCGGGCGTGGAGTCGCGCGTCGCTTACTTTGCCGCGTGGAAATATCGCATCAAGGGCTTTGCCTATTACTCGGTGACGGGCTGGGGCGCCGACCCGTACAACAACCCGACGCCCGAAGGCACGAAGATGAACGGCGATGGATTCATGATCTATCCGCCGAAGAACGGCGAGCTCGTGAGCAGCATTCGCTGGGAGCTCCTCCGCGAAGGCGAAGAGGATTTCGAATACCTCCTCAAGCTCGCGGGAGGCGTGATGCCGAAGACGCCCGACGAGGCGACGGGCTGCGACGCCAGCGCGGCGAGCGTCGCGTCGTCGACTACCGCCTACACACGCGACACGTCAGCGCTCCAGCATCTGCGTAACCAGCTTGGCCTCCGGATCGAGAACAAGGTGAATGGCTGCCCGGTGCTCGCCTCGACCGCGCCCGGCGCGCGGAAACGAGGTGAGTACTACATCAATTTTCAAGACCCCGCCGGAGAGCCAAAGGCCGACCCGCTCGTCCTGGACGGACATACGTGGCTCAAGGTCGGTTGGTCCGCCTACGACCAGAAGGCGGGGCTCGGCTGGTCGGGGGAGAACATCGGCAAGCCAAATATCATGCTCTACCAATACCTGGCCGATGCCCCGGTGAACGATCTCCAGCGGAGCATCATCTACGACGACTACGGTGCGCTCGACACGTTCAACTTCGACATCGAGAACGGCAAATACACCGTGACCGTGTCGATCGGCTGGCAGGACAAGACATATGCGAAGCAGCGCGTCGTCGTGGAGGGCAAGATCCTCTACGACAACTTCGCGACGACGCCGGCGGCGCCCTACAAAGTGCAGTCGATCGACGTGGACGTCACGGACGGCAACATCACGATCGAGGCCGGCCAAAAAGACGAGTACACGATGCTCAATTGGATGAGCGTCGTCCCGAAGTGAGCGCCTCTCAGGAGAGCGTCTTCTTTTTGACGATGACGCTGCCGACCGAGTAGCCCGCGCCAAACGAGCAGATCACGCCGATGTCGTCGGCGCTGAGCCCCTCGCGGTGCTTGTGGAACGTGATGATCGAGCCGCAGGAGCTCGTGTTCGCGTACTCCTCGAGCACGGACGGCGCCTCGGTGGCGCTCGCGTCGCGGCCGAGCACCTTGCGTGTGATCCACTGGTTCATCGTGCCGTTGGCTTGGTGAAGCCACATGCGGCGGATCTGGGCGGGCGAGATGCCGAGGCTGTCGAGGTGCCCGCTGATGAGGTCCGCGACCATCGGCGAGACGTCTTTGAAGACCTTGCGCCCTTGCTGGACGAAGAGCTTGTCGGGATCGTCTCGATGCTCGGGAGCGGCGCGGCTCAAGAAGCCTGCGTTGTTGCGGATGTTGTTCGAGTACTTCGTCGCGAGTCGGGTGCCGAGGATCTCGTAGGCCTCTTTCGCCCTCGTGGTGTCGAGGCGCTCGAGGACGACGGCGGTGCACGCGTCACCGAAGATGAAGTGACTCTCGCGGTCGCGGAAGTTGAGGTGACCGGTGCAGATCTCCGGCGAGATGACGATCGCGCTCGTGACGCTCCCGGCGGCGATGAGATCGCGCGCGACGTTGATCCCGAACGTGGCCGACGAGCAGGCGACGTTCATGTCGAAGGCGAACCCCTTCGCGCCGAGCGCCTCTTGCACCTCGATGCTGATCGCCGGATAGGCGCGCTGGAGGTTCGAGCAGGCGACGATGACGGCGCCGATGCGATCCGCGGTGGTGTTTGCTTGCGCGAGCGCCTCCTTCGCGGCCGCGAGCGCCATCTCGCATTGGATCGAGTGCTCCTCGTTCGGTCGCTCTTTGATGCGCGGCGCCATGATCGCCGGATCGAGGATGCCCGTGCGGTCCATCGCGTAGCGACGACCGATGCCCGACGCGCTCGTGATGAACTCCGCCGAGGAGGGCTCGAGCGCCTTCTTCTCGCCACGCGCGATGAGATCGGCGTTCTTCGCGTTCTCGGCGGCGACGTACGCGTTGAACGCGGCGACCAGCTCATCGTTTCCGATCGAGCTCGGCGGCGTGAACAAACCGGTGCCGGTGATCGCGATGGCGTGAGGAGAGGTGGAAGGTGCGGAGGGGGCAGAGGAGGACGACATGATGGCAGCAGGTCTCGACAAGGCGGCGAAACCCTCGTTGGCCTCTACTTGCAATCTCGTCCCGCGGCAACCCGAGGGCCTATTTTTCAGGCAAATGCGCCGCTTTGTCGGCAGTGAGCGTCGAAAAAAGCGTGGGTCAGGGAGCGGGCTTCCGCCTCGCGCGACGAACGAAAGCGCCCCCAACCGCGATCGCTCCGACGAGGATGAGAGGAAGGGACGAGCCCTCGCCACCGCGCGCGACGGAGCTCTTTCCGCAGCCGGTGGGCTTCTCCTGGCACTCCGGCGAGTAGCCACCGCGCGGGGTGGGGTCGCATTGCGGAGCTTGCGTGATCTTTCCGTTGAGCACCGCGCGGTCACCGTCCGGGCGGTAGACGGTGCAGATCGCCGAGACGTCGTCTGGCGAGAGGTTGCGCATGCTCGTCTGACCTTGGTCGTAGCGCGCGTACATCGTGGCGCCGCGGACATCGGAGTGCGCGATGCCGAGGAAGTGGCCGGCCTCGTGCGTCACGACGCTCGCGAAGTCGTACGCGTCCGGTGCCACCGGGTCGTGCACAGCGAGCGGCTCCATGTCGAGCGTGTTGATCTCCATGTCCGCGTTGTAAATCTCGCCCGTGTCGGGGTTGTAGACGACGGTGGTGAGGCCGAGCACTTGCTTGCCGTACTTCCACGTCTCGTCACGGAACACGACCACGTTTTGATTGGCGACGCCGGACTTGTACTCGATGTTGCCGCACTCGGCGGGGCCCAGGTCGCGGACGTCGATGCTCGTTCGCGATCGACCGGTGCCTTCGGTCGGGCATGTCGCGCCCGTCCATCGCGTGAACGCGGTCGACAGCGCGTTCGAGGCGTCTTCGTAGGAGATCTTGCGGCTGGCCGAGCGCTGCATGCTGTAGCCAACACACGCGTTTCGCCAGAAGAGCGGCACGCCGCGGTCGAAGCAGCCGTTGATCGTCGCGTCGTAGTCCGGCGGCGCCTTCTCCGTGGTCGTGCGGCAGAACGCGCCCGCTTCGGGCGAGGCGAGCATGCACGCCGACGCCGCCGCGACGAAGAGGAGAGGGCCTAGAGCAGAACGGACGAGCATGGGAAGGGAAGAGGACGGGAGCGCTCCCTCTTTCTAGCGAGGAGGCGGCTCGAAGGATAGCCCGCTACCGCGCCAACAAGACGACCGTGCTTCGCGGAGCGATGGCGTAGCGGTCTTGCGGATCGAGCTTGACGCGATTTTCCTCGTCCACGAAGTCCTTACCGCCGGGCTGGCTCGTGTCGATCACGCGTGACCATGTGCGCTCGGGGCCTGGATCGGGGACCTTGACGGTCTTCGGCTCCCAGCTCGCGTTCAGCATCACGAAGAGCAAGTACGCCGGCTGCACCTTGCCCGCCAGAGACGCCTCCGCCGACCCGGCGCGCGTCGACTTCGGGGCACGAACCTCGGCTTCGGCGCCATCGAGCTGGTAGCTGATCGTGCGGAGCTCGGGATCGGACCATGCCGGCTCGTCGAGCTCGGGGCCGTACCACTTGATGTCGGGCCGAGCGTCTTGGTTGATGTCCTTGCCGCTGAAGAACGTGCGCCGTTGGAGCGCGGGGTACTTCTTCGCGAACGCGATCGTCTTCTTGACGAACGCGAAGAAGTCGCGGTTCGTCTCGAGCATCGACCAGTCGTACCAGCTGATCTCGTTGTCTTGGCAGTACGCGTTGTTGTTGCCGCGCTGCGTCCGCAGGATCTCGTCCCCGCCGAGGAGCATCGGCGTGCCGGCCGAGAAGAGCAGGTGGCAGATGAAGTTCTTCGCGCGCTGCTTTCGGAGCGCGTTGATCGCGCTGTCTTCGGTCTCGCCTTCGACCCCCGAGCACCATGACGCGTTGTCGTTCGTCCCGTCGCGGTTATCCTCGCCGTTGGCCTCGTTGTGCTTTCGGTCGTAGCTGACGAGGTCCCAAAGCGTGAAGCCGTCGTGGCAGGTGACGAAGTTGATGGTGTTGTAAGCCGACCGGCCGTCGTCACCGTAGAGATCACTCGATCCGGTAAGGCGATAACCGAGCTCTTTGACCTGCCCGGCGTCGCCCTTCTCGAACTTGCGCAGGCAATCGCGGAATTTGCCGTTCCACTCCGACCAGTCGACGGGGAAATTCCCTACTTCGTACGTGCCCAAATCCCAGGGCTCTGCGATGAGCTTCACGCGTGAGAGGATCGGGTCTTGGGAGACGGTGTCGAAGAACGACGCGGCCTTCTGAAAGCGGCCCGATTCACGGCCGAGGATCGAGGCGAGGTCGAACCGGAACCCGTCGACGTGCATCTCTTCTGCCCAATAGCGCAGTGAGTCCATGACGAACCGAATCGCGTACGGGTTCGACAGATCGAGGCTATTGCCGCAGCCACTCCAATTCTCGTAATAGCGTCGCGGTTCGTGCGGGCCGCCCGTTAATGCGTAATAAGAAGCGTTGTCGATTCCACGAAAGGAGAGCGTGGGGCCCATCTCGCTCCCTTCGGCGGTGTGGTTGTAGACCACGTCCAAGATGAGCTCGATCTTCGCCTTGTGAAGCTCACGAACGAGCAGCTTGAATTCATTGACCTCGTCGCCAGGCGTCTTGCCTGAGCGATAATCGCTCTCTGGCGCGAAGAACCCGAGCGTGTCGTAACCCCAATAATTCGTCCGCCCCTTGTCCGTGAGGAAATCGCCGACATGCCGTTCGTGAATGGGCAATAGCTCGACGGCGTTGATCCCGAGCTCGATGAGGTGAGGGATCTTCTCGATGAATCCAAGGTAGGTCCCTGGGCTCTTCACCTTCGACGACGGATGCGCCGTGAATCCCTTCAAGTGGGTCTCGTAAATGACGAGCCCCTCGAACGGCAAGTGAGGATGGCGATCTCCCTGCCAGTCGAACGACGCGTCATCGATGACGATCGCCTTGGGCACGCACGCGGCGTCGTCTCGGTCGTCGAACGAGAGGTCTTTCTTGTCGTCGCCTGCCTGGTAGGCGAGGAGGAGGTTGTCTTTGCTCGTGGCCTTGCGGCTGAGCGCCTTGGCGTACGGGTCGACGAGGAGCTTGTTCTCGTTGAACCGGTGCCCTTGCATGGGGTCGAACGGACCGCGAACGCGGTAGCCGTAGAGCTGCCCGGTCTTCACGCCGCGCACGTGCACGTGAAAGATGAAGCGCGTGCGGTTCTCGAGCGGGATGATGTCGGTGGGCTCGCCGTCGGGGTGGTCCGCGTCGAAGAGCAGGAGCCACACCGACGTCGCGTGCTTGCTGAAGAGCGTGAAGTTGACCCCCTCGCGGTCGGGGGTCGCGCCGAGCGGATAGAAGCGCCCCGCGGAGACTTCGAGGTGCGGACGGATGCGCGGCTCGAGCTTGGTCATGCGGCGCAGCGTGGAGGGGCGCAAGATTCGCTCGAAAATAGGGGCGATTCGTCGTGGAACGACGTTCGCTTCCAAGGGTCATGACGATGAAGACTCCCTCACGACGAGGCTCCGCCCCCACCACCTGTCTCGTGCTCGCCCTCTCCGCAGTCGCCGCGATGTCGGCAGGCTGCCGGCATCCGCAGGACGGGACGGTGGCGGACTCGGTGTCGGTGGACGGCCGATCGCGCACGTTCCTCTACCACGTGCCCTCCACGCCGCCGCCGCCGGCCGAGACCGCAAGCGAGAGCGCGGGCGCGACGTCGTATCCGCTCGTCATTCACATGCATGGGCGGCTCGGCGACGGCATCTCGGAAGAGAAGCACACCAACATGACCGATCTCGCGGAGCGCGAAGGGTTCATCGTCGCGTATCCCGACGGCGTCGACCGCTCGTGGCATGACAAGCGCGAGTCTGGGCCCGCCGCGGAGAAGAACGTCGACGATGTCGCGTTCATTCGCGCGCTCATCGACAAGATGATCACCGAGCACAGCGCCGACCCAAAGCGCGTCTACGTCGCAGGGATTTCGAACGGTGGCTTCATGACGATGCGCCTCGCGTGCGAGCTCTCCGAGAAGATCGCAGCGGTCGCCACGTTCATCGCGACGATGCCGGAGAACGGCGCCGAACAGTGCAAGCCGACGCACCCAATGCCCATCGCGATGTTCCTCGGTACGGAGGACCCGCTCGTCCCGTATGGTGGGGGTGACATTCACGGCAAGGTGCTCAGCGCGGACGCCACGCGTGACCGCTGGGCCACCCTCGACGGCTGCGAGCCCGCCGATCTCCACGAGACCATCAACACGGCTGATGACGATACGGTGGTAAAGAAAACGGCTTATACGAAATGCCAAAAAGGATCCGAGGTCCTCTTTTTCTCGATCGAGGGCGGCGGCCACACCTATCCGAGCGGTGACCAATATCTCCCCAAAGCCATCATTGGGCGGGTGAGCCATGACATCGACGGCTCACACGAGATCTGGCAATTCTTCAAGCGCCACTCGCTTTGAACGGGGCTCTCGAGCGACAGCGCTCAGTGTTGTTGCGGGACGATGAGGCGTAGCCCTCGCGGGACCACGTCGATCTTGACGTGCGAGCTCGCGGGCCACTCCTCGCCGTCGAGCTGCGTGGCCAGCGCCGCGCCGCCCGGAGGATCGAAGATGCGAAGCTCCATCGAAGACGCTCGAATGGGCTTCGAGTGCTCGACGCCGATGTCGTTCAGCATCTCTTCGGTGATCGGGTTGCCCTCGAGATCCACGATCGCCTTCGATGCCCAATCGCGTTTGCCGCGGAAGGGGACGAGCTCGAAGGCCCCGTCATCGTGCTTGCTCGTTCGATCGAGCACCCAGGCGCCGGCGTAGACGCGCGTGTTCTTGACGATGAGATCCGTGAGGCCGTCGAGCTCCACGTGGTTGCCGTCGAGCGTCGCGTCGACCCGGAGCTTGTCGTCGATGACATACGACTCGAGGAACGTCTTCAGAAAGGCGCCCGCGTAGACAGCGTGGTCGCGGTAGATCTCCTTGAGCGGGCCGAGCGTCTCGACGACCGCGCGGTCCTTGTTGCGCTGCGCGAGGACGCGCGCGGAGAGACCCCACCCACACGAGTCGAAGAAGTAGTCCGTGCTTGGCTGCGCAGTCGCGTTCGGGGAGGGTGTCAGTGATCGAAACACGCCGACGTCGAGGCGCGTCTCGTGTCCGGCGCAGATCACGTCGATGTTGCGCTCGAGCGCCTCGGCGGTGGCCTCGAGGCCGAAGCTCTTTCCTTGGTCGTTTGCGGTGCCGGTCGGGAGCATCCCGAGCGCGACGCGATCCCGCGCGCTGCTCGTGAACAGCCCCGCGGCCACCTCGCGAAACGTACCGTCTCCGCCCATCGCGATGACGACACGTATCTCGGGATCGGCCTCGAGCGCGTCTTGGACGGCGCGGATCGTCCCGCCTTTCGGCAGCGTCGGCAGAAGCGTCGCCTCGATCACGCCTCGCGGCTGGTCGCTGTCGCGTGAGGTCTTCGTGCGCGAGTTGCGGAGGAGATCCAGGGCGCGGTTGATGCGCTCCTGGTTCTTCCCGCTCTGTGCCGTTGGATTGCCGACGAGGAGGTGCGTCGTCATGGAGATCTCGATCCTATGCGAATCCATCGAGCGCGGGGTAGCCTCGTTGTCTCCGTGGCGACAGGTGAGGCAACCGGCGTCTTTGCGCTCCTCAAAGGCGCCATTCGCATCTTCTCGGGAAAGGGCGCGCGCTTCCTCGGGGCCGCCGTCGCGTTCTATGCGCTGCTCTCTGCCGCTCCGCTCTTCGTCCTCGTGATTCATGTCGTCGGCGCGCTCTTCGGGCGATCGCGCGCCGAAAGCGCGCTCTGGAGCGGGCTCGGCCAGTGGCTCGCGCCCGAGGGCCTCGCGACCATTCGCTCGCTCACGGAGAAGCTCGACGACCTCGAGGCGTCGGGCAGCATCCTCAACGGCGCGATCGTGATCTACGGAAGCACGCGCCTCTTTCGTGCGCTCCGTCGCGCGATCAACCAGCTCTGGGGCATCGACCTCGAGGCGGTGGAGCGCGCACGCGGCACCGCGAAGAAGTACGGACTTCGCTACGGCGGCGCGCTCCTCCTCGCGCTCTTCGTCGCGGTGCTCGTCGCAGCGCTCATCGTCGTGAAATCGGCGATCGCGCTCTTCGCCTCGATCGGCGGAGGCATGCCGAACGGCGTCGTGTGGTCGATCGACATCACGACGTCGGTGGCGCTCACGTTCGTCCTCTTTACGGTGCTCTTTCGCTTCTTGCCCGAGACGAACGTGACGATGCGCGAAGCGGCGATCAGCGCCTTCGTCAGCACGACGCTCTTCGCGGTCGGCTCGAGCCTCGTGACGCTCTATCTGCGACACAAGAACATCGGCGAGCTCTACGCCGGCGCGAGCGCGGTCGTCCTTGCGGTCGTGTGGGTCTACTACTCGGCGCAGGTGTTCTTCTTCGGCGCATGCATCGGCGCCGAGCTGCGGAGACGTCAAGCACCCGCGGCCGTGACGTCTCGTGACGCAGCGCCCACGCCGATGGCCTGATCGTTTCGACGTTCGCCCCTTGTCATCGTGGAGCATGGACGCGATGCTCGACCCATGAGCGCAGCAATCGACGTGCAGGTGACAGGCGGCGGAATCATCTCGAACGGCGAGCTCCGGGCAGACACGACCGCGGTCGCGCGTTGCTCGCTTTGCTCGAAGGACGTCGAAGCGGCGGCGAGCATCGGAAGCGGCGTGATGGCGTGCGCCCTTTGCCTTCGCGACCGGCTCGACGCGCTCAGCGTCGCGCGCTTCCGCCTTCGTGAGTCACGCTCTGGCTCGTTGCCGTGGGGCAAAGTGACGGGCTGACGGCCGGCCTACCGTGCGTCGCTCGTGACGCTCGGCGCATGCGGCTCACGTGGGACGTGCCGATCCAAGAAGGAGAACGTGTCCTTCCAGCACTGGCGCGCGCTATCACGCATGACGAACGCGTGGAAGGCATGGAGCTCTCCTTCGTAGTACCGCTCCTCCGCCTCACCGCCGAGCGCGCGTAGCGCTTCGCCGAGACGGCGATTGTCAGGCAAGAGTGGGTCCTTCGTCCCGACCGGGAGAAAGAACGGCGGGAGGGGACGCGTGGGCTTGTCACCGCGCTCGAGCATCACGACGGGATCGGCCAGATCGATGTCGTGCTCGAACGGCCCTTTGCCGAGATACGCCAGCTCCACCTCCGCGAGGCGGTCGGCGATGAAGGACGACATATGAGGCTTACGCCGCCTCAAGCGAGCCATGTCGCTCACCTGAAATACACCGCACGCGGGCACGACCGCTTTCGGGACGATACCTGTACGATACACCGATTGCGCGAACGGCTCTGGCCGGTCGCCGTAGGCGAGCGCAAGCGAGAGGCTCGTCACCAGGTTTGCTCCAGCAGACTCACCCGCGAGCACGATGCGGCTCGTGTCACCGCCAAAACGCTCAGCGTTCTTCACGACCCACTCGAAGGCGCGGCACACGTCTTCGAGCGGCGTGGGGAAGCGATGCTTCGGCGCAAGCCGATAGCTCACGTTGAAGACGACGAAGCCGCGGCGCGCGAAGCCGAGCCCCATCACCCAATGCGTATCCTTCGACAGAATGCGGAACCCGCCGCCGTGGACGTAAAACACGATCGGCCAAGGCGGACCGTCGTAATGCATCGCCGCAGACCTCTGGACGTCCCGCGCCGGACGCCAGACATCGAGCAGGTGATCGCGCCCCGTCGTGCCCTCGAGGTAACGAAGGTCGGTGATGTGCTCGACCGAATGCCGCTGCGGCCTCGCCCGCGGGTGAAGCTTCGCGATGCGCGACGCCCCGTTGAAGAACCCATCCACGACGACGGAGCCCACAAAACGCCGAGCCTCGGCGCTGAACCGCGAGAGCATTGTGTCGGCGATCCTAGCACCCCACGGGATCAAAGCTCGAACGCCCTGGTCTCCGTTCCGATGGCTGGCGCGCGCCTAGAACTCGAACGCCATGCCCATCGCCCACGTGTCGGTGCCAACGTAGAGCGGATTGCTCTGTCCAACGCCGTTTAGCGTGAGCCAGTAGTACTCGGCATAGAAGTACGTGTTGTTGATCCCGGTCGCGTTATCCATGTTGCGCGAGGCGCCGCTGTCGAGCGCGTCGAGCGCGAAGGCGGCGCCGATCGCGACGTGCGTTCCCCAGGTGCCGCCCTTGCCCTTGATGCCGTTGACGCTCGATGTGCCGCCCGAGTTCGACGAGCGCCAAATGCCATATCCGAGCCCGAGCTTTCCGTAAGGCACAATCGGAATGCCCATATCGCGCCAGAACGTGTCGGCGCGAAGGACGGCGGCGAGATAGAACGGGTAGATGTCGAGGCTGTATTCGTCGCCCGAGGGGCGTCCGCTCACCGTCGTCGCCGAGCGGCTCATCGAGACGGTGCCAACGCCGAGGCCAGGCCCGATCGTACCGACACGAGGAATGCGGAGCGTCTGCCAGTCGAGCTCGAGACCGACGTAGAGGCGTGGGTTGTCGCCGAAGCGATCCTTGAAGGGCGTTCCGGTGAGGCCCGGCTCTTTGTCGACGTCGGGCCGGTATGGCGAGAAGCGGAGCTCGAGCGCGAAGTTCTGCGCGGAGCGAAACGGATGCTCTTTCGCGGGGGTGCCAAGCTCGATCGCTTGCGCCTCGCCTTCCATCGCGCACGGAAGAGCGAAGGAAGATGCTGCGGTCAGTGCGCACGTGATGGCCGCAGATCCGAACAATCGCTTCATCGTCATCATGGGCTGGTTCGCTTGCTGTTCTGCTTCGTGGTGCTCGCGCGGTTGCGTCGTCGTTTGCGGGTCACGGTCGAGATCGTGATCAGCGTGGCGATGCCAAAGACGGTGAGGGATCCGAGCGGGAGCCCTTCGTTCGTCGCAGACGTGGAGCAGCCGCCGCCTGCTTTGCCGCCGGCCTTCTTGTAGTCGTCCCAGAAATCGGTGGTGACCTCGGGGGTCTCGCAGACGACCTCGGACAGCGGACCGACGTTGCCGTATTTGTCCGTTGCGGCGACCGCGATCGCGTACCTCGTGCCGTTCGACAGCGTGCTTCCACCCACGGACGTGGCGACCGCCGTGGTGCCGCTGTTGCCCGTGATGTTGCCGCACTCGTACTTCGAGTTGAAGTCTGCGCTCGGGAAGATCTTGCCGCCGTCGCTCAAGATGAAGTTCGGACTCGCGCAGTCCTTGGTCGTCGTCGTGGGCGTCGTCGATGTGCTCGCGTCGGTGCACACCGTGGTCGTGCCTGCGTCGGTGGTCGTCGCGTCACCCGAGTCGTCGGTGGCGTCCGAGGTGCTCGCTTCGTTGGGGACCTCGGTGCACGAGGCGTCGGTCGTGGTCGTGGTGGTGGTCGTCGTAGGCGTGGCCGGATCGCAGTACACCTTCACGCCGGTGAGCTCGCTGAGACCTCCTTCGCCGCTGATGTTGGCCCACGAGACTTGAACGCGTGTGTTGCCGGGGAGCGCGGTGAGGCCCGTCGGCGGAGCCGGACCCACCGTGTCTGCGATGACCTGGATGTTCTGATCGACCGACGCCGTCGTCTGCCCGGGCGGGAAGTAGAGGAAGTGGACGTTGATCGTCGAGAGATCGACGGTGCCGCAGAGGTCGGCGGAGTCTTTCGGGGTCGTGGGGCTCGGGACGCCCGACATGATCTCGCGGACGCGAATGTCGACGTCGACCGTGGTCTGGAGCGGAATACCGCCGCCGAGCTGCCAGCATGTCTTCACTGTCGATCGTGCGACCGGGTCTTTGCATTCGCCCGACGTCGCCGCCCACGCTTGGATGCTCGCGTTTGCCTCGAAGCCGCTCAGCTGGAGCGTGAAGCGGATCTTCTGATCGTCGAGGCAGTCTTGGAGGTTGACCGCCTCGGGTGTGAGCGTGAGATCGCGCTTGCTGATCGAGTTGCCGTTCTTGTCGAGGCGAGGCAGCGACGTCGAGTTGACGACGGTGATCGACTGCGCGAACGCGCTCTTGGCGCCGCACAAGAAGGTCGTACAGAGAAAGGCAAAGGCAAAGGCGGCGAGCAGACGCTTTGCGTGAGAAGAGCAAGCCGAGAACGTCATCGCGAAACCGAGCGCGCAGCATACCCCGTGCCACGCGCCAAGTGGGGAGCTAGACGCATCTTTTTCCTGGTTCCCAAACTCCAGGCGGGTTTTCGGCTCGCCAAGCTGACAGCGCTCGGGCTCCACCTCGAGACGCCCTGCCAAAGTGACAAAGCAAACGCCATGCATCGCCCGCGACAGATGGCTGTCAGGGATCCTGGCTGCGAAATGCGGGGCGCAGCAAGAGGAAGGGACCGTGTGCTAACGCTGTCGTCGATGCCCCGCCGACGACGTAGCTCCGTTGCACCGCCTCCGATTTCGATCCGTCGCGGTCGTGAGCCCGACGCCATCGAGGTTCGCGGCGCCAAAGAGCACAACCTCGACGTCCCGTTCCTCTCGATCCCGAAGCGATCGTTCGTCGTCTTCACCGGGCCGAGCGGCTCGGGAAAGTCGAGCCTCGCCTTCGACACGCTCTACGCGGAAGGCCAGCGCCGTTATCTCGAGACGCTCTCGGCCTACGCGCGGCAGTTCCTCGGGCAGCTCGAGCGACCTCACGTCGAGCGCATTCGCGGCCTCTCCCCCACGATCGCGATCGAGCAGAAGAGCGCCGCGTCGAACCCGCGATCGACCGTCGGGACGATCACGGAGGTCTATGACTACCTTCGCGTCCTCTACGCGCGCGCGGGAGAGCAGCGATGCGTGAAATGCAAGAAGCTCGTCAAGGCGCGGAGCGCGGGCGAGATCGCGCGCGAGATGTCGACGCTGCCGAAGGGCGCGAAGGTGCGCGTGCTGTCGCGCATCATCACGCACCGCAAGGGCGAGCACAAAGAGCTCTTCGCGGAGCTCAAGTCGCGCGGCTTCTTGCGCGTGGAGGTCGCCTCGGGGCCGAACCCAGGCAAGCCGTACTCGCTCGACGAGCCGCCCGAGCTCTTGAAGCACGTGAAGCACACGATCGATCTCGTCGTCGATCGCATCGTGATCGGCAACGTCGCGGCGTCGCGCCTCTCCGAGGCGGTCGAGAGCGCGCTTCGTGAGGGCAAAGGCGAGCTCGTCGCCGCGGTGGACACCGGCAATGGCAAGGAAGAGCGCGTGCCGTTCAGCGCGAACCGCGCGTGCTGCGGTCGGAGCTACCCCGAGCTGAGCCCGCAGAGCTTCTCGTTCAACAGCCCGCTCGGCATGTGCCCCGCGTGTCACGGCCTCGGTCTTCGGGCCGAGATCGATCCGGAGCTCGTCATCGTCGACAAGTCGCTCTCCATCCGCGATGGCGCGATCGCGCCTTGGGCAAACGCGATGCAGCGCGGCGATGGATGGGTCTTTCGCATCGCGCAAGCGGCCGCCAAGGCGTGCAAGGTGAGCCTCGATACGGCGTGGAGAGACATCCCGCGCGATCGACAGAAGAAGCTCCTCTTCGGCATGCAAGGCGAGCGCATCAGCGTCGCGTGGAGCAGCGATCGCACGAACAGCCACGGCTCCTTCGGCGTGAAGTTCGAGGGCGTCATCCCGAACCTCGAGCGCCTCTATCGCGACACCACGAGCGAGCCGATGCGGGAGCACTACCGGAAATTCTTCCGCGACCGCCCGTGCAAATCGTGCAACGGCTCGCGTCTTCGCGAGGAGAGCCTCGCCGTCTACGTGGGCAAGAAGAACCTCGCCGAGCTCACGTCGCTCACCGTCTCGAACGCGCTCGATCACGTGCGCTCGCTCACGCTCTCGGCGGCGCAACGCAAGATCGCCGAAGGCGCGCTCGTCGAGATCGACAGCCGGCTCCGGTTCCTGCTCGACGTGGGGCTCGAGTACCTGACGCTCGATCGTGCCGGTCCGTCGCTCTCGGGCGGCGAGGCGCAGCGCATCCGCCTCGCGAGCCAGCTCGGCAGTGAGCTGTCCGGCGTCATGTACGTGCTCGACGAGCCATCGATCGGACTGCACCCGCGCGACAACTCGCGCCTCGTCGCGACGCTCCGTCATCTCCGCGATCTCGGCAACACCGTGCTCGTCGTCGAGCACGACGAGGAGACGATCCGCGCGGCCGATCACGTCGTCGACTTCGGGCCGGGCGCTGGTCATCTCGGCGGCAAGGTCGTGGCGGAGGGATCGCCCGACGCCATCTGCGCGAACAAGGAGAGCATCACCGGCGCGTACCTCTCGGGCCGGCGCGCGATCGAGGTCCCCGCGTCACGTCGCAAGCCGAAGGGGCAGATCCAGGTGCTCGGCGCGTCGGAGCACAACCTGCGCAACGTCGACGTCTCGATCCCGCTCGGCGTCTTCGTCTGCGTCACCGGCGTGAGCGGCGCGGGGAAGAGCTCGCTCGTCAACGGCATCCTCTTGCCGGCGCTCGGCGCGCATCTTCACGACAGCCAAGAGCCGATCGGCGCGCACAAGTCGATCAAGGGCATCGAAGCGCTCGACAAGGTGATCGCGATCGATCAAAAGCCAATCGGCCGCACGCCCCGCTCGAACCCGGGGACGTACACGAAGGCGTTCGACGCCATTCGTGAGGTCTTCGCGCAGCTCCCGGAAGCACGCGCGCGCGGCTACGACGCGGGGCGCTTCTCCTTCAACGTGAAGGGCGGTCGCTGCGAGGCCTGCGGCGGTGATGGCGAGGTGAAGGTCGAGATGCACTTCCTCGCGGACGTGCGTGTGCCGTGCGAGGTGTGCGGCGGAAAGCGCTACGACGACTCGACGCTCGAGATCCGCTTCAAAGGGAAGAACATCGCCGACGTCCTCGATACGAGCGTCGACGAGTGTCTCGAGCTCTTCACCGCGTTCCCGCAGCTGAAGCGGATCCTCCAGACCTTGGTCTCGGTGGGGCTCGGCTACATGAAGATCGGTCAGCCGGCCCCGACGCTCTCGGGCGGCGAAGCGCAGCGCGTGAAGCTCTCGCGCGAGCTTGGCAAGACGCAGACCGGCCGCACGCTCTACGTCCTCGACGAGCCCACGACCGGCCTCCACTTCGAAGACATCCAGCGTCTCCTCTCGGTGCTCCAGCGCCTCGTCGACAGCGGCAACACGGTGGTCGTCATCGAGCACAACCTCGACGTCGTCAAATGCTCCGACTGGATCATCGACCTCGGACCCGAGGGCGGCGCAGGCGGCGGAGCGATCGTGTGCGAGGGCACGCCCGAAGACGTCGCGCGCAAGGCACGCGATTCCCACACGGGGCGGTTCCTCGCCGAGCTGATCAAGCCGTCCAAGCCCTCGTCGCGCGGAGCCGCCGCCCGGTCGGCCTAGTCGACCGATCGCGTGTGCCATCGCCTGGCACACGCGGCGACCTCGCTGTCATGAAGAGCTCCGCCGAAACGCGCGGGGACCGCACAAATAGCGGGATTTCGTGATGGACCGGACATTGCGCTAGGGGCCCCGCATGATCCGACCGATTCACTTCGTCGCCCTCACCGCCCTCGGACTCGCAGCGAGCGTCACCGCCTGCGTCGGTGGGTATCCCTGCAGCTCGAGCTCGTCGTTCGGGTCCGACGCGGGCGCGCCCTCCGCGTCGAAGGGCTCCTCTTCGTCGGGCAGCGGCAGCCTCGACTCTCCGCCCACCGCGAACGCCGGCGCCGCCGCCGCGACGCGTGCGATCTCGGAGGCTGACATCGTGCAGCTCGACGACGAGCAAGATCGCATCTACGCGATGTCGAAGAGCGGCTCGCTCGCGATCGTCGACGCGCATACGCCCGGTAGCCTCTCGCTGATGGGCAAGAGCTCGCTCGCCGGGCAGCCCTTCGAGATGTATCGACGCGGCGACGTGCTCATCGCGATGTCGAACGGCGCGGTCAACGGCTCCGGTCAGGTTCAAGATCCGCTCCCGGAGGACGCCGCGCCGCCGCCGCCGGACGCGACCCAGAGCGCGGCGATCACCGCGGTCGACGTCAGCAACCCGGGCGGGATGAAGACGCTCGCGACGTTCAAGCTCCCCGGCGAGATCGCCGACTCTCGCATCGTCGGCAACATCCTCTACGTCGCGACGTACGAGAACATCTCCTGCTACGGCTGCGGGACGAAGCCGCGCACGCTCGTGACCTCGTTCGACGTGAGCTCGCCGACCGCGCCGAAGCAGGTCGATCAGGTCACGTTCGAGAGCGGCTCGCAGGCCGGCGGCTTCAACGCCGCGTGGTCGACGCCGTGGAAGCGCAGCATCATCGCGACGACGAACCGCCTCTACGTGGGCGGCCTCGCCGCCGACCAAGGCAAGACGACCGACGAAGGCGAGATCGAGGTGCTCGACATCAGCGACCCCACCGGCAAGATCACGCACGGCGCCAAGATCACGATGGCGGGCCCGATCATGAGCCGCTGGCAGATGGACGAGACCGACGGCGTGCTTCGCGTCGTCAGCCAGCGCGGCGCCGGTCGCACGCAGAACGGCGAGCAGTTCCCCGACATCGACACGTTCCGGATCGAGTCGAGCTCGTCGATCCTCCGCCTCGGCCACACCACGATGAAGCTCCCGCGCCAAGAAGGCCTGAAGACGGTGCGCTTCGACGGCACGCGCGGCTACGCGATCACGTTCAACCAGACCGATCCGCTCTTCACGATCGATCTGTCGAACCCTGCCACGCCCACGCAGAAGGGCGAGCTTCAGATCCCGGGCTGGATGTTTCACCTCGAGCCCCGCGGCGACAAGCTCATCGGCCTCGGCCTCGACCGCAACGACGTGAGCGGCAACCTCAACGTCTCGCTCTTCGACGTCGCGAATCTGGAGAAGCCCACGCTGCTCCAGCGCGTGTCGTTCGGTCCCACGAACGTCTACGAGGACTACATGATCACGCAGGGCGTCCTCGCGGAGGATCAGGATCGCATCCAGAAGGCGTTCCGCATCGATCAAGACGGGCTCATCTCGATCCCGTTCTCGGCCGGCACGAACGTGTGCGGC
>JBGAFW010000101.1:0-33491 GCA_044227045.1 Labilithrix sp.
TGTTCCTCGAGGAGGCGCGGCTCGCGTCACGCGTGCGCCACTCGAACGTCGTCACCACGCTCGACGTCGTCTCGGACGACAACGAGCTGTTCCTCGTCATGGAGTACGTGGCGGGAGAGTCGCTCTCGCGTCTCGTTCGCAAGACACGCGAGGCTGGCAAGCGCATCCCTCCGCGTTACGTCGTCGGCATCATGTGCGCGGCGCTCGAGGGGCTGCAAGCGGCGCACGACGCGACGAGCGAGCGCGGACAGCCGCTCGGCATCGTCCACCGTGACGTGTCCCCGCAGAACGTCCACGTCGGGCTCGACGGCGTCGCCCGCGTGCTCGACTTCGGCATCGCGAAGGCGACCAATCGCGTGCAAGAGACGCGCACCGATCAGATCAAGGGCAAGGTCGCCTATATGTCGCCCGAGCAGCTCGCGAAGGGCCCGATCGATCGGCGCGCCGACGTCTACTCCGCGTCCGTCGTCCTCTGGGAGGCGCTCACGGGCGCGCGCCTGTTCAAGGCCGACGATGTCCCTGCGCTCGTCTTCTCGATCATCAACGACGAGATCCACCCGCCGAGCTCGATCGTGCCCGATCTGCCCAAAGGCCTCGACGAGATCGTGATGCGTGGTCTCGATCGCGAGGCGACGAATCGGTGGTCCTCCGCGCGCGAGATGGCGATCGCGCTCGAAGGCGTGCTCTCGCCAGCGCCGGCGCGTGACATCGGCGAGTGGGTCCGCGAGACGGCAGGCGACGCGCTGCAATGGCGCATCGAGCTCGTTCATCGGATCGAGAGCGAGACGTCGACCTCCATCCCTCCTCCGCTCCTTCGCGCCGCGAGCGAGTCGCCTCCCGGAGGAGTCGAGGTCTCGAGCGGCGTCGTCCACGCGCCCGAGCCCGCGAGCGACGCGACCACGCACGAGCTGAGCGACAGCAGCGAGCGACTCGTCGCGGAGGTGAGCCAGAGCATCCCCGACGACGAGCGTGAGACGGTCTACGCGCCGAAGGTCCCCGCGCCCGCGCCGTCTTCCCCATCGCATCGCGATGTAGGTGCAGACTACACGGAAAGTGGGAAGCGCAGCCGCAACTGGCTCCTCTTCGTCGCGGTGGGCCTCTTGGTCGCGGGCGGCGGCGTGCTTGGCTTCCGTCTCTTCCAGCTCCGCGAAGAAGCCGCCAACACGCCCGCACCCGCGGAGAGCTCGTCGAGCGGCGCGAACGACACCGCGATCAGCCTCCAGGGCGGCGCGCGCTCCGCGAAGGTCGTGAAGCCGGTCGAGCCGCCTCCTTCTGCGTCCTCCCAGCCCGTGATCGCCGCGCCGCCGGTGAAGATGACGGTGACTCCTCCTCCCGTGCCGGCCGCGCCGAGCGACTGCGACAACCCCTTCACCGTCGACTCGAAGGGCATGCGCCACCCGAAGCCGCACTGCTTCCGCCGGTGATCGTCAGAGCAGCTTGCGCGACGGGACGATGACGTTGGCGACGAGGACGCCAATGACGAGCGCGGCGCCGACGAGCGCCATCGTGAAGCCGCGCTGCGTGCCGTCGATCACCTTCTCTTCGAGCAGCTCGCCGAGGCTCAAGAAGCCAAAGCTCCCCGGCACGAGCAGCATCATCCCCGGAAGCTGAAAGAGCTGCGCCGGCCGATTCGTGACGCGCGCGAGCCCGTTCGCGAGCACGCACACCGCGAGCGCCGCGCAGAACGCCGCGACGTGACCGGGCAGGTGATACCAAACGGCGACGGTCGCGACGATCCAGCCCGTCGCGCTCGAGAGGAGCGTCGTCCACAGCCATCGGCGAGGCACTTGAAAGAGCGCGCCGAAGCTCACCGCCGAGACGAGCAGCGCGAGGCCTTGCCACGGAAGCGCGAGCCCGCGTGGCACCCCGGCGGCTTTGCTCCCAAGCCAGCTCGGAAGCTCGATGCCCATCACGCCGCCAAAGCCAGCGATGAGCGCGACGCCGAACAAGATGAGCAGCAGGGTCACGGCCGACTCGACGAGCCGCGCGCCGCCCGAGACGACGTTCTTCTGCGCGACCTCGGCGACGCCGGTCGTGAACGTCATCCCAGGGAAGAGCGCGATCGCTCCGGCCGGCACGATCACCTCCGGGCGCACCTCGGGCCAGACGCGGAGCGCGAGCCACGCGCTCGACGCGGCGAAGAGGCCGCCGAAGAAGTCGCTGAGGAGGCGGCGTGCGTTGCGCCGCTGGGTCGCCGAGATCGAAGACGATCCCGCGTCGCGCGAGGAGGCGCGCGTCATCGCGATGCGGGCGCCGGCGATCACGCCGCCGACGATCGCGGCGACGAGCACGTCGATCATGCCGCCTTGGAAGAACACCGCGGCGGCGCCCGACAGGAGCACGGTGGCGCAGAACACGACGACCTGCGTGTACTCGGGCGGGCTCTTCATGCACGCGCGAATGCGTGCGCGCGCTTGCTCGATCGTGTTCTTTCGATCGACGACGTCGTTGAAGATTTCGTCGATGACGGTGAGCTTCGCGAGATCGACGCCCCAGTCGCTCACGCGGGTCATGCGATGCACTTGCGGGCCTGCGCCGTCCTTCGCCGTGACGCGCAAGAAGAGCCCGGTCGGCAGCGCGAACGGATCGGCGCGATGACCTTCGATGTCCGCGATCAGCCGGATCACGTCTTCGAGGCGATAGGCAGGGCAGCCGTAGGCCGCGAGCATGCTGCCGATCTCGAGGAGATAGTCGGCGAGCTCGTCGCGTGATCGCTGGCGCGCCGACGGAGTCGGGCCTTCATCGACGGTATCGATGGTGGCCATCGTCGTGTCTGCGTAGCGCGGCTAGGCCGCGGCGATCGCGCTCCACATCACGCGATCTTTGGCGAGCGGGACGAGCGGGCGCGGCGGACGAAGCGCGTCGGGAGCGGCCATGCCGCGGAGGTGCTCGAACAAGAAGAGCTCGTCGTCTTTGCTCAGGTTCACGAACTCGACGCCGAAGGAGAGGCCGTAGTCACCCGGTCGCCGGCCGTGCACGACGCGCGAGACGACGCCTTGCGCGTCGAAGAAGTCGTTCGAGCGCGGCGGCTTGAACGAGAGGACGACCTCCTCGCCCGTGAGGATGCGATGGCGCGCGCGCACGAGCATCCCTTTCGTCGACAGATCGAGCGCGAGATCTCCGACGAGCCGAAAGTCGTGCTCGCGGACCACCTGGCAAGGAAGGCGGACGAATCGACGGAACGACGTACGGATCGGCTCGGACGACGAGGACAACATGCGGCGGGCTCCTTTGCTGCTTCTCGCGCCAAGTCTAGGTAGGAGAATGTAGGCAGGCCAACAATCCAGCCGGAAATCCGGCCTGCGCGCTATTCTCCGGCGTCGTCTCACCATGACCCGAACAGCGCGAGGATCGAAGGGTCGGGCCGCTCCGCAGCAGGCCGCAGCCCATCCCCAGACGGTCACGATCGGCACGCCGCACGAATTCGTGCAGCCGCTCGGCGCGATCATTCGGGTGCTGAACGCGCGCTCGTCGCCGAAGGCGCTCCGCCTCGAGGCCGGCACCTGCATCCTCGGCGCCGGCGCAGACTCGCAGATCGTGATCGACAACCCGAGCGTGTCGCGCTCGCACGTCGAGCTCGGGCTCGTGCCGGAGGGCATCAGCGTCCGCGATCTCGGGAGCCGGAACGGGACCTTCTATCTCGGCCAGCGCGTCCAAGCGATGACGCTCGCGCCGGGCGCGCGCATCCACCTCGGCCCCGTCGAGGTCGCGCTCGATCCGGATCTCGACACGCTCGGGACCGCCGAGCCGTATCCCGAGCCGACGTACCGCGGCATGGTCGGCGCGTCGCTCAACATGCGGCAACTCTTCGCCGCGCTCGCGCGCCTCGAGGGATCGCTCGTCACCGTGCTCGTCACCGGCGAGTCGGGCGCCGGCAAGGAGCTCGTCGCGCGTGCGCTGCACGAAGGCTCGACGGTCGCGACGACCGGACCGCTCGTCACCGTCAACTGCGGCGCGATCGCTCCGGAGCTCGTCGCGAGCGAGCTCTTCGGGCACAAACGCGGCGCGTTCACCGGCGCGAGCGACGCGCGCAAAGGCGCCTTCGAGAGCGCGGAGGGCGGCACGCTCTTCCTCGACGAGATCGGGGAGCTGCCTCTCGACGTGCAGCCGATGCTCCTGCGCGCGCTCGAGTCGGGTGAGATTCGCGCGGTCGGCGCCGATCGGTCCACCCACGTTCGCGTGCGCGTCGTCGCCGCGACGCATCGCGATCTCCGAAGTGAGGTGCGCGCGGGGCGGTTCCGTGAAGACCTCTACTACCGCATCGCCGTCGTCGAGCTGATGGTGCCACCGCTTCGCGATCGGATCGAAGACGTCGAGGCGCTCGCCAATCGGTTCGCGCAAGCGGCGGGCCTCGGCCAGCTCCCGCCGGAGGTGATCGCGCGGCTTCGTGCGCGCAAGTGGCCGGGCAACGTGCGCGAGCTTCGCAACGTCGTGCAGGCCTTCGCTGCGCTCGGCCGATTGCCGAACGAGAGCCCGCCCCTCGACGACTCTCAGCCAGGCGGCGAGGGGACGATCGAGCGCATGATCGACGTCACGCGTCCTTACGCCGATCAGAAGGACGATCTCGTCGAGCAGTTCACGCGCGCGTATCTCGTTCGGTTGATGCAGCACACGAACGGCAACCAGTCGGCGGCGGCGCGGCTCTCCGGGCTCGACCGGTCGTGGCTGTGGCGCCTGCTCGTGAAGCACGGCATCGCAAAACCCTAGCGAGACAGGCCCTACCGAACACTGAGTGATCGGCCGCGATCACCGTATACTCGGGGGGTGAGCTTCGAGCGGGGCACCGTCATCGCGGGGAAATACCGCGTCGAACGCGTGATCGGGGAGGGCGGCATGGGCATCGTCCTCGCCGCTCGTCACCTCGGCCTCGATGAAATGGTCGCGGTGAAGCTCATCCGCGAAGAACGCGCGGAAGGCGCCGACGCGCTCGCGCGCTTCCAACGCGAAGCGAGGGCGGCGGCGCGGATCAAGAGCGAGCACGTCGCGCGCGTGCTCGACGTCGATCGCTTGCCCGAGGGCGATCCGTACATCGTGATGGAGCTCATCGACGGGACCGATCTGCAAGGTCTCGTGAAGCGACGCGGCGCGCTCCCTCCCGATGAGGCGGTCACGTACATCATGCAAGCCTGCGAAGGGCTCGCCGAAGCGCACGCGCTCGGCATGGTGCATCGCGATCTCAAGCTGAAGAACCTGTTTCTGACGAAGCGCCGTGACGGTCGTGCGTTGATCAAGGTGATCGACTTCGGCGTCGTGAAGCTCTCGCCGCTCGGCGACGTGCCCGACGAAGGTGACGAGACGACGCTCACGGAGTCGGGCGAGAGTCGTGCGCTCGCGCGGAAGTCGGCGCGCGAAGCGACGCTGACGGGCACCGCGGTGCTCGTCGGCTCCGTCCACTACATGGCGCCGGAGCAGATCCGCGCGTCGAACATCGTCGATGCGCGCGCCGACGTGTGGTCGCTCGGCGTGTGCCTCTTCGGGATGCTCACGACGGAGCTGCCGTTCGAAGGCGAGACGATCGCGGCCGTGTGCTACGCGATCCAAGGGCGTCCTGCGCCCGATGTCCGCGAGAAGGCGCCGCACGTGCCGCCGGAGCTCGCGCGCGTCGTGAGCAAGGCGCTCGAGAAGGACGTGCGACGGCGTTACCAGAACGTCAGCGAGCTCGCGAACGCGCTCGCGCCGTTCAGCCTCGATCACGCGGCCGCCGCGCGCATCGAGACGATCTTGCAGAGCGGCATCCGCGCCCCGAACGAAGCGACGATGACCGCGATCTCGTCAGCGCCAGGCGCAGTGGTGTCGAGCGCAAGGCGCGGGGTGCTCGGGAGCAAAGACGCCTCGAGCGACGCGGATGCCTGGCCGGCGAGCGCGTTCGATCCGACGGTGCAGAGCGACGCGATCGCGCAGTCGATGCCGATGGGGATCGCGAAGGGACGTGTCGAGAGCACGATCGACGCGGCCGCGCTCGGGTCGCTCTCGGCGCATCCGACGCCGCCGCCGAGCACGTCGAAGCGGAACAACCGCATGCTCGCTGGTGCGCTCGTTGCATTCGCCGCGGCGACGTCCACCGTCGTGATTTGGGGAAGGACGCAGCCGTCTCGTGGCAGCGCGTCCGCCGACACCCATCTCGCGAGCGATGGACCTGCCCAAGCCACCGCCATGCCCACGAATCCCGTGCCTTTGACCACCACGCCTCCCGCGATCCCGACGCCCGTGTTGATCGCGCCTCCCACGTCCAGTCTCCCCGCGGCGACGAGCACGCCCGAGAAGAAGGTCGCGGGAGGCAACACGAGGCGTCCTCCGACGACGAACAAGCCCGCGAAGACCGCGTCTCCGGCGCCGACCCCCACGCCAACGACGCAGCCGAAGAGCGAGCCGTCGAGCGCCTATGATCATTTCTGAGCGCGGCCACCAACGTAAGTGCAAGAGTCGGCTCGCCTTCGTGGGGCTGACGTCGATCCTCGTCTTGGGCACGACGATCGGCGAGGCCCGCGCCGACAGCGCCGAGCAAGAGCGCGCGCTCGCCCTCTTCGAGAAAGGTCGCAAGCTCGCGCGCGATGGTCGCTGCGTCGACGCGATCGCTCCGTTGCTCGAGAGCATTCGCTACGCCGAAGGTGTCGGCCCGCTCCTCAACCTCGGAAATTGCTACGAGACCCTCGGGAAATCCGCGAGCGCGCACAAGTACTTCGTCCGCGCGCAAGAGGTCGCGGCCGCGCACGACGACCGACGCCGCGACGAAGCGGTGCAGCGGGCGCGTGCGATCGAGAAGGACGTCTCGTCGATCACGGTGCATGTCCCCGTGTCGATCCGAAACGTCGCCGAGGTGCGCATCGACGGCGAGTCGGTGCCGAAGGATCATTGGGATCTGCCGACGCCCGTCGATCCGGGACCGCACGAGATCGAGGTCGTCGCGCCGCCAAACCCAAAACAAACCGAGACGGTGACGGTGCGCCCGAAAGGCGATCGCGTCGAGTGGATGGCGCCCGCGCCTGCCGCCTCGTCCGGCAGCGAGAGGTGGCGTGGCCTCGACAAGACGAGCACGACCCTCAGCGCCAGACCGGAGGAGACGCCTTCCTCGACGCAGCGCACGCTCGGGATGGTGATCGGCGGAGCCGGCGTCGTGGGGCTCACCGTCGGCGGGATTTTCGGTGTGATTTCGCTGAGCGCGCACTCCTCCGTGACAGGTCAGTGCCCGACCTATCCGCGGTGCTCGACCGCGGACCGCGCCACGCTCGACGGGACGAACCAGAACGCGACGAACGCGGGCACCGTCTCGACGATCTCGGTCATCGCGGGCGCGCTGCTCCTCATCGGCGGCGCCGCGCTGTATTTCACGGCTCCTTCCGCGTCGTCACGTCCCGCGCGAACCGCTCGCTGACCGCGCCGGTTGTTTCGAAGCAACGACCTGTTGTTTCGAAACAGCGTCTTCGGCCGCCACGCGGGTCAGATTCCGTGAGAGACGCGTGAAATCCCGCGATTTATGCGGGTTCGTCCTCGTGCTCCATTTCGGCACGGGAGCTGCTGAGAGGTCTCCAAGGGACGGCAACTCTCTCTCTTCTCACCACGCTCTGGAGGCCATCATGTTCGGCAAGTCGGGTTTCATCGTTCGCGCGCTCTTCGTTTCGTTCATCGTTGGCTCGCTCGTCGCGTGCACGTTCGAGGGCGGCGCCGAAGAACAAGGACAGACGACCTCCGCAGACACGAAGGCCAAGAAGGGCGGCGGCAAAGGCACCAAGGCGCTCGACGGCGGCCCTGGTGCGGAGAACGACGCCGACGTCGCCATCGACGGCGGTCCGGCCGACAACGACGCGGACATCGACGGCGGTCCGGGCGGCGGTTGGGGCGAGGACGCGGGCCCGGGCAACTGGGACGAAGACGCCTCCTACCCGATCGAAGACGCGGGCCCGGCGCCCAGCAACGATTGGTGATCTTTTTTCAAACTTCTTGGCTGGCGCGGCGTCCAACCCGCCCAGCCCCATGAAGACCGGCCGCACACATCGTTGGCTCATGCCGAGCCTCACGGCTCTGACGCTGCTCACACCCTTACTTCTCACGGGTTGCTCGAAAAAACCGCCTCCGATCCCCGCCGAGCTCCCCAGCGAACCGCCGGCTGCTCCGCCCAAAGCCCACCTGCCGCTCACGCGGCTCTCGCATCAAGACAGCGCCACGGTCGTCCTCGCGAAGCTCGGCGAGCGCACCGTGGCGTACATCGCCGACGAGGACGACGCGTCCGTTCGCGTGGTCGACATCGGCACCTCCGAGCTCCTCGGGCGCACGCCGCTCGAAGGCCGTCCCGGGCAGATGATCGTCGACAAGGCTGGTCGCCTCCTCGTCGCGCTTCGTACGGACCAATCCGTCGCTGTCCTCGAGTCGACGGCCGATCCGAAGGAGCCGCTCGACCTCACGTCGAAGATCACGACCGGCGGCGCCGAGCCCTTCGCGATGGCGATCACGCCCGACGAGAGCACGCTCGTCGTCACGACGGCGTGGGGTCACTCGATCGAAGGCTACGCGCTCGCGACGCTCGAGCGCCGCTTCGCGCAGGACATCGCGCGCGAGCCTCGCGCCGTCACGATCGCAAGCGACGGCAAGACGGCGTACGTGGCGCACGCCGCCGCGAGCCACATGAGCGCGGTCGCGCTCCCGTCCGCCAACGATGCGCCGAGCGACAAGGGCGCCGTCGCCGTTCACACCACGTCGTCCGCCAAGATCGATCTCGGCATGCCGGGCTGGACCGAGCGTCGTTCGCGCTTCGCCGAAGACTCGTTCGGCTCGCCATTCCTTCTGTTCAAGGTCGACGGAGAGTCGCTCGGCGTGGACGCCGCGCCTGGCGATCCGTTGGGTGGTCCCGGCGAGCCCGACATTCAGCACTTCATCTGCGGCACTGGCCGCATGATGCGCACGATCACGTTCCCGTCGCGCGTCGCGCGCCAAGGCTTCGCGCTCGCGAAGGTGCGTGTCCCCGTCGCTCCTGCCGCGAAGGCGAAGAAGCAAGACGGCGACAAGACCGGCGCCACGACCGAGGAGCTGTTCGAAGAGCGCATCCTCATGCCGCACATGGCCGTCGCGACCGGTGACGCCACCGTGCGCTCCTCGGGCTACGGCGGCGGCGGCCTCGAAGAGGCCGAGTCGATCCCGACGGAGCTGTTCGACGTCGACGTGGTCGACGCGGCGACGTCGAAGCGAACGACCGCCTTCGCCGCGCGCTTTGGTCCTGCGCGCAATGGAGCCGACGCATGTCGTCTTCCACGCGCCGCGGTCGTCGATGCGAAACATCAACGCCTCTTCGTGAGCTGCCTCGGCGTCGACAAGATCATGGAGTACGACGCGGCGGCGAAGGCTCCCGTCGCGGCGTTCAAGCGAAGCATCCCCGTCGCATCGGGCCCGAATGGCATCGCGATCGACGAGAGCAGCGAGAAGGCCGTCGTGTGGTCGGCGTTCGATCGCGTCGTGAACGTGTTCTCGATCGCGTCGCCGAGCGAGGCCGCGAGCGCCAACGGCAAGGCTGCCCCCAAGGCTGCGGCGCCTGCTCCGCCGGACGTCACGAAGATCAACCTCCCCGCCCCGAGCTCTCCGCTCGCTGCCGAAGCCGCGCTCGGCGAGAAGTTGTTTCACAAGGCCGCCAACACGAAGGTCTCGCGCGACGGGCGCGCCTGCGCGAGCTGTCATCCCGACGGTCGCGACGACGGGCTCGTGTGGTCGACGCCGGATGGACCACGCCAGACGATCTCGCTCGCCGGCCGCGTGGGCCGCGAGGCGCCGTTTGGTTGGCTCGGCAAGCACGGCTCGCTGAAAGAGCACATCACGATCACGATGAAGAACCTCAAGGGCACCGGCGCGAGCGACGAGGAGCTGAACGCGATCGTCGCATGGCTTCGCGCGATGCCCGCGCCTCCGCGCGAAGAACGTCGCGCTCGGCGCCAAGGAGCTTCGCGGCAAGGAGCTCTTCAACTCGTCGGCGCTCCAGTGCAGCTCATGTCACGCCGAGAAGACCGACTTCAGCGATCGCGAAGCCCACGACGTCGCGAGCGCCACCGGCGCCGACGTGAGCCGGCAGTTCCTCGTCCCGTCGCTTCGCTTCGTCGGCGGCTCGAGCCCGTACTTCCACGACGGACGCTACGCGACGCTCGGAGAGCTGCTCGAGAAGAACGAGAAGATGGGCGATACGAAGTCGCTCTCGCGAGACGATCGCGACGCGCTCGAGGCCTACCTTCGCACGCTCTGACCGCGCGTTCGTTCCCGTTCGCTTTCCTGTAATTTTCGAGGTGATCTCGTTGATCACTTCGCGGCGCACGACGCGGCGAGAGGTGAAGTCCTCGATCAGATTCGCGAAGGCGCGCGGCGTGGATCAGGATCATCCTCGACTCGAACGCGTCCTTCTTCGTGCACGTGGACGCGATGAAAACGCGCTCGCCAGTACGCGCAACCGCTCGTGCATGCGTGGTTTTTCCGCGCGCGCCACGACCGCGCGCGACGTGTGCGCGAAGCGACATCGGCGCACAAGGTAGACCGAACGTCGCGTGGCATCGACTCTGCACCGAGGGTCGTCATGCTGTCTGCCTCTTCGCGAAAGCTCCTTGCTCGATCGTGGCGCTTGCTCCCTCTCGTCGCGCTCGCGCTGGCGCCCGCCTGCACGACGGACATCGGAGGGGATGACGACGAGCACGAGGACGAAGCGATGGGCTCGTCGTCCGAGGCGATCGTCAGCAGCGTCGACTGCAAGACGACGAAGATGGCGGCATACGACCATGGCTCGCCGTTCACGATCGACGTCATCACGATCGGCGGCAAGCGCGTCTCGAAGCCCACCGGACATGCCTTCCTCAAGATGCAGAAGGCTGCGCACGCGGCCGGCGTGGGCCTGACGATCAACAGCGGCTTCCGCACGATGGATGAGCAGAAGTATTTCTACAACTGCTACCAAACGAAGAAGTGCAATAACGGCAACCTCGCCGCGAAGCCTGGCTACTCGAACCATCAAAGCGGTCGCGCGCTCGATCTTTCGACGTCGACCTGGCTCGCGAACAACGCGGGCAAGTTCGGCTTCAAGCGCACCGTCGCCGGCGAGCCATGGCACTACGAGTTCAGCGGCGCCGATCCGGGCGGTCCGTGCTCGGCCGGCGCGTCGAGCAGCAGCAGCAGCTCGAGCAGCGGAGGCAGCACGCCCCCGGACGAAGAGGCCTCTTCGAGCAGCAGCAGCAGCGGCAGCGCCGGCACCGGCAAGGCATGCGCGAGCGACGGTCAGTGCAATCCCGGTAATGATGGCTCGGGCCTGATCTGCACTGGCGGCCAGTGCGTCGACGGTTGTCGTTCGAACGCGCAGTGCCCCGGATCGACGACGTGCAAGAGCGGCAAGTGCCAGTGAGCGGGCCCGTCTAAGCGCGCGAAACGTGGTCGAAACGCACCAACCAACGTTGGTGCATGCAGCTGCATGCTTGGCGCCCGAGCTCGAGGCTGGCAACGCGAGATGTCACTCGTTCAGCGCCGGCTGGATCGCGGTGCTTCTTGATACGCTGCCGGTATGCGTGTCTCGTCCGCGGCTCTGTCGCTCTGCCTTGGGTTTGGTTTGATGGGCTGTGTGGCGCTGCTCGGGGACTTCACCACCGACGGCGCGACGACGTCGACGACGGACAGCGGGAGCGGTGACGGCTCCTCGGGCGGCAGCGATGGCTCGTCGTCCGGAGCAGACGGCAGCGTGGACGCGCCTTCGGACGCGCCGGCCGACGCGCCAGGCGACGGCCAAGTCCCGAAGGATCCCGTCGAGCCGTTCGTGCTCGGCGCGAACCATGACTCCACGTGTGCGTCCGTCGCCTTTCATCCAGGCAAGCCCGACGAGAAGCGCGCCACGTTCTGTTGGGGAGCCAACGGAGACGCAGTGCATCTCGGTCGCAACCCCACCGACGCGACCTTCAACGGATTCTCACGACCGCGCACGCCCGATGGCCCGCAAGCCTACGTGCTCTTCGACATGATCAGCGGCAACGCGTCGGGCTCGTGGTTCCTCGGACGCTCGGCGCCAGGGCAGAGCGTCGCCGCGCAGATCCCCTATTGTTGGGGCAGCAACGATCAGGCGGAGTGCGGTCAGCCGAAGACGGTCTTCACGCAGATCCCGACCGTCCACGGCCCGCCGTCCGGAGCCGTGCGCATCACGCATGGCGGCGCGGCGCCGTATCACGGGTGCATGGTCGACGCGAACAAGCACCTCCTCTGCTGGGGACAGAACAACTTCTGCGAGGTGCGCTCCGGATCGAGCGCGGCCACGTGCAACCAGACCGTCGCCGATCCGTTCGTGCGCGTGGTCGAAGATCAGGGCGGCACGATCGGCGGAGGGGATCCGCTCGTGTACGAGGTCGAGCGCTTTGCAGGCGGATACGATCACTCGTGCGTCGTCTACCGCAAGGCGGGCGCGACCGTCGCCGCGGTGGAGTGCTGGGGCAACAACCCCGAGAACCAGACCGGGCTCACGGGAAAGACGTACGTCGAGAGCCCGTCCGAGGTGCAAGGGACAGCGTCGCAGCTCGGCTTCGGCAACATCGAGCTCTCCGCGGGCAACCAGCATACGTGCGCGATCATCGACAAGAAGGACCTCGTGTGTTGGGGCAAGAACGACGTCGGTCAGGCGGTGCCTGGCTCCGACGTGCCAGCGAGCCCGAAGAAGAACGATCTGCCGATCGCGATGCAAGGTTCGCTGAGCGGCCTCTCGCTCGGCGGCAACGTCTCGTGCTTCATCACCGCCGTGCCCAACCAGCCGCCGCGCGCGGTGTGCTTCGGCGACAAACAAGGTCCGCTCGGACGTGCCATGAACGAAGAGAACCTCGACTTCGGCTTCGTCGCGGGGATCAAAGACGTGACGTCGATCGCCGTCGGCGGCGCGCACGTGTGCGCGATCGCACGTGGGATGGCGGATCCGCCGAACGCGCCGATGTCTGTCTTCTGCTGGGGAAGCAACGCCGCGAAGCAAATCGATCCGAATTTTCCGGGTGGCGGATCTCCGCAGCCGCGACGCGTCGAGCTCCCGGTCCCGCAATGAGCGCGAGCGACCCGGCGTCGAAGCACGTACACGAACGTCTTCGGCGCCGCTTCCTCGGGGCGATGGGCTTCACGCTGCTCGCGACCGCGGGATGCGGAGATCCTCCACCTCCGGTCGTCGCGGCCGCGCCACCAACACCCGCGCCGTCACCATCCCCAACACCAACGCCATCTGTAGCCCCATCACCCACGGCGTCGGTCAATGAGCCGCCGCCGCCGCCGCCGCAGCAGCAGCCACCGCCACCACCGCCACCCGCCTCGTCGCAGCCCACGCCTTCGATCACGTCCTCGTGGGTCGCGACGTTCCCTCGCCCGAACGCGCAGCCTTGGTGCAAGACGCTGAGCGCGCAATGCGTCGAGGGGCTCGCGACCGACGTCGCCAAGTGTCCCCCGAAGATGGACGTCAGCTGCGGCTACCGGTTGAGCCACAGCGCGATGCAGACCGATGACGCGCCGTGCACGGGCGAGCTCCTCGGCGCGATCTCGCGACGCGAGCGCGCGTCGCATCCGAAGGGCGCCTGCTGCTACGACCTCCACGAGCGCTGCCCGCATCCAGGAGAAGGTCGCCCACTGCGCGCGCGCTGGGACGAAGCGCCAATCGTCGCGCCGATCACGCAAGCAAGGGACGCGAAGCTTTCGACCGATGCCCCGCGCGACGACGCACGCGCGAAGCGATGGCTCGACGCCGCGCGCGCCGAGCACGCCTCGATCGCGGCGTTCGCGAAGGTGTCGCTTCACCTCATCGCATACGCCGCGCCGGCCGATCTCTTGCGTGCCGTCCACGAGGCCGCGATCGACGAGGTCGAGCACACGCGCGTGAGCTTCGCGCTCGCGCATCGCTTTTCGGGAGGGGGCGTGCCCGCGGTTCCTGGACCGATGCCGCTGCCGGCCTCTCTCTGCGCGACGCCGCCCTTCGCGGACTTCGTTCGCGAGACCTTTCGTGATGGGTGCGTCGGCGAGATGGAGGCTTCGCTCCGCGCCGGACGGCTCGAGCGAGATGCGTGCGATGACGTCGAGCGCGAGGCCTTGCGCGTGATCGCGGACGACGAAGAACGTCATGCCGAGCTCGCCTGGAGGATCCTCCGCTGGGCGAGCGAGCGCGATCCGGTGGCGGTGCAGCGCGTGCTCGAAGAAGAGAAGGCCTACGCGCGCGGCGAGCACGTCACGGACGTGATCACGCCCTGCCTCGACGCGCTCGTGTCGTTTACTTCTTCGCCGGGGGCGGAGGCGCTGGAGGCGTAGACGAGGCGGCCGCGGTGGCGGGCTTCGCGGGCTTGCCCTTCGGATCGGGCGGCGGCGTCTTTGGGTCCGGCGGCGGCTTCGGCGGAGCGATCTTGCCCGTGGTCGTGTCGAGCGTGCCGACCTCCCAGCGATCCTCCGCGTGGCGATGGTCCTTGTCGCACGTCGATCCCGTGCGCTCGCCGTTGAACCAAACGTTCACGCACGGAGACGGCCCCGACTGCGCGCGTTCGTCGAGGTAGAGGAGCGACACCGGAAGCTTTCGCCGCGACGCTGGAATGCGCATGTACGTGTACGCGCCGCGCGTCTTCGCGTCGCAAAGCCCCGGCACCGGCACCTCGGACGAGCAGCGCTGTCCGCGCGGACCTTCTTGCGCCACGCGCAGCATCACGCGTGGGAGCGGTGTGAGTGGATCCCCCGCGTCGACGTCCATCCACGTGAGCTGGAGCTGCACGTCACGCGTCTTCTTCGGTTGCACCTCGATGATCGCCGTCGCGCGTCCTTTGCGGCCGGCTTCGTCCGTCGCCTCCGCTCGCACCGCGTAGACACCAAACGCATCGAGCGAGAGCGTCGCGCGCGTGGGCCCCTTCGAGAACCGAAGCTTCGCGTTCGATCCGGGAGGCGAGTCGCTGAGGGCGAGCATCTGATCGACGAGCTCGTACTTGCCTTGCGCGATCGACGACAGCTCGCACTCGATCACGTCGCCGGACTTGGCGGTCAGCTTCGAGCTCCAGCTCTGCTGCGCGGCGACGCGACAGCCCACCTCCGCCTTCGGCGGCTGTCCGCACGACGGACCTTCCTGATCCTCGATGAAGAATTTGATCGGCTTGTCGAGGCGAGGCGTCACCGCCGCTGCGGGCGACGTGCGATCGTCCGGACGGCGCACGCATCCTTCTCCCATGCGCGTCTGCCGGATGTAGACGGCGACCATCTCACCCGCGTCCACCGCACGGCTCACCGTGAGCTGGGCCACGCTTCGATCTTCGGTCGCGACGACGAGGAGCATCTCGTTCGCTTCGATCGTGCTCGGGTACGCAGGCTGATCGTTCGACCCCGCCCACATCTTCTGCCAATCGCTGACGTTGCGGATCGCGTACGCGCCACCGCGAACGGCCGCGTACACCTCGGCTGGCGGCCGCTTGACGCGAAGCGGATCGCCCACCACCTCCTCCGACTTCGCGTCGGGCTTCACGTGCACCACCGTGATCGGCGCCATCGGAACGCAGCCGGTCGTACCGAGTGGAGCCACGCTGAGCGCGAGGAAAGTGGCAGCGATGAGAGGAAATCGCACGCTCAAGGAGCATAGCTCATCGCTCTTCGGTGATCGAAACGCCGGCGATTTATCGAAGTCGGGCGGCGCGAACGTGCGTCAATTCTGACCAACCGCGGCCGTGACGGGCGCGGGCGGAGCGAGCGTGCTCTTGGGAGGATCGGTGATCGCAGGGGCACGCGACGCGGCGAGCAGCACCGCTGGCACGGCCGGCGACGCGGGCTTCGCAGCAGCTCGCCTCGGCGGCGACGCGGGCGCTTGCGTGACGACCGGCTGCTCTTCCACCGAGGCACATCGCACGCGGTTTCGTCCGCCGATCTTCGCGCTGTACATCGCGCGGTCTGCGCGGTCGACGAGCGACTCGAGCTCCTCGCCGCTCTGCCGCTCCGCAGCCCCGATCGAGACGGTGAGCGGGATGGGCTGATCCTTGGCCGGGTTCGTGATCGTGAGCTCTGCGACCGCCACCCGGAGACGCTCGGCGACCTCGGCCGCGTTGCTCTCGTCGGTCTCGGGGAGCGCGACGATGAACTCTTCGCCGCCCCATCGACCCACGACATCGTAAGCGCGCGACTGCTCCTTCAACGTCTTCGCGACGGTGGCGAGCACGAGATCTCCTGCGACATGCCCGTGCGTGTCGTTGATCGACTTGAAGTGGTCGAGATCGAGCAGGAGAAGTGACGTGCTCTGCCCGGAACGATCGGAGCGCGCGAGCTCCATCTTCACCGCTTCGGCGAAGGCGCGGCGGTTGTAGAGGCCCGTCAGGCCGTCGGTCGTCGCGAGGCGCTGCGACTCTTCGAAGAGCGTCACGAGACGGATCACCGCGCCGAGCTCACGTGCCACGAGCGGCGCGACGGTCTCGACCGCCACCGCCCCTGCGGGGACACCGAGGGCGAGCGTGCCGACGCGCGTCCCGCCGAGCGTGATGTCGAACGAGAGCGTTCGATCGGACGTGGCTGTGTCGCATGCGTCGTCATCGAGGATGCGCACCGCCTTCGCAGACTCGGGCGCCGAGAGCACCTGGCGTGCTTCGAGCTCGGCCGACGTGGCCTGGCGGCGATGCGCGTGAATGGCGAAGAACGAAGGCGATGGCGTCGTCACTGCGAGCCATCGATAGTCCACGAGCTGCGCGACGAGCTGCGAGAGCGAGTCGAAGAGGCGATCGAACGCGATCGCGTTCGCGAGCGAGCGAACCTCTGCGGCCACGACCGACTCGAAGAGCGCGCGGTCGAGGTGCTCGGCGATGCGATCGCGAACGTCTTGTGCGCCGCCTGCCATCCGAAAGAAGAACGCGTCTTCGCTCGGCGCAGATGCCGCCAGATCGCTCAGCGTGCGCACGAGCTCGCCCATGCGTCCCTTCATGACGAGACAGCGTGCGCCTGCGCGGCGCGCCCAGAAGCGGCTCCGTGCGTCGTCGTTCTCGGCACGAAGGACGACCGGCACATCGGCGGTGGCAGGCTCTGCGCGGAGCAGCCGACAAAGCTGCACACCGCTCACCCCGGGCATCCAGAGATCGCTCACGACCGCGATCGGCGGGTCGGCGAGCGCCACCTCTGCACCAATCACGCCGTCGGGCGCCTCATCGACGATGAACCCTTGCGCGCGAAGGCGCTGGGCATAAACCTCACGAGTCTCGGGGTCCGGGTCGACGAGAACGATGCGACGTGGCCTCATGTCACCGGGTTAAGACGTCCGCCATCGCCCTCTTCTTAAGTTGGAGCATCCCAAAAGCCCGTTTCTCTTGCCGTTGGGGTCCGCGTCGTCCGTGTGGGTGACGGCTCGGCCTTGAACAAAAGGCGGCTGAGTCCATCCTCACGTCCTTAAGCTGGGACGAACACCAAAAATGATTTCACCCAAGGATTTGGCTGCGAACAGGGCTGCGGCCCTCTATTCTCCGAAGCCAGTCATGCGTCGAGGGACGTGGCGCTCGCTCATCACCATCACGACGTTGCTTACAACGTGCGTCCTCGGCTTGCCCGCGCTGAACGCCGCGTGCGGTGAGAAGAAGGGCGCGATCATGCTGGCCGTCACGACCGACATGAAGGCGCCGAAGGACGTCAATGTGGTCTCGGTCGCGATCCAGGTCGGCCCCGAGATCAAATTCAACTTCGTCGGCCGCGTGACGCCCGAAGGCGAAGTGCTCCTGCCGGCCACGCTCGCGATCGCCGAGCCGGACGACCCGACGGCGCCGATCAAGATCCGTGTCATCGCCTTCAAGGAAGCGAAGGCACGTGTCCTTCGCGACGTCACGACGACGGTGCCACGTGACGGACGCGTCGCGCTCCTTCGAATGCCGCTCTCGTTCATCAACGACGGCTCGGCCGTCGGAGAGCTGCCGCTCGCGAACATCCCTGGTTTCACGACGAAGAAGTCGTTGGGCTCCGGATCGGACGGCATCATCAACGTCGCTGATCTTCCTCTCCACCCGCTCGACAGCTTCAACCCGTTCGGCGCCGAGGTCGTCTCGGCGTGCGCCGATCCGGATCAGACGATGATCGACGGCGAATGCGCAAGCTCGCGTGTCGACTCGGCGACTCTCCCCGACTTCGACACCTCGCTCGTCACGCGTCCCGACGGGAAGTGCTTCGACTGCGGCGACTGCTTCGGCGGCTGGCGTGAGGTGCAAGTCGATCTTCCTTCGTGCACCTTCGCGAAGAGCGGCGACGTCACGAACGTCACGCTCGTCACCCACGACCTCGGCGACTGCAATCTCACGACGGGCAACTGCTTCGTGCCCGTCGACAAAGAAGAAGGGACCGAGTCCGGCTGGAAGGACGAAGGCGCGAGCATTCGCTTGCCGAAGGGCGTCTGCAAGAAGCTCCGCGAAGGCGCGCGCCTCGGCGTCGTCGGCGGAAATGCCTGCGACGCGAAGTCCGCGCGCTTTCCAGTGTGCCTCGGTCAAGGCGCCATCCCCAACCTCGACGCTGGCGCGGACGCCGACGCGATCGCCGACTTCGATGTCGACGCGAACGACACGGGCCCGCAGCTCCTCGCGGGCGCGGATCGCGCCTCGGGCGTCGTCGCCTTCCCGGATCGCATCTACTACAGCTCTCGCGACGGCTTCTTCGTCGTCACGAAGACGCAGGGCCAGCCGCAGCTCCTCGCCGGGTCGCCGGCCGCGCCCACCGTCGGAGGTTGGCTCGTCGCCCGCTCGGCGACCGATGTCGTGTTCGCGAACGCCGTGTTTGGGTCGAATACGCCGAACGAGAACCTCGCGTACGTCTACTCGGGCAACACGCTCAACCCGATCTCCTTCACCGTCGCCACCACGCAGCACCTCACGAGCACGGCGCTCTCGGCGACCACGGCGTTCTACGGCTTCTCCGACTCGAGCCCGTACGGCGAAGTCTGGCAGAGCGGCCTCACCGGCGGCAACGCGTCGGGCGGCAGCTCGCCGATCAACAACCCCAAGTCCCTCAGCTACTCGAGCGCGCAGAGCGGCAAGCTATGGGCGGGCACCGCAGGCGGCGATGCCTTCTTGTGTGACGCGCCTCCGATCACCAACTGTCCGGCGCCGGTCCTCGTCGACGCGACGAACAGCCTTCCCGTCGAAGGCATCGCGACGACCGACGACGACACCTCGAAGGCGTTCGCGCTCACGAGCGACGGCATCTTCTCCGTCGCCTACGTAGGCTCGGTCGGCGCGAGCACACGGCTCGTCACGGGCGACTTCACCGGCATCACGGACCAATCCGGCATCTACTACGCACGCGGGCTCTCGGCGACGAACAAGTGCGCGTTCTACGCGTCGCCGAACGGCCTCGAGTACATCACCCGCGACAAATCGGCGACCGGCGTGCTCGCGTCCTTCGGCGGGCGCCGCGTGCTCAGCGTGTACGCGCCGATCTTTGCCGGCCAGAAAGACCAACACGTGTACTTTACACTTTTCGAGCAGACCGCCTCCCTCGGCGGCGCGTATCGCGTGAAGATGCCCGCCGTCTGCCTCTGACGTTCTTCCCTTCCTCATGAAGATCAAAGCCCCTCCTCCAGGATCCATCATCGCGGGGAAATACCGCGTCGAGGGGATGATCGGCGTAGGTGGCATGGGCGTCGTGCTCTCGGCTGTCCATCAGCAGCTTGATCAGCGCGTGGCGATCAAGGTCCTCTTGCCCGAGGTGTCGAAGCACCCCGAGGTGCTCGAGCGCTTCTCACGAGAGGCGCGCGCGGCGGCGAAGATCCAAGGCGAGAACGTCGCCCGCGTCCTCGACGTCGGAGAGCTCGAAGACGGATCGCCCTTCATGGTGATGGAGTACCTCGAGGGTCGCGACCTCTCGCAAGAGGTGCGGACCCGAGGCGGGTTGCCTCCTGCCGAGGTCGCGCACTGGATCGTCGAGGCGTGCGATGCGATCGCGCAAGCGCACGCCGCCAAGATCGTCCATCGCGATCTCAAGCCGTCGAACCTCTTCCTCGCGCGTCAGCCCGATGGCCGATCCGTCGTGAAGGTCCTCGACTTCGGCATCTCGAAGCTCGTCGATCCCGACGCGCCTGCGCTCACGAAGACGAGCAGCATCGTCGGCACGCCTTATTACATGTCGCCCGAGCAGCTCACCGCGGCGAAGACGGTCGATACGCGCGCCGACATCTGGGCGCTCGGCGTCATCATGTACGAGCTGCTCGCCTCTGCGCCACCTTTCTATGGCGAGTCGATGCCCGAGGTGGTCGCGGCGATCTTGCAAAATCAGCCGCGACCGATCGCGTCGATCCGCACGGATGTCCCCGACGCGCTCTGCGCCGTCATCGGTCAATGCATCCAGACGAAGCCCGACGATCGACTGCAGAACGTCGCCGCCGTCGCCGCGGCGCTCGCGCCGTTTGGCTTCCCCGCCGATCAAGAGCGCGCCGAGCGCATCGCGCGCGTGCTTCGCGTCTCGCACGTGCCCGATGGCAAGATGCCCGACACGGAGCTCGCCCCGCGCGTCGTGACCGGTTCCTCGACCGCATCACCGACCAGCCCGACGAAGACGATGCCGCTTCCGTCGAGCGACAACGCGGGCGCCTCGAACCCGCTCGTGAGCCCGAGCGCGCACTCTCGCGCAGCACCTCCCGTGAACGACGCGCCGATGGGCGTGTCGGATCCACCGCCGTCTCCGCAGCTTCCGCGCCCGGGTGACGCGACGATGTCGTCGGCCTCGTCGAAAGACGGCGGAAGCGCAGCGCTCGCGAAGTCCGTCGCGGCGATCACGACGCCGGCGACGCCGGCGCCGGCGGAGCGCAGTCGCTTCATGTCGGTGGCGATCGTGGCCGGGATCGCGGTGCTCGTCGGTGGAGGTGCGTTCATCGGTCTGTCGTCTCGACAAACGAAGGGCGACACGTCGCTCGGCGACGCCGCGACGAGCCAAGTGCTGGCGACGAACAACAACAACGTCGCTCCGTCGACCGCGCCGCTGGCCTCGTCCGCGCCGACTGCCCTTCTGACGCCGATCGTTCCTTCGGCCAGCGCGAGCGCGTCGTCGCATCCGACCACGACGACGACAGCGGCGACGACGCGCGTCACGACACGTCCGTCGGCGTCGGCCGCGCCAGTAGCCGCGAGCGCATCGGCGGCGCCGGCCACGACCGCATCATCGAAGAATCCACTCGATATGGTGATCAAATAATGCGACTGCGCCGCGCGTCGTTCGTAGGGCTGGGGATGATGCTTCTCGCGGTTGGGAGCGTGTCGCTCTCGCCGCGCGCCGCGCTTGCGCAGCCGCCGCCCTCGGCACCTGCGCCGCTCGCCGACGCGCTCACGGGCGACGCGAAGAACGAGTACACGTCCGCGAAGCTCCTCTACAACGACGGCGACTTCGCGAACGCGCTCTTGAAGTTCACCGTCGCCTACGACAAATCGAAGGACCCGCGTCTCCTCTGGAACATGGCCGCGTGCGAGAAGAACCTCCGCCACTACGCGCGCGCGCTCCGTCATGTGCGCGCATACGCGGCGGACACCTCGGGGCTCGTCACCGAGCAAGAGCGCGCCGAGGCCAACGAGCTCGTCAAGGTCATGGAGCCGTTCACCGCGAAGCTTCGCGTCGTCGTGAACGAGCCTGGCGCCGAGATCCTCGTTGATGGTGAAGTGATGGGGACGACCCCCGCCGAGTCGACCGCGGGCGGACCCGGTAGCAGCCCGATCACGGTCGACATCGGGATGCGCAAGATCGTCGTGCGCAAGGCCGGCTTCCAAGACGCGTCGAAGGAGGTCCCCGTCGGCGGCTCGCCCGAGATCACGGTCGAGCTCCCGCTGACGAAGGTGAGCCACCAGGGCCGCGTCGCGGTCAAAGCCGGCGCGAGCGACACGATCGCGATCGACGGCAAAGTGATCGGCACCGGCGCGTGGTCCGGCCCGCTCGACAGCGGTGGCCATACGCTGCGCGTGTCAGCGAACGGGATGCGTCCGTATCAATCCGAGATCCTCGTCGTCGATGATCAGACGCGCGAGATCGCGGTGACGCTCGAGGCGGAGCAAGGCCGCTTGCCGCTCTGGGTGTGGATCACGGGAGGCGTCGTGATCACGGGCGGGCTCGCCGTCGGCGGCTACTTCCTGCTCAAGCCCAACCCTTCGTACGACGGACCGCCCGGCAACCTCGCGCCCGGCGTCGTCTACACGTCACGCGGTCCGTTCGTTCACGCCTTCTGAAGCACGCCCGTAAGGACGAGCGTCACGAGCACCGCTGCTGCCCACGCGCCAGCGACGAGATCGTCGACCATCACTCCCCACGCGCCCGGCAAGCGCTCCGAGCGCCGCGCCGGAAACGGCTTCGTGATGTCGAACACGCGAAAGAGGAGCACCGCCAGGCCGACGCCGAGCCACGTCGGCGGCGCGAACGAAAGCGCGATGAGGACACCAGCAGCCTCGTCGATCACGATGCGCTGCGGATCCTTCTCGCCCGAGTCACGAACGACGAACGAAGACGCGACGAGGCCGATGAAGGTCACGACGATCGCGGTCGCGAAGACCGCGACCGGACCGCCCACGCGAACGACGAGATAGAGCGGAAGCGTCGCGAGCGTCCCCATCGTTCCGGGTGCGATACGCGACCGGCCTGCGCCAAACCACGTCGCGAAGAGCCATGCGCTCGATCGCTTGATCGACGCGAGGCGATCGGCGGCGCTTGGCGTCTCTCGCATCATCTGCACCGTGCGCATGAGCGCAGCGGCGAAGACCGCGAAGAGGCATCCCACCACCGCGTCGATCAGCCAGTGGTGATCGAGGTACACGGCGCTGAAGACCATCAAGAGGAAGTACGCGACGGCCAGCACGCGAAGCTTCGTCCCGAACGCGCGCCATCCTTCGATCGCGAGCAGGAGCGGATACGCGCAATGAAGCGAAGGCACAGCTCCGAAGACGCTGCTCGCCTTGCTGTACATGCCGTGGAAGTAACCGATGTGCAGCATCTGGTCGACGCGCGCGAGCGCTGGGCCTTCGCTCGCCCGCGTCGCGAGATCGACCACGCAGCCGTGCGAGTGGAAATACCAAGGCGGCGCCGCCGGCACGAGGTGATAGGTGATGAACGCGGCGACGTTCATGAGGAAGAACCCCCACATGAAGCGATGCATCGCCGCGCGGTTCTTCACGTAGAGGTACACCGCGCCAAGGCCACACCAGAGGATGAACGTCGCGTACGGGATCGCGCAGAGCAGATCGAGCGCCGGCACGTGATGCGCCTGCCAGTAGTCGTGGATCGTCGAGCCGTTCGAGCCGAACATGCGGACCTCGAGGCCACGGAGATCACAGAGGTGAACGCGCTCGGCGGTGAGACCGACCCGCTGAAACGGCCTCATCCCGTCGTACACGATGAACACGAGGCCGATCGGGTAGAGCCCGCGCATCAGCTCGCGCGAGCGCGGACCCACGAAGGCGAGCGTCGCGACGATCGCGAGCACCGCGAGGTGATCGAAGCGGAGATCGTGACGCGCCGCCGAGTACAGCGTGTAGAGGACGAACGGCACGAGGAGAACGAGGACGGTGCGCGTGCTCGTCGTCCTCGTCGTGCTCGTACCGCTCTTCTCCATCGGGGCCGAGGACGATGGTGCGCTCGCCAAGGTCACGGCACAACGTCCTCCATCTCCAGCGCGTCACCGGGCGCCTTGGGCGAGCCTCCTGCGACGCGAAACACGACCCGCGTGTGCATCGGGTACGTGTAAAAGAAGCTCACCAGGATCGAGACGCCCACACGCGCGAGCACGTACGGGACGGCGTCGCTCGCGATGCGCAACGCGATCGCGAGCAGCCCTGCGTTGAGGAGCGCGCCGCCGAGCGACACGAACCCGTAGCGCGTCGCCTGCGAGGCGATCGATCCGCGATGGAGCTCACGAAACGCCCAAAAACGCGCGAGCGTGAAATTGACGACCCCGCCCAGGATCGCCGAGAGGACCGTCGCGCTCGGCGGAGAGAGACGCGCGAGCTCGACGAGCACGACCATCGCGCCGAAGTCGGCCATCGTGGCGACGACGGCCGCGACCTGATGCCGGCCGAAGAGTCGAACATCGAGGACGCGGAGGGGGACGCTGCGCACGTCTCGCTCACTCTCCCTCGTTCTCGCGCGTGTGCAGGACGACCGTGCGAGGCGGGACAGGCAGTGCCGACGGCTTCGCGGGCCGTGGACCTGCTGCGCGAAGCAGCCGGCGCACCGCGGAGACGTTGCCGATGAGCGCGATCGCCGAGGCGACGAGCAAGATCGGCGCGAGCTGCGCGTCGATCGGGAGAAGCACGCTGAGCCCGGCGGCGTCGAGCACGCGGCCGAAGATCGGCGCGATGGCGGTCGAGGTGAGCAAGAACGCGAGCCGGTGACCACGCCGCATCGGCGCGTGACCTCCGTTCGAGTCGAGGCCTAGCTCTCGCTCGACCGAGGACGCGTAGCTCACCATGAAGCTGCCGACGATCGCGCCGAGCACGATCGTGAGGAGCAGCGCGTCGCTCCGGACATGGAGAGCGATGCCGCCGAGAAACATCGAGTCGACGTAGCGATCGACCGTGGTGTCGAGCACCTTGCCGAACTGGCTCTTCGTGTTCGTGATGCGCGCGACGAGCCCGTCGATGGCGTCGGCGAGCGCCGCGATCGACGCGATGAGCGCGCCGATCCCGAAGTGACCGGTCGCGAACGCGATCGCGGCGGGCACCGCGATGAGGACGGAGCCGATCGTGACCGCGTCGGCGCTGATGTGGAGCCACGCGAGCGCGCGCGCGATCGGGATCAGCGTGCGATACACCGCGCGCATCGGCGTGTAGCCCACCATCGGCAGCGCGGCTTCACGCTCGAGGCGCGCGTCGACGAGCGATGGCATCGGCGCGGCGCCACGAATGAGATGACCTCCGACCGCGAGCGACACCGCGCCCAACAAGAAGAGGGAGGCGGTCAGATCGGAGGTGATGGGTGTGCTGCTCATGCGGTGAGCCCTATGAATTCTCGGTGCTGCTCGGACCCCTCCTCAGTCGTAATACTCACGACCAAGGTGGTGGATGAGGTCCTCACCGACCATCCAGCGCAGCGTGTTCTTCAGCTTCATGAGCTGGACGAAGAGGTCGTGATCCGGCACGAGGCTCGGGGCCGCCATCGGCGACTTGAAGTAGAAGCCGAGCCACTCCTGGATGCCCGAGAGCCCGGCGCGCTTCGCGAGATCCATGAAGAGCGCGAGATCGAGGACGACCGGCGCGGCGAGGATCGAGTCGCGGCAGAGGAAATTGATTTTGATCTGCATCGGGTAGCCGAGCCACCCTTCGATATCGATGTTGTCCCAGCCTTCTTTCGCGTCACCGCGCGGCGGGTAGTAGTCGATGCGGACCTTGTGGACGAAGTCGCCGTAGAGCTCGGGGTGCGCCTTCGGCTCGAGGATCGAGTCGAGCACGCCGAGCTTCGTGGTCTCCTTCGACTTGAAGGCCTCCGGCGCGTCGAGCACCTCACCGTCACGATTGCCGAGGATGTTCGTCGAGTACCAGCCGCGCAGCGCGAGGAGGCGCGCCTTCAGGCCAGGGGCGATCACCGTCTTCATCAGCGTCTGGCCGGTCTTGAAGTCCTTGCCGGCGATCGGTGTCTTCGTCTCGCGCGCGAGGCTCGTCGCGGCCGGAAAGTCCACCGCGAGGTTCGGCGCGCCGTTGGCAAACGGGACGCCTTCTTTGAGGCATGCCCACGCATAGATCTGCGTCGGCGAGATCGCCGCGTCGTTGGCCTCGAGCCCGCGCTCGAAGGAGGCGATGTCATCGTGGATGGAGGTGACCGACGTGAACGTCTCGGTCGATCCGCACCAGACGACGACGACCCGATCCACGCCCTTGTCTGCCTTGAACTTGCGAATGTCGCTTCGCACCTGCTCGACGGCGTCGAGCTTGTTCTTGGTCTCCTTGACGTGCGCGCCGCGAAGCCGCGGCAAGAAGCGCTGATCGAACACGCCCTTCATCGGCGTGATGGTGGAGAGCTCCTCACGCACCTGCTCGAGGTGCTTCGGGCTGAGCACGCTCGCGCGGACGGCCGCCTCATAAGCGTTGTCTGGGAAAATATCCCATCCACCAAGCTCGACCTTGGAGAGCGGCGCGAGGGGCACGAGATCGCTGATCTTCGGCGACCGGTTGTCGGTGCGCTTGCCGAGCCGGATGGTCCCGAGCTGGGTGAGCGAGCCGATCGGCAGCGCTTTCTCATCTTCGCGCTGGCGCGCCGAGTCGCTCGAAGACTCGCTTCCCTCGGCGCTACGCGCGGCTCCTCGTCGCGCCAACAGAATTCCCGCCATCGTCGTGGTCGCGACGGCGCCCATCCCGACGAGCAGGATCCCAAGCTTCCCCTCGGCGCTTTGGATCGTGATCGGTTTGTTTTTCGTGGCGTTGCTCTTCGTCGTCATTGGCGGTCTCTCGCTCCCTGCAGTGTGACTCCCACCCGCCGTCGTACGTGTCACCCCGTCGCGACGATCAATCCACCCACCCAACTTTCGATCCGTCGGGTGGCGTCCTCAGGGGCTCTTCGTCCGATGTCCGACGATCAACGACGGTTCTTGATTTTTTTTCGAAGCAAAAGCTCTCGATACCGGACGAGCCGCGCTTCTCATCGTGCAAACGGGGACGTCGCGCTTTGCGACATCGGCCTTTGCGCATCACCCGAGACTGCGGCGTCCGCGTGTCCAAGATGTGTCGCGCGACGAAATTGCAGAACGACATGCAACCCGCGCAATTTGCGCGGACTTGCACAACACATCGCGCCGATCGGTCATCGGACGGTTGGTCGAGCCTCAAGCGACGGGTGACAGGCCCACCCGTCGCACGTGACGGATCGAAAAAAGGAGTCGTGCGCTCGTGCGGTATTTGATTGCGATCGTCTCAGTTGTTGTGGTCATTGGCGTGCTCGTCGGCGTCAAGGGAGCGCAGATCGGGAAGCTGATCGGCTTCGGAAAGCAGATGGAGCACGACGGCCCTCCACCCGAGACCGTCGCCACCACGACGTCCGAAGAGCAGGCGTGGGAAGCCACGATCCCGGCGGTGGGCAACGTCGCCTCGGGCAAGGGCGTCGCGATCAGCACGGACACGCCCGGCGTCGTCACGCGGATCAGCTTCGACTCCGGCCAGACGGTCAAGCAAGGTCAGGTCCTCGTCGAGCTCGACGCCAGCGTCGAACGAGCGCAGCTCGCGTCGGCCGTCGCGCGCAAGGATCTCGCGACGCAGAACATCGGCCGCACGCGTGCCCTCGCCGGCAAAGGCGTCTTGTCGCCCGCGCAGATCGACGCCGATGAGTCGGCGCTCCGCACAGCGACCACCGAGGTCGAAGGCATCCAAGCTCAGATCGCGAAGAAGACGATCCGCGCGCCGTTCGCCGGCAAGCTCGGAATTCGTTCCGTGAACGTCGGTCAGTTCCTGAACCCAGGTGCAGCGGTCACCACCGTCGAGACGGTCGAGTCGATGCACGTCGACTTCTCGCTTCCGCAACAGCGCTTGAGCGAGCTCAGCGTCGGCATGCAGGTCCGCATCGACACGCAGCCTTCGGCCGCCACCTCGACGACGCGCTCGATCAAGCTGCGCGCCGACGTCCTCGACAAGGCCTCCGAGGCGCTCCGGCCTGGGATGTTCGTCAACGTGAGCGTCCTTCTCCCGCAGAAGAACACGTTCGTCGCGGTCCCTGCGACCGCGGTCATCCATGCGCCTTACGGAGACTCCGTCTTCGTCGTCGAGGACAAGAAGGCCGACTCACCCGGCCTCAAGGTCACGCCGGACGGAAAGCCGATCAAGAACGCACGCCAGCAGTTCGTGAAGCTCGGTGAAGCGCGCGGGGACTACGTCGCGATCACCGACGGCATCAAGGCGAAGCAAGAGGTGGTCATCGCTGGCGGCTTCAAGCTGCGCAACAACGCGCCGATCGTCGTCGATAACGCGAAGAAGCTCGCCGCCTCGGCCTCGCCTCATCCCGAGAACCGCTGAGGCGCTCGCCTCGCCCTCTGAATCCCACACCGAAAGCCGCAAGCTCGTGAAGCTCACCGATATCTTCATTCGCCGTCCCGTGCTCGCGATCGTCGTGAGCCTCGTGATCGTCGTCGCGGGTGTTCAAGCGATGCGCACGCTCAACGTGCGCCAGTACCCGAAGATCGAGAGCGCCACCGTCACCGTACGCACCGCGTACATTGGCGCGAACGCCGATCTCGTGCGCGGCTTCATCACGACGCCGCTCGAGCGCGCGATCGCCGCGGCGGATGGCATCGACTACATCGAGTCGCAGAGCGTTCAAGGACTCTCGACGATCAACGTACGCCTGAAGCTGAATTTCAGCGCCGCCAACGCGCTCGCGGACATCAGCGCGCGCGTCAATCAGGTGCGCGCCGACTTGCCTCCAGAAGCGGAGGTGCCATCGATCAACATCGAGCCCTCCGACGCGCAAGTCGCTGCGATGTATTTGAGCTTCGGCTCGACCATCCTCGAAGACAACCAGGTCACCGACTATCTCATACGCATCGTCCAGCCACGCCTCTCGGCGATCGAAGGAGTGCAGCGCGCCGACATCCTCGGCGGTCGTGCGTTCGCGATCCGCGCTTGGCTCGATCCGTCGAAGATGGCCGCGCTCAACGTCACGCCGTCGCAGGTTCGCCAGGCGATCGCGAACAACAACTACCTCGCCGCCGTCGGTCAGACGAAGGGCGCGCTCGTCCAGGTCAACCTCACCGCGTCCACCGACCTCAAGTCTCTCGACGAGTTCAAACGCCTCGTCGTTCGTCGTGACAATGGCGCGCTCGTGCGCCTCGAAGACGTCGCCAACGTCACGCTCGGCGCCGAGACGTACGACCAAGACGTCCGCTTCAGCGGCCAGCGCGCCATCTTCATGGGCGTGTGGGTGCTTCCGAACGCGAACTCGCTCGACGTCATTCGCAAGGTCAACGACGAGATGCAGCTCATAAAGAAGGAGCTGCCCTCCGGGATGGACGCGCACATCGCGTACGACTCGACGAAGTACATCGACGAGGCGGTCAACGAGGTCGTCAAGACGCTCCTCGAGACGGTCCTCATCGTCGTCGTCGTCATCTTCTTGTTCCTCGGGTCGCTTCGCACCGTCATCGTCCCGATCGTCGCGATCCCCGTCTCGCTCATCGGCGCCGTGTTCCTGATGCAGGTGCTCGGCTTTACGGTGAACCTGCTGACGTTGCTCGCCGTCGTCCTCGCGGTCGGTCTCGTCGTCGACGACGCGATCGTCGTGGTGGAGAACGTCGAGCGTCACATCCGTGAAGGCAAGAAGCCGTTCGACGCCGCGCTGATCGGTGCGCGCGAGCTCGCCTTTCCGATCATCGCGATGACGATCACGCTCGCCGCCGTGTATGCGCCGGTAGGCTTTCAAGGTGGCCTCACCGGCGCGCTCTTCCGCGAGTTCGCGTTCACGCTCGCAGGCGCCGTGTTCATCTCCGGGATCGTCGCGCTCACCCTCTCGCCGATGATGTCCTCGAAGCTCCTCTCGGCTCATCGAGGCCATGGCTGGCTCGAGACCCACATCGACAAGGGCTTCAACGCCATCCGCGACCTCTACGAGCGCATGCTCACCCGCACGCTGAAGGCGCGCGGAGCCGTGTACGTCGTGTGGGGCGTGCTCACGCTGCTCGTCTTCCCGCTCTACTCGTTCTCCGCCAGCGAGCTCGCGCCGAACGAAGATCAAGGCGGCGTGTTCACCGCGCTCGAGGTCCCCGCGAACGCGAGCCTCGAGCAGGTGACCACCTACTCGGCGGAGGTGAACAACGTCTTCGAGTCCGTCCCCGAGTACGATCACTCGTTCCAGATCACCTTCGCGAACGGCGGCTTCGGCGGAATGCTGGCGAAGCCGTGGAGCGAACGAAAGCGGAACATCTTCGCCGTGCAAGAGGAGCTCAGCGGAAAGACCGCGGGCATCACCGGCATCCACGCGCCCGTGTTCCTCCCGCCGCCGCTGCCGAGCCCGGGCTTCTTCCCGGTCGAGATCGTGATCTCGTCGACGGCGAGCCACGAGGAGATCCTGCGCTACACGAACGAGATCGTCGGTGAGGCGATGAAGTCGGGCATGTTCGCGTTCCCGCCGATCATCGACGTGAAGATCGATCAGGCCAACACCGAGATCGTGCTCGACCGCGACAAGATCTCCTCGATGGGCCTCACGATGCAGCAGGTCGGCGGCGATCTGTCGTCGATGCTCGGCGGTAACTTCGTCAATCGCTTCAACATCGAAGGACGCAGCTACAAGGTCATCCCGCAAATCCAGCGCGCGGATCGCCTCACGCCCGAGCAGCTCAACGAGATCCACATCACCGGCGCGAACGGCCAGCTCATTCCGTTGAGCTCCGTCGCGACGCTGAAGAGCGGCGTCGAGCCTCGCACGCTCAATCGCTTCCAGCAGCTGAACGCGGTGAAGCTCTCCGGCGTCGCGACGCAAGGCGTCGGCAACGCGCTCAAGGTCGTCGAGGATCTCGCCGCGAAGAAGCTGCCGCCGGGATATCGCGTCGACTACACGGGGGAGTCGCGCCAGCTCCGGCAAGAAGGAGGCAAGTTCCTCCCGGCGATGGGGCTCGCGATCCTCCTCATCTTCCTCGTGCTCGCCGCGCAGTTCAACTCGTTCCGCGATCCGCTCGTCATCCTCGCAGGCTCCGTTCCGCTCGCGATGTTCGGCGCGCTCATCTTCACGTTCCTGAAGTTCGCAGGTCCGCCAGGGATGCGTTTCGGCCTGACCGAAGGATGGACGACCACGCTGAACATCTACTCGCAAGTCGGCCTCGTCACGCTCGTCGGCCTCGTGTCGAAGAACGGAATCCTGATCGTCGAGTTTGCCAACGGGCAGCAAGAGGCTGGCCTCTCGAAGCTCGACGCCGTGATCGCCGCGGCCCGCACGCGTCTCCGCCCGATCATGATGACGACGGCGGCGACCGTCGCCGGTCACTTCCCGCTCACGCTCGTCACCGGCCCGGGCGCGGTCGCTCGAAATGCGATCGGCATCGTGCTCGTCGGCGGAATGGCGATCGGCACGTTCTTCACGCTCTTCGTCGTCCCGGCGGTCTACCTCCTCGTCGCGAAGGATCATCGCAAAGACGCGAAGGTGAGCGAGCGCGACGACCTCGAGCACACCGCGCCGCTCCCCGCGCCCGCGGAGTGATCAATCCGACGTGGGGAGGACCTTCGGGAGCACGACGAAGAAGCAGCTTCCCTTGCCGAACGTGCTCGAGACGCCTGCGCGACCACCGAGCGCCTCGGCGCCTTTCTTCACGAGCGCGAGCCCAAGCCCCGTGCCCTGATAACGCTTGGTCGCGCCGCTGTCGAGCTGCTGAAACTCGACGAAGAGGCGTGGCACGTCCTCCTCACGAATGCCGATCCCAGTGTCCTCGACCTCCAGCCGGCACGACGAAGTCTCGTCCTTGTCGGGGATGAGCCGGATGGAGATCGACCCGCCGTGGGGCGTGAATTTGATCGCGTTCGAGAGATAGTTGTAGAGGATCTGCTTGAGGATGCGCTCGTTCGTCACGAGCGTGCCCAGGGAAGAATCGATCGACGTGTCGATGCGAAGCTCCTTCTCCGACGCGAGGCCGCGGAGCACGCCCTCGACCTCCTTGACGGCCTTCGTGCTGTCGACGCTCTCGCGCGTCGCCACCTCGACGTGCCCCGACTCGACCTTCGCCAGATCGAGCACGTCGTTGATCAGCTGGAGCAGGTGCTTCGCGCTCGTCAGTACGTCCCCGAGGTATTCCTTCTGCGATGGGGAGATGGCCCCCGCCTTTCCGGCGTGGATGAGCGAGCTGAAGCCGATGATCGCGTTGAGCGGCGTACGAAGCTCGTGAGACATGTTGGCGAGGAACTCACTCTTCAGGCGGCTCGCCTCCTGGATGCGGCGGTTGTCCTCGAGCAGCTCCTCCGTCATCCGGCGAAGCTCCTCGCGACGTAGACGCTCGCTGATGTCGCGAACGGTGACGACCGCGATCTTCGTGCCATCGTCCTGGCCGACCACGGACGCTCCGAAGCTGAGGGCGCGTTCCCAACCACCGTCGTGGCGCGGTCGAATGCGGCACTCGAGGTCGCGGAACGTCTCTCCTCGAAGGGCGCGCGTGAAGGGTCCGTCGCTCGCCGGGATCGGCGTGCCGTCGAGCGTGCGCTTGTCGAGGATCGCGCGGAAGTTGGGGAATGCCTGGAGGAGCGTGCCCCTGCCGACGTCGTTGGGCTTCGTCGAGATGGAGAGCATCACGAGCCCTTCGCTCAGGCCGTCGATGACGGACTGAAGCTGCTCTTCGTTTCGCCGCACCAGCCACGTGGCGTGTGTGCGTTCGACAAAGAGTCCGATCTGCGTGCCGATCGCGGCGAGGAACTCGTGCTGCTTCGGGTCGGTGACGCTACGGTTGCCGACGAAGTCGATGACCCCGCTGATCTTGTCGCCGTGACGAATTGGGAACGCGATCGCTGTCTTGAGCCCCGCCTCGCGGGCGGCGGCGGCCCGAACGTAACGAGGCTCCGCGTCGATGTTGGTCACGGCGCATGTCTCGCCGGACTCCCAGACGAGCCCCGGACCTCCTTGGCCGCGCCCCAACGTGAGCGTCTTCGTCATCGCCACCAAGGCGTCGAGCTTTTCGCGACCTTCGACGTGCCACACCGCGATGGGTCGTAGCCGAGCGCTGCCGCTCGTCGCTTGGACGCGAATGTCGCGAGGCACAGGGATGCGGCTGACGCTCTCGCCTTCGTCGACGATCTGCCAGATCGCGCCGAGGTCCCATCCCTCGACCTTGCACAAGAGCTGGAGGATCTTTGGCGCTGCTTCTGCCAGCGAGGTTGCCTGCGCGAGCACGCGGCTCATCTCGTACTGCGCTTCGAGCCGCTGCTGCGCGGCCTTTCGCTCGGTCACGTCGACGAACGTGCCGAGGATGCACGGTCCTTCGTTCTCGAGCGTGATCGGCTCGAGCGACGTGAGCGCGATGCGTCGCTCGCCGCTCTTCGTGTAGTAGGGGACCTCGAGATCGCGCACGGTGCCGTCGTCGCGCTCGTGACGGGTGACGTGGTCGCGCCGCTTTCTCGCGATCTCGTTCGTCTCGAGCCCCGACTCGAGGCTCGTGCGACCGAGGAGCTCTTCTCGTGAAAAGCCGGTGAGCTTGGCGAAGTGAGCGTTCACCTCGATGAGACGTTCGTCGCGAAGCCGCCGGATGCCGATCGCCATCGGGCTCGAACGAAACACCGTCGCGAGCCGCTCTTCGCTCGCCTTCAGCGCCGCGGTTCGTTCACGAACGCGCTCCTCGAGAAGCTCGTTCAGCGCCTCTGCCGCGAGGCGCGCCTCGTGCGATCGCGTGACGTTGTCGACGGCGACGGCGATCCCCTGCACGTTGCCGCCTCGGACATGCGGGACCACGTGCATGTTCACGTGCCACTGCGCCGTATCGTACGTGACCGTCTCGAACTCCTGACGCTCACCCGCGAGCGCCGCGCGAATGCGAGGCTCGATGCGACGGAAGCGAGGCTCGCCGAGGATGTCCAGCATCGTCCGGCCGAGGAGCGCGTCCTTGTTCGGTACCTGCCACCACTTCACGTACGCGT
>JBGAFW010000102.1:0-33026 GCA_044227045.1 Labilithrix sp.
TGCACGCTGTACGGCGTGCGCGTCAGCATGATCGGGTAGGAGTGCGCGTTGTCCTTCGGGACGTAGGCGACGGTGAAGAGCTTCGCGCCGTCGCGCATCGGGATCCGATACTCGTACTTCGTGTAGCTCTCGCGGATCACGCGGACCACGTCGGCGTCATTGGCGATCGCGCCGCTCACGAGCGGCTCCTCGGCGGTCGCGGGAGGAAGCGAGGTGCTCGTCGTGGTCGTCTTCGCGGGCGCGGGCGCGGCGGCGGCGCCGCACGCGATCGTGCCGAGGACGACGGCCGAGAGAAGACCCAGACCACGAACGAGAGAAGACGAGACGGTAGCCATCGCGGTGCGCCGTCATACCTCGCCTGAACGACGGCTTGGAGAGAGAGAGAGAGAGAGAGACGCTCGCCTCGCGTCCGGCTCTGGCCCAGGGCCGGCACGCCGCTCGGTCGGGCCAAACGGATCGCCTGTGGATCGCCGCGACAGGACTCTGGCCACCCAGATCACCCATGCGCCGGGCGCGCGCCTGCAGGTTTTGCCTACATTGTCGGCGCTGAACCTACGGTATGCGCGTTGCAGGAAGCCCTGGAAAGAGGCCCATCGATGAAGCTCTCCCTCGTCGCGCTATCCGTTCTGTCACTGATCGCAGGCTCCCTCGCCATGGCCTGCAACGACGAGCCGAGCACGCTCCAGAGCGACGACAAGGACGCGCGGGAGAACACGCCGCTCGACGCGCCGTCCACGTCGACGCCCTCGAGCGGCGACAAGAGCAGCAGCAACTCGAACAGCAACTCGAACGCGAACAACACGAAGAGCACGCCGCCCGACGCGGGCCCGAAGCCGGGCGCGGGAACGAAGACCTGCTCGGCCGAGACGACGCAAGCGTCCTGTGCAAAATGCTGCGGCGCGGAGAACAACCCGCTGAACAGCTGCGCGTGCGACACCGGATCGAAATGCGCCGCCGACTGCGGTGACAACCTTTGCGCCCAGAAGCTCCCGAGCTTCAAGTGCGGCCTCTGCCTCGCCCAAGCGAACTGCGACGTGAACGGCGGCGGCGATGGCCCCGGCGCCGCGATTCAGGCGTGCATGGACCAGAGCGGCTGCGCGGACAAGCCCCAGCAATAAAAGCCAAACTGTCGACGCGTCCGGACGTGTCTGCTACCGAAGAAGAGCCATGAGGCTCTCGCTTCGTCTCGGCCTCGCGCTCGGCGCTCCGCTCGCCGTCGCGCTCTCGTTCGCCTTTCTTGGCGTCGCGAGCGCGCAGAACCCCGAGGAGGCGCCCGCGCCGTGCCGCGCCCAAGTGAAGAACGCGCTCGAGCAGCTCGCCCCCGCGTTCAGCGCGAGCAAGGCGCGCAAGATCGCCGCCAAGGCGCCTGGCTCGCTCGAAGCCGCGATCTGGGGTTATGCGCCGCCACGTTTTCACGACGTGAACGAGGGCTCGCTGCCGCCGTTGAAGACGGCGCCAGTGAAATGCCCGAGCGACATGGCGCTCGTCGCGAATCGCTTCTGCGTCGATCGCTACGAAGGCTCGATCGTCATTCGCGAAGCCGACGGCACCGAGACCACGCATCCTCATTACCAATCACTGCCCGAGCTCAAAGACGGTCGCGTCGCGCTCGCGAGGAGCGCCCCTGGTGTCTTTCCGCAGGGGTACATCAGCGCGAAGGCATCGGAGGCGGCATGCCGCGCGGTCGGCAAGCGCTTGTGCCAGCCGGTCGAGTGGCGCGTCGCGTGCGGAGGAAGCGAAGGGACCGCGTTCCCGTATGGCCCCACGCGCGTCGCCGGCAAGTGCCACGACACCGGCACGAGCCCGATGCTCACCTTCCACGTCTCGACGATGAAGCGAGGCTGGGGCCTCACCGAGCTGAACGATCCGCGAAACAACCAGCTCGAGGGCACGGTCGCGAAGACCGGCGCGTTCCCCGACTGCGTGAGCGACCAAGGCGTCTACGACATGGTCGGTAACCTCCACGAGTGGACCGCCGACACGAACGGCACCTTCCAAGGCGGCTACTGGCTCGACACCTCGCAGCACGGCGAAGGCTGCGCGTACCGCACGATCGCCCACGGCTACGAGTACCACGATTACTCGACGGGCTTCCGTTGCTGCGCCGAGCCTACCGCCGCGCCGATGCCTTCTTCTTCTTCTTCGGCGCCTTCTTCGCCGCGACCTTGACGACCGCTCGCTGAAGCGCGCGGAAGCGACGCACGTCGAGGAGCTCCTCCTTCGCGAGCCGCGGGAGACGCTTCACCGCGAGCTCGAGCCGAAGCGCGTCGCCATGGCATTTGCATCGACGCACGGCCTCGATCTTCAGCGGGCCACGACCACGCGTGTACTTCGCACCCTTCCCTGCTTCGTGCTTCGCGACCCGCTCGCGGACGTCGCGCGCGATCCCGCAATAGAGCGAGCCGTCATTGCATCGAAGGACGTACACGAACCACGGCACCGGCGCGGAGGGTTTGGCGAGGGCCATCGATCTCGTGAGAGGAGCTTAGCTGGCGTCCCTCGAGACGAGAAGAACGTGTCATCATCGGCGCTGCATGACGGACAAGCCGACGACGGGCAAGGACATGGATGGCGCCGTGCTGCTGCGGAGCGAATTTCCTCGCCTCCTCCCCATCCAGACGCGATGGAACGACAACGACGTCTACGGCCACGTCAACAACGTCGTCTACTACGCGTACTTCGACACAGTGATCAACGAGTGGCTCATCGCCGAAGGCGGCCTCGACCCGCGCAAGAGCGACATCATCGGGCTGTGCGTCGAGTCGCAGTGTCGCTACTTCGCGCCCGCGTCTTATCCCGAGACGCTCGAGGCAGGACTGCGCGTCGCCAAGCTCGGACGATCGAGCGTGCGCTACGAGATCGCGATCTTCCGCAAAGACGTCGACCAGGCGATCGCGTTTGGGTACTTCGTGCACGTCTTCGTCGACCACGCGACGCGTCGTCCTGCGGCTTTTCCGGCGCGGATTCGCGACGCGCTCGAACGGCTCGCCGTCGTGTAGGATGACGCGAGAGCCATGGCGAGTCGAAAGACAAAGCCGCTGAAGGAGCGCGCGACCGCGGACGACGACGCGCAGCGTGTGATCGAGACCGAAGAGGTCGAAGAGGCGCCGAGCACCGCGCACGAATCGATCCCTCCGCGCTCCTCGCTACCGGCGATCGATCCGTCGCCCGTCGAAGAGGCCGCGGACCTCAAGACCGACGAGACCGAGACCGCGAACGACGCCGAAGCGGCCACGGACGCCCCCGACGTCCGTCCGTCGGCGACGATGACGCGCGAGATGCCCGCCGTGGCGGTCGAGTCGCTCATTCAGTCGAGCGCGGAGTCGAACCGCAAGATGCCGCTCCCGCCGCCACCGCCGACGATTCGCGCGATGGATGATCTCGCGATCACCGCCGAAGCGCCCGCCGCGCAGCCGCGGATCCTGCTGCTCGATTTGACCGAGGCGCTCCTCGAAGAGAAGCCCTTCGCCGACCTGACCGAAGACGAGATCGCGTCGCGCGCCGGCCTATCGCTCGACGTGTTCCACGCGCACTTCGCCAACAAAGCGAAGCTCCTCGCCGCGCTCACCGAGCGCTTCTGCGAGCAAGCGATCGGCGTCACCAACGACTCGACGCACAGCGGAATCTGGGACCGCGCCCACGCGCGCGATGTCGTCGAGGTCAGCGTGCGATCGATCCTCGACGTCGTGCTCGGGCGGGCGGCGCTCGTGCGCGCCGTGTTGTCGTCGGGGGATCCCGCGCTCCTCGACGGCTTTCGCCGTGTCGGCGCGAACGTCACCGCGCGCGTCACCCGCGTGCTCGAGTCGACCCAGAGCGCGCCAGGTGACCTGCCCGACGCGCGCGACGTGGCCTTCGCGTTCTTGCTCGCGGTCTCGCTCGCTCACCACACGATCATGGTCGGCACCCAATGGAGCGGCCTCGAGTTCGATCGCGAGGAGATCTACGAGCGGGCGACCCGCGCGGCGACGGCCTATCTCGACGAAAGCATGAGGCGAGCGAAGCACTCGCGTCCCTCCTGACCTGGTGCTAAGAGCATCGGCATGATGGGCCGCCAGCTCCCGAAGACCGTCGATCGCTCCTTCGCGCGCATGGTCGCGATCAAGCGCATCGTCACCGGCAGCTTGTCGATCGCCTGCGGCGTCGGGCTCGTCGTCGCGCTCGTCATCCACGGCTCGCCGCCTCCCGTCGCGGGCGTGGCGCTGCTCATCTTCTTCGGCGGCGGCGTGTGGACGCTGCGCGATGGCCTGCGCCTTCGCCGCGAGCTCCAGAACAGCTAGTTCGGGACGAAGCGAAGGCCAAGGGTGGCGTGGCCTTTGCCATCGGGTCCGGCGGCGTTGATCGTCTGACCCACGAGCGTGCGCACGACGCAGTCGTTGAACGAGTCGCTCGTGAACGTCGACGAGACGAGCTTCGCGTGGCGTGGGAGCTGATCGAGGATGTCGAATCCGACCGAGATCGTCCCTTCGGGCAAATCCTTCGCGCCGGAGAAGACGCGCTCGTAGCAGCGAAGGTACTCCCACGAATTCCACTCGACCGCCTTGCGCACGACAGCATCGGCGACGTTGCTGTCGTTCGAGACGAGGCGCGTGAAGAGACGAATGTGGCGATCTTGAACCTTCCACGTCACCGCGCCGTTCCTGTCGGTCGGGTCGCTGAAGCCACCCGGGATGGTCTTCGGGCGCGCGGACGCCGTCGCTGACGCGGTCGCCGTGCTCGTCGCGGTGGCCTTGGCTGTCGGAGTCGGGATCGTCGCCGCCACGGACGACGCGGCCGGAGCCGACGCCGTCGCGGAGACGACCAACGGCAGCGATGCCGCGGGCGCCGTCAGCGAAGGCGCCGGCGCGCTCGGGGCCGCGACCGTGACGATCGTCTTCGGCTCGCGAAGGACCGCCCACGTCGCGATCGCGAGCGCGGCGATCGCGGTCGCACCAAACGCGACGACGAGCGCACGGTTCGATGACGGCGCCGGACGGCGTGAGAGCGGTGGCTTCGTGCGTTCGTCGATGCGCTCGTGCACCGTGGCGAGCGGCGTCTCCGGCGGGACGTTGCTTCGCCCAGCAGGAGACGGAGGCGGCGCGCTCGAGAAGCTTGGCTCGGCGGCTTCGAACGGCGGCGCGCTCACCGCTTGCTGCGCCGCGGGCGGGATCGGCGTGCGGTCGCCGGCTTGAAAGGGCGTCGCTGCGCCGGTCTCCGAGGCGAGCATGTGGAGCGGCGCGCCCGAGGATCCGGCGATCGGCGTCACCGGGCGCGGCGAAGGCGGCATGTTGGACGACGCCACGTACGTCGCGCCGAGCACCTCGACGCCCGTCACCGCGAGCGACGAGGGCGCGCTCGAGAGCGCAGGTGGCAGCGCAGCCCAGAGCGCCGACGCGTCCTGGAAGCGATGAAGCGGCTCGCGCACGATGCAGCGCGCGAACCACGCGTCGAAGCCCGGCGGAAGCCGATCGGCGAGCCCGTACTCCGCGGCGCGCTCCGACGCAGACGACAGCGGCTCGAGGACGATCTCGCGAAGGAGCTGGAGCGTGTTGCCACCGTCGCGGTTCGCGGTTCGCCAGTAGCTCTTGCCGACGAGCATCTCGTAGACGAGGAGCCCGAGCGACCACGTGTCGGCGGCCGCCGTCACCGGTCCCGGCGCCGTCTGCTCGGGCGCCATCCAGAGCGGAGATCCGACCGCGCCTCGCGTCGCGCGCGTGTTCGACTCGAGCACGAGCTTCGCGATCCCGAAGTCGAGCACCTTCACGGTGAAGGCGCCCGCGCCCGCCCGCAGCGAGCGCGCGAGGAAGACGTTCTCCGGCTTCAGATCGCGATGAATGACGCCGGCCGCATGCGCCGCGGTCATCGCATGGCAAAGCTGCTCGAGGATCGCCCGCACTTCGCCAGCGGGGAGGTGCCCGCTGCGACCGAGTCGATGACGAAGGTCTTCGCCCTCGAGGAGCTCCATCACGAGATAGGGGAGCCCGAGGCTCGCATCCACGCCCGCGCCGAGCACCTCGACGACGTGCTCGCTTCGAATGCGCGAGCCGACTTGCGCCTCTTGCTCGAACCTCCGCTTGAACTCGGGGTCGGCGGCGATCTCGCGATGCATCAGCTTCAGCGCGCGCTCCTTGCCGGTGCTTCGCTGGAGCGCGACGAACACGGCGCCCATTCCGCCCTCGGCGAGCGCGCGCGTGATCGTGAGCTCACCGCCGATGACGAGGCCGACCATGTCGCTCGCGCCGAAGCTCACGCCGGCACGGTAGGTCGGCGGCGCTGCCCCGCTTCCGCTGTCACTGCCGGAGGCCGTCATTCGCGAAAAAGAATAGGTGAGGACCCATACGAAGCAAGCAAGCAGGGCATGAGGATGGATCGTCGATGCACCGCTCGCGTTTCTTCTGATGTGCTCGATCGCGTGCGGCGGGTTAAGATTGACGTATGCGCGTCGCGTTCTTCGTCCTCCTTCTTGCGTCCACGTCGGCTGGGATCCTCCTCGCGTGCAGCAGCGACTCGACCGAAGCGTCACCGGCAGGCGATGGAAGCGTGGCGACGACGGAGGCGAGCACGTCCGACGTGACCGACGGAGGGACGCAAGACACGGGCGGCGTCGAGTACGCACCCTCGGGATGCGTGCTCAAGACCACCGACTACGTCGCGGGCTCGAAGGCCGAGAGCGTCCCGATCCCCGGCGTCGCGAACACCGCCGACTGGACGAACCTCAACGGCGCGCTCTCCGAGGACGGTGACTTCACGACCGTCACGATGAACGACGGCCAGCAGTCAGCCGAGCTCCGCGTGAGCGAGTTCGGGCTGAAGATCCCCGAGACCGCCGAGACGTGGGGGATCGAGGTCGAGCTCAAACGACGCGCGCCAGGCGGCGCGGTCGTCGACGACAAGGTCGACATCTTGATCGAAGGCAAGCCGTCGAAGTGGAAGTACGTCTCGACGGGATGGCCCACGTCGATCGTCGGCACGCATCACTATGGCCAAGCGATCGACACGTGGGGCACCGACCTCTATCCCGCCGACGTCAACAAGCCAACGTTCGCCGCGCGGCTCACGATCAAGCGCGCCGCCGACGCGGGCGCAGGCCCGATCACAGCGGTCGTCGACTCACTGAAGGTCGCCGTGCACTACTGCCCGGATCCGATCAAGAAGTAGTCAGACGGCAATCGTCAGACGGCCATCAGCACGGTGACGACGTGCGCGAACAAGAAGACGCTCGCGATGACGACGAGCGCGTGAAAGACCTCGTGATAGCCGAACACGCGCGGAAACGGGTTCGGTCGCTTCAACGCATAGACGGCAGCGCCGAGGCTGTAGATGACGCCGCTGCCGACGAGGAGCCACACCGAGAGCGCGCCGACGATCGCGGTGCGATCGATGACCTGGCCGGTGACCATCCATCCGAGCGCGACGCAGAGGATCGCCATGATCCACTTCGGCGCGTCGGGCCATGCGAGCGACTTGACGACGCCGATGAGCGCGCCGCCCCAGATCGCGTAGAGCGCGCCGTGACCACCCGACGATGACGGCACGAGCGCGAAGAGCGGCGTGTAGCCACCGGCGATGAGCACGAAGATCGCCGCGTGGTCCATCCGGCGAAGGCGCCTCCGCGCGGTCGGTGACCAATCCACGCGATGATAGAGCGCGCTCGTTCCGAAGAGGTTCGCGAGCGTGAGCCCAAAGACGAAGGCCGCCGTCGTCGCTGCGCCAGGCTTCGCGCGAACGACCAGCGCCGCGGTCGCGATGAGCGCGCAGAAGAACGCCACCTGATGCGACACGCCGCGGAGGAGCGGCTTGACGGGCGCGTCCGCCGACGCAGGAGGCGGGACCGATGACGCCGTCGACGCCGACGCGGAAGACGCGAGAATCGATGCGGTTTGGCTGGTCATGCGAGGTGGCGGCTATCTACTCGCGTTCCCCTCTGCCGTCCATGCGCTCGACGCCGCGAAATCCTGACGCGATTTTCATTTTTCGGGGCAAGATGAGGCCCCGACACGAAAAAACGCAGATGGATTGGCATTCGCTGGGGCATGCGACGTGGCTCGCTGAGGTCGACAGGCTGCGGCTCCTGTTCGACCCGCTGCTCGCGGATCTCCACCATGGCGGCGTCTTCGAGGTCCATCCCAAGCGGCATGTTCACGCCGAGGCGCTCGAGGCCGACTTCATCTTCGTCTCGCATCGCCATCCCGATCACTTCGACCTTCGCAGCTTGAAGCGTCTCGCCGAGCTCGATCGCGAGTCGGTGGTCGTCACCTCCGACGAGCTCGTCGCCTCGTGCGCGCGCCGCCTCGGCTTCACGACGACGCGCGTGGTGTCCGCCGGCACGAGCATCGACCTCGACGGCCCGCGCGTGATCACGACGCCCTCCGCCGGCGCGAGCGACCCCGAGTGGGGCGCCGTCGTGATCGGCCAAGAGGGTGCAGTCTACAACCAAATCGACACGTCGCTCGGCAGCGCCAGCGACGTCCGCCGCTTCTTCGACGAGGCGCTCGGGCGGAAGCTCACGATGGGCCTCGTCCGATGGCAGCCGCTGCTCGAGGTGGAGGCGATGACCGCTGGCCCGATCGGCTTTCCGTTTCGCGGCTACGCCGACGAGCTCGCCCGCGCCGCCGCGCTCGACGCGACCGCGCTCGTACCCTCCGCGGCAGGGACACGCCACACCGGTTCGTACGCGTTCATGAATCGCCTCGTGTATCCGATCACGCAGGCGCGCTTCCTCGAGGACGTCGCCATGCGCGCCCCTTCGTCGCGTGCGCTTCGCGCGTCCACGGGCGCGACGTACCGCGTGCGAGGAGAGGACGTCGAGCTGGCGCTCGGGGGAGCGTCGCACCTCGTCGAGGTCGGCGACACGACGGCGAACGAAGACGAGGCACGGCTCTTTCGCCCCTTCGAGATCCCACCCATCGTCGATCCCGGCGAACGTGAGGACGAGCCTCGGCAACGGAGCTGCGTACATACGTGGCTCGAGCGCTCTCTCTCCCCTGCCCTCGCGGCGATCCATCCGAGCACGCGCTACGTGCTCGAGGTCGTCTACCCGAGCGGCGCCATCGAGGTCCGATCCTTTCACCGAGGGACGATCGCCCTGCGCGACGACGTCGACTGGGACGTGCGCTGCGCGGTGGCCGGATCGCTCCTCGCCGGCGTCATCGAAGGGCGCCGCCACTGGGGCGAGCTGCTCCTTGGTGGAATGCTCCGCGGCTCTACTCGAGCTTACGAGGTCGATGTGCGAGGTCTGCGTGCTCTCCCACTCCAACCCCTGTTCGTCTACGAATCGATCTCCTACGAGCAAAGCGTGATTCGTGCGCTCGAGTCAGAGCTGAACGGTTTTGGCGTCCCTCCCGCGCCCACGACCCCCGCTCACGTTTAGGTTTTCGTGAAAGCGCTCGTAAAAAAGAGCGAATTCTCCGAGAAAGTCTGGAACAACTAAGGTGGGTCGTGCGTCGGAGAGAAGCACGCTCGCGGGCGGTCGTTGAACCGAACACGCGCTCGAACCTACCAACGAATCGATCTTCATGAGCACCGCCGCCGATTCACCCAAGGAAGTCTCGCGCGGGCGCAAGGTTGCGGCCGCACTCTCGATGCTCAGCACAGGCGGCATCATCCTCTACGAGGCGATCGGTCGCTGGCACACCGAGTGGTTGCTCGTGGCGTTCAGCGCGATGCTCGGCGCCGCGGCGATCGGGATCACACGGAGGTCGCTCGTCGCCCAAGTGCTCTCGCGTGCGTCCGCGTGGATCGTGCTCTTGCCGTCCGCGCTCGTCGTCTTCTTCTCGCTCCTCCGTGGATCGTCGGTCCCGTTCGAGCTCCTCGGCATGGCCGCCGGAACGGCGAGCGCGCTGCTCCTCGCTCGGCCGATGCTCCACACGAAGGAAGCGCGCGAAGACTTCGCGCCGAAGGCGTTTCGCCGTGTCTTCCTCGCGGGCTCGACCGCGACGGCTGCGACCGGCTTCGTGACCGGCGCGATCGCCCTCGACGCGATGCCGAATCACATCACGATGGCCGCCGGCTTCACCGCGCTCACGCTCTCGCTCTTCGCCTCGGCGATCGGCGTCGTGCGGATGCGTGGCTGGGGCATCCTCCTCGGCGCCGTCACGTCGTTCGGCTTGCTCGTCACCGCCGCGTTCATGCGCGGTGGTGAAGGTCTCGCGCTCGCGCTCGCCGCGGCGCCTGCCCTCTTGATGCATCTTCTTCCGGTCTTCATCGCCCGCCTCGTCGGCACAGCGCCCGACGCGTCATCGTCTTCGTCTTCGTCTTCCTCGACGCTGCGCATCGACGACGCGGAATTCACGCCCGCGCACTACCGCATCGCCGACGCGACACGCCACGACGACGACAGCACGCGCGACGTCGAGATGATCTCCGAGCAGGACGCCAACCTCTCGGACGCGCCGCGCGGGTTCGCCGCACGCGCCTGACGGCCGGCAGGAGGAGGCGTTGAGGTGCCTGGTGCGCCGAGGCTCCGCCGGTCACATGATCGCTTCGCGGCACCATCTTGTTGACCAGGCGATTTCGCGTCCGCGCACGTCCCACCGCCGAGGATCGTAATTCGCTGACAAGGGTGGCCGCGCTGCCGTGGCCGCAGGTGGACAGTTGTTCCGTGTACGCGTTTGACTGAACGCTTACGTTGTTCTGAGGACGCGTCGCTCTACGCAACAAGGTTTCTCTCATTGGTTGGCGGCTGAGTGGGTTCGTCTTGCCCCGAAAAGCCGCGAGGCCCTCAAATCGCTGGTGGGCCCCCAAACGATTCGCCACCAACATTCCCCGTCACCCTTGTTGACCAGGCTGCCGAATGACGCGGTGATTCGATGTTGGCGTGCCAGCCACCTCGTGCCGAGGCAGGCGATGCTCTGGTTGAGAAGGGCCATCGCTGACGAAGGTGGCCGATGGCGTGGGGCACGGACAAAGGCGTCCGGCGAACAACTTCCATCGCTCTATCCTCAACAAGACTCTGCTGCGTTCTCGTTGGTGGACCTTTGCTCAGCCACCTTCGCAATCACCCCTCTCACTGTCCCATAGCCCTGTCGAGCGGCGCACCGGCCGACGAGTTGTAAATTGTGGGATTCGATGCCGGCATACCGCCAGGCGCCGCCCTCGTGCCGACCGCTAATGCCACAAGCGATGACTTGGTTGAGTAGGGTTTATCTTCGTTAGGCCTGGGCTACCCACAGTCGTTCCAAGGCTCTTTGTCCGTCGCTCTGCTGCTCTGCTCCGCTGTACTCCATAAGGCTGTCTCGTTGGCGAACGGGAGCACGATGATGTGAGGTGGAGCGCCTTCGCTCGGTCACCAAATCGAATCTTCTCAGAGGGATCCCCCGTCCCACAGCCCCGTCGAGCATTGCACCGGCCGACGGATCGTAAATGCGGTGATTCGATGTCGGCCTACCAGGCCAGGCACCGCATAGCTCCTTGTCGACAAGCGATGCCTTGGTTGAGAAGCGCTCGGTGCCGAAGGAGCTAGATGTAAGGCCGACCTTCAACGGTGCGCAGGTGCACGAGGAGTCGACGGCCGTTGCCAAGCAGATAAGGCTGATGAATGTGGCCGCTGCCGCATGCCGACAATTGTTCTGTAGGGGGCGTCCCCAGCACCGGCCAGAACGGCCCCGTCCCACAGCGAGGCCCGCAAACCACCGTCACCCTTGTTGACCAGGCCGCTCGTCATGCGGCGATTTCGATATGGGCACGAACAAACGTGTACTCTCCCCACCTATCCTCGACAAGACTCTGCTGCGTTGTCGTTGGTACGACAAGCGATGCCTTGGTTGAGAAGCGGTGCCGAAGGAGCCAAGCGTCTGGCCGACCTTCAATGGCCGCGCAGGTGCATGAGGAGTCGACCGCCGTTTGGCGTTGATGAATGTGGCCGCGGCTGGCCTGCCGACAGTTGATTCCCAGGAGCTGTCCACGGGAAGAGTCCCGCGCGGTGGGAACGCCCTTTGTCCGTCGCTCTGCCCTGCTCCCTATGTGCCAATCGCGCGTGAGGCAGCCTGCTGGATGTCTCTGCATCAAAGGCTGAAAATGGAACCGCGAGCGTGGCGAAGGCAAACCTCAACGTTCCGGCTCAACAATGCGTTGTTGCCCTTCGCGAAACACGTGACGAAGCGCAGTCGCTACATCTCTTTATGGCGAGAAAGAGCACGGGGCATGTCGATTTTTGTGGACGATGTTTTTGACGCGGGAGGAGCGCCGATGGTGAGCCGCCGAAAAATCGCCCGACGGTGCGGCACCCTCAACTCCTAAATCGCTTTTCGGTCGGTTCCCGCAAAAATCGGGATCGGTTGAACGAAAAGGCCTTAGCGGAGCGCTGAGGAGGACGAAATTCCGCGTGATAGAGAGCTCATATGCATCTGCCTTCGCTCTCGAATGAGGCTCTTCACACTGGCCTTCAATCCACTTGTGCGGATCAACGAAGGGGAATGGTGAAGATACTCCGTTATCTCATCGAGGTGGATAGACGATCGCTCTATGCCACGATGGGCTATCGGTCGCTCTTCGCCTACTGCCTCAAAGCGCTCAAGATGAGTGAGAACGAGGCGGGTCCACGCGTCGCGGTCGCGAGGCTCGCGAAGGAATACCCGTGGGTCCTCGAGGCGCTCGCCGAGGGCGACGTCCATCTCACGGGGCTCTTCAGGCTCAGCGCCCATATGCAGCCATCGAATTGCCTCGACCTCCTCGGAGAGGCGCGCGGAAAGACCGTCAAGGAGATCGACGACCTGCTGGCCAACCACTTCCCAAAGCCCGATGTGCCAGAGGTCCTGCGGGCGCTTCCTGTCCGCGCGCCGGCGTCCACGCCGCCAGTCCCTGGCGAGCCTCCGAAGAAGTCCTCCGCCGCGGAGCGTACGATTCCCATGTTCGATGCGCAGGTATTGGGTTCGTCGTCCGATAGCGCGTCTGCATTGCCGGCCTCTTCGGTCACGTCCGTGACGTCGGCTACATCCGTGACATCCGCTGCGTCTGCGTTCGCTGTCCCCGCGATGCATGTCGCAACCGCTACGCTCGTGTCCGCCCTCCATGAGTCGGTGGCGTCCTCGCAGTCCTCGCAGTCCTCGCAGTCCTCCTCATCATCCTCTTCGTCCTCTTCGTCCTCTTCGTCCTCTTCGTCCTCTTCGTCCTCTTCGTCCTCTTCGTCCTCTTCGTCCTCTTCGCCGTCCTCTTCCTCCTCCTCGTCGTCGCAGCCCTCGCAGGGCTCGCCCATCGAGAGCTCGGAAGGAACGCGTCGCCGGCGGACCGAGAAGCTGACACCGCTCTCGAAGAATCGCCATGCGCTGCAGCTCACGATCAGCACCGACATTCGCCGAAAGCTCGAACGCGCTCGCGACCTCATGAGTCATCGCCATCGCGATGGCAGCTTCGAGTCCATCGTCGGAGCCGCGCTGAGCGCCCTCCTCGAAAAGCTCGAGCGCGAGCTCCTGGCGAAGACGAAACGCCCGCGCGGACCACGCGCGTCGTCCTCGTCGTCGGCGGTGCCCGCCTCGCCATCCACATCCGCATCGGCGCAGGAAGCATCGGCGTCGGCGTTGGGATCGCCGACGTCAGTCGTGCCCTCGCGACCGAGCTCGTCGAAGGACGCCTCGACGACCGCTTCGTCGAACGCACCACCCCAACAAGACTCGCTGGCGGCAAAGCCAACGCCAGCGACGCGGCTGAACAAACGAGGACGTTCGGGCGCCCTTCCGCGCGCCGTGCGTCGCGAGGTCTTTGCACGTGACGGTGAGCAGTGCTCGTTTGTCAGCGAGGCGGGCGTCCGATGCGATGCGCGATCGTTCTTGGAGATCGACCATGTTCATCCGAAGGCGCTCGGCGGTGAGGACAGCGCCACCAATACGCGGCTGCTCTGCGCGACCCACAACCGCCTCGCCGCCGAACAGGTCTTTGGTCGCGACTACATCCACCGAAAGATTCGCGAGTCGCGCGCGCGCCGTCACAAGCAGGTTCCAAGAGAATGAGCTCGCAGGCGGTGCGCCGGCTTGATGGTTCACGTGAGAAGCCCTCGATCGAGTGGCGAACCTCGTTGCGCCTCGTCGAGTCCAGCGCGCACGATGCGGCGCGCTTCACCGAGCCTCGAACGCGGGCCTGCGATGGCACCTGCTTGGTGACCCTTTCAACAAGGCTTCGGCGCCAGTGACCCCTGGCTGCGCTACCAGGCAGGCGCATCGCCGGTGACGACAGCAAGCTGACCCCGAGTGCACCACTGCAAGCGCTCGACTGCCGGCGCATCGCATGTCGGTGAAAGATCAGCATTTCAAGACGAGGCGCCGTCGCTCCACCACTGCGGACGCTCGACTGTCGGCGCATCGGGTGACGACAGTAAAACTGACCCTGACTGCGGGCTCGACTTACCGACGCTCGACGCGCCAGCACGAGGACGCTCACCCTTTTCAACCAAGGTACCGTCTGTTGCCCGACCGTCGTCCGGCTCCCAGGCACTGCGGGCACCAGCACGAGGACGCTCACCCTGCTCAACCAAGGTAATGGTCCGTTGCCCGACCGTCGTCCGTCTACGCGAGCACTACGGGCGCCAGCACGACGACGCTCACCCTTTTCAACAAGGGGGCATCCCGCGACCGGACTACGAGGACGCCCTTTCAACAAGGGTAACGGTTGCCCGACCGTCGTCCGTCTACGCGGGCACGCGGGCACGAGGACGCTCACCCTTTCAACCAAGGTACGGTCCGTTGCCCGACCGTCGTCTGTCGACGCGAGCCCTGCGGGCGCCAGCACGAGGACGCTCGCCCTTTTCAACCAAGGTACGGTTCGTTGCCCGATTGTCGTCCGGCTCGGCGGGCCCTGGGGGCGCCAGCACGAGCTCGACGCTCCACTCCAAGCTCCGGAGCGTGACGACCCCCGAGTGCACCACTGCGGGCGCTCGACAGCAGGCGTATCGCATGTCGGTGAAAGATCAGGATTTCAAGGCGCTGACCAACTCCGATTGCGTGGCCCATCGTTCATCGCTGGCGCACCGGGCGCTCCACTCCCGGTTGATCAAGGGAACCTGGTTGACCAACCGAACCCTGGTTGACCAGGCGAACCCGGGCTGACGGAGGGAACCCGCGACCCAAGAGAACCCTGGTTGACCAAGCGAACGACCAAGCGACACCTGGTTGACCAAGAAGCCGGCGCTCCACTTCACTGCGGGCGCCACTCCACTGCGGGCGCTCCACTACGGGCGCTTGCTTGACTGCGGGCGCTCCACTGCGGGCGCTCCACTGCGGGCGCTCCACTGCGGGCGCTCCACTGCGGGCGCTTGACTGCCGGCGCTTGACTGCCGGCGCTTGACTGCCGGCGCTTGACTGCCGGCGCTCCACTGCGGGCGCTTGACTGCCGCCGCTCGCATGTCGGCGAAAGGGCAGCATTTCATGACGAGACCAGCGCTGTGATTGTGAGCCGTTTCACTGCGGGCGTGCTGTGCGGCGCTTGACTGCGGTGCTCGACTGCGTCGCTCTACTGCGGGCGCTCCACTGCCGACGCATCGCCACCGGTGACGACAGTAAAACTGACCCGACTGCAGGCGTTTCGACTGCAGGAGCTCGCGGTGAAACGGCAGCATTTCAAGACGAGGCGCCGACCAGCGCTGCCATTGCGAGCCCCGGGCGTACACCGCGGCGCGCCGCGCGGCTCCACTGGACGCTCGACTGCGGGAGCTCCACTGCCGACGCCACTGACGACAGTAGAACTGACCCCGACTGCAGGCGTTTCGACTGCCGGAGCTCGCGAAAGGCAGCGTTTCAAGACGAGGCGCCGACCAGCGCTGCGATTGCGGGCCCCGAGCGTTCACTGGCGGCGCGCCACTCCACTGCGGGCGCTCCACTGCCGGCGCTCCAAAAAGGGCAGCATTTCAAGACGAGGCGCTGACCAGCTGCGATTGCGAGCCCCGAGCGTTCACTGGCGGCGCGCCACTCCACTGCGGGCGCTCCACTGCGGGCGCTCCACTGCGGGCGCTCCACTGCGGGCGCTCCACTGCGGGCGCTCCACTGCGGGCGCTCCACTGCGGGCGTTCCAAGACGAGTCGCCGATGAGCGCTGCGATTGCGAGTTCCGGGCGTTCACTGCCACGGCGGGCACTGCGGGCGCTCCACTGCGTATTGTTGCGACAGGACTGACCACTGCGGGCGCTCGACTGCCGGCGCATCGCATGTCGGTGAAAGATCAGCGTTTCAAGAAGAGCGCTGACCGGCGCTCTTCACGGTCGGGCGCACTCGTGTGCGGGCGTTCGGTGGGGACATCCACCTCTTCACCAAAACGTCCTGAGCCGTGACGAAAGAACTATCGCGGACGTGCCGCTGCCATGTTGGTGTCGTCGCCCGAGAGATGGAAGGCTGCGCGCGATCGTTCCCGGCGTTCACCCGTTTCAACAAGGCGTCCTGGTCGTATGGCCATTGCCAGCACCAACTGCGGGCGCTTGGCTCCCGGCTCATCGCCGGCTGACGACAGCAAATCTGACCCACTGCGGGCGCTCGACTGCTGGCGCCTCGCATGTTGGTGAAGATCACCATTCAAGACGACGATGCGCGGACAGCGCTGCGATTGCGAGCCCGGTTCACCCTTTTCAACAAGGCGTCGCGGGCGTGCCGGTGCATGTTGGTGTTGCGCTTCCATCTCGGGCGCCAGCTGGCTGCGCGCGATGGTTCCCGGCGTTCACCCGTTTCAACAAGGCTGGTCGTATGGCCATTGCCAGCACCAACTGCGGGCGATTGGCTTCCGGCTCATCGCCGGGTGACGACAGCAAAACTGACCCACTGCGGGCGCTCGACTGCCGGAGCATCGCATGTTGGTGAAAGAGCAGCGTTTCAAGAAGACCCGCGCTGCGATTGCGAGCCCCCGGTTCACCCTTTTCAACAAGGCGTCCGGCGGGCGCTCCACTGCGGGCGCATCGCGTGTCGGCGACGAAGCCCGCGCGTGCTGGGCTACTTGCCGCCGTCTTTGTCTTTGCCGAGGCTTGGGGTGCCGGCCGTGTTGACGGGGCCGCCGGTGCTGATCGTGCCGTGCGACTTGTTCACGTCGGGGGTGCCGCCGGTGTTTGACTTGTTCACGTCGGGGGTGCCGCCGGTGTTGACGTCGCCGCCCGGGCCGACCGTGCCGTGCGACTTGTCGACGTCGGGCTTGCCGCCCGTGTTCACCGGTCCGCCGAGGGGGTTGGTGGCCTCGTTGCCGCCGCCGCAGCCGGTGAGGGCCGCAAACGGAATCGAGACGGACGCGACGAGGAGCGAAACACCGAGGACGAGGGCTGAGGGGCGCATGTTGCGTCTGTCTCTATTACACTCTGACGTGGATGCAACGGGCGCCCGCTCCAACCGCCTCGACGTCGGCGCCGCATGGGTCGGCGCCGCATGGGTCGGCGCCGCATGGGTCGGCGCCGCATGGGTCGGCGCCCGCGCTCGCGCCGATGCACGAGACGACCCATCTGCTCGTGCCGATGCAGGAGACGCCGCACGTCGTCTTGCCGCCTGCACGTCGTGCGCGCCGCATCGCGCTCGCACTCTCGGTGATCGCCGTGCTCTTTTCGCTCGTCTGCGGCTTTGCGGCCAGGCGGTCGTACGCGCTTCGTGAGGCGGCGCCCGACGTGATGCTCCCTTGGCTCTTGGCGTTCCTCATCCTCTTGCTCGTCGCGCTTCTTCTTCGGATGTCGGCCGCCATCTGCGAGCTCTTATGGCTCGAGCGCACGTGGTCGAACATGCCCGAGCACCTCCGGCGCGTGGGGCCAATGAAAGAGGTGAGCTCCGGGGTGGCGATCGCGATCACGTTCGTCCCCGGCATCGCGTGGGTGTGGAAGCTCGGGCTCGTCGTGGGTATCGCCAACGGGTTCGAGGCCATCCGCGGCGCGACGCCGTTCGTCGCGCCCGTGCCAAGGCGGCTCGGGATGGCCGCCGTCATCGTCGGATGGGTACCCGGCTTGAACGTGTATCTTGCACCTTTTCTTTGGGAGATGTTCGCGACGCGCATCGACGTCTGCGTCACCCAAATCTTGGCGCGCCGAACGGACGAGCCGAACGCGGCGGATGCGGCGAACGCGCCGAACGTGCCGAACGCGAATCAACCTCCGAGCTAGCTGCCGACCTCCGAGCTAGCTGCCGAACCCGGCGAGCCTTCCGAGGCCATGGAGGCGAGCTACTCGCGCTACTTCCGCTTCGCCGACTTGATCGTGATGTTGGTCTGCGGCGCGTCCTTCGAGAACGGCCCCTTCGATCCCGTTGGGACGCCGACGATCTTGTCGACCACGTCCATCCCGGTCGTGACCTTGCCGAACACCGCGTAGCCCCAGCCGGTCGGGTTCTTTCCGCTGTGGTCGAGGAAGGCGTTGTCCTTCACGTTGACGAAGAACTGCGCTGTCGCGGAGTGAGGCTCGCTCGTGCGCGCCATCGCCACCGTGCCACGCGTGTTCTTCAGCCCGTTGTCGGCCTCGTTCTCGACCGGATCACGAACCGGCTTCTTCTCGAAGTCGCCCTCGCCCGCGGCGGTGTATCCGCCTCCCTGCGCCATGAAGTTCGGGATGACCCGATGGAACACGGTTCCGTCGTAGTGCTTGTCGTCCACGTACTTGAGGAAGTTCTCGACGCTCTTCGGCGCCTTCTCGTCCTCAAGCTCAATCTCGATGTTTCCCAGGTCAGTCTCGACGACAACGGTAGTCGGCATGGTGCGAGCGAGCATACCCAACCTTTCCGCCTCGCCAACCCGAAACCGCAAGGCGGGGGGATCGGGGTGAGGATGCTGTGAAGAGCGCCGCATTTCCCTATGATGACGTCGTGGGTTTCTCCACCCGACCACCCCCAAGCGTCCGCCCGCGAGCCGGCTCGAACCCACCTCAGCCCGACGCATCGTCCGGCATCGTCCGGCGCTCCACGTTGCCGCCGCCGTCGTCGCGACGCGAGGTCGAGGAGGAGGTCTTTTTGCCGCTTCCGATGCCTCGACGTCTGATCGAGCCGACGTCGAAGTTCAAGAGCACGTGGATCGTCTCCTCGCAGAACGCGATCCGCGCGCGCGGGCTCTTCGATCGCTATCTCGCCGCCATTCCCGCAGAGCACAAAGAGGCCCTCGAGCTGGCGATCGTCGGCAGCTGGCTTCCGATCGAGGTCGCGGTCGCGCACTACCAAGCGTGCGATCAGCTGGAGCTCAGCGCCGCCGACCAGCTCGAGATCGGACGCAACGTCTCGAAGCAGCTCGAACGAACGCTGCTCGGCACCGCCGTCCGCGTCGCGCGACAAGCGGGCGTCAGCATGTGGACGCCGCTCTCTCAGCTTCACCGCCTCTGGGATCGCATGTTCATCGGCGGCGGCGCGGCCGTGTACAAGCTGGGCCCGAAGGAGGCGCGCATCGAGGTCGTGAGCTGCTCGCTCGCGCACATCCCCTACTTCCGCACGGGCCTTCGCGGCGTGCTCCTCGGCATCGGCAGCGTCTTCACGCAGAAGCTCTACGTGAACGAGGTGCCGTCACGATCGACAGACTCGATGACGTCGATCGTGTTCCGTGGCTCGTGGGTGTGACGCGCTCACGCGAGGATCGCCCGCAGCGTGAGCGTGATCACCACGCGTGACCGCGAGCGTCAGCCCACCTCGAAGAAGTGGTCAGTTCGACGGGCACGCCGCAGGCGGCGGTGAAGCGCTGCAGCTCGCTTGGGTGCCGGCCGTCGTGCATGCCGCGCATCCGCAGCCGCCCGCGATCTGCTTGCCGGAGCAGTAAGCCATCCAGCCCGTGCCGGTGCCGCTGTCGAGGCACCACCAGCCGTCGCTCTTGTCGTTGCAGTCCGTCTTGCTGAGGCCGGTCTCACCGCCGCTCGACGATCCACCACTGCTGCTCGAGGAGGAGGAGCTTCCGCCGCTGCTCGATCCGCCGCTGCTCGAGCTGCCGTTCAGCGGGTTCGGGATCGCGTCGCACGCCTTCTCGAGGAGCTCGATCTTCGGCGGCTTCGCGGCCGCCACTTCGTTCGGGCACGCCTGCTCGAGGGTGAGGCCCGTCTTCTTCATCGCGGCGAGCGCGAGCACTTGGGCGGCGACCGTCACGTTTTGCGGCGTCGGCACGTTCCACAGGATCGCGATCGCCATGTCCGTCGCGCTGTTGTACTGCACGTAGTTCTTGCCGTTCGCGCTCTGGATGCTGTCGCGGTAGCCGAAGCCGGTGCCGCCGAGCGCCTTCGTGCCGGTGTCCCACGCCGTCCAGTCGGCCGCGAACACGGACGCTTCCCAGCCTTCCGGCGTGAAGCCCACGTTGCCGCTGACCGCGACGGCGCCGCCGACGATCGACTGATCGGGGCTCGCGAAGAGCGAGCCGCCGACGCCCGCGCCGACGGGAATGCCGATGACCTCGGCGCTGACGCCGACGCCGGCCGTGGCGTTGCAGAAGCGACCGGACCAGGCGTCGATGACGTTCGGCTTGTTGCCGAATCCATAGCCTTGGTACGCGCTCACCTCGGCGCCCGCGAGCGACGCGAGACCGACACCCTTGTAGGTGAAGACGGCGGCTTGCTGATTCCAGAGATCGAAGACGACGTCGAAGCCGGCTTGCGCGCCCGCGCCTGCCGCGGCTGTCGCGTTGCCGCCCATGAAGAAGTACGGATGCTGCATGCCCGCGAACGGCGCGAGGAACTCACACATCTTCGTCTTCGCGTCGGAGAGGAGCTGCCTCACCTGACCGAGCGCTTGCCGCGCCTTGCGAAGGTTGTCGCGCCAGTCACGCGGGCCGGCGAGATCGAGCTGAATGGTGAGCGTGCGCGGAGCGTTCGGCTCGCTGATCGTGCACTTGCCGGTCGCCTCGAGCTCGTCGAGACATCGCGACCAGCGCGCGCTCGTGTCGTCGAGCGCTTGCTCGTACTCGCTCTGCGCGGTCTTCCGCGACTCGGCGATGCGCGCGTCGTTGGCGCTGCTCGTGTCCGTCGCGGAGGAGCACGCCGCGACGATCGCGACGAGGGTAAAGGGAGCAAGAGTCCAAAGGACGCGATGGTGAATCGCCATGGTGTTGCATAATGCACAACACGCACCTCGTTGCGCCATGGGCGTAAATGTCGGGGATTTGTGTGGATGATCCCCGAGATTCGTGGGGAGCACCGGATCGCCGGCAGCTCAGTGCCCGGACGTCAGAATCGAGAATACATGTAGGTTTTTGCGCAGCCTCAGGGTTGCGCGATGCCTGCACGGTTTTGCAGGAGAAGCGCCCGCATCCCTGCGAGGTGGTAGCGGTTGAAGGCCTCGTACGCCTCGCGGATCCGCCCTTCGTCGTCGTGCTCGGAGAGGATGGCGACGTTCGTGTCGACGAGGTTCTCGTAGATGCGCGCGAGCGTGAAGGACATCGTCTCGGGCATCACGAACGAGGGATCGCTCGCCTTCACGTACTGGATCGCGAGCCGCGTGAGCTCCTCGATCGTCGCCTTCGCGAAGCCTTCGAGCTTCGTCCCCTGCGCGCGACCTCGCCCGAGAAGGACGACCACCTGGAGGCGATGGTCGATCGTGAAACGAAGGAGCTCTTCGGACGCGAGCTCGTAGGCCTCTTCGGGCTCGATCTCGCTTGCCCTGCGCGAGAGCGAGAGCACACGCTCGCGGAGCAGCTCGCTCCATCGTGCGACGAAGGCGTCGTCGAGGACATCCGCGAAGAGCGCCTCCTTCGACGGGTAGTAGCGGTACGTGTTACCGGTCGAGATCTCTGCGCGCGCGGCGATCTCGTTCATCGTCGCCGCCGGATAGCCCTTCTCGGCAAACACCGCGAGCGCGGCGTCCTTGATTCGCTTCTGGACTTCTTCTTTGAGGACCTGCGCCAACGCGCTTCGAGATTTATCACGTTGCTCAGAACGCGTAGCGCGCGTCGATGCTCGGCACGACGCCGAGGATGAACGAGCCGGCGACGCTCTCCTTCGGGAACGTGGCGACGCCGTCGCCTTGCTGTCCTGGCGGCGCGGCGAGGACCGTCTGCGCGTTGCGCCACTCGGGCTTGCTCGTCGCGAGCAGACCGATCACCTGAACGCCCGCGCCGACCTCGAGATGCGAGCCGAAGCGCTTCGCGATGCGACCCTCTGGCGCGAGATAGAGGTAGCTTGCGGGCACCGACTCGGAGATGTCGACGTCGTAGCCGGCGCCTCCCGACGTCGTGAAGTGACCTCGGCGTGCGTCGACGGCAGTGCCGAGGTACAAGCCTGCGCCGAAGCGAACGGTGATCGGGAGCGTCTCGCCGAAGCGAAATCCCGCGCTCGGTCCGAAGCGAACCCCGCGCATGCCGAGCGTCTCGTCGCTCGTGCCTTGGCTCGGTCCGAGCCCGCGCGGAAGCACCTGGCCCGCGCGTCCCGAGACGCCCGCCGACATCACGAGGTAGCCCACGTCGAGGCCGAGCGTGATCCCGCTCGACCACTCGTAGCCTCCGCGCGCCGTCACCGCGAGGCCAAACGGAACGTTCGCCGAGCAACCGCCCGTGCACGCGTCGCGGACATCGCCGCCGTACGTGAGCCCGATCGCCGGTCCGATGTCGGCGCCGACGTACGGTCGCGACGGATGCGCCTTTCGCCACAGCGGCGAGCTCAGGTCGCGCTCGAGGCTCACCGTGATCGCGGAGCGTTCGCTCTTCGCGAGCCGAACGTCTTGGCCCGAAGGCAAGAAGCCTTCGGCCGCGACCTCGACGCGATGCGCGCCTTCACGCAGCTTTCCTTCCCACACGCCCTGCCCCACGACGACGGCGTCGATCGACACGGTCGCGCCTGCGGGCACGGGGACGAGACGAAGGCTCGAGGTCAGCGGCTCGGCCGCGAGCGACAGCCGGGTCACGTCACCGAGCCTCACCGAGGTGGTCGCGGGCTGCGTGCCGAGCGGATCGCCTTCCCGCTCGCTTCGAAGCGAGATCGTGTGCGCGCCCGCCGCGACGGTGCCTTCCCATGGCGTCTTGCCGACCACGACGTTGTCGACGACCACGTCGAGCGATTGGCCGCCCGCCTCCGTGACCGAGAGACGTCCGGCTTGCGTCAGCGCTTGAAGCTTCGCCTCGACGAGGACGAGCTGACGCCCCGCGACATCGACGCGACGCTCGAACGGCGCGAAGCCTTCCTTGTAGACGCGAACGACGTGCGATCCGGCGGTGACGCGAAGCGGAGCGGGCGGCGGATAGACGCCACGCGAACGACCGTCGACGACGATGCTCGCCTGCGGCTCTGCGCCGGCGATCTCGAGCGACCCGATCGACGCACGCAGCGACTCGATCTCCTTCTCGGCGAACGCACGATCGGCCGGCGCGAGATCTTTGAACTCGCGAAGGAGCGCCTCGAACATCTCGAGCGCTTCGTCGAAGCGGCTCTCGCGACGGAGACACACCGCCGCGTTCTTCGTCGCCGAGCGCGTCGGAAAGAGCTCGCGTGATCGCAAGAAGTCCGCGAGCGCGGCGCTCCATTCGCTTCGATCGAAGTGCGCGACGCCGCTCTCGAAGAGCGAGCGCGCCTCGCTCCGCTTCGACTCCGCGCCGGCGTCCTCCTGCGCGCGACCGGGCAGCGCCGCTGTGAGGATCGCGCCGGAGAGGCACGCTGCGAAGATCTTGCTCGTCATCACGTTGGGGCTCCGCCCCAAACCCCGCGCATGCGACCGATTTGCGCTCCGCGCAAACGGAGCCCCTTCGCTCGAAGACTCGCTCAGGGGTCGCATGCTAGTTGAAGTCTCGCGAGATCGGCGACGAGGCCGTCGCCGTCGTCGTGGGCGCGGTCGCCGTGGGCTTGCTCGGCGCCGTCGCCGTCGCGGTCGTGGTCGCGCTCGCCTTCGCGCTCGGGAGCGGCCGGATGACGGTCTTGCTCGACGACGCCGCGGTCGCCGCCGGGACCGACGCCGTCGCTGTGGTCGTCGCGATCTCTTGCGCGCTCGTGGTCGTCGCCGGTTGCGCCGACGCGCTGATCGTCGGCGTCGACGTCGGCTCAGCGCGCGGGAGCGCGGTCGTGCTCGCGGGCTGGCGCATCGAGAGGCCCAGCGCGGCACCACCCACCCCGACGACCGCGATGATCCCGATCGCGATCGGAAGGAGCGCGCTCTTCTTCTTCTTTTGACGCGCCGCGCCCGCGTCGAGCGGGTTCGTGGTCGTTCCTTCGTTCGTCGAGGCGAGGCCGCCGGTCGACGGCAGCGCACCCGGCGCGCTGATGGCGCTGACGCCCGGCGTGCTCTTCGCGAGCGCGGACGACGCGCCCGCGACCTTTGGGTCGTCATCGGTCGCCGTCTTGTCCCAGCCCGACGCGCCTTTCGCCGAGTCGACCGGCGTGAGCGCGATATTGCGCTTGCTCGGCGCGACCGTCGCCGCGTCGACCACGGCCGGGCGCGCCGAGTTTGGCCCGGTGGAGACGTGGAGCTCGGCAGGTGACTCGAGGCGAGGCGCCACGAGCGCTCGCTCCGCGTCGGTCATCGGCGTGATCAGCGACGCGTCGAGATGCTGCCAGTCGGGGACGATCGCCTGGATCTCGTCGAGCAGATCGCGCGCACGCTGAAAGCGCTTCGACGGGTCGATCTCGATCGACCTCATGATGATCCGCGCCACCTCGGGCGAGACCCACGGCGCGCGATTCTGAACGGGCTCGGCCGGGTCGCTGCAGATCGCGAGGAGCAGCTCGGTGAGCGACCCGGCGCTCGCGTGCGGGGCGCGGCCGGTCACCATCTGGTAGAGCACGACGCCGAGCGACCAGAGATCGGCGCGTCCGTCGACCGTCTTGCTCGTGCGCGCCTGCTCCGGCGACATGTACAGCGGCGAGCCGAGGATCGACGCCGTCTGCGTGAGCGAGAACTCGCGCGACGCCGTCACGTCGTCTTTCACCTTGGCGATTCCGAAATCGACGAGCTTCACGACGCGCTGACCGCCGTCGCTCTCTGCGATGTAGAGGTTCGCCGGCTTGATGTCGCGATGAATGACGTTCGCCGAGTGTGCCTTCTCGAGCCCCGCGAGCGCTTGCGCGACGATCCTGAGCGCCAGCGTCGGTCGGAGCGTGCCCATCCGCTTCATCAGCGCGTCGAGATCGTAGCCCGAGAGGAGCTCCATCACGAGGTAGGGCGCTCCGCTCTCGGCGTCGGTGCCGGCGTCGAGCACCTGCGCGATGTGCCGTGACTCGATCGACCCGGCGGCGCGTGCCTCGCGCTGGAACCGCGCGACGAGCGCTTGGTCCGCCGACAGCTCTCCGAGGATCACCTTGATCGCGACGCGACGCCCGGTCAGCGAGTTCTTCGCCTCGAAGACCGCACCCATGCCTCCTGCGCCGAGCTCCTGGATGACCTCGTACTTGTCGAGCTTCTTGCCGACGAGCCGCTGCGCCGTCGACGAGAGCGAAGGAGACGATCCACGTACGCTCATGACGAAGCCTTTGCTCGCGAGATGACGCGACGGCGACGAGCGGCGAAGAGCGCGAAGGCGACCGCGGCCGCGAGGGCGCGCGACGACCCGCCGCTCGCGGCCCCGACGACGCGGCAGCCGCACACCGAGTCGTCGCCGGGCGCGTTCGAGGTCGCCGGCACGCACTGCCCGTCGAGGCTGCAGACGGCCGGCGCGACGCAGTCCTTGACCGACGCACATGTGGTGTTGCAGCGCGGTCCTCCGCATTTGAACGGAGCGCAGTCCACGTCGGGCGCGCCGATCTGCTTGAGCGTGTGGTCGCCATCGCACGCAGCGCCGCAGGCGCCCTCGTTGATCGCGCTGCAACGTCCGGCCTTTCCAGGCTGGTTGCATGCGAGGCACTGACCTTCGCACGACGAGTCGCAGCACACGCCCTGCGAGCAGAAGTTCGGACCACACTCCTCTTTCGCCGTGCATGCCTCGCCGAGCTTCAAGACGCATCGACCGGTCACGTCCTTGCCGGGCGGCACCGCTCCACAGACGCCGTCTTCGCCGGCGAGCTTCCTCGCCTTCGAGCAGCCTTCGCAGATGCCGTCGCACTTGCGATCGCAGCACACGCCGTCGACGCAGAAGCCCGTCTTGCACTCGGCGTCGAACGCGCACGTGAGTGCTTGGGGCGCAGACTCGATCTCGACCGGCGCGCCGTGGCTGAGCGCGCCCGCGACCGAGACGAAGAGCTGACCGTGTCCGTAGAGCGCCGTCGCCGGTACGATCCACGTGGCCGAGGTGTTCGTGAACTCCGTGATCGTCCCGTGAATGGGCGTGTCGCCCGAGTCGCTCACCCAGATGACGGAGGGATGGTTCGCCGCTGACCCACGGAGCCCGTCGCTCGCCTCGGCGCCGTCGGCGAAGCCCGAGCCCGTGATCGTGACCTTGCTCCCCGGCGTCACCTTCGTCGCGACCTGCGTGATGGTGGGCCGCCCCGCGACCGGCACGTCATCGCCGAAGAGCACGACACCTTTGCTCGGAAACGCGACGCACGCGCCGAAGCAAGGCTGTCCACCCGTGACGACCACGTCACCGCTCCCAGCTAGCGCTTCGCTCTGTAAGTAGCCCACCTGCGCGTTGGTGGGCATGGTGATGAACGCGCCACCGGACGGGCTGGCGGTGGGATCGAAGAGGTACGGAAGCGAGAGGGCGCCGTCGACCGGGAAGTGACCACCGGACGTCACGAGCCGTCCATCGGGCAGCGCCGTCCACTTCATCTCGAGCAGCGTGGAGGGCTGCGCGCTGCCAGTGAAGCTCCAGGTCTCGCTGACGGGATCGAAGAGATCGGCCGCGAGCGTGCTCCCGCCCGAGACGAAGACCTTTCCGCTCGCGAGCGCGTGCGCGGTACGTCCATCGCGGCCACCGCCAGGAGGGTTCGTCGCGCGAAACGTCTTCGTCGTCGGGTCGTAGAGCTCGGCGGTGTTGTCGCTCACGAGGAGCACCTTGCCGTTCTTCAAGAGCACAGCGCCGTGATGCGAGCGTCGATCGATCATCTTCGGGAGCGGCTCGAACGTGGACGTCGCCGCGACGAAGAGCTCCGCGGTTCCCGCTTTATCCCCTCCGCTGATCAGCACGTCGCCCGACGGAAGAAGCGTCGCAGCGTGGCTCGCGCGGACGACCGACATCGACGGCAGCGCCTTGAACCGCGACGCCTCGACCGCCGCGGGATCGTAGATCTCGGCCGTCGCTGTGCCGTCTCCGCCCGTGATGAGCACCTTGCCCGAGCGGAGCGTCGTCATCGTGTGGTTCGTTCGGGGCGTCGTCATCGCGCCAGCCGACACGACGGTGCCTTTGACGACGTCGATCACGTCGGCTTCTTTCTTGGTGAACGCTTGGTCGGCCGGATCGCCGTCGCCGCCCGTCACGAGGATCGATCCATCGTGAAGACGCACGCTCGCGTGCTGCGCGCGACCATGAAGGAGGGTGAGGACGAGCGACGTACGCCACGACCCATGCGTCACGCGGCGATCGACGACGGCTTGCGAGCCGCCGATCGTGAGCACGTCGCCGCCCGGAAGAATCGTCGATGTCGCTCCGCGATGACCGGCGCTGAGGTTCCCGTCTGCCGCGAGCGCGCTCGGCGCCCCCGGATCGAATCGCTCGACCATGCGAAGCGTCTCGGTCGGCTCTCCTCCGATGAAGAGCACCTCGCCCTTCGGCGTGCGCACGGCGGAGAACCCGTCACGTCCGAAATTGATCTTCGGCCCGCCGTTTTGAGGCGGTGTGAGGCTGAAGAAGAACGTGTTCGACGAGCACGTGATCGGACCGCCCACCGAGCCGCAGCTCTCGGTGTAGCCCACGAGCACGCGGCCATCGAAGAGGCGTGTCAGCGTCGACGATCCAAAAGCTTGCGGCAGGCTGTTCGTCGCCGACCACGTCGACGTGACCGGATCGAAGAGCTCCGTCCGCGTGGTGGCCGCGCCGAGGTTGACCGAGAGCACCTTTCCGTCCGCGAGCGTGACCGCGGCGCCGGTCCCCGAGAGCAGCCGCGGCGGTCCGAGCGTCCACGCGCCCGTCGCGGGATCGTAGAGCTCGCACGACGGGTCGGGGCTCGGCGCAGTCGAATCGCCGCGTGCGCGGTGCGTGCTTGCTTCATCGTGCCCGTCGCCGTGAAGGTACGCGCGACCGGATCGTAGAGCTCGCAGCGACCATCGGCGTTGCCGCCCGCGAGCAGCACCTTGCCGTTCAAGAGCATCGTCGCGGTGTGGTCCGAGTGCCCGAAGAGCAACGTCGGGCCCGCGCTCACTGTGTTCGCGTACGGATCGATGAGCTCGGTCGACTGCGTGAGCTGTCCTCCCGCGACGAGCACCTCGCCCGTGCCGACGAGCGTCGCCGTGTGGTTCGAACGGATGCGGATCGGCGGCAGCGCGCTGTCCCACGTGGCTGCGCTCGTCACCTTCGCCGTCTCGGACTCCGTGCTTCGCCGGCTCGGCGATGCGCAGTCGATCGCGACCGGCAGCAGGGCGAGCAACAGAAGGCGCGCCAGCCCTGAGCTTCGCGCGGCTCTTCGGCCACCACGCATCGCGAACATTGCTCGCCAATGTACCCGCAAACGGTGCGCGCGGATACAGGTCCACCTGTGTGCCGTCACGCGCGGGATCGGCGTGAAGCCCCCATCGGATCGAGGAAGGGACGAGCTGCTCCTTTTTGCCACGCGCGGTGATCCCTTTTCCGGTTCGAACGACACTTTGAGGAGCGATGACCTTCTCTGATGAACGTGCCGAATGTAGCCAGAACCAAGCTTCATCTGTCCCGGGCTCTCTCGACGCCGCCCGCGCGTCCTTCAAGAGCCTCGCCGCCGGCGTGCTCGCTGCGCTCGCGCTGGCCGCGATGAGCGGCGCCTGCAAGAACAGCCCGCAAGCGACCGGCAGCACGTGCCCGAGCAACTCGACGCTCACGTACGAGAGCTTCGGAAAGGCGTTCATGGATGCGCACTGCACGACCTGTCACTCGTCCGCGCGCGGCAACGGTGACCATCCCCTCCTCGACACCGTCACGCAAATTCGAAACAACAGCGCCGCGATCGATCGAACGAGCGCCGCAGGCCCGAACGCGACGAACGACGCGATGCCGCAAGACGAAGACGTGGCCGAAGACGAGCGCAAGAAGCTCGGCGAGTGGCTCGCGTGCGGTGCTCCCTGACCGCGTGAGAGCCTCGCCGGAGAGGCTCTCCGGGAGAGCCCGATCAGCCCGCCGCGGCGTTCGCGGCCTTCGTCTTCGCCTTCTCGTCGGCCTTCTCTTTGTCGCGTGCGTCCATCCCGCCGCGGACCCACTTGCTCGCGACGATGAGCGCGATGGGGCTGATGAGCGCGATGCAGCCATAGAGCAGCCACATCGTTCCCGTGCGCTGCTCGCCTTCCTTCGGCACGAAGCGCTCGAGGATGAAGCCCGAGTAGAAGCCCGTCGTCGTCTTCGCCACGAACCAGGGAAGGTTGGCGACGCCCATGTACTGAGCGACGCGTCCTTCGGGCGCGAGCTCTGCGGCGTACTCGAGGAAGCGTGACGACCACAGCGCTTCGCCGATCGAGAAGATGACGAAGTAGAGGATCAGCATCGACGTGTGAGGTCCCGGCACGAGCAGGAACGTCGCCGCCGCGCTCACGAGCGACCCGACGATCATCATCGTCAGCACGTGAAAGCGCTTCGTCAGCGCTGTGATCGTCGGAACGCCGATGAAGATGACCATCGGGTTCATCGAGTCGACCAGCCACTCCATCCGGTCGGTGACCTCCGGCGGATAGCAGCGGAGCACGTACTCCGGCATCGTGAGCCACTGGTGCGCGAACAGCGTGCGAACGGGCAGCAGCGCGAAGATGAAGAAGAGGAAGCGGGCGTCGCGGAACGGCGACTTTGTCTTCTTCGGGACGGCGGGCGTGCCGTCTGCCTCCACCGCGATGGTCTCGGGGACACGGACGACGTTCGCCTCCGCCTTCTTCGACATGAAGAGGAAGAAGATGACGAGCGTGAGCGCGGTGACGCCCGTGCAGACCCAGTTGACCGCGTTGAAGCCCGAGAGCGAGCTCTGCCCTGCTTTGTAGGCGACGTCGGCGCCGGTTCGAACCTTCGCCGAGACGGGGCCGACGAGCATCGCGCCGAAGTTGAGCCCGGCGTAGAGCATCGCGAAGCCCATCGAGCCGGTCTCTTCGGTCGTGTAGCGCTTCACGCCCGCGTAGGCGACGGGCTGCAAGATGCCTTCACCGAGCGCGACGATCGCGAGCGACGCGACGACCATCCCGAGGCCGCCGGTCCAGGGCGCAGACGAGTAGAGGATGCGGCCGAAGAACGAGAGCGCGAGCGCGAGGAGGATGCTCCTCCGGATCCCGAGATGACCTTCGGTGGGCTTGCCGACGAAGAGCATGAAGATCGTCAGCGCGCCGGTGAACAGCGACACGTACGTGCTCGCGATCTCCGGACGGACATGGATGTCCTGCCCGAGGAACGCCTTCATCAACGGGAGGATCCCGAAGTACGCCATCGCGTCGAACGCGAACGCGAAGATGACGAGCCAAAGCGCGCGGGGCGCATGGCGGAGCGCCTTGAATGCCTCGATGAATTCCTTCATGGCTCTGTTCCTCGACTCTCGAGCGACCTCGATGCGAGGCGCGTCGTAGCCGGACGCCGCAGAGACGTCGAGGGCTCGATTGCGTCCCCTTGGGGTGACGGTGAGATCACCCCTATTTTTCCGCGGTTCTTCGGCTAGTATCGCGCGCAAGAACAGGCCGATGAAACAGGCAGCCCTCCGCGACATGATCCCAAAGGCGCACGGGCGCCTCCTGCCTGCGTTCTACGATCGAGCGCAGCTCGAGGAGACGCGCGCGACCTGCGGCGACTGCGCGATGTGCGCGAAGGGCGCGGGCGCGAGCACGCCGGGCGTCTTCTTCAAGCCAGAGCTGAAGTGCTGCACCTACCAGCCCACGCTCCCGAATTTCTTGGTCGGCGCGATCCTCGCGGACGACTCACCCGAGATGGCCGAGGGGCGAAGGCGCATTCGCGAGCGCATCGCGTCGCGCATCGGCGTGACGCCGCGATGGCTCGCCCCTCCCCGCAAGCATCGCGTGCTGCTCGAGGCGGCGCGCGGATCGAGCTTCGGTCGCTCGAAGGTGCTTCAGTGCCCCTACTACGCGAACGACGGCGGGCTCTGCACGATCTGGCGTCATCGCGAGTCGATCTGCTCGACGTTCTTCTGCAAGCACGATCGCGGCGCCGCGGGCCACGCGTTCTGGATGGCGAACAAGAGCTTCCTCGGGCTCGTCGAGCTCACGCTCGCGAAGGCCGCCGCGCTGTCGGTCTCCGACGACGTGGCGGAGCCGAACATCCCACGCCTCGTCCTTACTGTGGAAGACCTCGAAGACCGCCCGCCGATCGACGAGGCGTACGCGAGCTATTGGGGCGAGTGGGTCCATCGCGAGGAAGACTTCTACCTCGCATGCTTCGCTTACGTGGAGAAGCTCACGCCGACGGATCTCGAGTCGCTCCTCGCCGACGACATCGAAGATCGCGCGCCGAAGATGCTCGCCGACGCCACCTCGAAGTACGACGCCGTCATCGAGGGCAAGCTCGCCGAGCGGCTCATCCCGAACCCGGCGATGCGGACGACGAAGATGCCCGCGGGGATCGCCGTCACCTCCTACAGCTTGTTCGACGCGCAGTGCCTCAGCGAGGACCTCTTCGCCGTCGTCAACGAGTTCAAAGCGACCGAGACCGTCGTCGAGACACGCGCGCGCCTCAAGCGAGAGCACGACCTCGACATCCCCGACGATCTCCTGCTCTCGCTCCAGCAGCACGAGATCCTCGTCCCGCCGGCCTCGAGCTAGTTATTCAGAGTCAGGGTCGGTCCAGGCGTCCGCGATGGGGGTCCAGGCGTCCGCGATGGGGGCATCAGCGCATCACGGGTCGCCGAACCCCCACCAGTTGCGCGGCGCGTTCGGCTCACCGGCCCAATAGGTTCGGTTCGCGAGCTCCGCGCGCGGCGCGACGGCGCGGCGATCGAGGACGAGGCCGAGGCTCTTGCCGCGCTTCTCGACTGTGGCGCCCGCGGCTCCGCCGGCGCGAAGGTTCGCCTTCGCCATCGCGCGAATCGACGTGAACATCTTCGTCGGATCCCACCCTACGAGCCTTCGATGCGGCTCGCTCTCGGACGCCCAAGGCCGGAACGTGAAGAACAGCTCGAAGAGGGAGACCTTGTTGCCCGGGTTGTCGTCGCCGCCGATCAGCTTCATCGGGATGCGCACGTCGAAGCCCCACTCGTTACGAAAGCGCGCCTCATCGAGGTTCGCGAGCTCGAGGAAGGCCATGCTGAACGCCGAGCAGCCGGCGCCCTCTTTGTAGAGGGGCCGCACGAAGCCGTAGGCCTTCGTCACATCGAGCTTCGTCAGCTCGTTGGCGTAGCCGAGGAGCCCGTGGCACACGTCCGAAGACACCTTGAAGCGGATGAACGTGATGCGGCCGCTCGCGTACCGTTCGTCGATCGTCGACTGCAGGTCCGCCTCAGGCTCGAGCGCGCCGGGCACGGTGTGAAGGAGCACGCCGAGCCCGACCTTCTGCTTCATCACCATCGTGCGGAACGTGTCGTCGGTGTCGACCACCGATCCCTGAAAGTGCCCCGCCGGCTCCGTCGCCGTCGCCGCGCAGTCGACGCGAACGGCCGCGTGTCCGAGCGCGCGATGAAGACCGAGCGCCTTGCTGAGCAACGTCCGGCGCGCGAGACCACCTGGCCGCTTCCACGACAGTCCCGTGAGCTGAGGAGCCGGGATCGCGTAGAGCGTGAGCTCGTCACCGCCCGCCGCGGGCGTCGCTGCCTTCGCCGACGCGAGCTCGTCGTCCGTCGCGTCGTAGTCCGCGAAGCTCTGGAGGTCATCGTCCGCGCCGAGCTCGGCCTCCGAGATCTCGGCGTTCTCGTCGTCTCCCTCGGGCGACGGCGACGCGCAGCCCACCACCGACACCGCCACCACCGCCGAAAGACCGACCACCCGCAGCGCAGACAGACCGAGCTTCATCATCGTCCGCACGGTGTAGCACCGTATCTTACACTGTAAAGGAGATTTGTTTTACGATGTAAAATAAGCCCACGCACGCCGAGGCGTTGATTTGATGGAGCGATTCGATTCCTCGATCGCGATCGCAATCGCAGGGACGCGTCCTACATGAACGAGGGCAGCCACCCTCGCACGACGTCCGCGTACCGATTTCGTCGATTCGCCTGAATTCCGCGGGCGCGCCCGAAAGGCCTCCGTCAGAGTGCCTCTCTGC
>JBGAFW010000103.1:0-32846 GCA_044227045.1 Labilithrix sp.
CGCTATTTGTCCGAGACGCCGCTGCGGAGCTCCCCATGCGAGGCCCCTGCAAAAACAACTGCGGCGCGTCGGAGTGTCTCCGCGCGCCGCTCTGTTCACCTGCGGGTCACCTCGGTTCGTCCTCGGTGACGTATGGCTCCAGCTGCTGGACTCGAACCAGCGACCCGGCGGTTAACAGCCGCCTGCTCTACCGACTGAGCTAAGCTGGAAAGTCGGACCCACACCGATATCGAGCGCGCGCGGCTTCGTCAAGCATGCAATCGCGGTGGGCGCGTTTTTGGGGCGGATTTCGCTCGGGAAGAACCTGCTCTCCAGCTTGGTTGTCTCTCCGATGGCGCCCTCGCTCGCTCCGAAGACCTCGCATCACGCGGCTCTCCGCGTCTTCCTCCTCGTCGTGCTCGCCTCGGGCCTCTTTGGCTGCGACCACGCGACGAAGATCGCGGCCAAGGCGAGCCTCGAGAACGCGGCCGCGGTGCCGCTCGCGCCGGACGTGCTGCATGGCGCGCTCGAGCTGAAGTACGTCGAGAACACCGACGTCGCGTTCAACATGCTCCAGAACCTCGGCATCCCTCGCGCTCCGCACGTGCTCGTCGCGCTGTCGCTCGTCGCGATGGTGAGCCTCGGCGTGATGTGGCTCGTGTCTCGGCGGCGCGCGCGCGCGGCGGGCGGCGACGGTGGTGGCGGAGAGAGCAGCCGGATGAGCCAGGCAGGCATCGCGCTCATCGCGAGCGGCGCGCTCGGTAACCTCGTCGATCGCGTCGTCCGCGGCTACGTCGTCGACTTCATCCACATCAAGGGCTGGCCCGTCTTCAACGTGGCGGACATCGCGGTCGTCGCCGGGATGGGGCTCATGGTGCTCGGGGCACGCGCGAAGAAGAAGAAGACGGCGTCGTCGCCGCCGCCGCGTCCGGGCCCGCATCCGCCTTCGGCTTGACGATCGGGATGCCTGCTTCGGCGTGCACCTCGCCCATGAAGTCGAGCACGTCGGCAGGGGTGGCGGACTCGACCTTCTTCGTCGCGATCTTCGCGGACGCGCCTTCGATCACGGGGAGCGCCTTCTCGACGATGACCTTCGTGTTCGGCTCGGCGTTGGGCAAGCCGAGACGAAGGGCGCGCTCCATCTCACGCCACACCGCGAGTGAGCCTTCGAGCGCACGCATCGTCCCTGCGCCGTAGCGCGCGCCTGGGCCTTCGCGGCGGGCGAGATCCTTCTGCACGCACGCGGCGTGATCGGCGCTGAGCTCGGCGGGGATGACGGCGGGGTTCGTCCCGGCGCCGAGCAAGTAATACGTCGGGCATGCGCCCGGGATGGCGGAGACGATCGCCTTCATCGTCGCCGCAGCGGACGCGTCGTCCTCGATCGTGCGACCGACGAGCGGCGCCGCTTCGGTCATCTTTCGCGCGATCGCGAGGCGGAGCGTGTCGTGGCCGATGCCCTTTCCGTTCTTTACGTCGCCGAGCCACGTGTCGACGTGCGCGATCCAATCTCCACGCCCGTCACGCACGAGGATGAGCGCCGCCGTGGTCGCGGCCGCGTGATCGGGCGGCGTCGGCGCGAAGCCGATCGTCGAGCCGAGCGCGTTCGCGATCTCCGACAGACAACCGGCGTCGTACGGACCTGGCTTGTTCGGCGGCGTCACGAGCTTCGCGTCGGCAGGCAGGTCGGGGCACGCCGGATACGAGGCGGTCGCTTCCTTGAGCTGACCGGTGTCGCCCGAGACGAGGGCGGCGTGGACGGCCTCGATCTTGGCCATCTTCCCTTTGCACCCGCCGGCGAAGGCGAGGGTGAGGAGGAGAAGGACGAGGAGCGGCTTCCTGTTCTGCTCAATCTCCGTCATGCGACTCCAAGCACGATAGAATCGCCGCGCTCCCATGTCTCGTACGGATACAACAAAGTCTTCGTCGTCCCGGGCGTCCTCCTCACGCATGGCATCCCACGTGCTCGTGAGGCCCGCCGAGCGCGGCCTTGGCAGCTTCGACCTCCGGCCGAAGAAAGACGTGCTGGCGGTTCCCTTTCCGAAGGCCTGGTGGATGATCCATGCGCCGGTGAGCGGCATACCGCCCGAGCGTGACTCTCTCGTCTTCGTCGACCAGCCGTGGAAGGGGAGCCCGAGCCTTCGCGCGTCGAAGAAGCGCGTCGCGCTCTTGCCGCTCGGCGACTTCTTCGTCGAGGTCGTCGCCGACGCGCCGCTCGCCAAGGCGATCGCGCTCGCCGCGCGGCCGGCCAAAGACGCGAAGGCGCCGGCTTCGGATGCGCCGCCCTTCACGACGCGTCCCACGGAGCTTCACGACGCCAAGGGAAAGATCGCGAGCGGGTACGTCTGGTTCGACGTCGCGGCGCGTGTGCCGATCGATCGATCGATGTCCGACGCCGAGTGGACGAATGGATGGCTCTCGCAGCTCCATCGCGCGCGCTGGCGGCCCGAGGTCGAGCGCGCGCTTCCGCCGATGTTTCGACTGCTCGAGGCTCGCAGCTGCTCTTCGTCAGCGCCGCGATCGCCGAGGCGATCAAGGCAGCGACGGACGACAAGGTCATCGTCGACGACTACGCGTGGAGCGAGCAAGAGCCCTTTCCTCCGCGCTGGTCACTCGGGAGGATCGACGTGCTGCGCGCAGGAAAAGAGGGCAAGGCCGCCGAGGACGCGTTCTGGGAGCTCTTCGCGTCGCACGGAAAGGCGAAGGCGTCACGACGTGCCGAGGCGGTGAAGCATCCCTGGTGGGCCTACGCGGTCGCGCGCTGCGTCGATCATGCGCCCAAGCCGGACACGCGTACGAGCGCATGCGCGCACCCCATCGTCGCCGCGCTCTACGCGACCGACGTGGATCAGACGGGCCATCTCGATACCCGCCGGGCGGTCGAGAGACACGGCCTCTCGGCGCTTCGCTACGCCGAGCTCATCGAGCGCGCGATCGACCCGGCATGGCGGAAGAAGATCCTTCGTGACGCAGGGCACGACGCGTCGACGCTCGAAGCGCACGAGAAGAATATCGGCGAGGTCGCCGCCTTCTTCGGGATGGCGCCGCACACGAGCGACGCCAAGCCGAAGACCAAAGCGGCCGCGAAGTCGAAGTCGAAGACCAAGTCGAACGACAAGAAGCTCCCACCCCGGTACGCGGCGGCGCCGAAGCCGAAGCCGAAGTCGAAGGCGAGGTCGACCCATGCCGAGGTCGACAGCGCGGTGCGGAGCGACATCGACGCGTTCATCCCGCGCGGCTACGTGCGCCTCGACGTCGACGAGACAGCGGAGCCCGCCGCGATCGTCAAAGTCGCTCACGCGTACGTCGAGGCGATTCAGCGAAAGGCGCGAAGCATCAAGAGCGCGAAAGAGCGGACAATGATGCAAATGGAGCTTGGCTGCGCGTGGGGCGAACAGCTCCGGCGCGCGCTCGGATGGCAGTGGGCGAGCGTGAAGACGGCGAAGGGGCAAGACGCCGGCCTGGCGTTGATCTCGCCCGATTGTGCGTTAGCGCATTATCCGTTTGCGTTCGTCGGCGCACATCTCGCCGCAAAGGCCAAAGAGAATACGCTCCTCTTGCTCTTCAACATGCTCGTGGCGGGCAAGGAGCCGGCCGCCGTCAAAGCGGGCAGCTATACGACTGTGATGTAGCCGCACGACTGTCGTGTAGCAGCTATGGCGTCAGTGTACCGGCTGGATTCGCTTGCTCCGCGCCCCAGACAATCGCGTTGTCCGTGCGTGACTTGTAATCAAGCGCGACGTAGTTGGCGCTGCGCACGCTGCTCGAGACGCGCACTTCGTCGAGGCCACCGACGAACGATCCGCCGTTCTGCGTAAGAGAGCGGCCGATCCAGATGTGCGTTTGCGAGTTCGGGAGCGAACCCGTCGCGTTGACGTTGTTCTCCTGGTTGCCGTCGAGATAGGTGACGAGATTCGATCCGTTGTAGGTGGCGACGACGGTATGCCACGTGTTGAGCGGCGGATTGCCGAACGATGCATATTTCGGGAAGTTCGTGCCGATGTTTGCGGTTCGGCAGAACACCGACGTCGTGCAATCCCATTGCACCTGATAGGTGTCGCGGCTGATGAACGCGCGGGCGCCAACGTTCGCCTGGGAGCCGTTGGCCGTGATGAACGAGGCCTCGAGCGTCCATTGCGGGAAGTTCTCGCTGACGCCGGTGTCGATCACCTGGTTCGTGTTGAACGACGTCGCCGTTCCGTTCTCGAGCGCGCCGAGGCTCGCGCCCTGAAGGCCGGCGGCTCCGTTGGCGGAGGCGTGCTTTCCGGTCGAGTCGTGGGCATCGACGAGGTGCCAGACGCCGACGAACGACGGGTCCCAGGTGTGCGTCGCGTCCTGGCCGTCGGTCGCCTGCGAGTTGCCATAGAACATCCAGAGCTCGACCTGCTTGTTCGGCGTGTTGGTGATCGGCACCTTCACCCAGACGCGCGACTTTCCGGTAGGAGACCAGCTCTCGATCTCGTAGGGGAGGAGCTGGTTACCCGCGTTCGGATCGACGAAGCGGAGATCGCGCCCACCTGGGCCGGTGATCCCGTAGTTGATGCGGGAAGCATCGAGCACCACGAGGACGGTGAACGCGTTCTCGTTGATGTTCTTGTCCGACAGCGAGAGCGTGAGCTTTCGCTTCGCCGACCATCCCGTCGGGCTGCTCGCGTCGACGATCGGCGGAGAAACGTAGGCATCGCGTGTGTCGCCCGCGTCGATCTCTCCGCTGCTGGTGCTCCCGCTGCTCGCGCCGCTCGAAGAGCTCGACGAAGAAGACGACGAGGAGGAGGTCGAAGACGACGACGCGTCGCCGTCTGCGGTCACGTCGTACTCGCTGAGGCCGGTGACGAGGGCGCACGCCGACGCCAAACAGCCTGCGACGACGCTGGCTACGAGAAATGTCCCGCGCGCTCGGTTTCCCGCCATCCTCGAAAAGAATAGCGGATCTGAGCGTTAGACCGAGGCGAATGCCGCGTCGGGGATATCGAGCGGCGATTTGTCTTCTTCGGCGAGGAGTTGCGCCTTGTGCTCGACCCCAGGAAGCACGTTGCGTGCATAATACAACGCCGCAGCGGTCTTGCCGGCGTAGAAGGCGGCGTCGGGATGTCCGGCGGCGACCTTCGGCTTGGCTTCCTCGGCGACCACGGCGCCTTGGAGCAGGAGCCACGAAACGGTGAGCTCGCTCATCATCTCGCAGAAGCGGTTGGCCGAGAGCGGGACGAGCGCGAGCTGTCCGGTCTGGAACCACATGAGCATGCGCATCGCGGTGCCCGCCACGGACTCTTGCGCCGCGCCGAGCTTCTTCACGGCCGGGCCGAGGACCGGGTGAGCGGAGTGCGCCGCGACGAACTTCTGGATGTCGCCGAAGTACGCCTGGAGGTTCGCGCCGCCTGCTTGACCGAGCTTGCGACCGACCAGGTCCATCGCCTGGATGTGGTTGGTGCCCTCGTAGATGCTGAAGATCTTCGCGTCGCGGCAGTACTGCTCGACGGGGTAGTCGCGCGTGAAGCCGGCGCCGCCGTACGTCTGGATCGCCATCTCGCAGACGCGGAAGCCCTGATCGGAGCCGTACGCTTTGACGAGCGGAACGAGGAGGTCGACCTGACCTTGGTGGTAGGCGGCCTTCGCCTCGTCTTTGCCTTGGTAGACGTAGACCTGATCTTGGTGGTGCGTGAGCTTCACCGCGAGGGCGCGGATGCCTTCGACCGTGGCCTTCATGTGAAGGAGCATGCGGCGAACGTCGGCGTGCTCGATGATCGGCACGCGCGGCGCGGTCGCGTCCTTCCAGTGCGTGATGCTCGAGCCTTGCTTGCGCTCCTTCGCGTAGTCGAGCGCGTTCAAATACGCGCTCGAGGCGACGGACACGCCTTGAACGCCTACGGAGATGCGTGCGGCGTTCATCAGCTTGAACATCTGCGGCATGCCCTGATTGAGCTTCTCTTCGCCGCCGACCGGCCAGCCGAGGCACTTGCCGTTGTCACCGAAGTTGAGCACGCACGTGGCGTTGCCGTTGATGCCCATCTTGTGCTCGATCGCGCCGACGGCGACGTCGTTGCTCTCCGTCACCTTGCCGTCCGCGTCGATGCGCATCTTCGGGACGATGAAGAGCGTGAGGCCCTTCGTGCCCGGAGGCGCTCCTTCGACGCGCGCGAGGACGAGATGGATGACGTTCTCGGCGAGATCGTGATCGCCGCCCGAGATGAAGATCTTCGTGCCGCGCACCGAGTAGCTTCCGTCGGGGTTGCGTGACGCGCTCGTCTTGGCCGAGCCGACGTCGGTGCCCGCGTGAGGCTCGGTGAGGCACATCGTGCCGCCCCAGCCGCCGGTGAACATCTTCTCGCAGAAGATCTTCTTTTGCTCGGGCGTGCCGAACTGCTCGATGACCTCGGCGGCGCCGTACGCGAGGCCGGGGTACATGTTGAACGCCGTGTTCGACCCGGAGAGCATCTCTTCGATGAGCACCTGAAGCGAGCGCGGCGCGCCTGCGCCACCGAGCTCCGGAGGTACACCGATCGCCTTCCAGCCTGCTTCGTAGAGCTTCTTCCACGCATCCTTGAAGCCGGTGGGCGTCTTCACCTTGCCGCCTTCGAGCTTGCAGCCCTCGATGTCGCCGACGACGTTGAGCGGGCCGAGCACCTCGCGCGAGAAGCGGTAACACTCCGAGAGCGACGAGCGCACTTCTTCCTCGCCCCAAGCCTCGTACGGCGCGTTGCCGAGCAGCTCGCCGAGCTTGAACTGCTCGAACAGAAGAAACGTGAGCTCGCGAAGGTCAGCCTTGTAGCGGTTGATCGTTTGGATCGGCTTGGTCACGTCGGGATGCTCCGCGTTTAAATGGAGAAGGAGATGGGGGAGAAGGAGAGACCCCTCTCATGATGGATGGTGGGTGCGTAGTCGCGATGCGTCAAGGTGAAACTGAATGGCGATTCAGTTAAATTTGAGATGCCTCGTGCGGCGCACGGGTTGCGAACAGACGTGTGACCGCGAGCACGATCCCCGAGCGCGACCGGCGTGCACCTCGAGCGGTCTCCTCGTGCTTTGATGGCCGCGGCAACGAGACGCCGGCCATGCTCCACACGCTCCTCGACCTCTTCGGCGCCGGCGCTCCTTTCGATCTCGTCGCGTGGCTCAAGGCCTTTCTGTTCACGCAGATCGTCGAGGCGCCGATCTACCGCTGGGCGGTGCCAACGACGTGGAGAAACGCGCTCTTGGCGAGCACGATCACGCATCCCTTCGTCTGGTTCTTGTTCCCCTACCTCACGGTGTGGTTTGGCATCGCGTGGGTGACGACGGCCATCGTCTCCGAAATCTTTGCGTGGGTCGTCGAGGCCGTCTTTCACAAGCGCGTCCGGTCGGCTCTCTCGTGGCGACGAGCGTTCATCGTCTCGCTCGTCGCGAACGGGACGAGCGTCTCGCTTGGGCTGCTCGTGCGCGAGCTGACCGGTTGGGTCTAACCCGCGCGAGACGCGGCGCTCACTTCTTGCCGGTCGCCTTCTCGACCTTCTCGATGAGCGGCGCGATCATCTTGTGCTCGCCCGAGCCTTTGCGTGCGCGCATCGCGAAGATGCGAACCTCGCGCTCGGCGTCGAGGTGCTTCGGATTCAGCTGAACGGCGCGCGCGAAGTCACGGAACGCCGCCGGCACGTTGTTGAGGCGCTTGTGAATGAGCCCGCGGTAGTAGACCGCTTGATCGTTGGTGCGGTCGACGTTCACCGCGCGATCGATTCGGGTGAGCGCGGCGCGGAGGTCGTCTTCGGTGGAGCCGTCGGCGCCGCGCAGGCTCGACCAAACCTGGAGCGCGAGGGCCTCGGCGTCGTCTGCGTTCGCGTCGATGAGCGTCTGGCAAAGGACGTTCATCGCCTCCCAGTTCTGGAGTTGAAGCGCGCGCTCCACCTCACGCATCACCTCTTCACGCGGTCGCGCCGCCGCCTTCGCGTTGCGGGCGGCGACGTAGTTTCGACGCGCGTCTGGATCGCAGAGCGTCTTCTGCGCGTTCGACATGTGCGCGAAGATCTTGGCGACCTCCGCCCTCACCGGATGGAAGTCGACGACGAGGCGATCGGGATGCCATGTCTTCGCGAGGCGGATGTAGTTTGCACGTACCGCTTCGGCCGACGCTCCTTCGGCGACGCCGAGCACCTCGAAGTAGCTCTCGTTCTCGACGGTCTCGGCGCGAAGGACGATCCCGTCGAGGCCAAGCTCCGCGGGCGTGCGCACGGCGGCCACCGCCGCGGCGAGGCGTGACGACGATGACGGCGCCGCGGTGATCGGAATGCGCGGCTGCGATTTCGGCGTGAGGATCGCGCTCATCCGCGGCTGCGATCCTGGAACGGCAGGAAGGCGCGGCGACGAGATCGGCTGGCCGGGCGTGAGCGGCGTGGCGAGGCGCACGGGACCCGAGTCGCGACGCGTCTTGATCGTCTCGCCCGACGGCGGACGCACCGGGCCGCTCGGCATCGACACCGGAAGCGCGCCGGTGGAAGGATGCGTGCGCGCTCCGTCGACCGACTCGACGCACTTGGCGATGACGAGCAAATAGACGAGGAGCTCGACGCGGTTTGCCGGCAGATCGGTCGACGCCTTCATCTCCGCGATCGTCATCGGCTTGTGCGAGACGGCGCGCGCGAGCGAAGCCTCGCTCGGGGGAAGTCGCGCCGAGCCACCGCCCGTCGCGCGAAGCGCATGATCGCCGACGCGACGAACCGTCTCCTCGACGAACTTCTGCGGTGGGTAATCACGAACGCCACGCCACACGGGCCCGACCGGATCGACCGCGACAGGCGGCTCCACGAGCGCGACCTTGGCGTCGTAAAAGGCGTACTTCGTCTCGTCGGGGAACGAGAAGAGATGGTGAATCTTGCGGTGCACCTGCTCGACGAGCGCTTCATCGCGCTGCGCCGGGGTGATCGCCTTTCGCTCGATCAGGATCTCGCCGTGAAGACGCTTCGTCTTTGCGATCTCGAGCAGCGTGGCGTCGAGCATCGACGACTCGATGTAGCCAAGCTCGTAGACGATCGCGCCGAAGTAGCCGCCGGGGCAGAGACCGACCGGCGTGGTCTCCACCGCCGTGATCATGCCGCGCCAGAGCGTGACGATGGCGCTTCGCTCTTGCGCGTCGGGAGTGGAGGAGGGCGCTGTGAGCTCGAGACGTCCCGTCAGGCGCCGATTTCGCGCGTAGATCAGCGCGTGGGCAAGCGGCGTGGCCGCGAGCGTTCCGGTCGCTGACGGAGCGGTCATGGCGTTCAATGTACCGCCATCCACCCGTGGCTCCTATCGTCACGAAAGTGAGGGCTTCCCCCTGCAAATGCCCCAGTGCGCAGGTGTGGGCGAGGAGCGCTGTCCGCTCACGCGTGTTGAGCACGATCAGAGCGCGGTGGAGATCAGAGCTCGGCGCGGACGACGACGAACTTGTTGTTGAGCGCCTTGTCGGTGATCTCTTTGTAGCTCTTCGCGGCGACCTCGCTGCGAAGCCCGCTCGTGCGACTGTGCTCCGTGATGAAGTACATCACCTTCGCGCCCTTCTCTTTCTCCTTCTTGAGCCACGTCTGGAACGTGGCGCCGGAGGAGACGAAGGCAGGGATGCGGTTCGACGTGTAGAAGTTCTCGCCCTTCCAGTTCATCTGGTAGGCGATGAGCTGCTCTTCCGGACCTTTGCGATCGCGGTAGTACGCCTCGATCACCTCGTGCTGACCCCAGTGCGGTGAGAGCGACGTCATGTAGACGTCGAGGCCCCACACCGACCAGAGAAGCCCGAAGGCGCACATGGCGATGACCGCGTGACGGCGAAGCGAGCGGATCGAGAGGACGACGCCGAGGATGCCGGCGACGAGCGTGAAGCCGCCCAAGATCGCGCTGAAGTCGAGCGTGTCCGGCCACGGCCGGCGGTAGTTGTACGTGAAGAGCTGGAGGAGACGGATCGCGCCTGCGGTCTCCGCGCCTTCGGCCTTCGCCGCGAGATCGCGACCGACGAGGAGCGTCGTGAGCGCGCCAGCGAACGTCGCAGCGCCGAGCATGAGCTGCTCGTGAAGACGACGCTGCGTCTCCTCCGGCGCTTCACTCACGGTGGTGACGCCGCCGCGGAACGGCGACTTGTGGGGATCTTGAACGAGCTTTGGCTCGATGGGCTCTTCGGGCGTGGAGCTTCCGAAGATGCGAATCGTCCCGACGAACACGACCGCGCCGATGACGAGCGAGACGACGAACGTGACGATCGCCGACGAGACCGTGACCGCGTGGCCTGCCTCCGGCTTTGCGCCGAAGATCGAGCCTGGCCAGATCTTCGACATGCCGTACGTGATGACGAGCGTCGAGAGCGCGACGCCCGCGAGGTAGACGAGGAGCTGACGCGGCTTGGCGAAGCTCGCGCGACCGAGGAGATCGTCGAGCGCCACGCCGACGAGCATCGCGACGGGCGGGACCGCCGGGAAGATGTAGTGGTGGAACTTCGTGCCCATGAACGTGAAGAGGGCAAAGGCGAAGAGGAACCACATGACGAGCATGACGGAGGCGTCGCCGACGGCGGCCGCCGCGGGCGTCTTCTTCTCGTCTGCGTCCGGAGAGGACGAACGGCCGGTGATCGACCCGAACACGCGCGCGAGCGCAGAGTCGCTGCGGCGGAAGCCCCAGAGGAGGCCGAGCGGGACGAGGCCCGTCCACGGGAACGACGCGTAGCCGAGCTGCCAGATGTAGTAGCGGATGCCGGTGTCGTCGCCTTCGTTCGTGTCGTGCACGTGGCTGAAGGCGCGGTTGAACATGTCGTGGAAGATGAGGCGATCGGTGAACGGAGAGCCGTGCCGAACGTACATCGCGACGTACCAAGGCAGCGCGACAGCGAGGATGATCATCAAGCCGCTGACGAGCTCGAAGCGAAGGAGCTCGCTCCAGCGCTTCTTCGTCGCGACGTACGCGACGGCGCAGATGATCGGGAGGCCGAACCCCGCAGGACCCTTCGCCATCGTCGCGATCGCCGCGCAGAGCCACGCCGCGATGTAGATCAGGCGACGCGCGCGCCGCTCACCCCAGTTCAAGTAGAGGACGCCGCCGATGATGACGCCCCACGCGACCGCTTGCATCGCCGGCTCGAAGGCCGCGAAGAGGCGGAGGAACGAGGCCGCGCCGCCCGCCTTGCTGCCGTACCAGAACGTGTCGGACTTCGGCAGGCTCGCCGGGACGTGCGGGACGCAGTTGTCGTTACCCGGGAGACCGCAGTTGCCGGCGGAGCCCGCCTTGAACTCGTCCCAGTGGAAGCGGAAGCCCTTCGGCCCGTTGCCGAAGACGACGAGCTCCATGTTGCGCGAGAGCAGGTAGAGGATCTGCGGGATCGCGCAGACGAGCACCGCGCCGAACACGAGGTGCCACAGCGAGAAGCGGAGCTTCATGCCGAAGGCGTCGACCTCGTAGACGCGAACGCGCGCCTCCTCTTCGGTGTTGAGACCGTAGAGGAGCAAGCCCATCGCGGCGGTCATCGCCGCGACGAACGGCATGTCCGTCATCGTCTGATGCGCGAGGAAGTACCAGTCGGGCATCGTCGCGAGGACGATCGCGCCGAGGAGACCTGCGCGGCGACCGAACACCTTCGCGACGCCCTTGTAGAGGAGGTACATCGCGCCGATCGTCATGAGGACGTTCGGGGTGCGGACGACCCACTCCGGATGCGCCGCGGCCGTTCCATTCGCCGCGATCAGCATCTGATCCGGCTGGAAATGCGTGCCCAGCGTGCCCATCGAGAGCGACTGGATCCAGAAGTTCAAGATCGGCTTCGACCAGAACCATCCGTCTTGCGCCCACCAGAGCGAAACCCAGTCATCGCGAGCGAGGATCTCGCGCGCGACCTCGCCGTAGTGGGTCTCCCAAGGATCCCACAGGCTGAACATGCCAAGCATCGGCATGTAGAGGAGGGCGCCGATGACGACGACCCAGAAGCCATGACGTGAATGGAGCGGGCGCTCGAGGCCCAGCTCGTCGGTGCGCCACGGGCCGAGCCTCTTGCCGACCGCGAAGAGCGCCGCCACCGCGCCGATGAACGTGCCTGGAACGGCGACGCACGAGACGACGTTCGGAAGGACCGCCGACTGCGCGAGCGAGAGCGACACGCCGAAGCCGATGACGAGCGCAGCGAACGCGCCGACCGACGGGAGCAGATCGCTGAGCGTGGTGCGCGTCTCGACGTTCTCGTCGGCGTCGTCGAACGTGCCGAGGAGATCCATCACGCCAAACGCGCAGACGAGGACGAAGACGAAGCCGACGGGGACGCCCCACCCGCTCTGGCCGTTCTTCGCCATCAAGAGAAACAAAGGGATGCCACCGCCAAAGAGCGTGATGAGCCCGCGCTTCCAGCGCATCGGGTTGCCGCGCGCGAGGATCGAGTCCTTGTCGTCCTCGTCTTCGTCCGCGTCGTCTTCTTTGGCCGCGTCCTCGGATGCCTTCACGTTGGCGGCCGGCGCGTCGTCCTTGGCGTCCGCCTCCGCGCTGCTCTCGTCGTCGTCCTCGGTGGACGTCTTCGCATGCACGCCGTTCGCCGACTTCGGCCCGTCGTCCTTCGCGTCCTTCGCGTCCTTCGCGATGCGTGATGACGACGAAGCTCGAGGCTTCTCTTCGGAGGCCTTCTCGTTCTCGTCCCTGTCGGTCGCGTCGCTCATGCGCTCATGCTGGAGATGAAGGTGAAGGCAAAGGGAGGGTGTTCGGGGTGAGGCGAATTCGAAAGAATTTCCCGCCGATGACCCTGGCCGTGAGTGCTTTACCAACTAATCCGCCAGGAAACCAGACGAGCCGTCTCGTGGTCGCGGAGGGCGGTCCCGACCACCAGGAAAGCGCTGGTTTTTGGGGTGGAAGACGAGCTTGCGGCGCGCGGGGCAAGGTGGCCGCGGCGGACCACGGCGCGGCCTGGCGAGCCGCCCGATCAGAGCTCGTCGGCGAGCTTCTTCGACTCTTCGAGCCGGAGCCTGGCGTCCTCGAGCTGCTTCTTGAGGGCGTTCGTCTCGTCGATGACTTCCTTCGGCGCCCGGTCGAGAAACCCCTTCGACGACATCTTCTTTTCGATGGCGCCGAGGTCCTTGTCGATGCGCTTCATCTCGCGCTCGATGCGGACGAGCTCTTTGTCTTTCGTGACGAGGCCCTTGAGGCCCACGTGCACCTCGATCGGCCCGTAGGCGCTCGGCACGATGCTCGTGGTCGTCCCGGCCGCGCGTGGGCCGCCGAGCTTCTCGACGGTCGCGCCCTTGCTCCGCACGAGCGTCGCGATCGCGCCGAGGCGACCTTCGAGGAGCGCGCGCGCCCCGTCGCCTTCGGAGCGAAGAGAGAGCGGCACGTCGGCCTTCGGATCGACCTCGTGCTCGCTTCGGATCGTTCGCGCGGCGGAGACCACCGCCTTGAACAGATCCATCTGCTGGATCGCCTCGGCGTCGTCGATGCCGTCCTTCGCTGCGTCGGGGTACGGCCCGAACGCGATCGACTTCTTGCGCGACGCGGGACGCGGGAGACGCTGCCAGAGCTCTTCGGTGATGAACGGCATCATCGGATGAAGGAGACGGAGCGACGTCTCGAGCACGTGCGCGAGGACCGCCTGCGTCTCCTTCTTCTCTTCGGGCGTTCCGCTCTCGCCGCGGAGCACCGACTTGGTGATCTCGAGGTACCAATCGCAGAAGTCGTTCCAGAAGAAGCGATACGACTCGAGCGCGGCCTCGTCGATGCGGAAGGCCTCGAGGCCGTCGTTGCAGATCGTGATCGACTTGCCGAGCTGCGCGACGAGCCAGCGGTTGTACCAGGTGGTCGCCTTCGGCGGCGCGTCGCCCGTGAGCGCGCTCGCGTCGAAGCCTTCGAGGTTCGAGAGCGACAGGCGCGTGGCGTTCCAGATCTTGTTCGCGAAGTGGCGATAGCCTTCGATGCGCTTCGGCGCGAGCGCGATGCGCTTGTTCGACGGCGGGAACGTCGAGAGCGTGAAGCGAAGCGCGTCGGCGCCGAACGCAGGGAAGCCGTTGCCCATCGCGGCCGCGGAGGGATAGGCCTTCTTGAATTTCGCGAGCGCCTCCTCGGGAGGAGCGCCGGGGAGCGTCTTCTTCACCATCTCGGTGAACGTGGAGCCGTAGATGAGGTCGAGAGGATCGATGACGTTCCCCTTCACCTTGCTCATCTTGTCGCCGGTCTCGTCGACCACCATTCCGTGAAGGAGGATCCGCCGGAACGGCACGTCCTTCATGAAATACAGGCCGAACATCATCATGCGCGCGACCCAGAAGAAGAGGATGTCGTAGCCCGTCTCGAGATCGCTCGCGGGATAGAACTTCTTCAGCGCCTCGGTCTCGTTCGGCCAGCCGAGCGTGGAGAACGGCCAGAGGCCGCTCGAGAACCACGTGTCGAGCACGTCGGGATCCTGCACCCAGTCGTCACCGAGCTCCGGCGGCTTCGTGCGCGCCACGCGGATCTCGCCGTTTGGTCCGTGCCACGCCGGGATCGAGTGACCCCACCAGAGCTGGCGCGAGATGCACCACTCCTGGATGTTGCCGAGGAAGTGGTCGTACGTCTTCGTCCACTCCTCCGGAATGATCTTCGTGCGCCCGTCGTGCACGGCCTTGAGCGCTTCGTCGGCCATGCCCTTCATCGCGCAGAACCACTGCGTCGAGATCATCGGCTCGACCACGCCGCCGGAGCGCTGGCACTTCGGCAGCGTGAGCACGTGCGGCTTCGACCCGTGCGCGAGGCCCTTCTCGTCGAGCGCCTTCTTCACCGCCGTACGCGCGCGCTTGCGATCCATCCCCGCGAACGGTCCGCCCTGTTCGTTGAGCGTGCCGTCGAGGTTCAGGATGTTGATCTCTTCGAGCTTGTGGCGCTTGCCGGTCGCGAAGTCGTTGAAGTCGTGCGCCGGCGTCACCTTCACCGCGCCGGTGCCGAACTTCGGATCGACCAAGATCGCGTCGGTGATGATCGGCACCTTTCGATCGACGAACGGGTGCACGAGCATCTTGCCGTGAAGGTGCTTGTAGCGCTCGTCGTCGGGATGCACCGCGACCGCCGTGTCGCCGAGCATCGTCTCAGGACGGGTCGTAGCGACGATGATCTCCTGGTTCGGATCGCCGTCCACCTTGTACGCAAACTGGAAGAGCTCCCCGTTCGCGCCTTCTTCGTTCTCCACCTCGAGGTCGCTGAGGGCCGTGCGGCACTCGGGGCACCAGTTGATGAGGCGCGTGGCGCGGTAGATCAGCCCGGCCTCGTAGAGACGCACGAAGGCCTCGGTCACCGCGATCGACAGATCGGGATCCATCGTGAACTTCGTGCGTGCCCAGTCGGGCGAAGCGCCAAGCACACGCTGCTGCTTCGTGATCGTGCCGCCGCTCTCGGCCTTCCACTTCCACACGCGCTCGATGAACTTCTCGCGACCGAGGTCGTGCCGCGTGGTCCCTTCGCGCGCGAGCTGCCGCTCGACGACGGTCTGCGTCGCGATGCCGGCGTGGTCGATGCCGGGGAGCCAGAGCGCGTTCTTTCCGCGCATGCGCTCCCAGCGAACGAGCGCGTCCTCGAGCGTCGCCGTGAGCGCGTGACCCATGTGCAGCGAGCCCGTCACGTTGGGCGGCGGCATGGGGACGACGTACGGCGTGCGCTTGTCGTTCGGATCGTGGGACGCCGTGAAGACGCCTTCCTTCTCCCAGAAGGCGTACCAGCGCTCTTCGACCTCACGTGGGTCGTAAGGCCGCTCCAATGCGGGATTTGCGTTCTCGTCGCTGCTCATGTGATGGACCGTCGTTCACCCGTACGTACCACGACAACGTGGTTCGCTGATCGGGAAGGTCAATCTACTTTTTTTGCAATTTCGTGCACGTCCCGGAGCTCGCCGCTTGCTTTTCGGCGGTCGCGATCGCGGCGCGAAGGGGCGGGATGAGCGCGCGCGCGCCATTTTCGTCGGACGGCACCATCGACAAATCGGCCAACATCCGCGTGACGGAGTACCGAGCCTGCTGCCCCGCTTGCCCGGCCTGCTGCCGCGGCGCCTGAACGGGCTTCGAGAACCCGCTCTCGGACGGGACGAAGGCCGCGCCGTCGATCGCCTTCCAGAGCGCGCTGCTGACGTCGGGAGGCAACGACCCCGTGCACTCCGACCCTGCGTCGTTCGGATCGGCGCTGCTCTCCGCGCGCCGGACCATCTTGAACGCGCCTTCGCGCTCGAGCTCGATCTTCGACGACTCGGTCCCCACGCCTGCGTCGACGATGTAGCTCGCCCGCAGCACGAGGTGCTCGGCCCGCGTCTGCGGGCTCGCATCGACAACAGCCACCGCGCCGACCGCGCCATTCGCCGGCGATGCCGCCGCGACACCCGCGTCGCTCGCTCTAGGCTCTCGTGGGCTCGACGCCGCCGCCGATGGGGCCGACTGCGGCGCCTTCGATTTGAACCCACCCGCCTCGCACGCGACCATGCCCGCGCTCACAATGGCGAGGCCCGCTACGAACGAGGCGAAGCAGAGCGCCGCGCGACCCATGGACGAGGATCGACCGGCGCGCGCGCGAGGAGCAGGTTGAGGCTTCCTACGAAGCATGGCCGCAGCCTACCAAGACTCGCTCCGTCACGCATGTGCTTGCGGTCGCCGCCGCGCGGAAACGCCCAAGTCGCGAACGCGCACTAGCGAATGTCGCGCGATTTGACGAGGAGTCGATCGAGCTGGCGGCGCTGGGAGTCGGTCAGCGAGAGGGAGCTGCGGACGTCTTCGAGGATGACCTTCGCCTCGGAGACGTCGCCGGCGTCGAGGAGCGCCTCGGCGCGATCGAGGAGCGCACGCTCGTAGTAGGGCCGCGGAGGATGCGTGCTGAGGAAACGCTGCCACACGGCGGCGCGCTCTCTCGGGGCGTTGAACGATCGCGCGAGCAGCGTCGCGGCGTCGGCGCCGAGCGCGGGCTCGGGACACGTGACGAGATCTTCGAGGCGTCTTCGCGCGCGTGGACGATCGCCGCCGGCGGCGAGATCGAGCTCGGCGAGCGTGAACGACGCGCGACGCGCGACGCGTGCGTCCGTCGACTGCGCGAGCTGCTCGAGCTCGGCGCGGGCCGACGCCGCGTCACCCGTGCGCAAGCGTGCGCGCGCCGCCGAGATCGCGTCGTCCGGATTCGACACGAGGCGTTCTTCGTCCGAGGTGGGCGTGAGGGTCGGAGGCTCGGGCGCCGGGGCGTTCGACGACGAGGGAAGCGGCCCCAACGACGAAAGGGGAGGAGCCAGAGATGCTGCCGAAGGCGGCGGCGCGACGTGAAGCGAACCATCGGGGTCGAGCTCCATCGATCCGCCTGCCTCGACGGTCACGCTCACGCGACCCGTCACGATCGCCCGACCGCTGTCGACGCTCACCCGCGCGACGCCGCGCTCATCGACGCGGATCGTGCACGTCGATCCGTTCGGATCGATCTTGGCGCCTGGCAGGAGCACCGCGACATGCCGCAGACCCACGAGCTTGGCGGTGCCGCGCTGGAGCGTGAGCGTGGAGTCCGTCGCGCTCGCCGTCGCCGGACCGATCAGCTCCGCCGAGCCGGAGGTCGCCGGCGGCTTGTTGGAAGGTGGCGTATGGGGACCGGGCGCGTCGACCGCCGGCGCTGCGAAGCCAAGAAGGAGCTTCGAGCCTGACGGGACGACCATGCTTCGCGCCGCCGGCTTCGCCGATCCGTGATCCGGGTCGCGATCGCGATCGCGATCGGGATCGCGGGGCGACGGCGCAGAAGAAACGACGAGCGCCGTCGGAGGCGCTTTGCTCTCGCTCGCGAGCCGCGGCTCTGCCGAGTGCGCCGCGCTCTCGGTCGCCATCTCCTCCGAGTGCGAGGACGTCCGGCGGACGATCGCGACGACGAGGGCCGCGACGCAAAGAGGCGTCACCGCGGCGATCACGAGCGCGCGCGTCTGCGGCGACAAAAACGTGCGCTGATGGAATCGACGGCGCGGTTGCCTCGAGCGGGCTTGCGAGCGAAGCGGCTCCGCGCGCGAGAGATCGCGATCGGCGCGGCCTACCGCGACGCTCGCGGTCGGCGCGGTCTTCTCACGCTTCTCGCGCTTCTCCGTGCTCGATGAGGCCCGGCCTTGCTCCCATTCGCGACGTAGCTTGGCGAGATCGCTGCTGTCCGAGACCGAGAGCATGGGCGCATCGCGGAGGGCCGTCGCCCACGCCGCCCGCGACCGCGTGCGCATTGACGCGATCGCGCGGCACGATGCGCATTCGGCGACGTGGAGCTTGGCTTCGAGAGGATCGAGCCCGTCGATCCCCTCATCGAGGGCGTTCAGCAAATCGTTTGCGTCGAGATGGAGCGCGCAGGGCGAGGCGTTGTCTTCGCGGTGGTAACGGTGATTCGTGTTGGAGAGGCTCATGTGTCACCTCCCCCTTTCGTCTTCGAGCGACTGTGATCGATGGGTGGGCTCTCGCTGAGGAGCGAGCGTGGGAGGGAGAGCTCGCCGACCTTCGACGTGACGTCGCCGGTGGGCTCTGCGAACAGCGGATCGCGGAGGAGGCGACGCGTGAGCTCGGCACGTGCGCGCTTCAGTCGAGAGCGCACCGTGTTTTCGGGGCAATCGAGGATGTCGGCGATGCGCGACGCGGGGAGCTCTTCGAGATCGGCGAGCACCACGACGACGCGATGGTCTGCCGCGAGGCGATCGAGATGATGATGCAGGCGCGCAGCCCGCTGTCGCTCGAGCTGCGCGATCGGATCGGTCTCGGAGTCGGTGATCGGAGGATCGGGCACGTCGGGCTCGCCCAAGACGAAGCACCGGAAGTAGCGACGGAGCGATCGCCAATGGTTGATCGCGACGCGCGTCGCGATGCGGTAGGTGAACGTGGTGAGCTCGCATCGGCCTTCGAACCGGTCGATCGAGCGCACGATCTGCTCGAGCGCCGTCTGCGTGAGGTCTTCGGCGTCGCGTGATGGACCGACGAGGCTACGCATCTGCGCGCGAACGAGCAGGACGAGGTCCGGCCAGGGGAGCCTCGGCGGATCGGCTGCGCTCGCGTCTGGAGTGTGCGGAGCCTTCTGCCCGCGTGGAGGCGTGCGCCAGACGCCCGAGTCGTCGATGCTCGAGATCTGCTCGACGCCGCGCGTGATCGACTCGACCTCGCGAGGATCGCGAAGATCGGCAGGCTCGAGCGGCGGGTCGGCGTTGGCGGTCATGGTGCGGCTCAGAAGATCGGAACCGAGATGCCAAGGTCCGCGGACGCCGTGACGATCGGGGCGGTGGAGAGCAGGGCGATCGAGCCCGCGAGGTAAGGGCGCACGTACTTGAGCGGCGCCTGCACCGTGATCGTTTGCTGGAGATAGGCCGCCATCTCCGTGCGCGCCGTCATCGTGAGATCCGTGGCCGTGTAACGCGTGGCGTAGTGCTCAGTGCCGTCGATCCCCGTGTCGAACGCGACGCCGACCCAATGGTCCGAGTACGGCGCGCCGAACGCGGCGCCGACCCCGCTGCGGACGCGCCGAAACGCGCCGATCCCGGTGCCGCCGCCTCCGGAGCCGAGCACGCTGAACATGAGGTGCATCGCAGGGTGGATGCGGTAGCCGGCGGAGGCACGGGCGCCGAACCCCGCGGCCTCGCGCTCGCGCGCGCTCGTGAGACCGCTGAGCGACACGACGAGCTTCGGCGGTGGGGAAGGGGGCGTGATCTTTAGCTTGTCGGCGTCGGTGAACGTGTTGCGGAGCGACTCGGCGGCGAGCGTTCGCTCTGGCGCGGCGTCGCGCGCAATCTCGATCGCGGCTTCGCGCATGCGGTCACCCGGCGTGGAGCCGATGAGGTCGAGCGACATCAGGTTGGTGCCCTCGACTGTGCGCGTCTGGAGGCGCCAGGCGCTGCCCGAGCCGCCCGCGTCGTCGGCGCAATGAAGCACCGCCTCGAGCTCGGCGTCGCTCCGCGGCACCACGCGGCAGGTGCCCATCGCCTCGCACGCGAGCGCGATCTCGCGCTCGAAGATGGCCTTGTGATCCCGGCACGCGGCCCCTTCGACCTCGATCACCCACTTGGCGCCATGTTTCGGCGCCTCGTCCGAAGGCTCGGCGTGCGCGACCCGCGCGACCGTGCTCGAGGCGAGCAGCAGCAGCAGCAGTGTGGGGAGAGAAAAGGAGGTGCGCGTCATGAGGCTGCCGGAAATTCCTTCCGGAGCATTGTTAGTCACCGCACCGAGCCAAAACGATCCACTTTTTTTTTATGGAATGAAAGAGACGCGTCCGGTGACCAACCTCACGGAATCGTTGGGTCGGGAGCAGCCTCGGTGCCTGCGCACGGCCCATGGGAGGAAGGTCGAGACGATGAAACGAGCCATCACGAACACATACGGCCCTTCGGCGCGAGGCGGATTGGGGCATGTCGCGCTTCTCACTAGAGGAGGAGGACTCCTCCTGGGCTGGCTCCTCCTTGCAGGATGCCTCTCCGACGTGACGATCTCGGAGCGGCGAGGCATGCAGGGGAGCGATTCCCCAACCTTGGATACGGTCCCCACGAGCTCCCCGGTCGGGCTGCTCGAGATCGGCCCAGCGACGCACCTCGACGATCCTCCGCCTCCCATCAGCGGCGGCACGCTCGCCGTCTCGAAGCCGTTGGGCGCGGCCGCCGCCACCGTGGTCGCCGCCGATCCCGATCGCGACGCCGTGTACATCGTCGATCTGGCCACCGCCACGCCGAGGACGGTGCAGCTCGGCCTCCACGACGAGCCTGGCCGCGTCGCGATCTCCTCCGATGGTCACACCGCGTTCGTCGCGCTGAGGCGTGGAGGCGCCGTCGTCGCGATCGACATCGCCGCGGCGAGCATCACCTCGCGAACGAGCACATGCCCCGCGCCGCGCGGCATCGCGTGGGATCCGAACGTGAACGCGCTTCGTGTCGTCTGCATGGGAGGCGAGATCGTCACGGTGGAGAGCGGCGTCGTGACGAAGAGCACACGGATCCCTTCGCTCACCGACCTCCGCGACGTGATGGTCACGCGCCGCGGCCATCTCCTCGTCACCACCTTCCGCAACGCCGAGGTGTTCGAGCTCGACAGCGCCGGCTCCGCGGTCGTCGCGCCCGCGATCGAATGGCTTCCGCAGCTGCCGCAGTACAGTCGCGTCCGCCGCGTCGCCTGGAAGACGATGATCGCCGCCGCGCCCCCAGACGACACGGACGCGAGGGCCGAGCGCGTCACGATGGTCTCTCAGTCCGACGGCGACGCGCCGGTGGAGACGCCTCCGCAATACTACAACGTCGACCAGGGCGGTCGCGGCGGAGCGCGCGTCGTCGTGACCGTTGACGATCGTGACGTGGTCTTCGACGAGGCTGTCGTCCCGGTGGACGTCGCAGCGAAGACCAACGAGGTCGCCGTCGCGTCCGTCGGCAACACGCACTTCAGCGGCGGCGGCCAGATCCTCCTCGCCAGCGGCTCGTCGTACGGGAGCGGTTACTACGATGTGACGAAGTCGTTCCGTGTCCCCGGCGAGATCACGGCGCTCTCGTACCTCGACAACGGGCTGCTGGTCGCGCAGTCACGTGAGCCCGCGCGGCTCTTGCTCATCAACACGACCCAGCGCTCGATCGAACGTCAGATCGAGCTCTCTTCGCTCTCACGAGCAGACACGGGCCACACCATCTTCCACGCGAACTCCGGCGCAGGAATGGCCTGCGCGTCGTGCCATCCCGAGGGACGGGACGACGGTCACTCGTGGAAGTCGCTCGAGCTCGGCGCACGGCGAACGCCATCGCTCATCGGTACGGTGAAGAGCACGGCGCCCTATCACTGGGACGGAGAGGCCGCCGACATGAAGGCGCTCGCGAAGCTCACGTTCGTCGATCGCATGAAGGGCCCGAGCCTTCGCGACGATCAGATGACGACGCTCGATCAATGGCTCACCGAGCTCCCCGCGCCGCCCGCCTCGCTTCCCCTCGACGCCGCCGCCGTCACGCGTGGCGCGGCGCTCTTCACCGGCGAGAAGGCGAAGTGCGCGACGTGTCACCTCGGCGCGTCGTTCACGAGCAACCTCAACATGAACGTGAAGACGAACGGGTTCTTCCAAGTGCCGTCGCTCCTCGGCGTCGCGCACCGCGCGCCGTACTTTCACGACGGGAGCGCGCCGACGCTCCTCGATGTGCTGAGCAGCGGACACAACGGCACCTCGCTCTCGTCGCAAGAGTCGATCGATCTCCTCGCGTACTTGGGCACGCTGTAAGCGCTCGAATCGCGCCCACGAAAATGAGAAAGGCCGCGTGCCCCTCGCCGGGTACGCGGCCGATTCGTCTCGAACGAAGCGAAGCGTCAGGCTTCTTTCGTCAGGCGCGCGATCTCTTCCTTGATCAACGCTTCGGCGAGCTGCGGGACGACTTCCCACACGATGCGCTCGACCACCTCGCGCGAGAGCGCGAGCACGGCGTCGGCCTGTTGAGGCGTGAGGCCGAGCTCCCCGAGCTTGCCTGCGAGCTGACCGTTGACGGCGCCGCCGATCGACGACGTCGCCGCGGGGGCAGGCGCAGCGGGCGGAGGCGCGACAGGAGCCGCGGCCGGCTGTGCGCGCGGCGTGGGCGCAGGCGGGGGGGCGCCTTCACCAAAGACGAGCGTGCCGGTGCGACCCGGGACGGAGCCCGAGAGAGAGGGCTGCGTTCCGCGACCGATGCCGCCACCTGCCGCGGCCATCGGCGGCTGCTGCGCGGGGCGCGCGACGGGCGGAGGTGCGGGCGACGCCGCGGGGGCCGCGACGGGCGCAGCCGCAGCAGCGCCGCCGGCCTCCTTCGCGAGTATGATCTTGCGGACCTTGTCGATCAGCTGCTGCGTGTCGAAGGGCTTGTCGGCCCAGTCGTCTGCGCCAGCGTCACGACCGCGTGCTTGGTCGTAGGGCGCGTAGCGGCTGGCGAGCATGATGATCGCGGTCTGCGGGCTTCGCTTTCGAAGCTCCTTCGCGAGCGCGTAGCCATCCTCTCCACCGAGCACCGTATCGATGACGACGACGTTCGGGCCCTCGGAAAGCTTGCCGATGGCACCTTGGGACGTATCGGCAGTGACGACGCGGAAGTCCTCACCGCTAAAGGTGATCTCGAGGACCTTGCGCATCGTGACGCTGTCATCGACAGCGAGAAGAGTCTTGGCCACGGGGTGGTCTCCGGCTCCCACGCGCCTTTGGCGTGGCAGTGATCAGACGAACGAAACGACAACCAACGAAACGGACGAAACGAAACGAACTTACTACGCTTCTTTACGACCTGGGGGCCCATTTTCCGGACGACGAGGTCACCGGTCAAGCTACCTACTTCCCGCGCCGTCTCAAATCCCATTTTTGGCGGCTCGAGAACCGCTAGGTAAGGACTCCCGTGAGCGCCTCGGACGAGAAACACCCCAAAACCCTCGATAAGGCTAGTCCGACGCACGCGCGCGTCGAAAAAGAGCTCGCAGGGACTCCGCTCGACGGCGTCGTGCGCGCGCTCTTCCAGCTCTCGTGGGGGCGGGCGCGTGACTTAGTGAAGCGCGGGAAGATCCTGGTCGATGGCGTTGTGGTCACGGTCGGGACGACGCGCATGAAAGAGGGCGCCGAGATCGAGCTTCGCCTTCACGCCTCGCGCATCGACAACGCCGCTCTCCCACCGAACGCGATCGTTCATGTCGACGCGCACATCGTCGTCGTCGACAAGCCGTCGGGCATTCCGACGCTGCCGTTCGACCCGCGCGGGATGGGCGCGTCGATCGCGAAGCGCGGCGGATCTGGCGGTGCCGCGGGGCTCGAGAAGAACGACGACGAAGGGCCCACGCTCGTCGAGCGTGTTCGCATCGCGCTCGCGCGCCGCGAGAAGACGAAGGGGCCGCCGCGAGAGCTTGGGGTCGTGCATCGTCTCGACAAGGAGACGAGCGGCCTCATCGTCTTCACGCGCTCCTGGCTCGCGAAGAAGACGCTCTCGCAGGCCTTTCGCTTTCGTCACGTTCATCGGCGCTACCTCGCGCTCGTGAACGGCGTGATGCCGCGGGATGTGATGACGATCGAATCGCATTTCGTACCCGATCGCGGCGACGGTCTTCGCGGATCGGTCGAGAAGCGACATGGCCGCAACCACCCCGTCGGGAGCGAGCGCGTGCAGCGCGCCGTCACGCACGTCGAGGTGGTCGAGCGCTTCGATCACGCGAACCTCCGCGCGACGCTCGTCTCTTGCAAGCTCGAGACAGGGCGCACGCATCAAATCCGTATCCACCTCGCGGAGGCAGGGCATCCGATCGTGGGCGAGCGCGTGTACACGCGAGGGATGACGATGCAGGTCATCGCCGCGCCGCGCGTGATGCTCCACGCGTCCGAGCTCGGGTTCGTTCATCCGCGTCTCTTCGGCGAGGCCGCCGCCGCCGAAGAGGCCTCGCAGCTCGAGCACGATGCGTTCGGAGGCGAGGACGACGACGATGGGGAGGACGTCGACGGCGCCAGCGAGGCGTACGACAACGAGCGCGAGATGACCCATTGGAAGAGCGAGCTGCCGGCCGACATGGCGCTCGCGGTCACAGCGCTCCGCGCCGGCGAAGCACCCGCCTCGGGTCGAAAAGCGAAGCGCTGAGGCGGATCAACGATCCATTGCGCAAACACGTCCCTTCCAGTCACGACGGATTGAGCACGGCTAAGTCATTGAAATTCTAGGTGTGCACGGTTGGTACGAATTGTGGTTGTATAGCGGACATGTGGGCGGATGTCAGTCTGAGCCGGGTGGTGATGGCCGTGGTCGCGGTGATCGGGCTCGCGGCCTGCGCCGGCGAGAGCGCCGAGGACGGCGAGGCCGGCGAGGAGAGCGCGAGCGCGGTCATCGACTCGATGCAGGATGGTCCGCCGACCGAGCTCCCCGAGGTCGTTCAGGTCCTCGTGAACAACCAGGCGCAGGATTACTGCACCGGCGTGCTCGTGTCGCCGACGCGGGTGCTCACGGCGGCGCACTGCATGGCCGGCTCGTCCTTCGTCGTGAAGGCGCCGTACGCGCCGACGCCGAGCCAGAGCAAAGCGAAGAAGGCAGGCGTCGTGGCGCACTCGAGCGACTTCAACTCGGAGGTCTTCAAGGAGGACGCCGCGATCCTCGACCTCGAGACGCCGATCCGCATCCCCACGTATCCGACGCTCGAAGACGTCGGCGACTTTCACGGGACGATCCAGGCGGTCGCGGTCGGACGAAAGTCCGAGAACCGGCAAGCCCCGCTCGAGAAGAGCAAGCCGCTGACGGTGCGAAGCGGAAACGCCGACGGCTACACGACCGGGCTCACGAGCCAGTACTACTCGTCCGGCGGTGACTCGGGCGGTCCGCTCTTTCGCGTCGATCCGCAGACGCGCAAACCTCTCCACGTCGTCATCGGCATCGAGCGCCAGCCCGACCCGCCGAAGGAACGCTTTACGCGCATCACGCCTGCGGTTCGCCGTCTCGTCGGTGGTCGCTAGTCGGATCGCTCGCTAATGGCTTGCGCCCGCCCAGTCGGCGGCGAGGCGTGAGAGATCGACGCGGAGCGCGTCCACACGAACGGTCGAGGGAGGTGGCTGGCTCGCAGCCACGGCCGCGCGCAGCGTCTCGAGCCGCACGCGCATGGCGGCGACCCGATCGCGCACGTCCGCCGGCGGCGGCGACCCCGCCAGCGTCGAGAGCAGCGCGTCGATGGCGAGCCGCCACGTCTTGCGATCGTGGTCGGGCGTGAGCAGCGACGCGTAGGCGAACGACTCGTCGAGCCGCCGCGCGAGCGGCCGATCGTCGGCGGCGCGATCGACCGCGCCCACCGCCTCGACGTACGCGGCGAGGTCTTCGCGATCCGCCGGCGAGAGGCCGAGCGCAAACGACGTGTCGAACCACGTGATGACCTCGGCGATCGTGGCGAAGCGGCCATCGTGAAAATAGGGCGCGGTCTCGGCGAGGCCGAGCAGGGTAGGGGTCTCGTAGCCGCCGTCGATCGCGTGCGGTGAGGGAGGAGAGCCCGTGCCGAGCCGATGCGCGCGTCCATCGCGAAAGAACGACGTGGGCGGGTGACAGCTCGCGCAGCTCAGGCCGGAGAATCCTCGTCGCGGCTCGGCGAAGAGCTTCGCGCCGCGCGCGGCACGGGTGGACGCGCGCGCGGTGAGGTCTCCCTTCGCGTCGAGGTTCGCGTTCGGGAGGAAGTCGAGCTCCTGGATGTAGCGGACGAGCGCCGCGAGCTCGCGCGGCGACAGCGGCGCGCCGTCGAACTCGCCCGTGACGACTCCTTGCACGAAATCGGAGAGCGACGCCGTTCGGCCGTCGAGGCCGTAGGGCCCCGTGAACCGACACCCGCGCAGCGAGGGGATGCTGACCGCGTTCTTCACGCCGTCCTCGGCAGCCTTCGCGAAGAAGCTCGTCGAGAGATCGAGGTTGCCGCGTCGATCCGAGATCTCCTCGAGGAAGAAGGTCGTGTGCGTCGCGCCGTTTGGATGGCACGTGTTGCACGAGATGCCCATCGACGCGGCCTTCGCGCCGAGCGTCCTCGGCGCGTGAAACAGGAGATCGCCGAGCAAGAGATCGCTCGCCGTCGCCGTGGTCGACGAAGGCGAATAGCCGCCTGGATCGATCTCGAGCGTCCGCAGGTAGCGCGCCGGCATCACCGGCGGAGGCGCGACGGCGCTCCGCGGCGCCTCGGCATGCCGCGCGACGGGCGCAGGCGTCGGCGAAGGCGAAGACGAAGTCGGCGCATGCGTGCACGCGATCGCGAGCGAGATCGTCGCGAGCGACGACGCGACGACAGACCGCGCGAAGCTCACGGGATCTTGTTCACCGTCGTCGTCACCTTCGAGCCGCTCGTCACCACGGTCGTCTGCGGCGCTTGCACGATCACCATCTTGGATTGGATCGGCGCGGTCGTCGCTGCGGTCGAGGGCATGACCTTGCCGCCCGATCCGGCCGCGGGCGCGCCGAGCGTGACCTTGAAGCCGTAGTGCTCGCCGTTCTTCGCGGTCGCGCGGCCGGAGAACTCGATGTAGATGCCACGCTTCGCCATGTCCTCCGAGCTGAACGTGAGCTCGGTGCCTGCGCCTGCGGGCTGCTTGTAGCGGTCCATCTCGACGTTCACCTTCGTCTCGAGCTCGTCGATCGTCACCTCGCCGACGCCGCTCAGCATGCCTTTGCCGGGCTTCGCGAGATGGGACGTGAAGCGATACGAGCCGCCCTTGCCTTCGCCCTTCGTGTTCACGACGCCGTCGACGATCGGGCTCACGCTCACGTCGAACTCGAGGCCTTGGCCGCTGTTCATGACGAGGACTTGCGTGCCGTTCTCCTTGCTGCTGATCGTGCAGCTCAGATGACCGTCGGCGGAGAGGACGGACGGCGGAATGCCGATCTGCGGCGGGTCGGATGGAGGCGCGGCCTTGTCGGAAGGCGGGTTCGCCGGCGGAGGCGAACCACACGCCGCCGACGCGAACGCGCTGGCGATGAGGATCGAGAGAGCAAACCCGCGGGCGTGAAGAGAAGGTCTCACGCCCGCGATGCTAGCGCATCACTCCGCGGCGGGAGCGAGCTCCGGCGCTTCGGCGTTCGGCGCGGGGGCCGACGCCATCGCGCTCTTGAGCGGCTTGTTGAACAGCCAGATCGCGACGCCAGCGGCCATGCCGAGCGCCATGAGCAGGATGAAGAACACGTCGGCCGAGAGCGTCGTGTAGAGCTGGCCGATGTAGCCGGAGAGGATGTTGCCGAAGAACGACGAGAGGAACCATAGGCCCATCATGAGCGACACGATGCGGACCGGAGAGACCTTCGTGACGAGCGAGAGGCCGATCGGCGAGAGGTAGAGCTCGCCGACGGTGAGGAGCATCGTGCAGAAGATCGGCCAGAAGACGCCGCCGGAGCCGCCACCGACGACCTTCGCGCCGATGACCATCACGATGAACGAGCCGCCGAGGATGAAGCAGCCGATCGCCATCTTCGAGACGGACGACGGCTCCTTGCCGCGCTTGTTCTGCCACGCCCAGAAGCGATCGAAGAACGGCGCGAAGAGGAAGATGAAGAACGGGTTGACCGACTGGAACCACGTCGACGATGCCCACGACGGCCAGACGGTCTTCTCGTCTGCCCACGTCTGCATCGTGTTGCCCTGCTGCTCGTAGACCGCCCAGAAGATGATGTTCAGCGCGCAGAGGATCATGAGCGCCCAGACGCGCTTCCACTCACCCTTGTCGAGCGGCTTCTTCTCGGCCTCCTTGGCGCCTTCTTCACGCTTCTGCAGCGTGTCGGGCGCGAGCGTGTGGCGCCCGAGGAGCTGGACGAGCACGCCGATGATCATGCCGACGCCCGCGGCGAGGAAGCCGTAGCGCCAGCCATAGCGGGCCGCGAGCGTGCCGCAGATGAAGTTGCAGATGAACGCGCCGAGGTTGATCCCCATGTAGAAGATCGTGAACGCGCCGTCGCGTCGCGGGTCGCCTGCGGGATAGAGGTTGCCGACCTGCGTCGAGATGTTCGGCTTGAAGAAGCCGTTGCCGATGATGAGGAGCACGAGGCCGACGAAGAAGCTCGCCTCGGAGCCGAAGAGGACGATCTGACCGAGCGCCATCAGCGTGCCGCCGACGAAGACCGATCGCTTCTGGCCGAGGTACTTGTCGGCGATGAACCCGCCGAGGACCGGCGTGAGGTAGACGAGGCCGGTGTACCAGCCGTAGAGGACGGACGCGTTCGGCGACACGGCGCACGTCTGCGCGGCGATGTCGTGCGCGGCGCTCTCGGCGATGCCTGCGATGCCCTTCGCCGCGTCACCCGCGACGAGCGCCGTCGTCTTGTCGGCGATGCACTTGCTGAGGCTCGCCGGATCGACGGACGGGAGAAGCTTCTTGATGACGCTCCAGCCGAGGACGTTGTTCGGATCGCCGACGCCGTCGTAGCCCTTGCCTTGGTACGTCTGACGGATCGTGATGAACAGGAAGTTCACCATGTAGAGCTTCAAGAGCCCGCGCATTCCGTAATACGAGAAGCGCTCCCACATCTCGGTGAAGAACAGAACGAAGAGGCCGATCGGGTGACCGAAGAGCTGTCGCCCTTGGATCGCGGATTCGCCTGTGGTGCCGCTCTTGTCCGCGGCCTGTTCCGTAGCCATGATCGCTTCCGTCTCCTTCACATGGTCGAGAGGAGAGCGTCGTTCGCACGAGCGCCCCCACCCCGTTCGTCGTCGAGGGATTGCGGAGCGGGTCGTTCCTCAACGCATCCGCGGCGTCAAGCCGGGCCGTGGCCTCGTCCTAGAAATTGGATCGCCAGAGCCGGGTCGTGAGGCTCAGCGAACGAGCGTCCAACGGACCCCCGCGGTCACTTCCATATGGAAATGATTGCGGTGCGCCCAGTTGTAGTCGGGCGTCAAAAGGACGTTGAAGAGGCGTGCGTCATTGGCTTCGCAGGCGATTTTGTGGAGCTCGGTCGCGGACGCCGGCGCCGGGCAGGGGCGCGCCCCGATGCGGCCGTGGAAGTCTTTTTCGACCGAAAGCGACCGCCCGTCCTTCGTCTTGAAGATCGCCGCGTCGATGGCGAGCGCGCCGCCATGCCGCCGTCCGGCGCCCTTCAACGGGACCTTCGAAGAGACCGGGCGGTACACGGAGAGGTGGATGACCTCGACGATGTCGTGTGCGGCCAGCATCTTCGCGAAATCGTCGAGCGCGAGGACGAGGCGGCAATCGTAGATCTCCATCGTCGCCGAGGCCCGCATTTTTGCCGGCAGCTGCGAGCGAAACGTGACGCCCGAGAGCGGCCCGGTGAGGCGGAGCGGGGCGATGACGCCGCGTGCTTCTCCGACGCGCGAGTACGAGACGTGACGCCGATCGAGCTCGGCTTCGCAGCTCTGGCGATCGAGGCCGGCGTAGCGTGAGGCCACGGGGACGCTGTTCCGATCGAGCGTGGGCGTCGCGGGCGGACCCTCGCCGGGCGTCTGTGGGTCGTCCGAGGGGCTGTCCGATCCGGCGCCGCTCGTCAGGTCGGGCTCGTCATCCCCGGTCGACGCGCCGCCGATCGCGGAGGACGAGTCGGCCTGCGCCGAGGGCGTCTCTTGAGAGTCGCTTTCGCTCGCCAAGGCCCGCTCGGGCTTCGGCACACGCGCGTCGTTGACGAGATGGCACCCGCAAAGAAGCGGAGCTCCCATCAAAAGTGCCGTGCAGCTCGCGGATCGAAGGCTCATGCGTAGGCGCGGCGGAGCATACGCGCCTTTGCGCGAAGCTGCTAGAATGAGCGCACACCATGGCGGAGCTGTCGCCACGCGGAAAACAAATCCTCTACGCGTGCATCACGGAGTTCGTGGCCACCGGCGAGCCGGTCGGCTCCCGAACGCTGTCGAAGCGAGGGATCGAGCTGTCTCCTGCGAGCATTCGAAACGTGCTCTCGGATCTCGAGGAGCTCGGTTACCTCGTCCAGCCGCACACGAGCGCGGGCCGCGTCCCGACGGACAAGGCGTTTCGGCTCTTCGTCGACGCGATGATGGAGGTCCGGCAGCTCACGGACGCCGAGAACCTCCACTTGATGCAGCGCTTCTCGGAGATCGAGCCAGGCCCGAATTTTCTCCGCGAAACCGGGCGCCTTCTGTCCGAGCTGACGGGCACGGCGGCGGTCGTCGTCTCGCCCAAGGCCGAGACGATGACGCTGAAGCATCTGCGCTTCATCCGCACGCTCCCCGGTGAGCTGCTCGCCGTCGTCGTGATGATGAACGGCACGGTGCAGAACCGCTTCCTGAAAGCGGACGTCAGCGAGGACGAGCTCACGAAGATTCACAACCTGCTCGACGACGTGATCGAAGGTCGCTCTCTCGGTGAGCTTCGGGATCTCTTCATGCGACGGCTGCAGAGCGAGAACGTCCAGGCCGACGAGGTGCGCAAGCGCGCGTTCGAGCTCGGCGAAGCGGCGGTCAACGCGGCAGACACCGGCGCTGACGTCGTGATCGAAGGCCGAGCGAAGCTCCTCGGTCTGCCCGAGTTTGCCTCGCACGCGGCCGGGCTGAAGGACGTCGTCAGCGCGCTCGACGAAGGGCAAGCCATCCTCCGCCTCCTCGACGCGACGCTCGCGGCGCCAGGCACGACCGTCGTCGTCGGCCACGAGGCAGGCGATCTCGCCGGCGGGCAGCTGTCGATCGTCAGCGCGTCGTACCGGAGCACGCAAGGCCGCGCGGGCGGCTCGGTCGGCGTCATCGGCCCGACGCGCATGGACTACCCGAAGGTCGTTCCCCTCGTGACCGCGACCGCCAACGCGATGAGCTCCATCATCGAGAGGCAGAACGCGTCATCGAAGCTGGACGACGACGACTGACGACCCGACGGACGAGCGCCGGCAGCGCCGCCAAACGCCTGCTGCAAGCGTGCATGTGCGCGGGACAGGTGTAGTATACGAGCGATCTCACATGAGAATGGCCCCGCCGATCCTGCCTGGGCAATCGGTCGACTCTCCGCTCGACCGCGCGCTCGCATTGCTTCTCGCCGGTGAGCGTGAAGCCGCGCTCCGCTGGAGCGCCGCGGTCGTCCAGCAAGACGCGTCGGTGCCGAGCGCGCTCATCCTCACGTGCCGTCTCCTCGCCGACGCCGGGCGAACGGAGGCCGCGATCGAAGGCTTCGAGCTCGGCGTGAAGCGCGCGATCGACACGGGCAATCTCCCGCTCGCCGTCGCGGCGGTCGGCGACCTCAAGATGCTCGGCGTCGACGTGTCGAAGCACCTCGACGAGATCGCCGGCGCGTTTTGCCTCGGCTCGCCGCGTCTCTCCGACGACGCGACGCCGCCTCCTCCTCCGCTCCCGCACGACGAAGACTTCAAGCCGCTCTCGTCGTTCCTCTCCGGACCTGCGCTCCTCTCGAAGGCGACGCAGATCATCCACGACGCGTCGAAGGAGTTCGACTCGCTCTCCGACTCCGAGCCGCCGCTCATCTCGCCGCTCTCGCTCTTCAGCGCGCTCGAGAAGCCCGGCCTCCGCGCGCTCATCGGCTGCTTCGAGATGATCACGGTCCCCGCCGGCAAGGCCGTCATCTCCGAAGGTGAAGAAGGCGCCGAGGCATACATCGTCGCGCGCGGAGAGCTCGAGGTCCGCCGCAAGGACGAAGAAGACGACAGGCGCGCGATCACGCTCGCACGTCTGACGAACGGCGCGCTCTTCGGTGAGATGGCGCTCCTCTCGCGTGCGCCGCGCGCCGCCAGCGTCGTCGCCTGCCGTCCCTCCATTCTTTTGGTCGCCCGCCGCGAAGCGCTCGAGGCCGTCGCCGAGAAGCGTCCCGACGTCGGCGTCGAGCTCGCCGCCCACTGCCGTCGCCGCATGGTCACGAACCTCGTGCGCACGTCGAAGGTGCTCCTCTCCGTCGCGCCGAAGGAGCGCCCCGCGCTCGTCGAGCGCTTCGAGACGAAGGTCTTCGAGAAGAACGACAAGCTCATCTCCGATGGAAAGGAGACGAGCGGCCTCCACCTCATCGCGTCCGGCGAGGTCGCCGTCATCGGCCGTGAAGAAGGCGGCGAGAACTTCGTCATCGCCACGCTCGGCGTCGGCGAGACCGTGGGCGAGGTCGCGCTCGTCCTCCGCCGCAAGGCCAACGCAGACGTCGTCGCGGTGCATCCCACCGTGACCCTCCACCTCCCCAAGGAGGATTTCCTCGGCCTGATCCGCGACCACCCCGCGATCCTCGCCGGCCTTTACCTCTGCGCCGTCGAGCGTGACGAGGAGACGTCGAGCGTGCTCGCCGGCTCCACCGTCGCGTTGGCCGAAGACTACGACCTCGTCTAGACATGGCCCACGACGCGCACGATCACGATCATGATCATGATCATGATCACACCGAGGCGGGCCACGACGCGCACGATCACGATCATGATCACACCGAGGAGAGCCGCGACGCGCCCGATCACGCGCACGACCACGATCATGATCACGCCGAGGAGAGCCGCGACGCGCCCGATCACGCGCATGATCACGCCGATAAGGGGAGCCACGAGGGGAAGCCCCCTCGTGCCCCGAGCGGAGGTACTCCTCCGCGAGGCG
>JBGAFW010000104.1:0-32632 GCA_044227045.1 Labilithrix sp.
CATCGTCTCGAGAAGCGTCGTGAGTGCCGTCGAGCAGGCGATCGCGGCGCCGGGGCTCGCGATTCCGCAGAGCGCCGAGGCCGCGCACTTGAAGGCGCCGATCTGACGATTCCAAAGGTAGTCGGAGTCGCCGACGTTGCTGTTGCCACACCAGTCTCCCTTGCTCGCGCCGACGAGGAGATCTTGCGGCTCGATTTTGCCATCGGTGTTGACCGGAATGGTTTTCACGGGCTCGATCGCTTGATCTGCCGCCTCGACACCGCAGCCGGAGACGATGGGGATGAGTGAGGTGACCGCGAGCGCTGAGAAGACGATCCGTTTACGCATGATGAGACAGCTCCGATGGATGAACGATGGTGGGAACGACGCTCGCAAGCAGACGTCCGATGGGACGTCGTCGCCGCGCGCATCGCGCAGCGAGCACTGCGACGCACGTGCCGCGGATCCACCACGCTCTCACCTTGCGTCCACCACGCTCCGACCACGCCGACAAAGCGCGTACAAAACGCTCACGCCTCACACTTCATGGACGCCCATCCCTCGCGCTCTCACGCCAAGCAACGCAACCAACCTGCCCGCGAACGAGACAGTTCGTTCATCTGTTGACCAAACTGCTCGCGACGGCTCGCGATCACCGACGCGGGTTGGCCACGCCAGCTTGGGTCGGCCACGCCAGCGCGGGTTGGCCACGCCAGCGCGGGTTGGCCACGCCAGCGCGGGTTGGCCACGCCAGCGTGGGTCGGCCACGCCAGCGCGGGTTGGCCACGCCGGCGCGGGTTGGGTGATCAGGGAACGAGGACGGCGCGGAAGCGGATCTTGTTGGCCATCACCTTCTCGTAGGCCTCTTCTGCTTGTTCGAGCTTGAAGGTCTCGGTGCGTGGCTTGACGCCCGTGATGGCGCTGAAGCTCATCGTGTCTTCCGAGTCGATCGCGCTGCCGCTGGGCCAGCCGGCGACGGTGCGGCCGCTGAGGAGGCCGAAGGGGTTGAGCGTGAGCGGCTCGTGGGGGGCGGCGACGAGGAGAAGCTTGCCGCGCGACTTGAGGCCGTCGAATGTCGACGCGATCGCGGAGCTGTGCGGGGCTGTCGCGAGGACGACGTCGGCGCCGCCGAGCTTCTTGAGGCCTTCGGCGGCGGGCGTGTTCTTCGTGTCGATGTACTCGTGGGCGCCGAGCTGGCGCGCGAGCTCCTCTTTGTCGCTGCCGCTCGAGATCGCGATCGTACGGAAGCCCATCTTCGCGGCGTATTGAATCGCGAGGTGGCCGAGGCCGCCGATGCCTTGAACGGCGACGGTGTCGCCAGGGCGGGCGCCGCTGTTGCGGAGGGAGTTGTAGGTCGTGACGCCGGCGCAGAGGAGCGGGCCTGCTTCGATCGCGGAGAGCTTGTCGGGGATGCTCGCCACCGACTCGGCGGGGACGACGACGTATTCGGCATAGCCGCCGTCGTGGGTGATGCCCGTGATCTTCGCCTTTTCGCAGTTGATGAAGAGGCCTTTGCGGCACGCGTTGCACTCGAAGCAGTGGCCGCCGTGCCAGCCGACGCCGACGCGCTGGCCCACCTTCCACGCGGTGACGTGCGCGCCGACCTTGTCGATGCGGCCGGCGAGCTCGTGACCCGGGACGCGCGGCAACGCCATGCCTGGGAACGCGCCCGCTTTGACGAACGCATCGCTGTGGCACATGCCACAGGCCTCGACCTTGATCCGGACGTGACGGTCTGCCGGCTCGGGGATGTCGCGCTCGACAACCTCGAATGCAGCGTTGGCTTTCGCGACTTGAACTGCCTTCATCTTGGCCATGGTGGTTTCCTCGCTGGAGAGAGCTTGGAACCTACGGCCTCACGATGAATGCCTCCAGTGAATACGGTGGATAGCGTTCATAAGCGCCGTTGATGGATCGGCGACAAGGTCAGCCGTGCAGCGAAGGGAGGGAACTTGTTGCGGATGCCGTGGGCGCGAGCTTCGCCTCACGACCTTGTGCGAAGGAAGGAAGACGCTGCTTTTGTCGTCGTCGCAGCCGCGCGCTGAGATCAGTGGCCGCCCTTGATGAGATCCATCAGGTCGTCTTCGCTCTCTTGGCCCGTCTTCGGCTTTGGCTTCGTCGCGGCGTCGGCGCTGGCGCCGGCGTCCGAGGACGAGCCTTTGATCATCGCCATGATGTCGTCTTCCGATTCGGTGCCCGGAGCTTTGGCGCCGGCTTCCTTGGGCGCGCCGGTGCCCTTGATGATCGAGTCGAGATCGTCGTCGTCGGGGTTCGTCGTCGGCGGGCCGGCGTCGACGACCGTGTCGGGTTGCGGCGCCGTCTCGGGCATCTGACCCTTGGGGTACTTCTTCTTGTCTTCGTCGCTGCAAGGCTGCGGGTTGTTGCGATCGAGCTGGACGCACTCGAGGAACCACGCCTCGCTCGGGACGCGATGCTCCTTCGCCGCCTGGTCTCTCCAGTGCTGGATGTCATCGAGAACGAGCTGGCTCGAGATGCGCGGCACGTACGTGACGACGAGCAGCGCGAGCGCCAGGATGCCGACGAACGGCATCGCGATTCGGTAGAGCGAGATGACCGGGCGGTTGAAGCGGAAGCTCGCGATGAAGAGGTTCAAGCCGAGCGGCGGACACGAGAACGCCAGCTCGAGGTTGAGCACGAACATGATCGCGACGTGGAACGGCCCGAGGCCGAAGTACGCCGCGAACGGGAGCACGAGCGGGACGGCGACGAGGATCGCGCTGAACCCGTCCATGATCATTCCGAGAATGAGCAGGAAGATGTTCATGACGATCAAGAACTGCCACGTCTTGTCGAAGCCGATCTTGAGCATCGCGTCGAGGACCTTGTTCGGCAGGTGCTCGTCGCCCACGTAGTTGATGAGCGCGTTCGCCATCGCGAGGATCAAGATGACGGCGCCGGCGAGCGCCATCGATCCACGCGCGATCCGGACGAGGTCCTTCTTGATCGTGAGGTCCTTGTAGACCCACACCTCGATCGCGAGCGTGTACGCGGCGATGAGACCCGCCGCCTCGTCGATGCCTGCGAGCTGCGTCTTGATGCTCACGATGAGCAAGACGAAGACGCCGATCTCCCATTTGAACGCCCACGTCGCCTTCAGGGCCTCGAAGAGCTCGAACTTCTGGCGCGGGATCTTCTCGGTGATGCCGATGTAGACGCAGTAGACCGCGAGGAAGAGGAGGACGAGCACGCCCGGGAGAAGGACGGCCTTGTTCACGAGCTGGAAGTCGAGGCCCGTGATCATCGCGTAGACGAGGAGCGGGAGCGCCCACGGCAAGAGGAGGCCGAGCGAGCCGCCCGTCGTCACGAGGCCGAGCGAGAACTTCTCCGAGTAGCCGCTCTTGCGGAGCGCCGGGAGCAGCAGGCCGCCGACCGCGATGATCGTGACGCCGCTACCGCCGGTGAAGAGCGTGAAGATCGCGCTCGCGATGACGCACACGATCGCGAGCCCGCCGGGCATCCAGCCGAGCCATGCCGTCGCGGCGCGGACGAGCCGCTCGGGCGTCTTCGACTCGGCCATCACGTAGCCGACGAACGTGAAGAGCGGGATCGTCGTGATGATGGGCGAGCCGGCGAAATAGGGGCCGAACACGTCCGACGCCAAGCGGCGCAAGACCTGCTGCTCGGGGTTCGGGTGCGTGAGCCACGCGAGCTCGGCGGCGCCGCCCATGATCGCGAAGAGCGGCGTGCCGAGGAGCGCCAGCGCGCCGACGAGCCCGACGAGCACGCCGCCGACGGCGGTGAGCAGCGCGATGACGGCGCCGATGACGCCGAAGGCCTTCCGCGCGGTCTTCGGGTCGACCACGTCGGTCACGTTCGAGGTGGACGCGCTCATGTGTGCGTCTCCTTGATCGCCGCTTCGGCGAGCTCCGCTTCGGGCGAGTGATCGTGGATGTGCGCGAGCTCGTCGTCGCCGTGTGCGGCCGCGGGATCGACCTTGACCCACCCGGAGATCGCGAGGACCGAGCGCAGGAGAAAGCGGACGCCGATCACGAGGAGCCCGAACGCGAAGACGAGGTTGAAGAGCGGGACCAAGATCTTCGGGACGGCCTCGGTGCCGCCCGGGATCGCCGTGACCGACGGGTTGCGGTAGTCGATCGACCCGTCATCGGGGAGCTCGAACGCCTTGACGTCCTCGGGCTTGAAGTGGCTCTCCCATCCACCACCTCGCAGCCATTCGTTCCATTCTTTGGGCGTCATCCACTTGTTGTAGGGAGTGCCGCTGATGACCTTCGGGAAGGACCGCAGGTCGAGCGAGAGCTGACGCCCCGCGAGGAAGAAGTTGCGGCCCGAGGAGGCGAGCACCTTGTCGATCTTCGATCCGGGCGGTGCAGGACAACGCTTCGCCTGATCGTCGGCGCACGGGATCGTCGGCGGCGCGCGCATCTCTTCGACGGCGACGTAGTCGAAGAACCCCCACGCGGCGGAGATCGAGACGATCGAGGCAGCCACCCAGCCGAGCACCGCGACGGGGACGCGCGCCTTCGGAGAGAGAAAGCGCATCGCGACGTCGACGTTGATGTGCTTTCCCTGCGCGGTCGCGAGCGACGCTCCGAGGAGCGCGAGCCACAACGTCATGCGTCGCGCGAGCTCGCTCACGCCGCCGAAGAACACGAGGATCGACGAGTTCTGAAGCCACGCGAACAGGTTCGCGAAGTACGTCGTGCCGGTGTCGCCCCAGCGCGTGCCGAGCGCGAGTCCGAGCAGCGCGGCGCCGGTCGTGATGACCTCGTGGCGCTCGTGCTTCTTCGATGCTTTGTGCGCGATCGCGCCGAGGATGAGCGCGGTGACGAGCGCGCGGAAGATCATGCCTGGCCCTGCACGACCTGTCGCCGAGAGCGCCTTGATCGAGATCCAGAAGACGAGCGTGAGCACCTCGCCGACGAGGACGGCGGCGCAGAGACGAGACTCGAGCGTCGTCCACGCGCGATCGAGCTTCGCGAACGGAGCTCCCCAGGCGGCCTTGTGCGGGACCCCGCTGTCCTTCTTGTCGCCCGAAGGCGCGCCCTTTCCCTCGACCGGCTCGGCCTCTTTCTTGGGCTCGGCCTTGTGCGCGCTCGGCCATGGCGAGGACGGGACGCGGGCCGCGCCGCTGCTCCGCGAAGACGTCGGCTTGTCTTTGTCGGCCTCTTCGTCGTCCGAAGGATCGCGAGCGTCGGCTTTGGCCTCCTCGGACTCCTTCTTCGCGTCTGCCTCGACATCGCGAGAAGAGGCGCCATTCGCTTTCTTCGATGCGGGTTTGTCCGACTTGTCGTCTTCGGCCATTGCCCGAGGAGCTTATACGAGGACCGGATGAGATACGCACAAAGCGGGGCTTTGAGACCCAACGGATTCGCCCGCCAGGAGCGTGGTCTTCGAGGGAGCCATCGCGCCTGATGTCTCTTCGAAGCCAAAAAGGCCCCGGAGTCGCCTCCGGAGCCTCTTTGATCGCGTGTCAACGTGAGAGTTACTGCGCGGCCGCAGTGACCTCGTCGAACACGTCTGCGCGAACCTTGCCCTCGTTCTTCAGCGAGGCGCGGACCTTCGCGAACGTCGCCGCCCACGCCGCCTTCTCGGTGTCGTTGAGGTCGATGTTCGTCTTGCTCGCCTTGAGGCGACCAAACGCAGCGTCGTCGATCGAGCGAATGCGCTCGGTGAGGAGGCTGCCGGTGTTCTTTCCGGTGCGCTGAAGAACTGCCTTCGCGTCGGCGGGCAATCCTTCGAACGTCTCTTTGTTCATGACGAGCGCGCCAATACCGATGCCGGTCGGCAGGTTCGTGATGATTTGATCCATGTGCGGCGCCCAGCCAAGCTGCTCGGCCGCGATCGGCGGAGAGTTGATGACGTCGACCGCGCCTTCACCGCGCGCCGACACAGCCGGAAGGATCGCAGGGACGGTCAGCGCCTTCGGAGAGGGAACGCCGACGATCTCGAGGAACTTCTGACCGATGGGGTCTCCCGAGATGTAGAACGGGTGCGCCTTCTTCAGATCGTCGGGTGTGCGAATCGCAACACCTCGCGACATGAGTCGCGCCATGCCGACGTCGCCCTTGCCGAGGATGACGAAGCCTTCCTTCGCGAACGCGGCGTCGAACTTCGGCGACACCTTCTCGCGAACCGCGTCGAGCTTCGCCCACGTTGGGAAGAGGCCAGGCATTTGAAGCGCGCCAATGTGCGGCCAGATTTGGGCAAGGCCCGTCGCGGTGATGGCCGCTCCGTCGAGCTGCTTGCTCCGCATCTTGCCGACCATGGCGATCTCATCGCCTTGGCTTCCGTTGAAGAACCACGTGAGCTTGAGCGCTCCGGAGCTCTCTTCCGACACGGCCTTGGCCCAAGCGCCGAAGACCTTTCCCCACGCCGAGTCCTTCGGCGCGAGTGTGCCCAGCTTGATCTCACGCTCGTCCGCCGATGCGGTCCCTTGCGTGACGCCGAGCATGGCCACCACGACGGCGACCACGACTAACAACCTTCGAAGCATGGGTGCTGCCTCTCCTTCCTGAACGCATCGACGCGTCCCACAAGCAAGAATGACGGTCCAGAGACGGTGGCCCGTTATGAGGAACCTACCTTTCGACGGAAAACCCGCAAGAAGTTTCACCTCGACCGGTCAAATGAGACCTGCGGCTGGCCCGAATTTCGGTGCGGGGTTTCGCGCCGATTGCCATGGCGCGTCGAACGGACTCCCGGGTGACCAGCCCGCAGCAACGTGCAGGCCGCTCAGACCGCACACTTGGGGGTGCGGCGAAACGCAGCGCACACCTCACTTCGCGGCGGGTTTTGCCGGCGCCGGCGCGCTGAAGCCGCAGTCTTCCATCGCGGCTTTGCTGAGCCCACGCTTGGCGCGTCGCTTGGCGATCGCGTTTTGGAGGCGAAGGTTCGGCTCGACGTCCTCCGCCGCGATGATCTCGTTCAACATCTTCTCGTAGAGCGCCTGGTCGGCCTTCACGCAGGCGTACTTCGCGTAATTGAGCTGGACGCCGAGCGCATGACGCTTCGTCTTCTCGAGCGCGAAGTCGAGGAGCTTCTTCGACTCGTCGAGCTCAGCCATGGACGTTCGCGCGTGGTACGCGGCGAGCGTGGAGGTGGCGCCGTACGCCATGAAGTCCGGCCACAGCTCGCGGCTTCGCTCGAGCATCGCGACGCCGACGTAGAGCTCCGCGACGAACTCGGGCTCGTCCTTGAGGAGGTTGACGCGCGCGAGCCACGCCGAGCCGAGCCAGAACAACGTCTCGCCGTCCTCCTGGTCGTCGAAGTTCTTCTTCAGCCACGCCGTGAGCGTGTCGGCGTTCTTCTTCGCCGCAACGAACCCGTCATCCTCTTTCGCGATCAGCTCGAGGCCGTACGAGATCGCGCGATCGAAGGCGAGCTTCGCGCGCTTCTTGTGGTACTCGGCCGTCGCTTCATCGCCTTGCAGCGTGGCGACCTCGTAGTCGTCTTGCGCGAACGCGTATCCCCATCCTGCCCAGCCGCGGAGCAAGAGGAAGAGGGCATCCTCGTTGTCGGGGGCGAGGCGGTGCATGCCTTCGAACTGCAAGACGCCACCGGCCGCTGCGCCGCGGGCGATCTCGTAGTCGCCGATCGTGTCGGCGGCCCCGGAGCCAACGCGCGTCGCGTTGATCTGCTTGTTCAGCATGATCTTGCTGATGCAGCCCGTCGAGCCAAGAGCAAGGGTCGTCGCGAGTCCAAGCGTGAGAAGCTGATTTCGCATCACGCGCCGATTCATAAAGGCGGCCACTTGCTCGTGTCACGTCTTTTCGTGCGCGTCTGCTACGAGGCGAAAAAACTCGCGTGGGCGTGCACCCGCCCGCCTCGGGTGGGAATTGCACAATGCGAAACGCCTGCCCCGAGCGCCGTGGCTCGAGACAGGCGTACGCGCGTTTGGGTGCGCGAAAAACGGACGAATCAGTTGTCGAGGGAGATCGTCGCGATATCCGAGCTGAGGTTCGCGAGGTTGTTCACCTTCACGCGGCGCTCGCTCACCGAGTAGACGACGTCGTCCATGATGACGCTGCGCTTCACTTCGGAGCTCGCGTTCGTCCACCAGTTGCTGCAGGCGCTGTTCTCGTAGCCGGTGCCCGAGGAGTTGTTCGGATGGGCGACGGCGCCGTGCTTCGTGAAGCCCGTCTGCGTGGTGACGTCGTAGACGAGGAGGCCGCTGAACGTCATGTTCGTCCCGAAGCTGCCGCCGCTGCCACCTTCGCAGATCGTCATCGGGAGCGCGAGGAGGTTCTTCTCGGCGTAGTAGTTGAACGCGAGGTGGTTCGTGAGCGCCTCGGAGCTCGAGCCGCGCGTACCGATGATCTCGGTGTGCGCGAGCTGCGGGTTCTTCATGTCGCTCACGTCGAAGATCTGGAGACGCACGCCAGCGAACCACGCAAAGCTCCCTTGATCGTCGGCGTCGTAGCCGATCGTGAGGAGGTGCTGCGCGTCCATCATGTGCATGTACGTCGAGAAGCCGGGGATCTTGAGCTCGCCCGCGATGCTCGGCAGAGAGGGGTTACCGAGGTCGAAGACATAGAGCGGGTCGGTCTTCTTGAACGTGACGACGAAGCCACGCGAGCCGTCGAAGCGGACGCTACGGATGTCTTCGGTCGGCGCGATGTTGTCGACCTTGCCGGTCAGGACGAGCGCCTTGTCCTTGCGCTCGAGCACGCTCATCGTGCTGTGCACCTTCGGATCGGGCGTGTGCCCCGTCGTCGTCGCGACGCGGAGGTGGCCTTGCCACTCGTCGAGCGAGAATTGGTTGAGGACGCGTCCCTTCACGATGCCGCTCGCCTCGTAGCCGGTGAGCGTCGGGGTCGCGCCGACCCGGAACTTGTGGACCGTGCTCGCCTGCTCCTCACCGGCCATGTCGCCGTACCAGCCGTAGCCGTCGGTCTTCTGATGCGGCACCGCCATGTAGAGGCCGGTCTCGGAGGCGTAGGTCACGCCGGGATCGCTGATGACGGTGGCCGACGTCGCGTTGCCGGCGTTCTCACCCATGTCGATCGAGAAGAGCGTCGTGAACGTGGTGCCCTCGGCGACGTTCGGACGGAAGTAGCCCGCGCACGCCGCGACCGCGTCGCCGCCGTTCTCTTTTGCGCTCGGGATGGTCTCCATCACGTTCACGGCGGCGACCTTGGCGAGGTTCGCGGCCCTTAGCGACTCCCAGTTCGCGATCGCCGTCTGCTTTTGCGTCTCGAGCGGAGCTGTGGAGTCACACGTGTACTTGTTCGGGTCGAGGTAGTGCTCGAGGCCCTCGATGTTGCCGTAAGGCTCGACGACGACGGTGTGGACCGCGTTGCCGATGCGGCGCGCCGAGAGGAGCGAGCCCGAAAGGGTGATCTCGCGCTGCTTCGTGGGGTTCGCGCGGTTCGTGATGTCGAAGACGAGGATCTTCGTCTGCGTTCCGTCGCCCGAAGGCACGCAGTCGTAGCCGTAGGTGCACTCCGACGTCGAGCCGCCCGCGTAGCCGCCCGATGAGCCACCCGAAGAAGAAGAGGAGGAGGAGCCGCCATTCGTCGTCGCGGTCTTCACCGGGCGCGGCACCGCCACGTAGATCAAGGCGCGGTTGCCTTCGACGAAGAGCTTCCGAGGCTCGCCGTCGATGTCGATCTTCGCGACCTGCGTCGCTTGATCGGCCGGCCAGGCTTGGACGATGCGAAACGTCTTGTTCGCGACGACGTAGAGGTACTTGTTGTCGTTCTTGATGAAGTCGGCTTCGTCGACGCCGGCCACTTGGTTGTTGGTCGTCGACGTCTTCGTCGCGCCGGTCGTGCCCCCTCCGCTGCTGCCGCTCGATCCGCTGCTCGAGCTCGAGCTGCTGCTGTTCGACGGCGCTCCGGCCGCGGCGTCTTCGGCGCCGCCGAAGTACGTGTAGCAGGCGCCGTACTCTTGCTTCTTCACGAGCGCGATCCGATCGTCGATCTCGCGGTTCACGTCGGCGACCAAGCGTTCGCGAAGGTACGTCTCGACCTCGCCACATCCTTGGAGTGGGATCAGCGCCTCGAGCGGCTGCTGGGTGGTCTCGGTTTTCGGATCGGCTGACCCGCCGACGCCCGCCGCGCTTCCGCACGCGACCGAGGCAGCAGAGACAGCAGCGGCGATAAGAATCTTGTGACGAAGCTCCATGATGCCCGCCGCCGGAGCACGTCACATGCCGCATGCGATCTGCCTATTTTCCAGGCCGTTGCGCAATTCGTACGGAGGTCGCGGTGTGCCAAGCTGTGTAAGAGCGTGCCCGGCCCGCGCTCACCGGCGCGAGGCGATCATCATCGTGCACGCGGCGCGCGTTCGGACGCTCGGGTCGGGATCGGTGAGGAGGAGCGCAGCGCGAGCGGAGCGACCAAGCGCAGCGAGCGCGCTCGCCGCGGACGTCTTTCGCTGCGGCTCGGGTGAGGAGAGGTCTTGTTCGATCCATGCCTGCACGCGTAGCTCTCCGGCCGACGCGAGCACATGCCGTGCGTGGGCGGCCAGATCGAGCTGACGCGGGTCGTCGTTCGATCCGATGGACGATTTCGACACGCCGTAGCCCGCGATCGTCACGAGCTCTTTGCGTGCAGCGTCACGGTCCGTCTTCACGTCGAGCAGACGGGCCAGCGCCGGGACCTTCACCTCCCTGTCCTCTTCTTGGGAGGCTTTGCGCAGCGCATCGAGGATGGCCGGGTGGGCGCTCGGGTTCGGCGCGATCGCGAGCGCGTGAAGGCGATCGCGTCGTGACCCATCGGTGATCGTCCTCGCGAGGAGGGCGGTAGCCGACGTGACGAGCTCGGCGTCTTTGGGCGCGTTGCGCACGACCACGCCCGAGGCGGCGATCGCGCCAGGCCCTTTGCCTTCGGCGATCGCGACGCGAAGCGCCTCTCGACCGCCGTTCTCGAACACGGGCGAGAGCCCCCATGCCACTGCGACGTCTTCTTTGATCGCGTCGTCGCCGGCGGTCCAGAGATCCCGGAGCCGCACCGCGAGATCCGCCGCGCGTGGCTTCGCGGCGTCGCCGAGCCCGCGCACGATCGCGCTCATCGCCCGCAGCGCCTCGTTTCGCAAGATCAGCTCGGGATCCACCCGCGCGGTCTCGAAGAGCAAGTCGAGATCGGCGCCATCCTTCGCCTCCGCTGATGCGCGGATCGCGCCCCGCCGCACACGCGGGCTCGGATCGAGGATGGCGGCCTGGCGGCGCTTGCGATCGTCGTCGCGATGCAACGTGCGCGTGCCGACCGCTCGCCATCGGTCGTCGGCGTCGTCGAGCCAGCTCCGCGCGTCGCCGTCGCTCAGCTTGCCGTCTTCGAGCCTCGAGAGAGCGGCCTCGGCGCCGGCGCCGTCGCGCGTCTTCATCCGAGCTTCGAGCGCGCCGTCGAGCTCCGAGGCGCATGCGCGCGTCTCGCGGAGCCGTGCGAGCGCGGTCTTCTCGTCCTTCGCCGTCGAGATCTCGCGCTCGGCGACGGCGCGCGCGAGATCGGCCGCCTCGTCGTTCGTCAGCTTGCCGCGCTGATGCTTCTCCGAGATCTCGGCGCGAAGCTTCGCGTTGTCGCCCGTCTCGGCCGCGTGAAGAGCAGCGTTTCCGCAGCCCGTCGCCGACAGCGACAGGCCGCCCGCGACGATGGCGAGCAAGAGAAGACGTGAACGCGCGACCATGCGGGTCATGGAGAGAAGTCTATCAGCAGCCAGCGCACGCTCCGCCATTTGAATGGAGTATGCGAGAGTGGTGGCCGAGCGAGAGGAACATCGAGGGCGAGCACACACGTGAAGGTCGTGATCACGAACCGGCGGGCGCGTCACCTCGCGGGCCCAACCTCCCCACTTTTGGATGAGCTTCGCCGCCCGCGTGCCGGTGTTCGGGTCGTCGAGACCTCCTCGATCGACGAGCTCCGCGCCGAGGCCGAGCGGCTCGCCTCGGCGCGCGACGATCTCGAGGCGGTCATCCTCGCGGGTGGAGACGGCTCGTACATGGCCGGCGTCAGCGCGCTCGCGCGTGCGTTCGGAGATGACGCGCTTCCTCGTCTCGGTCTCGCTCCGGGTGGCACTGTGTGTACGGTGGCGCGCAATTGGGGTCTCCCATCGTCACCGAGGAGGCAGCTCGCCTACGTGAGGCGTCTGCTCGATCCTTCGCCGGATGGCGATGCGCCGCTGGTGACGCGGCCCACGCTTCGCGTACGGACGGCGCATGCAGACTACACGGGGTTCATCTTCGGCGCAGGCCTCGTGGGGCGCTTCTTCGAGGTGTACGAGCGGCGCGGCGCAGGCGGCTACCTCACCGCCGCGCGCATCGTTCTCCGGATCTTTGGCGGCAGCTTTGTCGGCTCTTCGTTCGCGCGGTCCGTGCTCGAGCCCTCACCCTGCGCGATCGACGTCGACGGCGCGCCCGCTCCCTTCGATCGGATGAGCCTCTTCTGCGCGAGCGTCGTGCGCGATCTCGGTCTTCACATGCGTCTCGTCTACCGCGCTGGCGAAGAGCACGAGCGCTTCCATGTGGTCGCGACGCCGCTCTCGACGCGAGCGCTCGGACCTCAGATGCCGCTCGTCCTCGCCGGACGCCCTCTTCTCGGGCCACGCGTGGATGCGCTCGCCGCCCACGTCGAGATGCGCTTCCCAAAAGAAGAGCCCGGCGCCTTCGTGCTCGATGGAGATCTCTTTCGCGCCGACGCGGTGGAGATCACCGCCGGCCCGACGCTCCGCGTGATCACGCCGTCTTGATGCCGGCGTCTTCGCTCGACGACGAGGTCGACGGCGCGAGCCGCGTGAGACGAACGACGACGTCGGCGATCGCGATCGGCTCGGGCCGATGCGTAACGAGGAGGACGGTGCGCTTTCCACGCAGGCGGGTGATCGCGTCGAGCACGCGGGCTTGCGCCTCGGCGTCGAGCGAGGCGGTCGGCTCGTCGAGGAGGAGCACCGGCAGCCCCGTCGCGAACGCACGCGCGACGTTGATCCACTGGCGCTCGCCTCCCGAGAGCGCGCGTCCTTCTCCGAGCACATCTCCGGCGCCAAGCGAGCTCGCGAGCTTGTCAGCGCCGAGCTCGCGAAGGATCCGAACGGCCTCTTCGTGCGCGCCAACGAAATCATCCGGCCCATCCTGCGCATCACGCGCGCCGTCCGCATGCCCGAGCCCGACGTTCACCGCCAACGTGTCGAGCACGACCGGCGCGTCTTGGGGCACCCACGCGAACGGGCGCTCGCTCGGTCCGACGCCCGCCTGATCGATCCGGAGCGTGCTGCCGTAGTGAATGGCGCCGCCCGCGAGCCGATCGAGGCCAAGGAGCGCGCGCATCAGCGACGTCTTGCCCACGCCGGTCTCACCCACGATCGCCGCGATTTTCCCGGGCGGGATGACGATCGAGAGCGGCTCGTGCGCGCCATGATAGGTCGTGACCAGGTCGATGACGAGACGCTCGAGCGGCCAGGTCGCACGACGAAGAGCCGCGTGCGCTGGGCCGCTGGATACGAGCGGCGCGTTCGCGGCGCGGCTTCGATCGCCAAACGCCGCGCGAAGCGCTTCTTCACCACGCGCACGCGCGATCCGTGCGTCGACGAGATCGCGGAGCGGCTTGTACGCCATGAAGAACGCGATCGCGAAAGGGACGACGGTGCCGTGATCGACACCGAGCGCTCCGCTCGCCGCGAGCATGAGCACCAGCACGAGCGCGATCGCGCCGAGCACTTCGCTCGTCGACGAGATGACGGCCGCGCGGACCCGAATGCGTGCCGCCTCACGTGCGATCGACTGACCGATCCGCTCGACGTGCGAGCGAATGCGCGACTTGGCGCCATACGTGGCCCAGAGCTCGGCATGACGGACGGCTTCGTCTGCTGCCGTGACGAGCGCCCCCGCCGACGCCGATGCCCGTTCGTGCGCACGCTTGAACGCACGTCGCAGCGCAAAGGCGAACACACCAAACGACGCGAGCGTGACGAGGGCGCTGCTCGCCAACCTCGGAGCGAGGACGACGAGCAGCAGCGTGAGAGGCGCGAGCTGAATGAACGCGCGCACCTCCGCGAGAGCACCTTGCGCTACGCCACGCTCGACGTCTTGAACGTGGGTGGTCAGCGCAGCAAGATGTTCGCCGTGCTCCGCGCGCTCGACGTGCTCGATGTGCCGCTCGGCAGATCCATGATCGTCGTGTCGTGGGCCACGCAAAGCGTGAAGCTGCAGCACGTCATCCAAAAGGGTGAGGCGCATACGAGCGGCGACGTCACCGGCGATACGCGCTTCGCTCCGTGACGCGAGCGCGCCGCCAACAAGCTTGGCAATGGCCGCAAAGACTGCTGCGATCGCGATCGCGAGAAATACGGACGCCGCGCTGTCCGAGCCGTGCGCCAACCCGATCCGCGCTGCGGCAGTCGCCAAAAACGACGCGATGGGCAAAGCGTCCATCGGGGCTGATCCCCGCGCGAGCGATCCGGTGAGCACCCCAGCGGCGGCTGCCATGAACGAGTGGCCGGCCGCGTGCATCACCGATCCCGCGACGAGGGCGACCGCGTCATGCGGTCGTCGTCGAACCGCTCGACCCGTCAGGGCGTAGATCGTCATCGGCTGAAGAAAGGAAGACCCGCGCACGACGCAGACTCACATACATGCAGCCGAATCATGTCGCCAGCGGTGTCGGGTGAGTTGTCCACAGCCCGCCAAAGGCTGGGCTCGTCCCCGTCCAAGAACGCCCAAGGCGAGTCAACGAGTACGACACGAGCCTCACGAATGAAGACGAACCGAATCCCTTTGTGCTCCCGCGGAGCTAGGAACCGACCGAGAATGCTCTTTGCAGCAAATTGTGGTGTGTGGGCGGGCGTTTTCGTTCGCACACCGGCGCCCGAAACTCGCTACCATGGCGAGTCCCGTGTTCATCGTCCCCACTTTCTAGGGACCTGCGCGCTGCTCTCCTGGTCTGACTCCGAATCGACCGCTTGTCAAAGTCGCCCATGCCCCGAAGGTCGTCCACCACTTCCCCGAAACGGTCCGCTTCCGGATCGAGCCCCGCGAAGGCGAGCGAAACGTCGTCACGCGGCTCGAAGTCGAACGACTCCACCAAATCGAGAACAGACGCGATGAGCAAGAAGAGCAACGCCGCCCTCGCCGAAGATCCCGAGAAGCTCGCGCCGCCGCCGGACGACGAGTCCGAAGAGGACGTCGCCGCAGCGGCCAAGTCGCCCACCGGAGAAGGTGACCTCGTCGTCCTCGAAGAGGAGTTCGAGTTCGAAGACGTCCCCGCGGAGGTCGAGGCCGAAGAAGACGAGCCGCGTCCGCCGACGGCAAAGGCCAAGTCGGAAGAAGGCGGCGGCGACTCGATGCTCGCCCGCTACTTCCGTGAGATGGCGACCCATCCGGTGATGGGTCAAGAGGAGGAGCTCGGGACCGCGGTCGACGTCGAGAAGGCCGAAGTGGAGCACTGGTGCGCGATCCTCGCGTTCCTCCCCGCGGCCGAGCATGCGCTCGACGCGCTCGAGGCCGATCTCCCGAAAGACGAAGAGGCGATTGACGTCCCGCAGATCGCCGAGCTGCGCAAGTACTGCAAGACGTACAAGAAGCAGCGCAACAAGCTCACGAAGGAGCAAGAGAAGAAGTACCGCGTGCTCTGCGAGAGCCTCGCGCGTGCGATTCGCCTCGCCGACTCCGATCGCCTCTGGATCGCGAACGCCGAAGAGGCCGTCCGCAACCTCGGCGATCCTCCGCCGGTCGAAGACCTCGAAGAAGAGGGCATCGCGATCGCGAGCACCGCCGGTGCGCCTGCGCCCGAAGCGCCGTCCCTCGCGAACACGCCGGGCTTCAAGAAGTACCTCACCGGGATCTCCGACGCGTCACGCCACTCGAAGCGCGTGAAGAACAAGTTCGTGAAAGCGAACCTCCGCCTCGTGGTGTCGATCGCGCGTCGTTACAACCGCGGTCGTCTTCCGCTGATCGACCTCATTCAAGAGGGAAATATCGGCCTGATGAAGGCCGTCGAGCGCTTCGATCACACGCGCGGTTACCGCTTCTCGACGTACGCCTCGTGGTGGATTCGTCACGCGATCAGCCGCGCGCTCGCCGACAAGGGCCGCGCGGTCCGCATCCCCGTGCACATGCTCGACACCCACAACCGCGTGCAGCGCGCGACGCAAGCCGTGATCGCGCGGACCGGTCGTGACCCGACGCTCGACGAGCTCGAGAAGGAGACGGGCATCCCGCAAGAGAAGCTCGACAAGGTCAAAGGCGCGTGGGCCGAGACGCCGTTCTCGCTCGATCGCCCCGTCGGCGACGAGGACGGACGAAAGTTCATCGACTTTCTCCAAGACGAGAACATGCAGTCGCCCTACGAGAGCCTCATCTCGCAGAAGTGGGGCGAAGAGGTGCGACGGCTGCTCGGTCACCTCACGCCGATCGAGTCGCGCATCATTCGCTGGCGCTTCGGCCTCGACGACGAAGACGAGCTCACGCTGAAAGAGATCGGCGACAAGTACAACTTGTCACGCGAGCGCATTCGCCAGCTTCAAGAGCAGGCGCTCGGCAAGATCCGCAAACACATGCGCGACTGATGCGCGGACGTCTGGGGTAGACCCAGCGCGCGCTCACACACCGACGATCTTGCGCCACTCCGCGGGCAGGACGTTCTTGTCGAGATCGAGCACGCTCACGATCTCGCGGAGGCGCTGCGTCTCGCGCTCGGACACGACGCCGTCGGCCATCGTGATCTTCCACGTGGTCTGAACGAAGTCTTCGAAGACCTCCTTCGTCTCGCTCTCCGTGAGCGCACCAGAAGACAGATACGCCTTGAGCTCTTCGCGCTCCGCGTCCTCGGCGACGGCGTCCGAGAAGATGCGGGCGAGCATGCCTTTGAGCTTTCGCTTGGGGTCCATTCACGGGCGAAGTTAACAGGTGGGGCTGTGCCGAGAACAGATTCCTCGCTTGGTCGAGCCACAACTCCCAAAGGTCCACCCGAAAAAAAGGAAGGGAAGGCACCCACCTTTCTCGACGTAGAAGTGTCCGCAACACCGTCACCTCCCTCCCCTCCTTTGGCGGTGTTGCTCTTCCTTTCCTAATTGTTTCGCTTACTTTCTTCTTCTTCACGCGCTGCACACTCTAGACGCATACATTCTGATTGCATGTATGCATCTGTGTGTTACAAGGGCGCCGTCTCGTTGGGGGATGCTTCTCCCCTCCTCCCCTCCCCACAAAGGTTGTTCACGCGAAAAACGTGACCACCGCATTCCCGGCGAGACACCTCTTCGCTCCCCACCTGGCTCTCCCCGCTGGGTGGGGAGCTCTTTTTTTGTTCGTGCGATGATGGGTTGGGCATGCGGCTCGGACTGATCGGCGACGTTCACGCGGAAGACGAGCTGCTCCAGATCACGATCGATGCGCTCACGCGTGAGCACGCCGTCGATCGCATTCTCTGCACGGGCGATCTCGTCGACGGTCTCGGCGACGTCGACCGCGCGGTCGCCCTGCTCGTCGCCGCCAACGCGCTGATCGTTCGTGGCAACCATGACCGCTGGATTCGTAGCGACGACATGCGCTCGCTCCCGAACGCGCACCGCATGACGGAGCTCCAGACCGAGACGATCGCGCTGCTGAAGACGCTTCCGGCGACGCTCACGCTCGATGTTCCGCATCCGGTGCACAAGGACAAGCCCGGCAAGCTCCTCTTGTGTCACGGCGTCCACGCCAACGACATGTGCCGATTGAATCCCGATGACTTCGGCTACGCGATCTCGTCGAACGACGATCTTCTCAAGGTGCTCTTCGACCCGACGATCACGTTCATGGTCGGCGGGCACACGCACAAGCCGATGGTGCGTCGCTTCGAGCGAGGGAGCGGTAAACCTGCGCTCATCGTGATCAACGCTGGCACGCTTGCCCGTGAAGACGCCCCGGGCTTCGTCGTGCTCGATCTTGGTGTCGCCTCGGGCGCAGGGCGTGTTGATTTCTACCGGGTGGTCGCCGAGTCGGCTCCTACGCCGGGGCGCGTCGTTCGCGAGTCTTCGATCACGCTCGCGTGATCGGACAAAGAAATACCTATCCTGAGCTTCTCGGACTCGCGATAGATCGGCCCCCCCTATTGGTTGCAAACCTCGAACCACTCACGCAAGTGCGCAACAAGAAAGGCAGTCAGCGCCAGTGCCGCTCGTAGATCAGATCGACGAGCTTGTCGGCAGCCATCCGAGCGGACGCCGCGTGCCCCGAAACTTTGTTGAACATGACTGAGAATGCGATCGCATTCTTACCCGGCGGCGCGAGGACGTAGCCCGAGAGAGCGATCGCGTCATCGAGCGTCCCGGTCTTCGCCCGAACGGCGCGATGTGCGCGGGTATCCCGAAAGCGCTTGTGAAGGGTGCCGTCGACGCCACCGATCGCCAGCTGGGCGACGAACTCGTTGCGGATGGAGGGGTCCTGCCAGGCATGCCGGAGAAGCTTCGCCATGCTGTGGGCGGTCACGCGGTTCGAGTCGAACAGCCCCGAGCCGTTCTTGATCACGAGCCCCGCGTCCCCGAGATCGTTCTTCGCGAGCCAGCTCGCGACGGTCTCGGCCGACTCGGCGCTCTTCGCAGGCCGCGCCTTCGACTCGGCAGAGATCGACTTGAAGATCATCTCGGCGTAGAAGTTGTCGCTGTTCTTTCCGAGCGCATAGAGCAGCGTGGAGAGCGGCTCCGACTCGTGACGCGCGATCACGCTGAGCTTGTCGCCGCCCGAGCCGAGCTTCACGTCGCCGCCGACCTTCATGCCGGCGTCTTCGAGGATGGCCTTCAGCGCATAGCCCGCGAGAAGTCGCGGGTCGTCGACGCGCCGTGTGTAGCGAACGAGCTTCGAGTCCGCGCCGACGGTCCCCGAGAGCTTGGCGGAGAGACGCTTTCCCGACGGCGCAAGCGCGAGGACGACGGTGTCGGCGCCCTCCTCTCCGGTCTTCACCGTGCCTTCGGCGTCGACGAAGCCGGGCGGATCGAAGAACGCGATCGCCGGCTGTCCCGACGACGTGGGACGAATCGTGAGCGTGACGGTGTTGCCGTTCAACGCGACGGCGCTCACGGGCGCGCGAAACGCGGCCCACTCGTTGGGCTGTTGCTCGAACGCAGGCGGCGTCGTTTGTTCGTCGAAGAATTTCTGGTCGACGAAGAGATCGCCGTCGATGTGGCGGATGCCGTGCGTCTTGAGCTCCGTGACGAGCGACCAAAGATCGGCCGAGCGCAGCGACGGATCGCCATGACCACGCAGCGTGAGATTCGAGATGCCGTTTCCTTTGACCGTGCCGCTCAGCGTCGTCTGGTATCGGTGCGACCCGTGGAGGATCGAGAGCGCCGCGGCGGCGGTGTAGAGCTTCGCGTTCGACGCGGGGTTGAGGACCGTGTGCTCTCCCGACTGCGCGAGCACGGCGCCAGTCTCGGCGTCCATCACGACGACGCCGATCTGGGCCTCCTTGAGCGAGCGATCGTGGACGAGCGCGCGCACCGCCGCTTCGATCTCCGGCGCGCGTCCCGCCGTGGATCCTTCGGACGACTTCGTGCTCGCTGGCTCCGATCGCGCGCGCTCGCTTCCGCCGAGCGTGACCGCGAGCGCCGCCGTGAGCGCGAGGATCGTCGGGAGACCAAACGTGGACCGAGCTTTTCGCATGGGAATCAATGCCAACGACGGAGGTGTAACGTGAAAGCCGAACGCCGCAGCGAGAGCTTGGAAAATCGAGCATTGTCTTTACTCTCAAGGCGTTAGGTAAGAAAGGGGATCGTTCGTACGTGCTCGAGATCGTCGAAGAGCCACTCGAGGTCGGCAGCGTCATCGCCGGCGCATACCGGCTCGAGCGTGTCTTGGGCGAGGGCGGCATGGGCGTGGTGTGGGCCGCGCGCGAGCTGACGTCTCCGGGGAGCCGGCGCGTCGCGCTGAAATTCTTGCGCGAGGGCAACGAGAGCGACGCGCGTAACCAAGAGCGCTTTCTCCGCGAGGCGCGTGTGATGATGCGCCTCGCTCATCCGAGCATCGTCAAGCTCGAGGCGGTGGTCGAGACCGACGCAGGCTCGCCCGTGCTCGTGATGGAGCTGCTCGAAGGCGAGTCCCTTCGCGACGCCTTGCTGCGACGAGGCTCGCTCGACGCCGTCGAGTGCGCGCGCGTGTTTCTACCAGTGATCGACGCGGTCGAGGCCGCGCACGGGCACGGGATCATTCATCGTGATCTGAAGCCCGAGAACGTCTTTCTCCAGAGCGGGGCCACATCCGACGTGCGCGTCCTCGACTTCGGCGTCGCGAAGGCGATCCCTTCGCTCGTGAGCGCCGACCCGAGCCGCGAGAACACGAAGGACAAAACGCTCACGTCGACCGGCGCGTTGCTCGGGACGCCGCTCTACATGTCGCCGGAGCAGATCTACGGCGACGAGCTCGATGGTCGGAGCGATGTGTGGTCGCTCGGCGTCATGATCTACGAATGCCTCGCTGGCGAGCGACCGACCGAGGGCGACGGCTTCGGACCGGTGATCAAGCGGATCACGTCCGCCGAGTTCGTCCCGCTCGGCGTCGCCAAGCCTGGCCTTCCACGTGCGCTCGCCGCCGTCGTCGATCGCATGCTCGAGCGCGATCGCGCGAAGCGGCCCACCCTCGACGAGGTGCGCGCTGTGCTCGTCGCCGTGCGCGAGGGGAAGGCAGACGCACCCGAAGCAAGAGACGCGACGCCGACAGCACCAAGGCATGCGATGGTCAGCGCGCTCGCGTCGACGAAGCCCGATCCGATGGGCACCACCACGACGGCCGGCGTCGCCTCGCGCCATGCCTCCGATGTCGAGAGCGCCTTCGCGCCGGCGCGAAAGACGAAGACGACCCGATCGATCGCGATCGCCGCGGCGGCGGTGCTTCTGCTCTCGGCGGGCTACATGAACCGAGCGCGGCTCTTCGGGTCGCCAGGATCTGTGCCGGGAGTGAGCCCGCCGAGCGGATCGACGAACCCCGGCCAAGAGTTCACCGAGCATTGGCAAGCGGTCACCGCGGCGATGAACGCGCGTGACAGCGCCGCGTGCACCAAGCACCTCGACGCGATCGATGCGTCGCCGCACCGCGTGGGACCACGGACGACGGATCCCTCTTCCGGCCTGGCGACGACGCGCAGCATGTGCATGATGCTCACGGGAGAGTGCGACCGCGGAAAGGCGCTCTACCTCGCGGCGGTGACGTATTTCTCGAGGGATGCGGCGCCCTCCTACTACGATCAGGCTACGGAGCTCACGGCGGCTGCGTACTGCGAAGGTGACAACCTGACCCCGCGCGACGGCTTGATCCGCGCGTACACGCGCTTGAACGAGATGGGCGCCGGCACACGACAGGCAAACGTGGACGCGTGCAAGCGATACCAGGCAGACGAGCAGCGACTCCTGCCGCTCGTCCAACCCAAGGCACCTGACGATGTCGTCGCGACGCTTGGCGTGGGCGCCGCGAGCCGCGCGGCTCGTTGCTTCGCGCAGGCGGGCGACTGCGCGACGGCGCGTGCGCTCTTCGAGCCCGACTGGCTTCGTCAAAATGAGCCCTATCCGAACGAGACCGCCGAGCAGCGGACGACGCGCATGCTCCAGTCGTTCGACATCCTGCTCATGATGACGCCGTGCAAGCGCTGACTGCGCGCAGCGCTCAGCCCTCGCGGAGACCGAACTTCTTCACGAGACGCTTCAGCACGTGACGGTTCGCGAGCCCGAGGTCGCGCCACGCCTTGTCGTGCACGCCGCCTGCTCGCTCGATCGCCGCGCGCACATCCTCGACGGTCAGATCCTTCACGGTCGTGTGAGGTCGCTGGCTCGGCTCACCGCTGCTCATCGCCGACTCCACCTCGGGGGTGAGCTCCGCGATCGCGCCGTCGCTCGAGCCGAGCGACGCCCAGAGGAGCATGTCGAGCTCGCGGATGTGCGTCGTGTAGTCGTGCTGCACGAGCGCGCGCATCAGCTCGATCGCGAGGCGTGGCTCGCCCGTCTTGCCGTCCCAGCCCTCGAAGAAGCGCTCGCCGATCGCGGGATCCTCGAGCGCGGCGCGACGGAGCAAGTGGCGCGCGAGCAGCGGGATGTCCTCGCGGCGATCGGCGAGCGGCGGGACGGAGATGCGGAGCTTGAAGCGCGCCGCGACGTCCGGCTTGAGGGCGCTCACCGGTCGGTTGGTCGCGCCGATCAGGCGAAACTTCGACGTGCGGTTTCGCGTGTCGCCGAGGCGCTGGTATTCGCCGCCTTCGTCGAGCACGCGGAGAAGCCGCGTCGAGAGCTCGTGACCGAGCTCGCCGATCTCGTCGAGGAAGAGCGTGCCGCCGTCGGCCTCGCCGATGAGGCCCACGCGCTCGGGCATCCCGGCGTTCGGATAGCTCGCGACATGACCAAAGAGCTCGGCGTCGATGAGCCCCGCCGGCAACGTGGCGGCGTTGCGGCTGACGAGGCGCTTCTTCGTACCCTTCGCCGCTGCCGAGCGCTCGTGGATCGTCTTGGCGACGATCTCTTTGCCCGTGCCGCTGTCACCGAGCAGAAGGACATGCGCGCTTCGCGAGGCGACGAACGCCGCGCTGTCGCGAAGGCGCCAGGCCGCTTCGCTCTCGCCGACGAGCCCATACGCGTCGGCCTCGCCGAAGGCGTGGTGGTGTTTTGGGAGGTTGTGGAAGGGCGGAAAGACCGCCGGACGCGTCGCCGCGATCAAGAGGAGACGACCACGGACCTCGATCACGTCTCCGGGTGAGACGACGAGCTCGTTGACGACGTTGCCTCGACCGTCGAGCAGATCGCGCTTGCCGATGTTCTCGACGTGGATGCGATCGCTTGGCGACTTGTCCGCGGTGATCCGAAGCTGCTCGCGCGACAAGAACGGGTCCGTGAGCGAAGGCCCCGCTTCGTCGAGATCGGGACGCTGTCGTCGCGGCGTGAGCGCTGCTGCTCCGGGCGCTTGTCCGTCGTCGCTCGCGCGGCCCAGGATCATGGGACGCCGTCCATGCGCGAGCGGGAGCCACGCGCCGGTGAGCGATGGGTCGACGGCCCACACCACCACGAAGCCACCATGAACATCCACCGCCCGCTTCTGGGGTGAATGTCGTTCGTCGCCGGTCTCGAGCGTGTCGCCCTTCACGTTGGTCCTGTCTCGTTAACAGAAACCGCGTCACCCGAACAGCGGACGCGCATCTCGCGGCGAGGGCACGCCCCGGGCGCGCCCGTCTGCGAGCGCCGCCAAGTGCCTGTTCTACCGGCGATCGGAGGGGGTCTCGCGCTGGCGCGGACCTTGATGAAGGTCGAGCGCGCCTGCCTCTCTCGCCACGAGGTGAGACCGAGGCCCTGAAGTCGCACTCGACCACAAGAAAGAGAGAGAAGAAGAAGAATGCGTAACCGAACCATGAGAGAGCTTGGCCTCGGACTCGGCGTCGTTGGATTGCTCGCGACCCTTGCCGCCACCGCGTGCACCTCGAACACGACGAACAACAACGGATCGAGCGGCGGCGGCGGCTCCCAAGACGCGTCCACGACGCCCGACGGCGACACGAGCTCACCCGATGGCGGCGCCGCGGATGGATCCTCCGGACCCGCGAAGCCGTTTCATGCGGTCACCGGTACGCAAGACGACGAGCGGTTCACCGGCGTCGGCGGCTCGACGCCTCCGCGCATCTACGCGATCGACGGAAGCGCGGTCAACGCGACGCCTCTGTTCACCTCGGACGACGCGTTCGCGAACAGCGTCGGCGTCGTCGGCACGGTGGGCTTCCTCGGATTCTCGAAGGTCGGCACCACGCTCATCGCGCGCACCGATCCCGGTGGTCAGGCCTTCGTCTCGGCGACGGACGACCCGCGGAAAGCGGAAAGCTGGAAGGTGGCCAAGGTCGGCAAGGTCATCGGCGGCGAGTTTGCGCTCAACGCCGAATATGGGTTTGGCCAAGCAGGCTCCGACTGGATCCAGGTGCGTAACTCGTTCGTCTACTCCGCGCCCGCGACGCCCGCGCCCGACACCGCATGGACCACGGTATGGTCGCCCGGCAACGTCTCGAACGTTCCGGCGGATCTCGACGCACAGCACGCCGCCGACGCCACGATCTGCATCAGCGAGGTCGCCTACTCGTCGTCTCCGCGGCCGACGCAAGCTGCCTACGTCGCCGGCGACGGCGCGATCGTCCTCTACCCTGGTCATGCGCTGAACCAGCAGAAACAAGACGACGTCGCGGGGGTGTGCATCTCGACCGACGGAGGCAAGAAGTTCCACCTCGCGAAGCTCGCGGTGGCGGAGGACATCAACGGGCCAAGCGCGCTCACGTGCACCTCGAAGGATCACTGCGTCGTCGCCGGCGGAATGGTGTTCACCGCGAATTCGTCCTACGTCTTCGTCTCGAACAACGCGTCCGCAGGCGCGACCTCGACATGGACGAAGGCGACGATCCCGCCGACGACCGAGAACACGATCCCAAACCAGATCTTCTTCGCGCCGGACGGTCAGCACGGATGGCTCGTCGGGAGCAAAGACAACGGGCCGATGCTCTGGTCGACGACCGACGGCGGCGCGACGTGGAAGGACGAGACCTCGTCGATCGCGGCCTTCACCGAGCGCGCGCTCTGGTCGGGGTACGCCTTCGACGCCACGCACGTCGTCATCGGCGGCCAGAACGGCGGCCTGATCTCGAATTTCTAGGTGTGATCCGAGCTCACGCGCTCCATGCCGCACGGCCAGGCGATTGTCATCCAATTGCGCATGGCCGGCGCTGCGCAGCGGAACTAATCGAACACGGGGGGGCTTGGAGCGACTCGGTTCGGGTCTCGCGCGACTCTGTTCGACGAAGCGCCGCGTCGTCGGCTATCTTCCGCGGGCAGAATGCGCCCGTCGACGACCCGAGAGCTCTCTCTTCGTCGAGCGTTCGCGGCGCTCTTGGCCCTCTCGGCTAGCGCGCTGATCGCCGGGAGCACCTCGTCGTGCTCCTCGTCGGCCTCGTCGTCGACGCCCTCGAACAAGGCGAGCGATGGCAGGCTCGAGATGCTCGTCCCGACGGACGCCGAGACGCTCGATCCTCGTCACGCCACCGACGCGATCGCGCTGCGAACGACGCGCCTTCTCCATGCGGGCCTCACGCGGCTCGATCCAAGCTCGCTCGCGCCAGAGCCTTACCTCGCGAAGGGATGGCAATGGCTCGACGAGCGCACGCTGCGGGTCGAGCTTCGTGAAGATGTCCGGTTTCATTCCGGCGCGCCCTTCACGTCCCGCGACGTCGCCGCGACGCTCGAGGCGTTCGCCTCGCCCGAGGTGGGGTCGCGGCACGCACGCGTGATCGAGGCGATCGGAGCCTCGGTGCCAGAGGGCGATCACGCCATCGTGATCAAGCTACGGCATGCCCATGCGACGCTCTTGACCGATCTCGAGATCCCGATCCTGCGCGCGGACGAGGCGAAGCTGCCACCGAGACCCGACGGCTCACTCGACGGCTTGGGGCCGTTCGAGATCGGCGCGCGCGAGCCTGGCTCGATCGCGCTCCTCCCGGCGAAGCACGGCGCGATGGCGACCCCCGCGCACGCGATCACCATCCGGACGGTGCACGACGAGAACGCGCGCGCGCTGCGGATGCACGCCGGACGCGCTGACATCGTGGTGAACGGGTTCTCACCGACGCTCTTGCCCGCGTTCGACAAGCCCGGCCTCTCGGTCACCACCCGCGCCGGCGCGAACCTCACGTACATGCTCGTGCGCTCGGATCGCGGACCGCTCGTCGACGTGAACGTTCGACGCGCGCTCTCTTTCGCGATCGATCGGGCACGCATCGCACGCACGTTGCTCGCAGGCCGAGCGACGCCCGCGACGACGATGCTTCCCGACGCGCACTGGGCGCACACGCCAGGCGATCTCGACGCGCTGCCCTTCGACAAGGCGGAGGCGGCGCGCCTGCTCGCGGAGGCGCACGTCGCTCTTCCGCTTCGTCTGACGCTCCTCACGTCCACCGATCGACTCCGCGGGACGATCGCGCGTCAGATCGCGCAAGATCTCGCGACGGTCGGCGTGGTCCTCGAGGTGGTGCCGCTCGAGCTCGGGACGATGATCGCACGGCTCAACACCGGCGACTTCGAGCTCGCGACGCTCCAGATGCCGGAGCTCACCGAGCCCAACGTGCTTCGGGTGTTCTTGCATTCGTCGTCGATCCCGCCGGCAGGAGCCAATCGCGCGAGGGTGCGCGACGGAGAGCTCGATCGGCTTCTCGATCGCGGCGCCGAGGAGCGTGACATGACCACGCGCAAGTCGATCTACGCCTCACTCGAGCACCTGATGCGCGATCGCGCGCTCTTTCTCCCGCTCTGGCATGAAGACCAGGTGGCCGTCGTGAGCACGCGCGCCGCCGCCTTTCGTCCAAGCGCCGAAGGCCGCTGGCTCGATCTCGCGACATTGCCCTGATCGTTTCTTTTCGCGCTAATCGTCGTGGCGATATCTGGGCTGAGCAAGGCCTTCGACGCTCGGGTAGTGAATGTCGAGGGTCGCCAGGATGGTCGTCGGCAACGCGCTCGCCACGTTGACGGTGGGCGCTCGACCTGGGCCCGTCGCGTAGACGTACTGAGCGTCGACGTTGGGCGCGTTGAGCAGGTTCGTGCCGATGACCCCAAGCTCGATCCCACGCAGCTCGATCGAGGCGCGCGCGTCGACGAAGAACGTGTTTCGTCCCGCCTCCGTGGGAGACGCGGCGACATCGGCGAGCCCTTCGACCCCGATGCCCGCGCGCCACCACAACGCGCGGTCGTCCATCACGCGCTTCACCTTCGAGCGAAGCTCGATGTCGCCGCGGGTGACGACGCGCGGCACGTACGGCACCGCGTCTCCGGCGGCGAACCGCGCGTCCGTGCCGGTGAAGACCGCGCGCGTGTAGCTCGCGCTCGCGCCGGTCTTGAGCACCTTGTGGCTGTTCGTGCTGGCGTCGAGGATCCATCGCGTCCCCACCGCGCCCTCCACGCCCGCGCGCGACGACGGCGGCGCAGGCATGCTCGACCGCGTGGCGCTGTCGAAGACGAGCTCCTCGTCGAGCCACGACGCAAAGCCGGTGAGAGAAGCGCGGAAGCGGCTCGTGTGCGCGTAGCGAAGGCCCGTCTCGGTGCTCCGCACCTTCACGAACGGCACGCGCTCTCCCTCTGCGAGCACGCGCCCTTGCGGTGAGCGAAAGCCTTCTCCGTAGCTCGTGATCGACGAGAGCCCTCTGCCGAGCACGATCTCCGCCGAGAGCTTGTTGCCGAGGTTGAACCCTTGCGCCGTGCGCTGCGCGGGGAAGGGGCTCGCGCGATCGCGCGTTTGGTACGAGAGCGAGTCGATCCGGGGGCCACCTCGAAGAATGAGCCAATCCTCCTTCTCGCGATCCTGGATCGCGACGACGCGCCCGTCGAGGTATGCGCCGAGGTTCGTCGCGGTCACGGTGGCGTCGATCGGGACGGCGATGCGGGTGTCGTCGTTTGCCCGGAGATGCGTGTCGGTCTGGTCGATGCTGTCGATCTTCGAGAGCGTGCCGAGCTCGAGCGTCGACCGATCGAGGTGCGGGAGCTCGTGGAGATACGACGCGTTCAGGCCGAGCGTGGACGTCTCGTTCACCTGCTCGAAGTCGTCTCCCACCCCGAGGAGGCTCTGCCGCGACGTCATCTTCACGCGCGATCCGAAGCCGCCCACGCGGAGGCGGCCGCCGCCGACCCTCCAGGAGCACTCGCCGCCGAGATGCGCCTGCGAGGTGTTGTCGTGACCTCGCGGCGAGACGTTCGAGAATCGTCCCGCGCGCTCTTGATCGATCGCCGTTCGATCGGGGTTTGGGGGTGAAGCCCCCATCGGAGCGACGTAGCCGGGGAAGTCGCTACGGACATCACCGATCATCACGGTGAGGCGAAAGTCGACCTGCGAGCGCGGGCGCGGGGAGAGATGCGCGATGAAGCTCGTTCGGTCGGAGGTCCTCCCCGAGAGGCCTGGCCCGTGCGTGCTGTCGGTGGAGAAGGCGACGAGAGACTCATCGGTCATGTCGGGGCCGCCGTATCCGAGGAAGACGCGGCGTGTATCGAAGGACCCGAGCTGCGCGCGCCCGACGAAGCCAGGTCGCTCGAGGCCGGGACGAAGATGCGTGCTGCCGGCGATCGCGAAGTCGCCTTGATGAGGATCGTACGGTCCGCTCCACACCTCTGCCGATCGGATCACCTCCGGCATGATCAGCCGCGTGTCGACATAGCCTGGCGCGCGGATGTTCGACGCTTGGTTCAGCGGGATGTTGCCGAACATCACCTCGGTGTCTTGTCCGTCACCGCCGAACCCGCGAAGGTAGAGCCGCGGTGGCCTTTGATACGCGGTGTGCTCGACGGCGAAGACGCCTGGCGTGGGCGCGTCGAGGCCTCGCGGGATCGAAGGCTCGCGCGGAGCACGCTCGCGGCTACGCGACTCGGCTTGCCAGTTCGAGGCGCTCCGAGGCTCGGCTTCGCCGCGGGTCGACGCGGCGGGGTAGACCTGGATCGGACAGCGGTCGGCGAGCGGACCGCGCTCGGACGTGCACGTCTCTTCGGTCAAGCCGCCGACCAACGGACCCGTGAGCTGGATCTCTTGCGCGTTCGCCGCGTGGGTCACCGTCGCGACGAGGGCGACGAGCGGCACGACGCACATCCGCGGCGAGCGGGAGACGCTCACTCGTCCTCATCCTCGGCGTTCGTTCGCCCATCTCTTCCGGCGTTCTGCTTGCGACCCTCGAGGTGGATCTCGAGCGTCATCAGCACCATCGTCGGCACGGCGACGAGCACGTTCGACCTCGCGGGCGGGAGCGTGGGTGCGCGCTCGAAGTTCGACGCGTAGAGGTATTGCGCGTCGTAATAACGCAGCCCGAGGAGATTCGTGCCGCTGATACCAAGCTCGAATTCACGCCACGTCGCCGAGGCCAGCGCGTCGACGAAGAGCGCGTTCTTCGCGTTCGAGCCGTCAGGGAGGAAGCGATCCGCGGCGCCCTCGAACCCGACGCCGATCTTGCCGACCACGCTACGACGGAGGACGCGCCCGATCTTCTCGGTGACCGACGCGTCGGATCGCAAGACGAGGCGAGGCGCGTACGGCACCGCGTCGCCATCACGAAAGCGCGCGTCCGAGCCGGTGAAGACCGCATGCGTGTAGGTCGCGCTGACGCTCGCGGCGAGCGGCTTGTGCTTCGCGGCGAGCGCAGACGCGACGCCTGCGCGTCGTGATGGAGGCGCAGGCGCATTCTCGCGAAGCGATGGGTCGAAGACGCGATCTTGGCTGAGCCACGAGCCGAAGCCCACGAGCGAGCCGCGCCAGGTCTTCGATTTGTGCTGGACGCCGCCTTCCACGCTGCGCACGGTCGCGAAGGGCACGCGATCGCCTTCGGCGAGCGTGCGTGCCTGAGGCGAGCGAAAGCCTTCGCCGTAGCTGAGGACGGCGTGAACGCCTTCGCCGAGCCCGACGTCGGCGGTGAGCTTGTTGCCGAGATGGAAGCCCTGCGAGGTGCGCTCGATCCCGATCGGGCTCGCGCGATCCTTCACCGAGTACGACAGGGAGTCGAGGCGGGTGCCGCCGCGAAGGACGACGCGGCGAATCGGATACACGAACGCGTCGACGTACGCGGCGAGGTTCGTCGCCGAGATCGTGGCGTCGACCGCGGTGGCGTTCTTGGTGCCATCGGCGCGGAGCCGCGTGTCCGTCTGATCGATCGAGTCGAGACGCGAGTACGCGCCGAGCTCGACGAGATCGCGCTTCGAGAGGAGCGTGACGCCTCGCTTGTAGGCGGTGTGGAGACCCAAGGTCGACGCGTCGTTGACCTGCTCGCTGTCGTCGGGGTTCACCGGCGGCAGCCCCGCGGCGACGTCGAGCGCAAACCCCGTGAGGTTCTGATGGATCGCCATCTTCGTCTTCGAGCCCCACGCGCCGAGCGTGAGCGTCCCGTCGCCGATGCTCCACGTGAAGTCCGTGCCGATGTGCGCTTGCGACGTGCGATCACGCCCGAGCGGATTTCGCGAGGTGTAAGGATAGAAGTTGCTCTGCTGCTCGAGCGTTCGCTGATCGATGTAGCCGGGGAAGTCGAAGCGCGCGGAGCCCACCGCCGCGATGCCGTGAAACTGCATGCTGCTCCCGCTCCACGCGAGCTGCCCGACGAACGACGTTCGATCCCCTGCCCTTCCGGTGCCTGGACCGTCGGTGCCGTAAGCCTCGAACGCCGCGAACGAGTCACGCCACTCGTGGTCGTCGGGAGCAAACGCGAGGAACACGCGCTTCGTGTCGAGCGAGCCGTAGGTGCCTTTGGCGAGGAAGCCGGGCTTCTCGAGCCCTGCGTCCATCCGAACGGAGCCGGCGATCGCGAAGTCGCCCTGTCGCGGATCGTACGGTCCGCTCGACACGCGCATCGTGCGGATCACCTCTGGCATCACGAGACGCATGTCGGCGTAGCCCGGGGCGCGAATGTTCGAGGCTTGGTTGAGCGGGATGTTGCCCAAGAAGATCTCGACGTCTTGCCCGCTGGTCCCTTCGAAGCCACGCAGCGAGAGCCGCGGCGCACGACCGAGCGCGCTTCGTTCGGTGACGAACACGCCGGGCACGACCGCGATCACGTCGGCGCCGTTCTGCTTCGGCGAGGCGTGGATCGTCTCGTCGTCGACCTCCCAGTCCGACGCGCTACGCGGCGGCGGCTTCGATCGGATCGAGACCTCGGCGACGTCTTGCTGCTCGGGTGGCTCTCGGTCGACGTCCGCGGTCTGTCGCGGCATCGGGGCCGCCTTCGGAGACCGGCGAAGCTCGCCATACACTTCCGACGCTTCGGGCGTGGGCGCGTCGAGGCTCGGACACGCGGTCGGATCGATCTCGCAGATCCCTCCTGGTGCATCGTCGGCGTACGAGGGCGATGCACACAGCGCCGATACGACGAGCACGGTGGATCCACCAAGGCGTCGTCTTAGCAGGCTCGACATGGATGCCCTTCGACGTAGACCGCGCCGAAAGCTTCGGTCGCATTCACGTCTCGGGAGGATACGCCGGAAACTTCGAGCGAATCGGCCAAAGCTAGCGCGCAGGCTTCGTGTCGAACGTCGCGGGCTCGATCGTCGACTCGAGCCATGTCTCGGTGACGAGCCACTCGCTCTGGGCCTTCGAAGGCGGTCCTTTCGTGCCCTGGCGGGCGACCGTCACCGTCTTCGTCTTCGGATTCCACGCAAGCGCGTTGACCGCGTCGTTGAAGGTGTCGCCGTAGGTCTTGAACGCGACGACCTCCCCGCGGTCGCCGAGCTTCGCGAGGTATCCGCCGCTGAGGCCGTTCGCGTGCGCCAGGGCCGGCCCTTTTCCGAAGTCGGCGTCCGACGCATAGAATGCAACATACACGTTTCCACTCGGGTCCGAGACCAGCTTCGGGCTGATCGCCGACTTCGCCTTGAGGCGTCGTTCCCACGTGGCCTTGCCGATGGCGCTGTCCACGCCAGCGAGGAGCACCTCACCGCCCCCGCACGCGGCCAGGACCGCGTTTCCATTCGGGAGCGCGACGAGGCGTGCGTCGGCGAGCAACAGATCCGTTCCCGGGAACGCGGGCGCGCGCGCGGACCACGTCGCCGTGCCGGAGCGATCGAAGCGCGCGAGGAAGCTCGTGCTCCCCTTCGCGCCCGCGTCTGCCTCGAGCCGTGGAACGCTTCCCTCGAGCGCCAGCTCCTGGCGAAAGGTCCCGGCCACGATGACGTCGTCGTTTGGGAGGAGCGCCATCGTGCGAAGCTCCACGCGCTCGGGACCGCCGACGAGCTTCGCCCACTTGGCCTTGCCCGTCGCGCCATCGAGCTTCGCGAGGTAGCTGCTCGAGCGGCGCGACTCTTTCGGGATCTCGGGGAGCTTCGCGACGCCGAAATCGATGCCGTTGGCGTACGTGCCGGCGAGCACGATGTCACCCGACGCGTCGACGCCAGCGCCGTCGACGAACTGACCACCGCCTGCCATCCCGAAGGCCTGCGTCCAGAGGACCTGCCCTTTGGCCGCGCCGAGATCGATCATCGCCACCACGATGTGGCTGTAGTCGTCAGGAGGGAGACCTGGAACGGGGCCTGCGCCGAAGTCCGTGCCGAGGCGGCCGCCGTTCGGGCCCGAGCAGCTCCCGACGAACACGACACGTTTGCTGCCCGGTCGTGCTGGGAGAAGATGCACGCTGTGGCAGTCTCGCGAGATCTCGCGCATCGGGAAGAGCTGTTTTCCCTTCGCGTCGAAGACGTCGAGCACAACACGCGTATCGGACGGCTTCGCCTCGTCCTTCTCGTAGCCGAAGCGCCGGCCGACCGTCACGACGACGCCGTCGGCCGTGATCGTGAGCTCGTCGATCGCACGGCTCTCCGACGCCGAGCCGACCGTGATCGGCTTCGGCTTGCACGAAGGCGCGATCAGGACGGCCCCGAGGAGGAACGCGAGCTTGATCCGGCGGGAGGTCACGCGCGGTGGGTAGCACGCACGACGACCCGTGGCGAACGACAAACGTCGACGCGAGGCGCGATGTCAGAGACCGATTTGCCCGGACGAAGGCGCCTCGAGCTCGGGGAGGCAGGCGTCGCCAAGGGCTTCTTGCATGTGGGTGAATCGCTCGAAGACGGCGGCCGTCGACGCCACGTTCGACCGCTTCTCGGCGCCGTTGCTGACCGCGGCGGCATACGTCGTCTTCGGTCGCTCGGTAGCGAGCGCGGGGTTGAACGGGCCGAGCACCTCATCGATCGCACGGGAGGCCGTCTGCGGCGCGATCCATCCGCTCTTCGTCGCGCGAAGCGGTCCATCGCCGTTGTTCGTGACGAA
>JBGAFW010000105.1:0-32323 GCA_044227045.1 Labilithrix sp.
CGAGCTGATCAACACGCTCGAGCGGGCGTTCGTGCTCGGTAACCCGATCGACGTCGAGCACCTCGATCTGTCGTCGCGAAAGGCCTCGACGCCTCCGACGATGACGTCGTACCGCGAGGCGCGCGCCGAGTTCGAAGAGGACTACTTCAAGCAGCTGATGCGCGTGTCGAACGGAAACGTCTCGTTCGCGGCGAAGCTCTCACGCAAGACGCGCAAAGAGATCTACGACGCCTTGAAGCGCATCGGCCTCGACGCCGCCTCGTACCGAAGCTCCGACTCGCCGAGCAGCCCCGACACGAACGGCAGCAGCGACTCGCTCGTCTCTGCCGACGACGACTGACTCCCGGGTCAGTGCCGGCGTTTGAAGAACAAGAAGTAGCCGGCCGCGCCAAACGCGAGCAGCGTGAGCATGAGGACGACGAGGAACACGGCCGAGCCGCTCTTCGCCGTTGCCACGGGAGCTTCACGCGGCACATGCATCGCGGGTGGTGATGGGACACGCGGTGGGAGCGGGAGCGGATCGAGCCGTGCGTCTGGCGAGGGTGCGACGAGCACGGGGGCTATGGGCGAGCTCTCCACGCGCGCGGCCGACGCTTCCCACGTCTTGATCGGGCTCGCCGAGTCGTATTCGTCGAAGCCGAATTTCGGTAGCGCCGCGGTTTTGATCGCGGACACGTCGATCGCGTCGGGAGTCGTCGTCGCCGTTGGCATCTCTGCGGGAGCGGGAGGCGGCGCAGTGACAGCGCCGCTCGGTGGCGGCGAGGAGCGAGGTGGCGGCGAGGAGGGAGAGGCGCTCGCGGCCGCCTCCGTGGTCTCGGGTGGCCCCGCTTCCTCCGCGCGACGACGCGCTTGCTCGATCATCTCGGTGACGATCGCGTTCGCCATCGCGCCGACCTTCGTCGGCGCGCTGTAGGCATCGGTCTCGCCGGGTGGAGGCGGCACCGTCTGCACCTGGTAAATGCGCCTGTCGCTTTCGTCAGCAGCCATGGTGCGTTACGTCAGCTACGGGCTTTGATCGTGGTGCGTGAACGAGGCCTGCGGCGCTCGTTATTTCCCACCGAACGGATTGCTCTTGTCGACGGGCTTCGATCCCTTGTCGAAGGGGTTGCTCTTGTCGAGCGCCTTCGCGTTCCTTGCGCGAAGGGATTGGAGCGATCGATGTCCTTCTTCGAGGCCGCCGTCGTCGTGGGGTCGCTGGGCGGCGGGCTGTTCGAGACCGTCGGCGCGCCCGTCTTCGAGGCCGCTGCGTCGACGGTCTTGGCCGGCGCTGCTGGGGTGCTCGTCGGTGTGCGCGCCGCCACGCGTGCGTTCGCGACGGTGAACGCCGGCGTCGACGCCGGCGCGGTGTTCGCGACGACCGCGGCGGTGCCAGGCGGCGAGCTCTGCTTCGTCAACGCGACCGAGAGGACGACGTTTTGATCGAAGGCGACGTTCTTCGTCTGCGGCTCGTAGCCGTCTGCTTCGATTTGAATCGAGTGGGTCGCCGACGACCGTTCCGCCTTCGTCTCGTACGGCGCGCTGACGGCCACGCCGTCGACGAGGATCTTCGCGTTCGGTGGGCTCGCCGAGATGCTCACCGCGACCTGCTCGTTGTGCGCGAGCGAGGCGCTCGTGTTGTTCGCGGTGTTCGTGTCGTTGTTGTTCATGCGCGACCGCACGGTGATGCCGACGGCCGCCGCCGCGACGACCAAGACGCCAGCGGCGATCGCGCCTTTCTGCCATCGCCCGCGTGAGCCCGCGCCCGACGCCGTCGCCGTGGCGACGTCGACCGGCGTGAACGTCTTCGAGCCCGAAGCGTTCGACCCGTTCGATCCCAGCTCACGCCTCGAAGAGCGATCGCCTTCGGCGTAGAGCGGCAACATCATCGGCGCGACATCGTTGAGGAGCGGTGACGACGGGGTCGCGCTGCTGACGGTCGAGAGCTGCTGTTCGATGCACGCCTTCAGCTCGGCGCGCTTGTCCTTGAAGAGCTCGTTGACCATCGGCCCGAGCTTCGATCGTGCCGCGACGAGCTTGCCGGTCGAGGCGAGGAAGCTCTCGAGCTCGAGCCGGAACTCTTCGGCCGTCTGGTAACGGTCCTCGGGCTGGAGCGCGAGCGCCTTCTTGCACATCGCGTCGATCTCCGGAGGGACGTCCGGATTGAGATCTTGCATGGGCTGGTAGCACTCACCCGCGAGGAGCGCCTGGATGATCGAGCCTTCGGCCTCGTCCTTCCAGCGCCGGGCCTTCGTACCGAGCTCCCAGACCGATCGCTTGCTCGGGCGCCATGTAGCGGACCTTGCCCTTGATGACGCCGTGACGGGTCTCCGATCCGCGACCCATCGCCTTCGCGATGCCGAAGTCGAGCAGCTTCACCTGACCTTCGTACGTGACGAAGATGTTCTGTGGAGTGATGTCGCGATGAACGATCCCGAACGGCGTTCCATCGTAGTCGGAGAGCTCGTGGGCGTGATGAAGACCTGCGAGGACGTCAGCGAGGATGACGTAGCCCATCTCCTCCGTGAACGGTGACGCGCTCGGATCACCGTCGGCCTTCGCGATGCGTGCGCGCGATCGATTGTGGATGCGGTGGTAGGAGTGGCCGTCGAGGTACTCCATCGCGAGGAAGTAGCGACCATCGACGTCGCCGACCTCGTGCGTCTGAATGACGTTCGGATGGTTGAGACGCGCCGCGATGCGCGCTTCATCCATGAGCATCGTGATGAACTCGGGATCGTCTTCGTACGTCGCGCGGAGACGCTTCACGACCGTGAGCTTGCTGAAGCCAGACCCCTTCGGTCCCGCCACCGCCGCAAGAAACACTTGGGCCATACCGCCTTCCCCAAGCTGCGCGATGAGCTGATATTTACCGAACGATACGGCCATCTCCGGTCCTCCCGATCACATCATCCTGGCGCGCGCTGACACACGCCTGCCCCACGATGCATTCAGCGTAGCGACCTTTTGGAATTGTGGAAACCGTGGTCAACGCGAATTGAGGGACCAATCTAGGCGCAAAAGCCACCTGATTGGCAGACCTCCTACCTCGCACGGAGGACGGAGACTCGTAGGATTCTCGACACTTCGTCGAGATGCGATCGAGCTTCTCAGAAGCGAACGACGCCGAGTCGCTCGAGGCGGCTCTCTTTTTTCGCCGAAGGCCCCGACGTAAGCGTCAGGACGAGCGCGGTGACACCGACGCCGATCGTGACGAGACCGAGGATGTCCGTCGTGATGCTGAGCGCGCGCATGCGGCTCTCGGTCGAGTCGTACTCGGAGAGCGTCCCGCCGTTCGACCGAATGTCGTCAGCCTTGCTCGACGCGCTAAGCGCGAGGCCGCCCGTGATCGCGGTGCCCACGGCGAGCGCGCCCGTCACACCCCAGAGCACCCACGGCGTGCCGCTCGATGCCTCCGGCGCAGGTGTCGTCGGAGCGGTGACCGCGGAGCTCTCACGCAACGTGAGATCGACGCTCGTCGAGTCTCCACCAAGGACGTCGATCGTCTTCTCGGACGGCTCACGACCCGCCATCGTCGCGCGAATGAGGCGGTGCCCTTCGTTGACCTGGATCGGCGCCGGGAGAGGAGCCTCACCAACGGAGACACCATCCACCGTGATCGTCGCGCCCTTCGTCGACGTGACGGTCACCGTCACGACGCGGCGGCGAATCGACACGAGCTCCTTCTCGACTTCGTCTTTGCGCTTCGGATCGATCTGGCTTCCGCCATCGGCCAAATAGCGCTCGAACGTCTTCAGCGAGCAGGTGTAGTCGCGGAGCTGGTAGCAGGTGCGCGCGACGTTGTAGAGGACCTGGTAGGCGGGCACGAGCTCGTAGGCGCGACGAAACTCGAGGAGCGCGGCCGAGAAGTTCTCTTCTTCGTAGAGCTCGATGCCTCGCTTGAAGCGGTCTTGCGCCTCCGACTCTTTTCCGGTCGACGGTCCCGCCGGCTGCTGCGCCATCGCGCTCGACGGCGCCAGCGCGATCAGGAAGAGCGCGGCCGCGAACAGCGTCGCGCGGTTGAGGAAGAAGGAGAGCGAGAATCGGCGGAACGTTGTCTTCGAGCTGCTCATGGTTCTGTGCCCTGCTCCGGCGTCGTGGTGGCGCGGCCGTCGATGACCCCCAACCTTCGACCAGACTAAAGGAGTGGTGGCCGTTGTCGATGTCGTTCACACGTCGATCGAGGACGGTCGATCCCATCGGCTCGATTCGCTTCTATAAAACCGCCTCTTCCGGCGGACGCGCCCGACACGTCGAAAACGGGGCTCTCGTGCAATTTGCGGTCAGCGCGGAGATCGGCGTGGCGCGGCGCAAGAAGCTCGGTGCACGAGGAGGGAGTGGGAGAAGAAGACGGGTAAGCTCGCCCACGCGCTGGAAAGGTCGGGCGCGCTAAATTTGCCGGATTCCTTGGGTTTCCGAGGATCGTCTCGACTGTGATCGATCTTGGAAAAGGACACCGTTTGGGCTAACTAGCGGGATCATGCAGCGCGGCACCGCAGAAATCTTCCTGGGGATCGGCCTCATCATCCTCGGCATCGTGGCGCTCAAGCTCACCGACATGAATTACTGGTGGGCTGCGATCGCGATCGGCGCGATCGTTGGATCGAAGGGCGGCATCTCGGTCTCGCAGCGCGCCCGCGTCTAGCCTTTCACCATGCGGTGGAAGACCGGGGTTGTCTGGCTTTTTGCCGGCGTGGTGTGTTTTGTCAGCGCCATCCTCGCGGCGACCAAGATGCCGCAAGGATCCGTCTGGTATGGAGCGATCTTCGTGGGCGCGATCTGGATGGCGCGAGGGGTCTGGATCCTCACGCATTTGAAGCCGCCGTCTTCGTCCTGACCAAAACCCGGGAATCTTCCGTGTTGCCTGTCGGTTAGACGGGCTGCCGCCCGCTCTTTTTCGGGCGATTCATGGTAGGAACCCGGCACGATGGTAGATGCCCGTGAGCTCAACGAAATCGTCGCGCGCGAGAGCGCGTTCGTAGACCGCATTCAGACCGAGGTCGGCAAGGTCATCGTTGGTCAGACGTACATGATCGAGCGTGTCCTCATCGGACTGCTCACCGGCGGTCACGTCCTGCTCGAAGGCGTGCCCGGCCTCGCGAAGACGCTCACCGTCCGAACGCTCTGCGACGCGATCAGCGCCAAGTTCGCGCGCATCCAGTTCACCCCCGATCTCCTCCCCGCCGACGTCATCGGCACCGTCATCTACAACCAGCAGCGCGGCGAGTTCACCTCGAAGCTCGGCCCCGTCTTCGCGAACCTCGTGCTCGCCGACGAGATCAACCGCGCTCCCGCCAAAGTGCAGAGCGCGCTGCTCGAAGCGATGCAGGAGCGTCAGGTCACGATCGGCGACAAGACGTATCCCCTCCCCGCGCCGTTCATCGTCATGGCGACGCAAAACCCGATCGAGCAAGAGGGCACCTATCCGCTCCCCGAGGCGCAGGTCGATCGCTTCATGCTCATGTGCAAGGTGGGTTACCCGTCACGCGAAGACGAACGAAAGATCATGGACCGCATGACGGGGATGGTCCCGCTCCAGGCGCAGCCCGTCGTCACGCCCACCGAGCTGCTCGATGCGCGCAAGATCATCGGACAGATCTACGTCGCCGACAAAGTGAAGGACTACATCGTCGATGTCGTGTTCGCGACGCGCGAGCCGCAGAAGCACGGCTTGAAGGACCTCGCGCCGCTCATCGAGTTCGGTGCATCGCCGCGCGCCTCGATCGCGCTCAACCTCGCCGCACGCGCGCACGCGTTCCTTCGACATCGTGGCTACGTCACCCCCGAAGACGTCAAGGCGGTCGGTCCCGACGTCCTTCGCCATCGCGTCGTGCTCACGTACGAAGCCGACGCCGAAGAGGTCACCTCGGAGCAAGTCGTACGACGCGTCTTCGAGGTCGTCGAGGTTCCCTGATCCCCTTTGGCCTTGCTCCTCCTCCTTCTTGGCTGACTCATGATTCCCCGCGAGATCCTCGCCGCGCTACGGACGATCGAGATCCACACCGCGCGCCTCGCGAACGAGCAGCTCTCGGGCACGTACAAGTCGAGCTTCAAAGGCCAAGGTCTCGCGTTTCGTGAGGTGCGCCCGTACCAGCCGGGCGATGACGTCCGCACGATCGACTGGAACGTCTCGGCGCGCATGAACGAGACCTTCGTGAAGGTCTTCGTCGAAGAGCGCGAAATGACCGTCATGCTCGCGGTGGACCTCTCCGCGAGCGAGCGCTTCGGGACGCAGCGCGCTCCGAAGGCGCGCGTCGCCTCCGAGGTGGCCGCGCTCCTCGCGTTCAGCGCGATCCGCAACAACGACCGCGTCGGGCTGATCCTCTCGACGAGCAAGGTCGATCGCATCGTGCCGCCAAAGAAGGGCGAGAAGCACGTCATGCGCGTGATCCGTGAGATCCTCGGCTTCGAGGCGCCCGAGGCACTCGCGCGGCGAAGCGAGTCTTCCGTTTCCGCGCGCGAGAAAGAGAAAGCGCGACTGCGGGGCAAGCCGTCCGACCGCCTCGGCGTTCCTCCTTATCCCGAGCTCGGCGCGGCGACCGATTTGAAGTCGACGCTCGAGGCGCTCGCGCACGTGGCGCGGCGACGAAGCGTCGCGTTCGTGATCTCCGATTTCCTCACCGCAGGTCACGAGCGTGCGCTCTCGCTCGCGAGCGCGAAGCACGACGTCATTCCGGTCGTGCTCGTCGACCGACGCGACTTCGAGCTTCCCGACGTCGGCCTCGCGACGTTCGAAGATCTCGAGAGCGGCGAGATGGTCGTCGTCGACACCTCCGACAAGCACGTGCGTGCCCACTTCAAGCACGAGATGCAGCGCATCAAGGAAGCGCGCAGGCAGCTCTTCTTCAAGCTCGGCCTCGACTCGGTGGAGATCGATACTGCAGGGTCGTTCGTACGACCCATTCGCGATCTGTTCGCTCGTCGCGCGCGGAGGATCGGGATGCGATGAAGAGATCGGTCGCCCTCCGCTTCATGCTCGCCGCCCACGTGATGGCGATCGTGCTCTTCTTGGCATGGTCGAAGGTGGCGCATGCGCAAGGGCCGGCGCCCTCCGCTCAAGGCCCGCACGACGCAGGAGTCGGCGACTCCACCTACGGCTGCGTCGAGAGCGTGCCCAAAGGCGCCACCGCGCCGCTCGTCTTCGATACGTTTCCGCAGCGCGGGACGAGCGGTTGGGCTGCCACGCTCTCGATCACGGTCCGTCACGGCAAGGGCGAACGCGTGCTCCCGTCCGGCCTCGATCTCTCGGGCGCGGTCGAGGCGAAGAAGGTCCTCAAGCAAGCGGGCTTCACCGTCCCCGATCAAGACGGCGGAGCGGGCGCGCAGATCTGGACCGAGCCCGACGATCCGAAGAAATCCGGAGCCACCACGCATCTCGAGCTGCCGGTCGTCCTCTTGCCGCCAAACCCCGGACGCAACGGGATGGTGCTGCCGCCGCTGCCCGTCGCCGTCGCACGCGCGAACGGCGAGATCGTCACGGTGTGCACGCACAATCACCCGATCCTCGTCGAGGATCCGATCGCGAACACGCCGAACGCGATGCCCAAGCTCAATCCGCCGGGCGTGCCGCAGCGCGAAGAGTGGACCGCGCTGAAGAAGGCGCTCGGGTGGATCTCGCTCGGCCTCGTCGTGGGCGCGATCCTCGCGTACCTCGCGTGGCGGAAGATGAATCAGCCGAAGCCCGTCCCACCACCACCGCCGCCGAGGCCGCCGTGGGAAGTGGCGCTCGAGGAGCTCGACGAGGTTCGTCATGCGGGGCTGCTCGAGGTGCATCGCTATGGCGAGTACTTCGATCGCACGAGCGACGCGCTCCGCCGTTATCTCGGAGCGCGCTTCGGCTTCGACGGGCTCGAGTCGACCACCGACGAGATCCTCGCCGCGCTCAAGCGACGGTCGGATGGCTTCGTTCGCTTCGACGATCCACGCGCGGCGGCCGCGACGACCATCGACGGGCGGCCGGTCTCGCTCTCGCCCGCCCCTGGCGTCTCCTTCGATCGCATCGCGCGCTTTCTCCGCGACTGCGACCTCGTGAAGTTCGCGAACCTCACGCCCACGCCCGAGCAATGCGCGACGTCGATCACGACGGGTGAAGCGATCGTGCGCGGGACGATGCCCACGTCGACGCCCGGCGCACGTCCTGATCGCGGCGACGATGGGCTCACCGCTCCGCTCGCCGACCCCGTCGCACACGCTGGCCTGCGCGCGCCGATCGCGCCAGCGCCGCCAAGCGCGCCGAAGCGCGAGCGCTCGCCTTACGAGCCACCGGACCCCGAGGATCACGCACCGGCAAACGCCGCTCCCGCGCCGACCGAGGATGGATCCGATCGCGATCCGATGGGGGCTTCACGCCCATACTCCGATCGGGGCGGAGGTGAGCCGTCATGAGCCGCGCCGGCCGCACGTTCGCGGTGATCTTGGGCACGTTGCTCCTCATCGGCGCTGGGCTCGCCTACCCGATCGCCGCGCGTAGCGACGCGTGGGTGTCGGCGATCTGGACGGTGCCCGTGCTCGCGTGGCTTCCGCAGAGCGCGCGCATGCCCACGCTCGCCGGGATCGCCGTCGTGCTCGCGGCGAGCGTCGTGTGGCGCATGACGCTCGCGTCGGACGCGCGCACGCCACGTATGCGCATCGGCGCGATCGCGCCGCTCTTGACGGGGCCGCGCGGTTTTCGAACACGCCTCCGTGACTTGCCCGGCATGCTCCGAGGCGCTGCGCTCGTGCTCGCGATCCTCGCGCTCGGACGACCGCAGAACGTGCTGCGCGGAGAGAACGCCGACGAGAAGGGCATCGACATGGTCGTCGTGCTCGATCTCTCGGGGTCGATGCGCGCGCTCATGGACGCCGAGACCGCCGAGAACACGCGAGCACCTCGCGCGCCGGCGCAACGCCTCACGCGCCTGGAGACCGCGAAGGAGGTCATCCTCGACTTCGTCTCGCGCCGGCGAAACGACCGCATCGGCGTCGTCGTGTTCGGACGCACCGCCTACATCTTGTCTCCGCCCACGCTCGACAAGTCTCTGTTGTCGACGCTCGTGAGCAAGATGGAGCTCGGGCTCATCGACGGCAACGGCACCGCGATCGGCGATGCGGTGGGCACCGCCGTCGCGCGACTCCGTCGCTCCACCGCGCGCTCGAAGGCGATCATCCTCCTCACCGACGGCGACTCGAACGCCGGCTCGATCGCCCCCGACTACGCCGCGCATCTCGCGCAGGCGCAGGGCGTCAAGGTCTTCACCGTACAGATCGGCAACGGTGACGACGTCGACGTGCAAGACGGCGTCGACCTCTTCGGCCAGCCGAAGTTCGTGCGCGAGCACTTCCCGGTGAACCCCGAGCTCCTTCGCCGCATGGCGAGCACCACGGGCGGCGATGCGTTCGTCGCGACCGACAAGAAGGGCCTCGAGCAGAGCATGCACGCCATCCTCGACAAGCTCGAGAAGACGCGCTTCGAAGCGCAGGCCGCGACGATGGAAGACCTCTTTGGCTTCCTCCTCATCCCCGCCGTCGCGCTCATCGCGCTCGAGGCGCTCGTACGCCTGCTCATCGTACGGAGGTTTCCGTAAGCAGCCATGCGTCTCGCCTACGATCTCACCTCGCTCCCCTACTTGCTCGTCGCGCTCGGGTGCGGCTTGCTCGTCATGCTCTTCGCGACGTCGCTCGTGCTCGCGTCGATCCGGCGAGGCCGTGCGACGAAGGTGTTCGGCGATCCGAAGCTCGTCATGCGTCTCGAGACGTTCGACGCGGCCGGTCGCCGTGCGCTCAAGGGCGTCCTGCTCGTCGTCGCCGTCACGGCCGCCTTCCTCGCGCTCGGACGGCCGCAGTGGGGTCGTGGAACGAAGCTCGTCCCGGCCACGAACCTCGATGTGGTGATCGTGCTCGACTACTCGAAGAGCATGTACGCGCGCGACGTCGCGCCGAGCCGTATCGCGCGCGCGAAGGCCGAGATCTCGAAGCTCGTTCGCGAGCTGCCCGGCGCGCGCTTCGGCGCGGTGGCGTTCGCAGGAGAGCCGATGAGCTTCCCGCTCACGAGCGACTCCGCCGCGATCGCGCAGTTCTTCCGGCAGCTCGAGCCAAACGACATGCCCGTCGGTGGAACCGCGATCGGCAAGGCGCTCGAGCGCGCGCGTGAGGTGCTCGCGCGCGATCCGAAGTCGAGGGATCACGTGCGCGTGATCGTCCTCGTGACCGACGGCGAGGATCTCGAAGGTGATCCCGTCGGCGTCGCGCGACAAGCGGCCGAAGAGAAGACGCGGATCGACGTCGTCCAGATCGGCGGTCGCGCGCCCGAGCCGATCCCGGAGATCGATCAGAACGGCAAGTCCGTCGGCTTCCGCAAAGACGACGAAGGCAAGACGCTCACGACCGAGCTGTCGGCCGAAGGCGAAGCGCAGCTTGGTGAGATCGCGAAGGCGACCGGCGGGGCGATCGTCCGCGCCGAGAAGGGTGAGACCGGCATCGACGAGGTCGCGCGCGCGCTGAAGAAGATGATGCGCGAAGAGCTCGCCGAGCGCGTCGAGATCGCGTTCGACGAAGAGTACATGTGGCCGCTCGGCCTCGCGGTCGTGCTGCTGGTGCTCGAAGGCCTCATCCCCGAAGCGCCCCTCCCGCGCCTCGGGCTTGCGTTGAGCTCGGGCGCGCTCTCCTCACGAATGCGCATCGAGCCCGCCGCCGATCCTCCCGCGAAGAGGAAGAAGAAAAAGAAGCCGGCGCTCGGCCGCGAACGCAGCGCGAGCGGTCCGAAATCGAAGCGAGGGCCGCGATGAAGAAGTCCTCCGCGTCGTTTCGACGCTCGTTCGTGATCGCCAGCCTCGGCGCGATCCTCGTCGCGGCATGCGGTTGGGATCCAAGCCATCCCTTCGACCGCGAAGCGCCTCAGGTGAACGAAGCGCTCAAGCAATACGACGCCGGCGACGCAGGCTCGGCGGCGGATCTCCTTCAGGACTACCTCGCGACCGGCGGATGCTCCGAAGGCAACATCGGGACGCCGCTTCGCGTACGCGAGAAGCCGAACGGCACGTTCGATCTCGGGCTCGCGCTGTTCAAGATCGCCGAGCAATATGGGCATCGCTTCGGTGACGAGGAGAACGATGCCGGCTTCCTCGATCCGAACCTCAAAGGCCTGCGCGCGGGCAACGCCGAGTGCGCGCTGCGCGTCGTCCGAGCGATCGCCGAAGACCCAACGCAGCGCGTCCCGCTTCGCGCGCGTGCACGCTACCTCGAAGGCAACCTCCTCTTCTTGACTGCAAACTACAAGGAAGCGGTCACCGCCTACGAGAAGGCGCTCGAGCTCGTGCCCGCGATGACGGACGCAGGCCCGATCGGCGTGAACCTCGACGGCGGCCACGTCACGTACAACCCCGACGAGATCGGTCGCGACGCCGCGTGGAATCGCGCGGTCGCCCTCCGTCGCATCGAAGACAAGAAGGACGCGGGCAACGACGCCGCGCCGCCCGACGGCGGTGGCGACGGCGGCAACAACGACCAGAACAAGGACGGCGGCGACGACAAGAACAAGGACGGCGGCAAGGACGACAACAAGAACAAGGACGCCGGCGACAACAAGAACAACAACGACGACAAGAAGGACGCCGGCAAAGACTCGGGCTCGGACGATCCGCAGAACAAGAAGAACGACCCGCCGAAGGAGCCCGACGCTGGTCCGCAGCAGCCGCCGCCACCGTCACGTCAAAGCCAGGACGATCGCATCCTCGACCAGCTCGAGAACGCGCCAACGGTGCAGCAAGAGGCCGCGAAGAAGCACGCAAAGCAACGCAAGGTGCGTGGGATGGCGGACAAATGAGGACGCTCCGATCCCGCATCTCCCTCGCGGTGCTCGTCGTCGCGACGCTCTTCACCGCCGTCACGACGACGCGCACGGCGGTCGCGCAGGGCATCGACGTCACAGCCCAGGTCGACGCGACCGAGGTCGAGCTCGGTGACTCGATCGTCTATTCGATGCAAGCGACGACGAGCACGGGTGATTCGCCGAGCAACCCTATCCTCGCGACGCCCCAAGGCTTCACCGTCGTCGACCGCAGCGCGTCGCCGACGCACATGGTGTCGATCATCAACGGCCGCGCCAGCGAGAAGCACGGCCTGACGGCCACGTGGACGCTGCGCTCCGATCGCCTCGGCACGTTCACGATCGGCCCGGCGACGATCACGTTCGGCGCGATCAAGAAGAGCGCCCCCGCGCAGCGTGTCACCGTCGTCGCGCCTGGTACAGGCAGGCCAAAGGCTCCCCCGCGACGTCAAAACGGCCCGCGGCCGTTCGATCCCTTCGGAAGCGGCGTCGATCCCTTCAAGGGCCTGTTCCCTGGCCTCGACGACGACAGCGCGCCCGACCCGATCGGCTCGCTCAGCTCCGACCCGAAGCTCTCGATGCCGGAGCCGCGCGCCTCTGTCGCGTTCCTCCATGCCACGATCGACAAGACGCGCGCCGTCGTCGGTGAGCAGGTCACGCTGAACGTCTACCTCTACGAGGACATCCACGCGCGACAAGGTCGTCCCTCCGACGTGCACGAGGCGACCGCCACGGACTTCGTCAAACGGTCGCTCTTGCAAGACGAGACGCGCGCCGTCTTCGTCGGCAACGCCAACGTCGGCGGGCGCCTCTGGAGCGTGAAGCAGGTCCGCAAGAACGCGCTCTTTCCGATCAAGACAGGCCGCCTCGCGATCGCGCCGATGTCGCTCACCCTTCCGCAAGCGCGCGTCGGTCTTCGCGAGAGCGAGACGCTCTATGTCGACGTCAGCGAGCCTCCGGTGGCGGGCCGACCGGCCGGATACCAGATCGGCGACACCGGTGACTTCTCGCTCTCGGCCAGCACGACACCCCATGCGGTGGAGCAACACGGCGCCGTCGGCGTGACGGTGGAGCTTCGCGGATCGGGCAACATGCCGTCTTCGCTGCCCACGCCGGAGATCGCGGGCGTCGAGTGGCTCGAGCCGCAGACGCGCGACGCCCTCGGGCCCGTCTCCGCCGAGCGCTTCGGCGGAACGCGAACGTTCTCGTACGTCGTTCGGATCCACAAAGACGGCAACGTCGATCTCGGCGAGATCCGCCTGCCGTATTTCGATCCGCAGACGCGCTCCTACTCCGTCGCGCGCGCGTCGCTCGGGATCGTGCAGGTCACGAAATCAGCGGGCCGCGACGCGGGTCCCGAGGTCGCCGATCCGGTGCTGCCTGGTCTGCCGAAGGTCCGCACCGCGCTCGAGGGTACGCGCGAGGACACGTACATCGCGGAGCGACCGCTCTATTGGGGCGCTCTTTTTGGATCGCCGCTCGCGTGCGCCGCGGCGATCGCCTTCTCGGGCGCCGTGCGCCGTGCACGAGAGAAGCGCGCGAACGCGGCTCCCTCACCCGAGAAGATCGCACGCGAGCGCACGCGCGAGGCCGAAGCCGCGATGAAGAGCGCGGACGGAAAGGCGGCCGCATTGGCGGTCCTTCGCGCGATCGAGGCAGAGCTGATCGCACGAACGGGCGTCAACATTCGCGGCACCTCGGGCAGCGGAACCGTCCGCGAGCTGGAGGATGCAGGTGTGTCCGCCGAGACCGCGAAGGCGATCCTCGAGGTGGTGACCCAGTGCGAAGACGCACGCTTCTCGCCGAGCGACATCCCGATGAAGCAGGCCCGCGATCTGTGGAAGCGCGCGAAGGAGACGCTCGAGTCGGTGACCCCTCGCGCGCAGTCGCTCCCGCCCTCGGCCGGCGATGAGGCGTCATGATCGGGCGCGGGTTTGCCCTGGCTCGGCTCCTCGCGGTGATCGTGGCGATCGTCGCGAGCGTCATCGCCGCACCTGCGAGCGCGATGGCCGAAGAGTCGAACGCCGCGCACGAAGAAGAGACCGACCCGGTCGCGCTCTTTCGCGGAGCCCACGAGGCGTTGGCGGGCGAGCGACCCAACGAAGCGATCGCGAAGCTCGAGGCGCTCGCCGATCGCGGCGTCGTCGATCCGGTCGTCAGCTTCGACCGCGGATTGGCGTACGCCGCGCGTGTTCGCGCCGGGGGCGAGCAACCGGGCGACCTCGGTCGCGCTGCCCACGGCTTCGAAGAGACACGCGAGCTCACGCGCGATCCATCGCTCCGCCGAGATGCGACGACGGCGCTCGAGGTCGTTCGCTCCGAGATCGCGCGACGGCGCTCGCGTGCGGGTGACCCGGTCGAGATCGTTCACGGCTTCTCGCTCGGACGTTCGATCGTCGATCTGCTCCCCGAGAACGTGTGGGCTGGCATCGCCGGGCTCATGGCGGTCGCCCTCTCGATCGCGATCCTCGTGCGGCGGCGTGTGACGCTCCCGCGCGCGAAGGTAGCGGCGACGACCGCAGGCGCGATCTCGGGAGCGCTCCTCGTGCTCATGGCCATCCTCGTCTTCGCTGCACGCGACGCACGCCTTCATTTGAGAGAGGCGATCGTCATCGCGCCGAATGGACGCCTGCTCGATTCGCGTCATCTGGCGGTCGACGGCGCGGCGGCTGTGCCCGAAGGCGTTCGTGTTCGCGTGCTCGATGAAGGCGGCGGGTTCAGCCGGATCGCCGTCAACAACGCCGAGGGATTCCTTCCCTCGAGCTCGATTTTGCCGCTCGCCAAGCGGTAAGCCCACAAAAAGCCGGGCAAAGAAGCATCGTTCGTGCCGGAAAACCGCACCGGATTCGGCGTCGAACCACTTGTCGGAAATCCGACTGCGACCCACGTTACGCACTGAACCGAACGCATAACCCGCGAAAGCAACCACCGCTCGAACGCGAAGAGCCTGTCCGCAGATACGTTCTCTCGCTTCGCTCGTTACGTCTCGGTCCCCAAACCACACTCGCAGCACGGCACGTCTCTCGAGCTCTCGGTCCGTCTTTAACACGACGGGCCTGCTGAGAAGGGGTCGCCGTGTTTTTCATGTCGGTTGCTTCGCTGCTTCACGCGCATCGCGTGCGAAGTCGAGGCCGTCGTGTGTTCGCAAGGTACGAAATGAAAGGAGACACGTTCATGTTTGCGTCGAGCCCATTGATACTCGTGGGTATTGGCTGCGCGCTTTTGCTCCTCTGGGTGATCCTCTCCGGAGTCCGCTACATCCCCAACGATCGCATCGGAGTGGTCGAGAAGCGCTGGAGCCTGCGCGGCTCCGTCAAGAGTGGGTTCATCGCGCTGAATGGTGAAGCCGGCTTTCAGCCCGAGGTGCTGCGCGGTGGCATCCACTACTTGATGCCGCTCCAGTACCGCGTTCACAAGATGCAGCTCGTCACGATCCCGCAAGGCCGCATCGGCTACGTGTTCGCTCGTGACGGCCGCGCGCTCTCACCGACGCAGACGCTCGCCGCGAACTCGGCGGCGACGAGCTCGTTTCAAGATGTCCGCGCCTTCCTCGCGTCGGGCGGACAGCGTGGTCCTCAGCGTACGATCCTTCGTGAAGGAACGTACGCGATCAACCTCGCGCAGTTCCTCGTCGTCACCGAAGGCAAGCTCTACTACCTCGGTATGAGCCGCGAAGACGACGGCGTCTTCCGTCAAATGGCTCACACCGTCGCCGAGCGCGCGGGCTTCATGCCCGTCGTGATCAAGGGCGCCGATGACGCGATCGGTGTCGTCACGGTGCACGACGGCCCGTCGCTCCCGCAAGGCGAGCTCATCGCTCCCGTCGTGGGTGACGATCCGCACGATCTCCGCACGTACCACAACAACTTCCAGGACGCGGAGGCCTTCCTCGCCGCTGGCGGCCAGCGTGGTCGCCAGCTCCAAGTGCTCGTCGAAGGCACCTATTACATCAACCGCCTCTTCGCGACGATCGAGCTCATCGCCAAGACCGTCGTCGAGGTGGGTCACGTCGGCGTCGTCGTCTCGTACACGGGCGCGCACGGCGCGGACATCTCGGGCGTCGAGTACAAGCACGGTGAGCTCGTCGGCCGCGGTGAGCGCGGCGTGTGGAGCGAGCCGCTGCTTCCTGGCAAGTACGCGTTCAACACGTACGCCGGCAAGGTCATCATGGTCCCGACCACGAACTTCATCCTCAAGTGGACGAAGGCGGAAACCGGATCGCACAAGTTCGATGAGAACCTCTCCGAGGTCTCCCTCATCACGAAGGACGCGTTCGAGCCGAACCTCCCCCTCTCGGTCGTCGTTCACATCGACTACCGCAAGGCTCCCCTCGTCGTGCAGCGCTTCGGAGACGTGAAGCGCCTCGTCGAGCAGACGCTCGATCCGATGGTCGCAGCGTACTTCAAGAACATCGGCCAGACGCGCACCCTCATCCAGCTCATTCAAGAGCGCTCGATGATCCAGGCGATCTCGAGCGAGGAGATGAAGGCTCGCTTCGCGCACTACAACCTCGAGCTCGAAGAGGTGCTGATCGGCACCCCGACGGCCGCCAACGGCGACAAGCACATCACGGTCATCCTCGAGCAGCTTCGCTCGCGGCAGATCGCAGAAGAGCAAGTCGAGACCTACGCTCGCCAGGAGAAGGCCGCCGCCAAGGAGCGTGAGCTCCGTGAGGCGATGGCCCGCGCCTCGAGCCAGAAGGCGCTCACCGAGAGCGAGCTCGCCATCACGATCGAGTCGAACCAAGGCAAGGCTGCCTACGAGCGCAGCGTGCAGCAGGCCGCGCAGAAGAAGACGATGGCCGACGCCCAGGCCGCAGAGATGCGCATGGTCGCCGAGGCCGAAGCCGCGCGCATTCGCATGATCGGCGAGGCCGAAGCCGACAAGGCCGCCCGCGTCGGTATCGCGGAGGCTGTCGCGATCGAAGAGCAGGTCCGCGCCTATGGTGGACCGAAGTTCCAGGTGACCCAGCAGGTCATGAATCGCTTCGCCGACGCCATCGGTGAAGCGAAGGTGGACGTCGTCCCGCGCGTCGTCATCGGCGGCGGCGCGAACGGCATGGGCGCGGGCGGCACGGGCAGCGTCGCGGAGACGCTCCTCGCGCTCCTCCTCTCCGACAAGCTCGGTGGAGACAACGCGACCGAGGTCGGTCCGCGCACGGAGCGCAACGGTGGCACCGCGCGTGGCGTCGAGATGGAAGCGATGCGCGCACGCTACCGGAGCGAGCTCGATCAATGCGCGACCGCGACGACGACGAGCGGGAAGCTGATGTCGGCGCCGGCCAAAGGCTAATCGCGAATCGCCAATCGCCCAATCGCTAACGGACAAGAGCCCGCGTCTCGATTCGAGATGCGGGCTTTTGCTATTTGGCCTCACTCCCAATCGACACGAATGTCATCGTAATACACTTCACCATTGCCTGTGCCGCAATGGAAGCCAGGGAAGATCTCTAGCTTTCCACCAACGACACACTGGGGAAACGTCAACGTGGTCTCGTCGTTTCCGCCGTTCTCGTAGTCGAAGCGAAAGGTCAGATCCGCGCCCGTTCCGTTTGTCGCGGGCACCGCCGAGATCGTGATGTCGGTCCACTCATCGAGGCGCGGTGCTCCAGCCAAGTCACGAATATCGTTCTTCTGCGGGTTCCCGGATTGCACGTTGACGTTCGTCGTGGAGATTGTCTTGTTGTCCGGATTGCCATTCACATAGAGCAGCGCAGCGCAGTAGGAAGTTGGTTGATTGAGCGCGAGGAGAAAAGGGGTATTCCCTTCGGATTGCCACGGCCCGATCGGACGAAGGCGAAGCGACGCCGAGATCCGCTTCTTGCCAACGTTGGTGAACGCTTTTTCGAAGCGTGTGTACTTGCAATCCCCAACCGTCTTCTGGACGACGTGGGCGGCGACGGGCTGCGACCACCAGAAGGTCCGAGCGAGCGAGACCTCCCCCCCTTCGGTCGCCACAGTGTCCCAGTCCGCCCCGACCATCGTGTCCGTGTCGAAGTCTTTGCAAAACTTGGGCGTGGGTTTGTAAGCGCCGCATCCACGAGGTTGCCCCGAGCTGCTCGCGTCGGCGCCAGCCTCTCCACTCCCACTGCTTCCATCGCTGCTGCCGGCCTCGCCGACTCCAGCCTCCGAGCCGCTCGATGAGCCCAGCGTGATCACGCCGTCGCGCGCGTCGTTCAGGTCGGACGAGTAGACGAGCGAGCAAGCTACAACGCCACCCGAGGCGAGCGTGATCGCCGCTGGAAGCGCAAGCGCGCTTCGACTCGAGGACAGGATTCGCACCATCGAGCCACCGTATCATTACGCGCTCTCTATTTCTTCGCGCGCTGCGTTCGATATCGCGCTCGCGCTATTCCCAGTCGACACGGACGTCGTCGAAGCGGATCTCCGCGGGCCCACCGCTGCAGTGAAAGCCGACGTACAAGCCGAGCTCACCACCGACGGCACACTGGGCGAACGTCTCCGTGCTCTCGACCGGCGCCGTGCCATCTTCGGGAGCAATACGCACCGTCAGATCCGCACCTGCGCCGTTCATGCCAGCGGTCATCGTCAGCGTGATCTCGTTCCACTGATCGACCTTCGGCGCACCCTTGAACGATCGAACGTCATCTTGCTGTGGCTTGTTGAATTGAACGTTGACGAGGGTCTCGCCGATCGCCGTCTGATCCGTGTTCGCGTTCAGGTAGAGGAGCGGCGAGCAATATTGCGACGGTTGCTCGAAGCTCAGCGCCAAGACGGTGTAGTTGCCCTTCCATGGCGATGACGGCCGAAACCGAAACGCAACGGTCGCGCGCTTCGAGCCCACGCCCACGAGCTGCTTCTCGAAGCGCGTGTACTTGCATCCACGCGGCCCGACCTGCGTGATGAGAGCCGAGCGTGGAGAAGACCACGCGAGCGTCGAATCGAGCGAGACCTTCCCAGACTCGGTCGAGACCAAGTCCCAACCGGTGCTCGGCGACGGATCGAGGTCGAAGTCGTTGCAGAATTTTGGCGTGGGTTGGTAGGACGAGCAGCCACCGCGCTTCGTTTGTGCGTCGTTGGAAGCGTCACCTCCACCATCGCTCGCGTCCGCCACCACGCCGCCGTCACCCGCGGAGGGCGTCGCGTCGGCCACGTCCACATCGCGTGCGCCATTCAGATCAGACGCGTAGATGAGTGAGCACGCCGAGAGCAAGGCGAGCGCGCCGAGGAGCGCCATCGCTGAGCGCAGCGCTCGCATGGGACGTGCAATCGTATCACTCACTCGGACCGAAACGTCAGTGTCACTTGCGCCGTCTCGCGCGGCTTGACCTTCACCTTCGCCGTCTGGCGACCAAAGACTTCGTGCCAGGCCTCCACCTCGTACTCACCCTCCGGCACGTTCGCGAGCGTGATGTCCCCAGAGGGCCCGCTCACGGCGAAGAACGGATGGGGCACGACCCCGATGAACGCTGCCATCCACGGGTGGACGTCACACTTCGCCCGCACCGGGACCTCGGGTTTGTCGAACGTCTTCTCGATCCGCATGTCCTTCGTCGGCATCATGTCGTTGAACGTCGGGTTCGCCTCACCCACCGATCGAACGTTGTGAAGGACGGGGTCGCTGTTGAGGAAGACCACCTTCTGGCCCACGCGCGCGCCGATGACGTGCGGATGGTACACGCAGCCCTTCTGATCCATCACGACGGGCTCGGTGGGCCCAGGCGGCCCTTTGTACGAGTCGAGCCCGCTCTTGATCCACACGAACGCGTTCTGCACCTTGCCGTCCTTCACGAGGGCCGCGTCCGACATGACCGGCCCCTTCGCGTCGCTCATGCACGTGCCGACGTTGATCGGCTTGTTGGGCGGCGGCGTGCCCTGAAGGAGGATCGACGCTTTTACCGTGCCGACCACGGACTCGTTCGCCACCTTGTCGGGCCCGCCCTTGTCGGACGGCTCGGTGGGCGTCAGCGGCGCGTTGCTGTCTGCGCCAGGCGAAGGCTGCGACGTCGTGAGCGAGGAGTGCACGATCGTCAGGAGCACGACGAGAACGGCGATCAGGATGCCGGGAGAGAGTTCTTTTTTGACGTTCTGCAAATGGCGTATCGACGCGCCTACGACGATAAGCCCGGCAAGGATGACCCAATTGTACGATTTGCCATCAACCGTGTAGCCATACACACCGGGGAAGTGATTGCTCAACATGATGAGAATCACCGGATACGTCATGTAATTGTTATGACGTGATCGCGTCTTGGCGTGTTTGGCGAGGTGCTCGCTTGGCTTCGTCCCCGTCGTAACGGCTTTTACGAGACCTTGTTGGGCTGGGATGATGTGGACCCAAACGTTGGTCGCCATCCACGTGCCCATCATGCCGCCCGTCAGCAGGAACGCGGCGCGACCGCTGACCCTGTGAGCGAGGAAGTAGAGGACGCAGACGATGATCGCGTACGTGATGGCGGCGCCGACGTAGATGTTCTTCGTGAGCGGCGAGCGCCAGAGAAGGTCGTAGATGAACCACGATCCGATGAGCACGCCGATCGACAACGCCGTCGCCGCGTTGGGGCTGAGGCTCGAGACGTTCGGATCAACGAGCGTCGCGCCGCCGCCTTGGAAGAAGACGATGTCGAGCAGCAGCCATCCGGAGAGCATGGTGAAACCAGCCTCCCACTTGAACCAGTGAAGCTTCTTCGGCATCACCTTCGGCGCGATGAGCGTCTTCTCGACGTCGTAGAAGCCGCCGGAGTGCACCATCCAAAGCTCGCCCTCGATCCCCTTCTCCTTCGTCCGCTCGTTGACCTCGATGCGCGGATCGAGCCAATTGAAGAAGAGGGAGCTTCCAATCCACATGATCGCTGCGATCACGTGGATCCATCGCACGGCAAGATTCAGCCACTCGGTGACGAAGGCGGGGCTCATGGAGAACCGGACGACTATGACACTGGCATGCCATTAACGTCGAGAATTGTTCAATTCAAGGAACGCAGCGTTTGCGTAGGGCGCACAGTCGTGCCGCACAGGATGCTTGTCAGGTTGGCCGCGAATGAACTAGAAGCGCCGCCGTGCGATCCACCATCCTAGCTCTCCTCGCCGTATCCACCGCTGTCGTCATCGCCGCCTGCGGCGACTCCGCTCCGCCGCCGAAGCCGCCGACGAACGACACCCCTCCCACCGCTGACGCGGACGCCGGCAGCTCGTCTTCGGGCGGCGCAGCCTCGTCCTCCGGTGGCGCGACGAGCACGGCAGATGCGGGCTCGGGCACCGCGGCCGCTTCGAGCGGCGCGACCCCGCCGGCGCCGGCAGGCTTCGACAGCCTCTCGATGGACAAGAAGACGGAAGTGATGATGACGCAGGTCGTCCCGAAGGTCGGCAAAGCCTTCAAGGAGCACGACGCGAAGAAGTTCGACAAGTTCGGCTGCAAGACGTGTCACGGCGACGCGAAGACGAAGACGAAGGACGACCCGAAGAAGGTCCTCCCGAAGCTCGTCTTCAAGGACGGCGGCTTCGAGAAGCTCCAGAAGTCGAAGCCCGCGATGATGAAGTTCATGGGCGAGAAGGTCGTCCCGCTCATGGCCGAGGCGCTCGGCGAGAAGCCCTACGATCCCGCGACGAAGCAGGGCTTCGGTTGCGGCGGCTGCCACACCGTCGAGATGTGATCACGCGAGCGCGTGACGAGCGACTCAGCTTCCGCGGTACGTGGAGTATCCAAACGGGCTGAGAAGCAGCGGGACGTGGTAGTGCGCTTCGGCGTCACGAATCACGAACGAGATGACGGCTTCGGGATAAAAGCCCTCAATTCCACGCGCTGAGAAATACACATTCGTGTCGAACGTGATGCGGTACGTGCCCGGGGTCAGCTGGCCTTCGGGCACGAGCTCTTTAACGCGCCCGTCGGCGTCCGTCTGCGCCGACTTGAGTCGCGCCACCTCGGAGGGACCTTGCACGCGATCGAGCGTGACCGGGACGCCCTGCGCAGGGCGACCAATCGAGATGTCGAGGACGTGGGTCGAGATCGATTTCATTGGGCTCTGCTCCGTTGCATGGAATCACGTTGAATCACGTAAAATCACTCATTTGCCGCCGATCACCAGCTTCTCCAAACGAAGCTCCGTGATCTTTTGCTGCTCGTCGGCGGCGCGCCGTAGCTCGGCGTCCGGATCGCTCTGCATTCGCTCTTTGGCGATCGCGAGCATCTCCTCGGCGCTCTTTCCCGTCGCGCACACGATGTAGATCCGCCCGAATTTGTCTTCGTAGGCCTTGTTCGTCGCCTTGAGCTCCTCGAGGACACGGGCGGGTGCCTGCGTGACCTTGGATTGCTCGGAGCCCGACCAGCTCTGCGCTACCGCGCTCTGCGGCCCGTCGGCCTTCTTCTCACCAATGCGAGGATGCGCCTTGAACGCCTCGTCCCAGTCTTTCGCGGTTAGAGCGCTCCACGCTTCGGCAGCGAGCTTCTTCACCGCGTCGAGCTCCGCGAAGTGCGCGCGCTTGTCGAGCATCGCGCGGACCCACGCATTCGATCCGCAGCACGCCCGCAGCGCGCTCTCGAGCTCCGGATGAGGCATCGCGTTCAGGTAACGCATCCCTGCACGCTCGCGTCCTCGGTCGCTCGCGATCCCGAGCAGCCGAAGCCGGCTGATCCCTCCGTCGGGCCAAATCCGCAGGCGTGCATGCGTCGCCGGACCTGCCGCAGCGACCTGCCCGTCGGCAAACGAATGCGCTGTATGCGGCTGGAGAGTCGTCTTCGCCAGGAGGGGTCGCCAGCCGTCGTCCTTCGATCCGTCGGGGTCGCTCTCCAAGGTCGTCACGTCAATCGCGCACGCGTCGGGCGCATTGCCCTTGAAATGAAGCGTATCGACGAGGATCGACTCGATCGTCCCTTCGGTCGCGAGTCGAACGACGACCCAGTCAGGACCCGGCCGCCGCGAGCGCTTCGTCTCCCAACCATCGCCCATGTTCACGCCACGCCCCGGCATGATCAGGTTGTGGCGTGACCCGAAGAACATGTCGTTGCACGAGACAACGAGCCCGCCGTGCTCGGCCGCGGCGAGATCGACGAGCTGAGGCCTCTCGCGCTTTCCCATCCACTTCGCGCCTGGCATGACGTCGCCGTGCACACGCAAGCGCGCAACGCCGCCGTCCGGGTAGATGTGAAAGCGAAGATGCGTGAACCGCTGCGGGACGTTCACGGCGAATTTGTTCTTCGAGTCTCCCTTGAGGTCCGTGCGCGGGAGGATCTCCGTCCACTTCACCTCGCTCGAGAGCAGCTGCGTGACGTCGGGATGACCTTCGATGCTGGCGCCTTCGATCGCGCACGCCTTCGGGTAGTTGCCTTTGAAGTGCGCCGTGTCGACGACGAATCCGCGCACGACGCCCGAGAGGCCGAGTCGAATGATGCACGAATCGAAGTCAGGGTAGGCCCGTGAGGACTCCGCATAGATGCGCTTGCGCCGCGACTCCCATCCATCCATCCACTTTCCGCGATCGGTGTATTTGCCATCGATGAAGATCGCTTCGGCGGGCTTCAGGAGGTTCTCTTTCTCCGCGAAGAAATCGTCCGTCGCCCACAAGACCGCACCTCCGAGGCGCTCCGCAGCGAGGTCGATGAGATCGGTGAAATCAGCTTCGTTGGTCATGATCGAGCAGAATGCTCCCCGTGATGGGATCGCGGTTTTCAGAAGGAGCCTACGAGGTTACCTCAGGGGCTCTTTCATTGTCGCTCGTTCGGTGACTGGCGCCGGCGAGAATCGGGTATTTCATTCCGTCGGATGCGCACCGCCAAACTCCCCTTCTTCAAATGCGCGTACGTCGCCGCCACCGTCCTCAGCATCGCTGCCGCGACCTACGCGTGCGTGGGTGATGATCCAGGTGCGTCGTCGTCCTCTTCCTCGTCATCCTCTGGCGGTGGCGATGGTGGGTCGTCGTCGGGATCGCCCGATGGATCGTCCTCATCCTCGTCATCGAGCGGCGGCGATGGCTCGACGTCCGACAGCGGCGCGGTGCCCCGCTGCGATCCCACGAAGCCCTTCGAAGGAGCGGACGTCGTCAAAGGCCTCAGCACGCCGGGCGACGATCTCCACGTCTGGGTGTCGTCGAACGAGCTGACGGCCTACGTCGCGTCCGGACCGCTCTTCTCCGGCACGACGATCAAGAAGAGCGTGCGCAACTCGATCAACGAGGACTTCCCGGCGCCGCAAGTAGCGCCGGAGCTCAATCTCGTGAACGACGGCGGCAGCTACTGGGTATCGCCGTCGCTCACCGCCGATCTGAACACCATCTACGTCGAGCACGTCGGCCAGAGCCCGCAGTTTCTCGTCTTCTCGCGTAAGTCCAACGCCGATCCGTTCGGGTCACCCGAGCAACCCCAGACGCGCGGTCACGAGTTCTACGGGAAAGATCCATTCATCGTCCCGAGCAGCCGCTCCATGCTGATGGTCTCGCCCGACGCGCCCAGTCAAGTCGATGAGTACGGCCACGACACCAAGGCGATTTATGGCGATGGCGGCGTCGGCGATTTCGAGACGGCCGCGTCCACGCGAACCGAAGCGCTCGTCTCGGACGCGGGCGCCTACAAACCCATCATCGACGAGAAGGGCCTCATCCTTCTCTTTGCCTCCGACAAAAAGCCAGCCACGAAGCAAGCGCGCGACATCTGGATATCGACACGCGCGGGCGACCAAGGCTCGTTTGGGGCGCCGGTCCGACTGTCGAATACCGTCAACGGCACGAGCGACGACTTGCCGGGCTCCGTGTCGGGCGACCATTGCGTCCTCTATTTCACGAGCAATCGCCCAGGCGGCTTTGGCGGCTATGACGTTTACCTCGCCAAGCGCGGTAAGTGAGCGTCACGTTCGTCTGAGCCAGCGGCCGCGGCGCGCCCCAAACGGATTTGGGCGTCCGCGTTCGTAAATCGTTTGGCCGCGCAAGATCGTGCGAGCCACGGAGCCCTTCAATGTGCGGCCGTGATAAGGCGTTATCTTGTTTCGGTGCTGGAGCGTGGCCGCGTCGACTGTGAAGTCCGCGTCGGGATCCCAGATCACGAAGTCTGCGTCGTGCCCGACGGCGATGGAGCCTTTGCGGTCGTGAAGCCCCGCCAGACGCGCCGGCGCGGCGCACATCCACTCGACGAGATCGCGCACGGTGCGACCTCGCTCGCGCGCCTCGGTCCAGACGGCGGAGAGCCCGAGCTGTAGGGACGAAATACCGCCCCATGCTTTCATGAAGTCTCCCGAGCCAGAGCACTTCAGCGCAGCGGTCGACGGCGAGTGATCGGTGACGACTTGATCGACGAGCCCTTCGCGGAGCGCATCCCAGAGCTTCTCGCGGTTGTTGCGCTCTCGGATCGGCGGAGCGCACTTGTACTCCGTCGCGCCGTCGGGGATCTCTTCGGATGCAAACGTCAGGTAGTGCGGACACGTCTCGACCGTCAGCCCGATCCTCTCCTCGCGCGCCGCGCGAAAGATCGAGAGCGCGTCGGACGACGAGAGATGGACGATGTGCGCGCGCGCAGCGGTCTCTCGCGCCATGCGCAGCACGAGATCGATCGCGGCGTCCTCCGCGCGTCGAGGGCGCGAGGCGAGGTACGTCGAGTAGAGCCGTGGGTCGAGGCCCATCGCGGCCTTCTCGCCCTCGGACAGGGGCTCGGGCAGCTCCGCGTGGACGAAGAGCGGCGCGTCGATGCGGGCGAGCTCCTTCATGCCTTCGCGCAGCTCGTGCTCGTGCACGTGCGAGAACTCGTTCACGCCGCTCTCGGCCAAGAAGCACTTGAACGCCACGACGCCTTCGCGAAAGAGCTCCGCGAGGCCCTTCGGGTTCGACGGGACGAGGCCACCGCAGAGCGCGACGTCCACGCTCGCCTTCTCCTCGAGCGCGCGCACCTTCGCGCGAAGCCCGTCGAGCGTCGTCGTGGGCGGGATGCTGTTCAGCGGCATGTCGACTAGCGTCGTCACGCCGCCCGCCGCCGCGGCGCGGGTCGCCGTCTCGAATCCCTCCCAGTCGGCGCGACCTGGATCGTTGATGTGAACATGCGTGTCTACAAGCCCAGGCATGAGACACATCCTGCCGGCACGAATCACCTCGACCCCGCTCGGGGGGATGGAGGCTGGGTCGCTCGGGTCCAGCACTGCGATGATCGTGCCGCGGTCGCGATCTACGTGAATCACCGCAGGTCTTTCACCAACCGGGGTGAAGACTCGCTCGCCAGAGATAACGAGCAACGAAGAAGACGGAGGTGCGGTCGCTGTCATGGGTGCGTGGTCGGGCTCGAGGGTCGCCGTTCCAGCGAGAAGATTACCCGCAATAATTCACGAGGCCTCGGGAAAGCGGCCCTCTATAATCCTTGGAGCTCGTATGAAGTCGACCTTCGCGCTCCACTCCGAGAGCACGCTCAAGTCGGCCGCGCCCAGCGTCGGTCCGGATGAGATCGCGCGCATCACCGAGCAAGCGATGGTGCTCGGCGGAGGAACGCTCGTCGAGCTTCACCCGCCGCGGATGGGACAGGCCGACATCGTGCTGCGCGGCTCGACGATCGCGCAGGTGGGCGGGCAGATCCCGGACAACCTCCCGCGGCTCGATGTGAGCGGTTGCCTCATCACGCCGTCCTTCACGATCGCGCACACGCATCTGTACATGGCGCTCACCTGCGGGATGCCGCCGCCGTCGGCGCCGCCGAAGACGCTCATCGATCATCTTCAATGGATCTGGTGGCCGCTCGACAAGGCGCTCGACGACGACCTCGTCCACACGTCCGCGCTCGTCGGCTGCGCGATGGCCGCGAAGGCAGGCGTGACGTGCATCGTCGATCTTCACTCGTCGCCGCGCGCGATCGACGGCTCGCTCGACCGGATCGAAGCGGCGCTCGATGAGGTCGGCCTACGCGGCGTGCTTGGCTACGAGACGAGCGACCGCGAAGGGCGTGCTCGCCGTGACGCTGCGCTGAAGGAGAACCGGCGCTTCTTGAAGAAGATCCGCGCTGGCGAGACGAAGCATCGCGCGCTCGTCGGCGCCCACGCGATGCTCTCGCTGAACGACGACACGCTCGACGCGCTTCGAGAGCTCGCCGACGAGCACGGCGTCGGCATGCATCTCCACGTCGCCGAAGACGCCACCGACGCCCTCGACGCCGAGCGAAACAAGAAGGCGCGCCTGATGCAGCGCCTCGAGCGCCTTGGCGTCGCCCGCCCGAGCTCCGTCATCGCGCAAGCCAACGAGCTCTCCCACGAGGACGTCGCCGCGCTCCTGTCGGCCGGCGCGTTCATCGCGACCAATCCGCGATCGAACCAGCACCATGGCGTCGCCTTGTTCTCGGGCAGCGGCGAGAACGTTTGCCTCGGCACCGATGGCTTCGACGGTGACATCCTCGCCGAGGCACGCGCGTATGCCCTCCGGCACGAAGAGGCACGCGACGGGCTCGCCCGCGAGGTCGGCGCCCGCCTCTACGCTGGGCAAGTGCTCTCGAATCGACTTTTTCAGGATTCGGCGGCCCCGCGCATCGTCGCCGGCGCGCGCGCAGACCTTGCGGTCCTCGATTACGACTCGGTAACCCCACTCACCCCGTCGAATGTCATCGAGCACGTCGCACGAGGTTGGTCTCAAGCGCACGTTCGGCATACGATCGCCGCCGGCAACTTCATCGTGCGAGACCACAAGCTCACCAACATCGACGAGCGCGCCCTCATCGCACGCGCGCGCCCTGCGGCCAGCCGGCTGTGGGAGCGCATGCAGGGTTACTACTGATGTCGGCCACCGGTCCGCAGATCAATCCGGGCGAGCTCGTCCCCGGCACGAAGTACCAGGTGGTGAAGTCGCTTGGCGCCGGTGGAATGGGCATCGTCTATCAGGTGGTCAAGCCACCGAACATCGGCGGCGTCCTCAAGCTGATGAGCACCGAGCTCACCGCGCACCAAGAGCACCGCATGCGCTTCTTCGACGAAGTGCGCATCTTGGCGCAGCTCGAGCACCCCAACATCGTCCGCGTGTTCGACTACGACGCGCTCCCCGACGGCACGCCCTTCTACGTCATGGAGCTGCTGAACGGACGCACTGTGCGCGACGTGATCGCCACGATGGGGCGAGTCCCTCCGCGCGTGGCCTACGAGGTGACCCGGCAGCTCCTCGAGGCGCTCCAGTGCGCGCACACGCACGACGTGCCGGTGATCCATCGCGACATCAAGCCCGAGAACATCTTCCTCCACGCTCCGCGGCACGGCGAGCCGGTGGTGAAGCTGATCGACTTTGGCGTCAGCTCGGTGGCCGATCGAAAGCACGACGGCTCGTTCGTCGGGACGTGGAGCTACGCGGCGCCCGAGCAGATCCGCGGCGAGAAGCCGACCGCAGCGACCGACCTCTACGCCGCCGGCCTCGTCCTCTACGAGATGCTCGCCGGACGCGGACCGTTCGATCATCACGACGACTGGACGAAGATCTCCGAGGCGCAGATCAAAGAGATCCCGGCGCCCGTCTCGACGTTCGCGCCGTGGGTGCCCGCGTCGATCGTCGCGCTGATCTCGTCGGCGCTCGCGAAAGATCCCCGCCAGCGGCCGCGCGACGCCTACGCCTTCGCCGAACGTCTCTTCGAGCTCGAGTGGGCGAGCGACGGAAAGGATCCGCACGATCTGACGGTCGAAGGACCCTCCGCGCCGATCCCTGGCGCGAGCGCACCTCCGAACGTCGAAGGGCCGCGCCCTGCCGCGGGGCGAGCCTTCACGCCGAGGCGCGCACGTCCGGACACACCGCCGATCGAGCTCGGCGGCAAAGGCCCACTCTCGCGCGTCCTCAGCACGGTCACGACGCAAGAGCGCGGCGATCTTTCGAGCAAGAACCTCGCGGCGGCGAGCCCTGCCGCCGATCGACTCGGCGATGTCCCGCTCATCGGTGTGCCGCCCGAGTCCGTTCGCTCGGGTCCAACGTGGAAGGGCGTCGGCGAGCAGACGAACAACCGACCGGTGCCCCGTCACGAGCCAACGTCCCCCGACGCCAACGCGCTCCTCGCAGGCCTCGGCGCCGAGCCACGCAAGCCGCCGTCGAAGCGCGAGCGCGAGTCCGATCCCGACGTCTCACCGCGTGCAGGTCAGGTCGTCATTCGTGCAGGCCGTCACCCGAGCGAGCCTCACGAAGGCCAGAGCCCGACGACGCCGCGTGCCGCGCAGGCCGCGCCTCCCGCCTACGGCGCGGGCCGAGGGGTCAACGCGCTCTCCGGCATCGTCACGCACGAAGAGGATCGCGGCTCGTCTCTTCCCGCAAACGCGGCCGCGCAGCAACAGCCGAACCACCGCGACACGTTCTCTTCGCAACAGTCCGATCCACGCGGCACGCCCGTTCGCTCGAAGCTGCCGCTCGTCTTGATCGCCGCCGCGCTTCTCTTGAGCGGTCTCACCATCGCCACGATCGTCGTCGTGCGTGGCCGATCGACGCACGTGTCGAACGCGACGTCGTCGGCCCCACCGTCGAGCGTCGTCACCGCGATCGCGACCATGACGACCACGACCGCGACCACGACCGCGACCACGACCACGACCACGACCACCTCCGCGATCGTGGCCGAGCCGGCGCCGGTGCCGACACCGTCCTCGGTGAAGGCGCCGCATCCAAGCACGCGCCCACCCACGACCGCTGCGGCGACGAAGAACAACAGCGCCAGCAGTACGACGACGACACCTCCGGCGCCGACGCCGAAAGCGCAGCCGGCCTCATCGTCCGAGCGCCCCGATTTCATCCGCGGAATGACGCCCTAAGCGCACCGTTTCAACGATTTGCGCAATTTCCGCGAGCTTGCTGCGGTTTCGCGGGACTGTGACGCGAGGTGAGAGTGAGGTCGGGAGCCTGCAAGATCAGGCCAGAAAGCTGCCCCGCTGGCCTCGCTGCGCTAACCTTCAGGGCTCGAGACGGACACTTCATTAAGGAGAAGCTCTTCGAGCGTGCTCACCGCCATGCCGAACGACGACGACGAGAAGCACCGAGCCCACGCCGCGCGAGCGGCCGCCGAGCTCAAAGAGACCGAAGATCTCCTCGCCGGCTTCGACCGTCCGGGCCGAACGCCGCGCACGCCTCCCGTGCGTGACTTCGTCGACTTTCACCTGAAGAAGGATCGATCGGATCCGAACGCACGCGCGAGCGGTTCGGGACGCGCATCCCCTGCCGGCGCCGGCACGCCAGGGGCAGCATCGCCGAACGCGTCGCCCTTCGCCGATCTGAAACGCGCCGATCCGACGTTCGTCATCACGCGCAAGATGACACTTCCGAAGTGGCTCCCGTGGGCCGCGCTTCTCCTCGCGATGCCCGTCGCAGGCAGCCTCGTCGCCTACTGCACGCTCACGGGTGAAGACCCTTCGAAGCATTCGGTCGCGAGCTCACCGCTCCCGAGCGCCGCCACGACGATCTCCGCCGCGAGCGCCCCCGCGACCGGCGCCGAGCGCGACATTCCTTTGCCGACCGCGACGCCGCCCGCGAGCGACATGGCCGCGGACCTTCACGCCGCCCCGCCTCCGCAGCCCGACCCATCGGTCACGGCCAACGCGCCCGTCTCCCCTCCATCGCCTCCGCCGAACGCGCCGTCCACACCTCCGGCGTCGACGTCCGCCAAGACTTCGCCAAGCCCCTCCGGCAGCAACGACCCGCGCGTCGACTTCATCCGCAACTTGTGAGAGAAATCGTCCGCGTCGACCCGGCCCGACCCGATTCTCGCCTTGCTTCCCCTTCCCTGCTGACATGCGACCGAACCACCCCCGCTTCTCTTCCCCGCTCTTCGTCGCCGCGGCAGCGGTCATGGCCGCCGGCGCGTTCGCGAGCTCACCCGCGTCCGCGCAGCCTCCGAAGCCGGCTCCTGCACCCGCGCCCGCACCCGCTCCCGCGCCCGCGCCCGCATCCTCGTCGAACGACACGGCGCTGAACGAAGCGAAGGCGCGCTTCGAAGAAGGTCTCAAGTTCGCAGACGCCGGTGACAACGAGAACGCGCGCCTGAAATTCAGCCAAGCGTGGGTCCTCTTCAAGAGCCCTGCGGTCCTCTTCAACCTCGCGCGTGCCGAGCAGCTCTCGGGCCACACGCTCGAGGCGCTCGACCACTACCGCCAATTCGCGCGCCTCTCCGCAGACCCGAAGATCACGGACGCGCAGCGACAAAAAGCGAGCGAGAACGTGACAGAGCTCTCGAAGAAGGTCGGCCAGATCGACATCGAAGCTCCCGCGAACACGCGCGTCACGATCGACGGCCATCCCGTCGACAACATCGCCGACCCCATCCCCGTTCAACCGGGCAAGCACATCGTCGAAGCCACGATCGACGGCAAGCCGAAGAGCGTCTCCGTCGACTGCGCCGCAGGGACAATCGCCAAAGCCAAGCTCGGCGATCCGAACGCGGGCTCGTCGAGCGGCTCGAGCGGCCACGATCCCGGCGGCAACCCACCGGAGATGGAGGAGGAGCGAAGCACGATGGGCTACGTCGTCCCGATCGCGCTTGGCGTCGTCGGCATCGGCGGCCTCGTGATGGGCGGCGTGTTCGCCTCGTCGAGCCAAAGCGCAAAAGACGACGCCGAGAGCATTCGCCGCGGCACGCCGGGCCTCTGCGCGGACCCACCCTCCGCCGCGTGCGGCGACTACGACTCCAAACGCGACGACGCAGAGTCGAAGGCCACGCTCGCGTGGGTCGGCTACGCCACGGGCGGCGTCTTCCTCGTCGCCTCCGCCGCGACCTTCTTGTTTTGGCCCAAGTCGAAGGCAAGCAGCCCAGCGCGCGGAATGAAGCTTACGCCTCAATTGGGCGCCCAAGGCGGCGGCGCGCGCCTCGACGTCACCTTCTAATCAACAATGTACGAGGGGTTGGTCTTCGAATGACGAGCAGGCAAGTGAGATTCGCAGGAGTGGTTCTGGCGTCGATCGCGTCAGCCGCCCTACTCGCATGCCCCGCCAGCCTGGACGACCGCTGCGCCGACGGCGCCTGCACCCGCGCCATTGGTCAAGACGGCACGACCAACGGAGAGGCCGGCGACGCCGACGTCCCGGACGCCCCGACGCCTCCGACCTGCGTCGAAGAGGCCGACGCGAAGGACTCACTCGACTGCGCCGTCAACACCTACGCGCTCTTCGTCGACGGCACGGACGGCCTCGAGTCCAACGACGGCTCACGTGACAAACCGTTCAAGTCGATTGGAAAGGCGCTCGCCTCTCTCAACGGACGCCGACGCATCTACGTGTGCGGCTCGACCACCTTCGACGAGCATGTCGAAGAGAAGTCGTCGGCCTATGCCCATCTCTTCGGCGGCTTTGCCTGCAAGACATGGCTCCCGGACGCCGCGGCAAAGCCCAAGATCGCCCCGAAGACTGCCGGTTATGCATTGCGTGTTAGCGCCGTAAACGGACCCCTCCGCTTCGAAGACATCTCCTTCGAAGCCCTCGCAGGCACCAAAGCCGACAAATCGAGCATCGCCGTCTTCGTCTCCTCATCGCCCGCCGTCAGCTTCAAGCGCTGCGACCTCAAAGCCAACACCGGCTTCAACGGCGACGACGGCGACCAGGGCACCACGGGGACACCGACGCAGGGGGATCTCAACGGCATCAGCGCGACAGGCAACACGGGCGGCGCCGCGAAGACATGCAC
>JBGAFW010000106.1:0-32598 GCA_044227045.1 Labilithrix sp.
CCGTCGCGGCGTCGGCGGCTGCGTCAGCCCCGCCGTCCTTCTTCGGACACGCGGCGAGCAAGAGCGCCAAGAGTGAGCACGTCGCGACTGCTGCAAATCGATTCGAGGCCGCGGCGGGGAGCGGCAGCGAGCCGCGGCCGAGGTATGAGAACAAGGCCATGCGTATGTAATCCTCCAGAGCCCCGATCTTCGCCGGACGCGCCAGAGAAGGGCAAGAAGAGGAAGACTCTCACGTCGCGTTACGCATCGCCTTGCGCGCGCTCTTGCGCATCGGGCGTGCATCCCTTGCGCTTCATGAAGCGCGGGTCACTTGGTCTCGCGCGGCTTTTCGTCGCCGAGGACGAGGACGAGCTGCCCTTCTTTGTCCTCCGCCATCGAAGCCGCGGCCGCGGCCGCAGCCTCGACAACCGCCTCCTGCCGCAGCGTGCTCGTCGCGGCGTCCACGATCGCGATCGAGGGCGCGCTCATCGCGCCCGCTCGCGCCGCGAGGACGGAGAGCTTGTCAGCGACGATGTTCTCGATCTCCGCCGCATGCGCCTTCACCCACCTGAGCGTCCACGCATCGAGCCGCGCGAGCGCCGCGCGTACGCTTGCGATGAGCTCGACGTTCTTCGTCGCCTTCCACCCATCTTGAACGACGCCGATCGCATACTTGCTGTCGGTGTGAACCTCGAGCCGCGCGCCTTCGGGCGTGATCTCGGCGACGCGCAGGATCGCGGTCAGCTCGGCGACGTTGTTCGTGGCTTTGCCGAGCCCTTGGTAGCCCTCACGACGGACGCCGTCGGGAGAGAGGAGGACGAAGCCAAGGCCAGCCTCGCCGGGGTTGTCGAGCGACGCTCCGTCGGTCCACGCGAGGAAGGTCGGCGTCGTCATGGCCTCGAAGAATTCCACATTCGGGCCGAGGCGCTTCTCTCTTTTTCGAGCACGAGACGGTTAGGATGCCGTCCATGTCGCCTCTCCGCTCGAGTCACCACTTCGTCCTGAACTTCGCGCTGGCTGCGACGTGGCTCGCCTGCACGGGCGGAGGTGGATCGACCGACGCCGTCGAAGGTCCGGACAGCGGCGCGTCCTCGTCGGGAGCTTCGTCGTCTTCGTCTTCGGGTTCGTCGTCGGGTGACGCGGCTCCCACGAAGGCGACTCCGCAAGTCATCCTCGACGGACAGCTCGCGCTCGGAACGACCACGTGCAAGGAGGTCGGGAGCCTGTTCAAGGTCGGAGACTTCGGGAGCGGCGCCGCCAATCCTCCCGTCGCGGCTCGCCCCGTCAAAGACGGCGCAAGCGACGCAGACCGGGCGATCACCGTGCGCTGTTCGGTGACGCCCGGTGCCGCAGGCACGTTCGCGGTCAACGCCTCGGTCACGGCCGCGGGAGCGCTCGGAGGCACCTTCACGATCGACGGCAACCTGACAGCGCAGGGCGATCAGGCGAACATCCACGTCGCGGCCTCGAAGACATCGGGCAGCTCGTACGAACAGACCGCGTGCACGGTCTCCTACACGACGATCTCGCAAGGCGTCGCGGCAGGACGTGTGTGGGGCGAGGTCACGTGTCCAAGCGCCGAGGACACGGCCCATCAAAGCGCGTGCAAGGTGATCGCGCAGTTTCGATTCGAGAATTGCGCGCAGCAATGACAGGATGGCGGGCGCGATGACACCGAACATCCTCGTCATCTACGCCCACCCCTACCCTCGACGTTCGCGTGCGGGCCGCGCCCTCTTGACCAAGGTCGCCGATCTACCTGGCCTCGCGTTTCATTCGCTCTACTCGCTCTATCCCGATTTCGCGATCGACGTCGCGCGCGAGCAAGCCTCCCTCCGCAAAGCCGACATCATCGTCTGGCAGACGCCGATCTACTGGTACGGCATCCCTTCGCTGATGAAGCACTGGTTCGAGAAGGTGCTCCTCGACGGGTTTGCGTATGGCAAAGGCGGCGACGCGGTCTCGAACAAGCCGCTTCAGTGGGTCACGACGACGGGGACGGCGCTCAGCGACTACCGCGAGACGGGGATGCATCATCACTCGTTCGCGGCGTTCGTTCCTCCCGTCGAGGAGACGGCGCGCTTCTGCGGCATGCGCTGGCAGCCGCCGATCGTGGTGCACGACGCGCACGACATCTCGGACGAGGATCTCGACGCCGTCGCGCAATCTTACCGCACGCGCCTCGAGCAGCTCTCCTCTGCGGTGAAGGTCGCCGCGGCATGAGCGGTGATCACGCCGGCGGCGGTGACCTCATGCAAGACGCGATGGTCTACCTCGGGGCGGCCATCGTCTTCGTTCCGATCGCGAGCCGCATTCGACTCGGCTCGGTGCTCGGCTACCTCGTCGCGGGCTGCGTGATCGGTCCCTTCGGCCTTCGGCTCGTCTCGAACGTCGAGTCGATCCTCCATTTCGCCGAGTTTGGCGTCGTGCTCATGCTGTTTCTCATCGGCCTCGAGCTCGATGCTCGGCGCCTCTGGCAGATGCGCGGGCCGGTCTTCGGTGGCGGCGCGCTGCAAATGGGCACCGCCGGCGCCGCGCTCGCGGTCGCGTCGATGCTGCTCGGCCTTCCATGGCAAGCCGCGATCATCGCGGGCCTCGCCGTCGCGTTGTCATCGACGGCGATCGCGATCCAGACGATGAAGGAGCGATCGCTCCTCGCGACGCCGCTTGGAAAGAGCGCCTTCGCGATCCTCCTCTTTCAGGACATCGCCGCCATCCCGCTCATCGCGCTCGTCCCGTTGCTCGCCGGCAAGTCGAGCGGAAGCCCGATGGGCGTCCTCAAGGCGATCGGCGCGATCGCGGGCGTGATCGTCATCGGCCGGTACATCACGACGCCGATCATGCGCATCGTGGCGAAGACGGGGCTTCGTGAGGTCTTCACCGGGTTCGCGCTCCTGCTCGTCATCGCGATCGGCCAGCTCATGACGATGGCCGGCGTGTCGATGGCGCTCGGTGCGTTCCTCGCGGGCGTGCTCCTCGCGAGCTCCGAGTACCGCCACGCGCTCGAGACCGACATCGAGCCGTTCAAAGGCCTCTTGATGGGCCTGTTCTTCATCGCGGTGGGGATGTCGATCGACTTCGGCCTCCTGAAGGAGCATGCGCCGTTCGTCGCGCTGCTCGTGTTTGGGATCGTCGCGATCAAGACGCTCACGCTCGCCGCGGTCGCGCCTCGGCTCAACGTGTCGTCGCGGCAGCGTTGGCTCTTCGGCGCGCTCGTGTCGCAAGGCGGAGAGTTCGCGTTCGTCGTGTTCGGCGTCGCCGGGCAAGAGAAGCTCATGCCGCCGCCTTGGGACGCTCTGCTCACGCTCGCGGTCGCCTTGTCGATGGCCTGCACGCCGATCTTGCTCGTGCTCCACGATCGCTTCCTCTCCGTCGACCCGCGCGCGGCGCGTGAGGCCGACGCGATCGACCTCGATCCGAAAGAGGCGCACGTCATCATCGCGGGGTTTGGTCGCTTCGGGCAGATCATCGGCCGCTTGCTCCTCGCGTCGGGCCTTCATCCCACGCTGCTCGACTACGATCCCGAGCAGATCTCGTTCATCAAGAAGTTTGGCTTTCGCGTCTTCTTCGGTGACGCCGCGCGGCTCGATCTCCTCCACTCCGCGGGCGCCGAGCACGCCAAGCTCCTCGTCGTCGCGATCGACGATGTGCCCGCCAGCCTGCGGCTCGTCGACATCGCGCGGGAGCACTTCCCGCGGCTCGAGATCCTCGCCCGCGCACGCAACGTGGGCCACTACTTCGAGCTCCGCTCGCGCGGCGTGAAGTACATCGAGCGCGAGACGTTCGAGTCTTCGCTTCGCGCGGGCCGGCTGGCGCTCGAGATCCTCGGCGATGAGCCGTACGAAGCCCGAGAGGCCGCCGACATCTTCCGCGCGCACAACATCCAGACGCTCGAGGCGCTTCTCCCGCACCTCACCGACGAGTCGCGTCGCATGTCGATGTCACGCGCGGCGCGTGATCAGCTCGATCAGCAGTTCGCCCGCGACCGTGCGCTTCGCGATCAGACGTCGTGGCGCGCTCGCGACGCCAATCGCGCCGCGCCGAGCCACGAGCACGATCGCGAACCTGCCCCCGACCACAAACACCACGACGGCGACGAGACCACGTGACCCAACGCGCGAGAGCAGACCTCTCGCCGAGCCATCGACTTCGAACGGGTTACGATGTCCTCCCCGAAATTCGCGAGCTCATGCTTCGCTGACCGCCCAGTCCTCGTCAGAGGTGCTAAACGCATCGCTGATGAGGCATCGGGAAACGCATCGAAGTGGGCGTGCCGGATGGCTTCGCGCCGCCGTCCTCGGCTCGAACGACGCGATCGTCTCGACCTCGAGCTTGATGATCGGCGTCGCGGCGTCGTCCGCCTCGAAGGGCGCGATCCTCGTGTCGGGCGTCGCGGGCCTCGTCGCCGGCTCGATGTCGATGGCGGTCGGCGAGTACGTGTCGGTCAGCTCGCAGCGTGACGCCGAGCAAGCCGACATCGAGCGTGAGAAGACGGAGCTCGCGAAGCAGCCCCACGCGGAGCTCGCCGAGCTCGTGGGCATCTACATGAAGCGTGGCCTCGACAAGGATCTCGCCACGAAGGTCGCAGAGCAGCTGAGCGAGAAGGATCGCCTCGGCGCTCACCTTCGCGATGAGCTCGGGATCGATCCCTCGGAGCTCGCGCGACCGTTTCAGGCCGCTTGGATCTCCGCGGTGAGCTTCGCCGCGTTCGCGATCATTCCGATCATCGCGCTCCTCCTCACGCCCGCCTCCGCGCCGCGCGCGGCCATCATCGCGGTCACCTCCCTCGCGAGCCTCGCTGTCCTCGGCGCGTTCGGCGGCCACCTCGGCGGCGCCGCGAAGCTCCGCGCCGCGCTTCGCGTCACGATCGGCGGCGCGCTCGCGATGGGCATCACCGCCGCGATCGGCCATTTTTTGGGCGTCGCCGTCGAGTAGCTCAGCGGTCTTTCGCAGACGCCGTACCTCGGCGCGCACCGCGGCGAGAGCCCTGCCGGCTTCATCGCACAACGTCGCTGATGATCGTTTCGCTCTGACGTGCATCAGGCCCGCGGATCGCGCGCGAGCCGCTGGATCGCCGGCCGTTCTTGTGGGGATTTCGCGGTGCTGGCGCGCGGTCAGCGGCTTGCACGAGAGACCTCCATGCTGTTTCGAACGAACCGTGCATTCGTGATCGCGCTCGTGCTCCTTGGAGGGCTCGTGTCGACGGCGTGCTCTTTCGACCAGACAAATCCGACCGAAGGCACCCGCTCCACGTCGCAACACATCGCCGGTGGTGGCGCGACGCAAGATTGGTCGCTGCTCGGCGGCGGCCAGTGCCTCGTCGCGATGCAGAATTTCTACCCGAAGAAGTTCGGCGTGCGCGTCCCCTCGGCGCGCGCGTCGCGCACGGGCGATTGCCTCGGCGAAGGCGCGTGCCACATCTGGCTCGACGACATCCCGTCGTCCGACGCGTGGGAGCGCATCCCGAACGACGGCTCGCGCAGGCCCGCGCCGTACGACCTCATCGTGTACCCACCAAGCAAGAGCAACGGCTATGGCCACATCGCATCTGTCGATCACGTCGACGACAACGGAACGATTTGGATCATGGACGCCAACTGGAACCTCGACGAAAAGAAGAGCGCGGCGCCTCACACGAGCGGCAGCTACGTCGCGTATGGCTGGTACCATCTGCGCTCGCTCGGACCATCTGGTGGTGGCAGCGCCGGCGGCGGCGCGAGCGAGCAAGCCAACACATGCGGCAACTACGCGAAGCGAAATGGCTTCACCGACGCGCGCTGCGAGTGGAACGGCAACGGCGCCTGCGGCGGCATCGGCCCGAGCACGGACGACTGCGTGCACTGCTGCGACGCTGCGAACCCGTCACCTTCTTCGACGACGATGTCGTGCGGCGAGCTCGCGCGCGCGCAGAAGTGGGGCGACGGAGCTCTGTGTGAATGGAACGGGAACGGCGCCTGCGGCGGCAACGGCCCCGCCACGCGCGACTGCGACCACTGCTGCGTTCCGTGAGCGAGGATCTCGCTCGCTGACGACTGTTCGCGGTTCCGACGCAAGGATTCGAACCTTGATAAGAGGATCCAAAATCCTCTGTCCTGCCATTAGACGACGTCGGAGTGAGCAGCTAGCTAGTGCCTTCAACCTAGTACACCGATGCTGATTTGCAAAGGCTCGTGCTATGCGGAAGGCGTGGCTGGCATCATCATCGAGACATTTCCCGCGGGTCCCCTTGGCTGCAACTGCTCGCTCATCGTGGACGAAGCGTCGAAGCGCGCCATCGTCGTGGATCCGGGCGGGGACTTCGAGCTCATCGAAGAGCGGCTCGACGCCCTCGGGGTCGGCGCGCGGATCGACGCCATCGTCCACACGCACACCCATATCGACCACGTCGGCGCGACCGCGGCCGTGCAACGCAAGAGCGGCGGGAATGCACGCGCGTGCATCCACGAGGGCGACCGATTCCTCTACGACCTCCTTCCTGTCCAAGCAGCGATGCTCGGCATCCCGCTGCCCGAGACCGTCGAGATGGAGGGCTCGCTCAAGGATGGCTCCGCGCTGAACGCGGGCTCCGTCGAGATGGGTGTCCTTCACACGCCCGGTCACACGCCCGGGAGCGTCGTGTTTCTCGTGAAGGCGAGCGATGGCACCACGCGCGTCTTCTCCGGCGACACGCTCTTCCGCCGCGGGATCGGACGCACCGATCTCTGGGGTGGTGACTCCGCGCAGATCATGAAGTCGCTTCGCGAGAAGGTACTCACGCTCCCCGACGACGCGATCGTCGTCCCCGGTCACGGTCCAGAGACCACGATCGGCGAGGAGCGGACGAAGAACCCGTTCCTCGCTCGCTAGCCGGCGCTCTCGACGATTCGTTGCAATCTACATGGATCGCGACGATCGTGCAGCGAGCTAAGGATTGTCCGTCGCGGTCGGCGTCGGCGCGGGTGTGGGAGCCGGCGTCGGCTCCTTCGTCGGCGTCGACGGAGGTGAAGGCTGCGACGTCGAGTCGGTGTCCGGCGGCGGCGGCGGCGGCTTCGGCTTGGGCTTGGGTTGCGGCGGTGGCGGCGGCGGCGGCGGCTTCACGACCGCCGTGAGCGCGCCCGCAGCGCCTGCGTCTTTGGCCATCGCTGCGGCGGCGTCGGCGCCGGCCGCGTTCGCGCCGCCGTCGGCCGCCGTCGCCGAAGCCGCAGAGCCGTCGGTCGATGCGGCGGCGTCACCCGACGATGTCGTCGAGGCGTCGGTCGTCGCGAGCGCGGCGCTGTCCGACGTGCTTGGCGTGGGGGTGGGCGCGGCGCTGGGCGTAGGGGTTGGGGTCGGCGCTGCGCTCGGAACGGGCGTCTCGCCGAGCACGCTCGCGAGCATGCCCGATTTGTAAGCGTAGACTCCGCCGCCGACGAGGACGGCGATGACGAGGAGACCGGCGATGAGGCCTCCTGCGCCGCCCTTCTTCTTCTCGGGCTCGCGGATGCTCTCGCTCAGCGGCTTCGCGGCCGCGGGTCGATCGTAATGCTGCACCGAAGGCGGCGGCTGCGACTGCGCCGGGCTTGGCGTGACGGACGCTGATGGCGACGGCGTGACGGAGGCCTGCGGCGGCGCAGGCGTGGGCGCTCCATGCGCGCCCTTCAGCGGCGACGACATCATCAACGTGTCGCCGGATTGGTGGAGGTCGGGCGTCGACGGGCGCTTCTCTTCGACCGCGCCGCCGCGCTGTGAGCTCTTCGAGAAGAGCGGGTTCTGTCCGATCTCGTCGATCGATCCACCGGCTTCGCGGAGCGCCTCTTCGAGCAGCTCGGCGGCTTGCTTCATCACCGTCGGCTCTTTGACCGAGTCGAAGTCCTTCTCGCTCGCCTGCTTCGGGAACATCGGGTTCGCGCCGCTGCCGGTCTTCGGCTCGACCGGCACGCCCATCGGCGTGATTTCGGCGAGAGGCGTCGGAATGTCGTGCGGATCGTGACTGCCGCCCGTGCCCGCGCCCGAGACGGGGCTCGTCTCGAAGAGCTTGTCGAGCGGGCTGCCCGTGCCCGCCTTGTCGGCGCCGGGCGCGCTCGACGGCGCAGGAAGACCCACGCCCATCATCGTCGCCTTTCGTGCGTTCACCGCAGGCGGACGAGGAGCCGGCGCTGCGCCGATGCGCGGCTGCGAGGCCGGCGCGACCGGAGCGGCCGTCGCGGCGGGAGGTGCGGCGGCAGCGGGAGGAGGTGCGGCGACGGCAGGCTTCGCGGTCGTCGGGGACGGACCAATGCCGATCGCGGTCGCGGGCTTGTTCGCCATGGGCGGCGGCGGACCGCCTGCGCGCGCGGCGGCCGGCGTTCCTGGTGAGCCAGGCGTCGGCTTCGGAGCGCCCGGCATCGTCTGACCGCTCTGCAGCGGCGACGTTCCGAGCGGCATCGTCTTCGCCATCGGGCTTCCGGCGGCGCCTCCCGGCAGAGGCTTCGCCGCGGTCGCGCCCGCGACCTTTGCACCGGGCGTCGAGGATGCGGGCGCAGGAAACGGCTTCGCGGCCGGCGTGGCTGCAGGCGGAGCGGCGGCGGCAGGCTTCGCGGCCGGAGGGGGCGCGGCAGCGGGCGCAGGCGCGGGCGCAGCACCGGCGGCAGGTGCCGCGGGAATTCCTCGCAGCGTCGTGGGCTGCCCGGCGGGCGCCTTCTCTTCTTCGAGCGCGGCGGGATCGGACGTGTACGCGCTGCCGGCGTCCGCCTTCTGCGCGATCAGGCGATCGATCACGGCGCGCGACGCGTCGTCGATCTTGATGAACTTCACGCCCATGCCCGCAGGCTTCTCGGGCGAGGCCTGCGTGGGCTCGCGCTTCCAAACGACGCGGCCGACGCCGGAGATGACGCTCTTGTCGCCCGCGAGACGGATCTCGAACTTGAGGAGCGTTCCGGGTGGGAACGGGGTGGGCGTCTTGACGAAGATGCCTCCCTTGCTCACGTCATGCGAGTGGTTCTCGATGAACTCGTCGACCGTCGCGCTCTTGTAGCGAACGTTAAGGCTGACGACCTTGGCGCGTTTGTCTTTACGCGTGTCCTGGCTCATTCGTGATCTCGACGCCCGCTCAACTGTTTGAGAACCCCTGAGAGACTAACGCGTTCCATCCTAGCTGAGTGCTTTTCGAAAACGCCAACCCCCGGCTCCGAATGCTCGGTCGTTTATGGGCAAAGAAGCGCAAATTTCACGTGCGGAGGAGCTCGCTGGAGGCCGGACTGTTTCAGGACAGCCCTTTTTTGTCGGCTCGCTGGAGCGTGCCCCTCGAACCCGCCAACGCGCGCGGGAGGGTGATACATTGCGAGCGCCCGTGTCTTTTTCGTCCTCCGACGGTTCCTCCGGCTCGCCTTTTGGGGTGCCCCCACCCAATGCGGATGGCGGAGCCCGGCACTTTCGTGCGCACGGCCGGCGAGCCGTGCGGCTGCCGGTCATCCTTCGCGGGGAGCGCTCGGGATGGGAGAGGCATGCGGCTGTCGTCGATCTGAGCCTCGCCGGCGCGGGCCTCGAGACCGACGAGGCACTGCCTGCGGGCGAGCGCCTGACGATCGCGTTCGCGACGCCCACGCTGTGGGATCCGCTCGTCCTCACTGCCGTGGTCGCGTGGGCGCATCCCGTTCGACCGAAGAACGAGCTCGACGCGGGAGGGTTCGGGAACCAGGCACTGGTTCCCAACGTGAGAGCGCTCGGTCGGCAGAAGGCGTACGCGAGGTCGGGCGTGCTCTTCGATTATCCCACGCCCGACGCTACGCTCGCGATGTTCGAGATGCTCGTCGCGACCGCGTTCGAATGAGACGCGCGAACGCGAGGACGACCTAGGCCCTCACCTCGAGCCGCTCGCCGAGATCGAGCACGGCGTCTTCGGAGCCAGGCGGACCGAGGATCTGGAGCGAGCGCGGGAGCGCCTCGCGTGTGGCCAAGCGCCCGAACGGCACCGCGAGGCCCGTCGCGTCGACGAGGTTGCCGAGCTTGCAGAACGACATGCTTCGCGTCGCGTAGAGCGCGCGACCATGACGCGGAGGTGCGATCGTCGTCGTCGGCGAGACGATGAGCGCGCCGGCGTCCCAGATCGCCTGCACGCGACTCCGTGCATCTTCCACGCGTTCTTTCGCGCGCGCCTTGTCGCGATACGCGAAGCGAAGCGCCGCCAGCGCAAGGAAGAGCGCGCCGCTGTTCGGATGCACGCGTCGATCGAGCTTGCCGGCCGAGAGCACCGCGAGGAGCACCGCCGGGATGCCCTCGCGAAGAGAGAGCTCGCCCGACTCCATCAGCTCTTCGAAGTGCGCGGCGAGGTATTCGGTGAAGAGCGCGTTCACCGCGCTCGGCGTGGGAAGCGCGCTGCCGCGATCGACGGTCCACCCGACGCCGGCGCGATCGAGCGCCGCCTGCGCGTCTCGGGCGAACGTGGGCCACTCGTCCTCGTGCGCCGCGTCGGGCGCCCAGATGACGACGCGATGTGGATCGATCGACGGCGCGGTCTCGCTTCCCTCGGAGATACGAAGCGCATCGCGAAGCGCATGCGTCACGAACCGTGCGCCCGCGACGGTGCGCGTGAGCGGACCCATCCCGCACATGTCCCAGAAGAACGGCGCGATCCGCGGGAAATGCTCCTTGCCGACGGGCCACACCTTGGTCGACAGGCGAAGGCCGGCGATCCCGCACCATGCCGCCGGTCCGCGGATCGATCCGCCGAAGTCGGAGCCCCAATCGAACGCCGCCATGCCGTCCGCGATCGCCGCGGCCCCGCCGGTGCTTCCGCCTCCCGTGCGGAGCTCGTCGTGCGGATTGCGAACGGGACCACGAATGTGGTTGTCGCTCTCGGTCGAGAACGCGAGATCCGACAAGTTCGACTTCCCGAGGAGCACCGCGCCTGCATTCGCCAGCGCGCGATGCGCATGCGACGACGTCGACGGGACGCGCGCGCGATGGCGCCACGATCCACCGGTCGTCACGATGCCCTCGGTGTCCCACGTGTCTTTGAGCACGTACGGGACGCCACGAAGCGGTCCTTCGGTCGAGCTTCGCGGCTCGACCACGTGAAGGACCGCGTTGATGCGCTCGTTACGCGTGCGAATGCGCTCGAGGCACGTCTCGACGTCGTAGTCAGCGAAGGGGGATGAGGCCACGATGGAGAGTGAGGGTAGCGTCTCCCCAGCTGCGGTGGGCCAGGAACGCGCTACTTCGAGCGCGCGGCCTTCTTCTTCGCCGGCTTCGGGCTGCTCTTCGTGCTCTTGGCCTTCTTCTTCGTCGTCTTCGCCGTCGGCAGATCGAAGCGGACCGTCTCTTCGAGCTCCTTCTTGCGCTTCGTGATCTCACGTTGAAGCGTGCGCACGGCCGAGGTGCGTGCGTCGAAGAGGCGGCGCGGCTTCTTGTGGACGCGCGGATCGGAGAGCAGCGCGTACGTGAGCCATGGGAAGACGGCGGTGACGTCGCAGTGCACGTACATCGAGCCGTACTGCACGCTCTCGGCCGAGACCTTGCCCCACGTGTGACCTTCGCCGGCCGGGCACGAGCTGAGCGCGCCGTTGTCGACCGGGTCGACGCAGAACTGGAGGTCGAAGTCGAAGCCGTGTGTGGGCACGCCGAGGATCTGGTCGAGCAGCGGCTCGCCTTGCAGCGTGTAGTTCTTCGGGACGCCGCCGCCGAGGATCCAGATCGCCATCTTCTTGCCGAGCGTGCCGAAGCAGTGGTGCTGCATCGCGCCCATCTCGAAGACGTCGTCGTTCACGTCGATGCCGACGAAGATCGGGACGCCGTAGCGCCAGCACGTGGAGATGAGCGACGGCGTCTTGATCCCGAGCGCGTCTTCGATGCGCGCGATGTCACGACCGAGGAGCCAGTGCAGCTCCGTGGTGGTCATCTTCTTCTGGTAGTCCGGGCCGAGGAGGATCGCGCTGAACAGCTTGTCGGTCTCGAGCAGCGTCTCCTCGCGGAAGCCGAGGTCGTAGATGCGGATGATGCGCGCGAGGCGGTAGGTGAGATCGCCGCCGTTCGGATCGATCTCGCGGATGCGGTGGCCGATGACGCGATGGGCGTCGTGATACAGGTTCGCGCCGGTCGTGGTGATGCAGTCGATGAGCCCGCGCTCGACGAGCGGGATGATGCACGACTGATGGAGACCGGCCGGCGTCATCGCGCCGGACATCGTGAGGAACGTGCACGTGTCGTCCTTCGAGCTCCGTTGCATCAGCTCGAACGCGGTGCGCTCTTGCCGGCCAACGTACGCCGGGAACATCCGCGCGATGATGTCGCCTGGACTCTCCTTGCCGGTGATGCCGACGGGATGAACATCACGCGCGCGGTCGAACTCCTTGCGCAACGACTTGTTTTCTTGCCTTGAGCTGGCCATGAGGGGGACTTCTTTTCTTTTCTAATGCCCCGCGCGTCAAGCAAGAACCCGCAGAAGCTGCGCCCCCTGCTTATTCGCACACGAGCACACGACATACTTGCGATCCAAAGGCACGACGCAATAAGACGTGACGCGAGAATCGGGATCGCGGGCGGCCTTCGGCGGGCACTCGTTCCGAAGCGAGATCCATGGACGCGTCGCCTCCCTCGAACACAACGTCAGCTCCCTCCACGATGGTCGTACCGACGTTCGACGCGCTCGCGCGTGCCCCCGACGAAGCGATCGACATCGCCGTCGGCGCGGCGCTCATCGCGAAGGACGTCTACGACGATCTCGACGTCGGCGCGCTCGTCGAACGCCTCGACGACCTCGCCGGTCCGATCGGAAACGGCGCGCTCGTCGGCTTGCCGCTCCTCAAGCAAGCCGAAGAGGTGAGCGCGCGCTTCCTCGACCTCGGCTTCCGAGGCAACGCGAGCGACTACTACGACGTCAAGAATAGCCTCCTGCCCGACGTGCTCGAGCGCCGGACGGGCATCCCGATCACGCTCACCGTCGTCTGGTGCACGATCGCACGCGCGGCGGGCGTGCTCGCGCGAGGAGTCGGTTTTCCGGGGCATTTCCTCGCGCGCGTCGACGAGCTCCCTGCGCTGAGCGGTCGCCAAGCCGGCGTGAACGACGAGCCCATCATCGTCGACCCTTTCGGCGATGGACGCATCCTCGCGCGCGGAGACATCGAGGCGCTCTTGCGTCGCGCGCTCGGTGAGGGCGCGGAGCTGCATCCGGCGCTCCTCTTGCCGTCGAGCCCGCGCTCCACGCTCGTGCGCATGCTGACGAACCTCAAGACCGTCTACGCGAGCAAAGGCGACCACACCCGCGCGTTCGTCGCGATCGATCGCATCGTCTCGCTCGTGCCCGACTCCGCGCGCATGCTCCGCGAGCGCGCCGGCGTCGCGCTGAAGCTCGGCATCCAAGAGCTCGCCCGCGCCGATCTCACGCGCGTCCTCGAGCTCGAGCCTCAGGCGCCCGACGCGCCGATGATCCAGAAGCGGATCTCCGAGCTTCGCACGTCGAAGAAGTCCGCGCCGAACTAGCGGCGCTCGTTCGCGCCATGCCTCGTTGTTGGAGGTACGAGACATCCGAGCACAAAAAGCACACGCCCCACCCACCGTGAGGTGGACGGGGCATGCCGCCAAGGATTGATCGCTACCCGAAGGCAGCGCTCAGATCACTTGCCGTGAACTTCGGTGCAGCCCTGGGTGTAGAGACCCAGGATGCTCGTGCCGTGGAACTCCACCGAGTGGATCTCGGTGACGCCGCCGGCCTTCTTCGCTGCATCGAGGCTCGCGTCGCCGAACGCTGCTGCGCCGAGGATGCCCGTTGCGCATGCCTCGCCGTGCTTGTCGCCCGTCTTGCCTGCGCCGCTCGTCTCGTTCACGTTGATTCCGTGCGGGACTTGCGTGCCGGTGTAGAGCGAGCCGATCGGGTAGCCGTAGCCACCGCAACCGATCGCCACGATCGCGATTGCTGAACCAATCAAAAGCTTGGTGATCGACATCTTATGCCTCTTCTAGGGTTGCTTGGCCGGCGACCCGCAGAAGCGTGCACGATGCACGCTTAGCGAAGTCGCCGATCAGAAGATCACTTGCCGTGAACTTCGGTGCAGCCCTGGGTGTAGAGACCGAGGATGCTGGTGCCGTGGAATTCAACCGAGTGAATCTCGGTGACGCCGCCCGCCTTCTTGGCTGCGTCGAGCGATGCATCGCCGAACGCTGCTGCGCCGAGGATGCCCGTCGCGCAGGCTTCGCCGTGCTTGTCGCCCGTCTTGCCGGGGCCCGACGTCTCGTTGCGGTTGATTCCGTGCGGCACCTGGGTGCCCGTGTAAAGCGACCCGATCGGGTAGCCGTAGCCACCGCAGCCGATGAGGATGATCGCCATCACGCCGCCAGTCGCAATCTTGAGCAAGTTCTTCGTCGACATCTTCGTCCTCCCAGGAGGTTGTTTAGTACTGCAGGTTCGTCTGAGTGTTCTCCGCAGCGCCAACCGCCCGCGCGGACGTCAAATCTTCTTAAGCCCTCTGACGTGAGGGCTGAATACACGACCACAAGTCCGAAGATCAACCAACTTGCTGCGATGAGCCCGCAGTCATTGTTGAGGAGCCCCCGGAAATGGAGTTTTTGGTCGAGTCAGATCGAGACGGATCCCGATCGTTACACCGCGGATCAGATAATCCGGCCCGAACCAGCGCCACAAGTATTCGGAGTGCGCTTTAATGTCCAGACGAATTTTTCCCACGTGGACTCCGAATCCGGCGCTCACGCCGGGGGACAAAAGCTGGATGCTCGGCTCCGCATGGAAGATGTCCGCCGAGAGGATGCTGAGGCGGATCCTCACCTCCGGCTCGATCGGGCCTAAAATGAGGCCTCCGCCAAGCTCCTGGTGGAAGAGCGACCACGAAAACGACTTCGCGTCGACGATGCGCAAGAGCGTCTTCAGCTCGCCGACCATGAAGAACCGATCGCGGTAGGGCGTCGTGTAGACGGTCCCGAATCCGATCTCGCTGGCGAGGGGGGCGCTGTGGTCGAAATTCTTCCGATCCGACTCCGGCGTCGTCTCCTGCACCTTCCGGTTCCAGATCGGCCCGACGTCGAGCTGCCAGGACACGATCGATTTTCGTGTGTCGAACAGCTTTACCGAGCGGTGGCTCTCCTTCGGGACCTCGCCAGTCTCGGGGGAGTTCACCACGTCCGGACGGCCCCACGAGGGCCCCGACGACGCGCCGCCAGGCCCTGCGCCGCCGACCCCCATGTCTTGGGCCGCGGCCGAACGCGCCATGAAGAGGCACGCCGCGACGCTGGTGAGCAGAACGCCTCTCTTCATTTCGATTCGGGCCCTTGGACGTCGATCACGCGTTTGCATTCACTGCGTCGTTTCGCATCGTTTCGCTTCGTTCGGTCGATCTCGCGATCTTCATGTTGCGATCACGGATGGATCGCGACGGACACGTTGTCCGCCGGGAAGGGACCAAACATCTCGGTGGCGAGCTTTCTTACAGCCGCTTCGATGCGCGGATCCCCCGGCTCGGGCGGATTCGGATCGCTATCGAAGAGATGGCCGGCGCGCGCCGTGAACGTGCTGATCTCGGGGCGGACATCGACGCGACCGTTGTCGTCGATCGAGAGCATGAAGCCCATGCGCTGATCCATCGTGAAGCGACGATGCAGCTCGTGCTTCGCCTCGAAGTACGACCACGCGCTCGTGCGTGATGGAAACTGCCCGAGCGCGCCGACGTACCGCGACGGCTCACCAAAGCGACCTGCGGGAAGGGCCTCGCCCGGCGGAACGCCGAGCCACTTCATCCCTTCGACGATCGACGGGTTCGGGTTCGAAGGCTCCGGCGTGATCGGCGGCCCGCCGGCGTGCTCGATCGCCATCGCGACGAGCTCGGAGCAGAACAGCTTCGTGTGATCGTGGAAGTCGAAGTACGAGTCGAACTCGACGCCTTCTTTGTATTTTCCGCGGACGTACGCGGCGATCTTCTCGCCGTCGGCGGGCGCCGGAGGGTCGTAGATCTCGGCGTAGAGGTTCGGCGCGACGTACTCGAACAAGCGGCGCCGGTACATCTTGCCGGTGACGTTGTCCATCAGACGCTTCTTGAACGGGAACGTCTTCACCTCGCCGGTGACGTCGTAGACCCACGGCTCGCCGTCCTCGACGCTGATGATCGCGGCGTGCGTGAACGCGTAGAATTTCTTGGGGATGAGCACGAAGACGTAGCTCGTCGCGTCCGGTGACTCGGTGAGCACGATCTGCCCCGACTTGATCGGCAGACCGTTGTACGTCGGCTTGTGGACCTCGTCGGTCTTCGCGCCGAGGACACGCACCGGCGGCAAGCTGACGCTTCCACACGCGCTGGCGATCCCGACGATGATCGCGAGGACGAGAATGCGGGCGAGATGCTTCACGGCGTGCCTCCGTCCGTCGCGGCCTTCTCGTTGGGAACGACTCCCGCCGTCGTCGTTGTCGTCGTCGACGCATCGGCGGCGTTCGGCGTGGCCTCGGGCGGAGCAGGCGAGGCTGCGGCGACCGCAGGCAACGACGGATCTTCGATGGGTGGTGCGCTCCCATGCCGACCCGGCCGATAATTCGAGCGATCCGTCGTGCTCGGGCCCGCGAACTGCGCGCGGACGCTGTCCGGCACGTCCACGCACGCGATGAGCGCTCCTCCCGCGAGACATCCGACGAGAACTGCGACGAAAGGGGCGCGGCGCATGGCGGGCGCGGTTTACATCGAAAGATCCGTGGTTGGCTACCGCGTTTTGCACTAATCCTTCTTCCGATGAGCCGGAGGGTGTCCAAAGCTCGGCTGAGCTCTGCCGCTGCGAGCGCGTTCGTCCTCGCGATGATCGCAGCCGCGCCGGATGCCTCGGCGCAGATCCATTGGGACGCATCGGCGCAGGTCGGCGTGATGAAGCGATTTCTCGGCACGCGGCCTTCGGGCGCGAGCGACGTCGGCTTCGGTCCGGCCGCGCAGCTCACCGGCCACGTGGCGCTGCTCCCGCTCATCCACGTCGGCGGGTATTTCGGTCACGACATCTCGCCTTTGCCGGGCGACGGCGCGGCGCGCGACATCACGTTCGGCGGAGCGCGCGTGAAGGCGATCCTCCCGTGGATCACGGGAAAATGGCGCGCGTGGGCGTTCGTGGGGTTCGGCTACGCCGGCGTCTACGCGCGCAGCTACAACACGTCGTTCTTCATCCCGAACGGCAACGGCGATCTCGAACGGCGCCCGGTGCGTGTCGAAGGAGCGGGCGGAAGCTTCTTCGATCTGCCGTTCGGGTTAGGTGCATCCTACAAGCTTTTCAAGCCGTGGGAGCTCTGTGCCGAGCTTGGTGCACGCGCAGGGTTTGGGCACACCGGCAGCGTTTACGAAGATCCGGGACCTCAAGTCTCCGTCGAGAGCTTCGCCGGCCAGAACGCAACCCCAGCAGGAATCGATCGCTGGGCCCTCGGCCTGACGCTCGGCGTGCTCGTCGACCTGTGAGCCTGAATCTTCCCGCTCCTGCCCTTCCTGCCGAGGGGAAAAGCGCTCGAGAAGAACCCCGTCTCAAAGGTTCGGGACTCTCACATTCTAGGGCGTTGCCATGCTAGTTTACAGCTCACAACTCCCCGATCCGATCCGGTTACCCTCTCCACATCGGCATCGAACGAACCAACCGATCATGGCCGATGGCAGGTCCCGCTGACGACAAGCCGAGCACGACGCCGAAGGGGCCCATGACCCCCAAGGGCAGCGTGCGGCCACCCGCCAAGCCGGGCCCTCGTGCGCTGATCGGCACGACGATCAGCGATCGCTACAAGATCGAGCGCCTCCTCGGTGAGGGCGGCATGGGCGCCGTCTACCAAGCCGAGCACACGCTCATGCGAAAGCGCATGGCGATCAAGGTGCTCCACCCGGAGATGACCCGTCTGCCCGAGGTCGTCGCGCGCTTCGAGCGTGAGGCGATGGCGGCGGCGCACATCGAGCATCCGAACGTCGTCACCGCCACCGACTTCGGCAAGCTCGAAGACGGCGCGTTCTTCCTCGCGCTCGAGTTCGTCGAGGGCAAGTCCCTCCGCGAGGTGATCGCGATGGGTCGCCTCGAGCTCGGTCGCGCGCTCCACATCGGACGCCAGATCGCCGCCGCGCTCTCGCGCGCCCATGCGCTCAAGATCGTCCATCGCGATCTCAAGCCAGAGAACGTCATGCTCGTCGAGCGCGACGGGGATCCGGACTTCGTGAAGGTGCTCGACTTCGGCATCGCGAAGGTCCAGATCGGCGAGCTCACCGCGGGCGACGTGAACCAGTCGGGCGGACCAGGGCAACCCGTGCTCACGCAAGCGGGCATGGTGTACGGCACGCCCGAGTACATGGCGCCGGAGCAAGCGCTCGGCCAGCCGGTCGACGCGCGCGCGGACATCTACGCGCTCGGATGCATCTTGTACGAGATGCTCTGCGGCGTTCGTCCGTTCGACGCGGAGAGCAAGGTCGCGCTCCTCGGCATGCAGGTGACCGCGCCGGTGCCGCCGATGGCGACGAAGGCGCCCGACGCGAACATCCCTCCCGAGGTCGAAGCGATCGTGAAGCGCTGCCTCGCGAAGGAGGCGTCGGAGCGCCTTGGCGATGCGCGCGAGCTCATCGAGGGCATCACGCAAATCCTCGGCTCGCTCGTCGCGTCGGGCAAGATCGACACGCAGTACGCGCCTCCTCCGGCGTCACGATTGCCCACGAATCCAGGGCTGATCAGCGGCATCGAGCCGGCCCCGAGCCTCACCGGCCTCGCCGACGGAGGCAAGTCGCCGTCGGTCGTCCCTGGCAAGCCAGGCGATGGTCTCTTCGGAAACAAGGCGTGGATGATCGCGGCCGGCGGTGGCCTCGCCGGCATCCTCGTCCTCGTCTTCACGATCGTGATCGTCCTCAAGGATCACGGAAAGACGACGGACGGCGTCGAAGGCGGGACGACCACGAGCGAAGACGGCGGCAGCGTCGAGCCGGTCGAGACGTCGGTCGATCAAAAGATCAAAGCGGCGATCGCCGAGATCGACAAAGGCAACTACGGCACGGGGATCGAGACGCTCGAAGGCCTCGGCCCCGAGGCGCAGAACCGCGAAGACGTGCACCGCGCGCTCTTCAAGGCCTATCTGCAGACGAACCCCGCACGTCAAAAGGACGCGATGATCGAGGTCGGAAAGCTCTACAAGAGCAACCCCGCGATCGATCTGACGACGAAAGAGAACCTGGCGCTTCGAACCGAGGTGCGCGACACGGCGCTCGGCGAAGGTCAGCCCGCGTCGAACAAAGCCGCCGTCGACGAAGCGTTCAAGGTCTTGAGCACGGGCGGGCTCGGCACCGTCGGCTTCGACGATCTCTACGGCATCGCGTTCGATCCCACGTACGAGAAGACCTACGCAAAGGCGCAAGCTCGCGCGAAGACGGAGCTCGCACGTGCCGATCGCTCGAAGATGAGCCCTGCCCTCGCGGTGTTCATGGATCTCCATGCGGCGGTGAACGGCCCCTGTGGCGGGATCAAGGCGCTGCTCGATCGCGCCGGCGAGAAGGGCGACGAGCGAACGCTCAACCTGCTCCGTCCGCTGACGGCGCCGCGTGTGCAAGGTCACTGGAAGAAGCAGGATCTCCTCGGCTGCATCCACGAGGGGTCGCTCAACAAAGCGATCAGCGACATCGAAGCGCGCGTGAAGAAGCGGTAGCTCGCGATGCGCGGCGTTCTCCACCGGGCTCCGTGGATGATGGCGGGCGTGATCGCGATCGGGCTCGCCACCACGTTCGCATGCACGAGCAGCGACGACGCCCTCTCATCCTCGTCGGGCAACACGGGCGTGGTCGACGGCGGGGACGAGGACACCTCGTCGCCAGCATCGAGCGATGCCTCGAAAGACGCGAAGAGCGACGCACCGTCGAAGACGGACGCGAGCACGTCCTCATCGAGCGGAAGCAGCGGAGGCGCGCAGCTCACGATCGCCGACGGGCAAAGCCAGCCGCGGTTCACGAAGCGATCGTTCTCCGACTACACGTGCCCCGAGGTGCCAGGCCTCGGCAAGGTCGTCGAGTGGCCGATCCCGCAAGACATCGCGTCGGCGACGGGCTTGCCAGCCGGAGGCACCTACCGCCTTCGCGTCGAGGGCGCCGCGGCCGACAACGTCGTCATTCAATCGACGACGAAGACGTATTTTCAAGGCGATCAACCGATCTTGATCACCCAGACAGGATCGCTCCCGCTGACGACGCTCACGGCGATCACGCCCGCGACAGGGACGGTGACGCTCGAAGGCACGTGGTCGTGCCCTTGATCGCGACGACGATCGACCGCTACGGCGACTCGGATGCCTTGCCGCCAGGAGCGCCGCCTGCTCCCGTGCCGCCGGAGCCGAACGTACGCTTCGACGCGCTGATGTCGACGTGCGAGACGCCGAACGTCGCGTAGGCATACGCGGCGCCGCCGCTGCCGCCAGTGCCATCCGCGCCACGGCCACCCGGCGATCCTTGTCCACCTGCCGCTCCGCCAAGCACGGAAGTCTTGGTCGGCATGGGGCCGCTGCACGCTTGGTTCCAGCTGTTCTTGCAGTAGCAGCCGCAAGCGGGGCAGGTGCCGAGCGTGCAGATGGGCGTGTTCGCCCAGCAATCGGCGGGATCGCCCACGACGCCAGGGCCGCCGGGCTCGCCCAAGGCGCCCGCGGCTCCCGCGGATCCGTTGCCGCCGTTGCCGGAGGCGATCTCGCTGAACTTGATCGTCACGTCGGCAGACGCCGCGAAGACGCCGATCGACGCGCCGCCGCCCAAGCCCGCGTTACCGCCCGCTCCGCCGCGGCCTCCGCATCCGCACTTCCCCGGTCCGCCGGTGACGCTGCCCGTGACCGCCGCGCAGCCTGCCGCGCCGCCGTTGCCGCACGAGAGGAGACACGTCGCGGTCGCCCCTGCACCACCTGGTTTTCCCGTCGTGCCGGCGGCGCCGCTGGCGCCGGGCTGGCCATTTCCTGCGACGTATCCGCCGGCGGCGATACCCCCAGGTCCTGCGGGCGGCGTGAGAGGCGCGTCCTTCCCCGCCGAGGGCGTCCCCGTGCACGCGAGAGCGGACGGCACGCAGGGCGGATCGGCCGTCACCGAAGCGAGCGCTTTGCCTCCCTCGTTGCCTGCCGTCGCTTCGATCGTCATGCCGCTGAGGACGACGACAGCGTTCGAGACGATCACGCCATAGTGCGAGCTCCCTGGCTCACCGTCTTTCGTCGGCGCGCTGTCGCGTGAACGGATCGTCATGTCCGAGAGCGTGATGGTGGCGGCAGGTGACCCGCTGATCGACGCGCCATAGTCCTTGACCGACTGCACGAGCGTTCGAAGGCGTCGTGACTTGTCGCAGTCGCGTGCCCACGACGCGCCCGTTCGAACCCACGCTCCGGTGATGGTGAGCGATCGTGGATGCGCGTCGAGGTCGATCGCCTCTTTGTACGTTCCCTCGTCAACGAGTATCGTCATGGGTGTGGACGAGAGAGCACGCGCGATTTCGATCGCGGCCGCGATCGTCTTCACGGGGTTCTCTGCCGTCCCAAAGCCCACGCCCGAGTCCGGAGGCATGACGCCCGTCTTGTCGCTCACGTAGACCACGTTCGCAGGCGGCGCCTCGCTCGCATCACATGGCGCGTCGCCCACCTCGCCGACCGATCCTCCATCCGCACCCGGTGCGGTGACGTCGTTCGACGCGTCGACGGCGCCCTCACTTGCCGTGGACGCGTCGGTGTCGTTGGTCGCCTCGCCGTAGCTCGAGCTGCAGCCACCCGCGAGGGACGTGAGCAGCGGAAGAACGAGACCGCCCGCGACGAGCGCGGTCGTCAGGGAGACACGACGCCGGGTCGGATGCGACTGTGTGCTCAGGGCTTCTCTCCCGCGGCTCCGGGAGGCGAAGCTCCGCCGCCCGCGCCGCCCGCGCCGAACGTGCGTCGCGAGTCGGCGACGACGATCTGCGCGCCTCCATGCGGCACGAACGTGAACGACGGGCCGCCCGCGCCGCCGCTTGCGTCCGACCCCCTTCCGCCGGCCTTGCCTGGTCCGCCGGCGTTTCCACCTTGGACGACGACCGGCACTGGCGCGGAGCCACCACAGCCGACGTCCCAGTTCCCCTTGCAGTAACAGCCGCACGAGGGACATGTCCCGATGCGACAAAACCCGTTCGTGTAGCACTGCGCCGACTGACCCACGACCCCGTTGCTGCCGCCCGCGCCGGCGTTGCCGGGGCCTCCCTTCGAGCCGTCGCCACCCGCGCTCGCGACGAGATCACTGTAGCGGACGGAGATCGTCGTCCCTGCGCCAGTCGCGAAGATCGCGACCGACGCGCCGCCGCCATGGCCTTGCTTGCCCGCGAGCCCACCAGCGCCCCCGCAGCCACACTTACCGGGGCTGCTGGAGACGGTGTCTGTGGTGACGACGCCGCCGTTGCAATTGTCGCCGCTGTTCCCGCAACCGCTCGCGCAGCTCATGCCTTTGTTCGGCGCGCCTCCGTCGGTCCCGTTGTCGCCGTCACCGCCTTTCAAGCCGACGATCCCATCGGACGCGAGGTACCCCGTCGAGTCGAGGGTCCCCGGCATCGGCATGGCCGCCGCGGGCTGATCCATGCCCACCACCGGTGACCCTTCGCAGTCGGTCACGCCATTGCAGGGGAGCGTGCTGCTGATGGCGACGGGAGACGTCGCGCCTCCACTCTCTCCAGGTTGCGCGCGGACCGTCACGTTGGAGAGCGAGACGATGGCCCCTTTGTCCGCGAAGACGCCGTATCTCGACGTTCCGGTCGCGTCGATCGGTGTCGTCCCAGGTGGGCTCGTCGTGATCGTCAGGTTGGACAGCGCGATCGCCCCTCCCGCGTTGCTGACGCGCACACCGATCGCTTCGGGCGATTGAAGCAGCGTCTTGTCACGACGCTCCTTCGCGCAGTCGCGCGCCCAGCTCGCGCCGGTCCGCGACCACGCACCGTCGATGCTCAGGCCTTTGGTGAAGCCCGCGGCGTCGAGGTTCAACACCTCACCGTACGTGCCTTCATCGAGCACGATCACGGTCGCGCCGTTCGCCTTCGCGAGGTTCAACGCCTTGACGCCGATCGTCTTGAACGGGAGATCGGCCGAGCCGTTCCCGGTGTCGTCCGAGCCGCTCTTCTCGCTCACGTAGATCGCGGTCCCGACCGGCTTCTCGTTCGAATCGCAAGGCGCCTCGCCGACCTCGCCGGTCGTGCCGCCTTCGGGCGGGGTGTTCGTGATGACGTCGCTCCCACCGCCAGCGTCCACGCCCCCTTCGGAGGTCGCGGTCGACGTCTCTTCGCCAAACGAGCTACACGCCGCGAGGATGCCTCCGTACGCGAGAGCAGCAACAGCGAGGCAAACGACGACGTGACCCGTTTGGAAGGAGCGCATCGACCTTCCAAACGTATCACTTGAAACGCTCAGGCGTTCATTTCCCGTCGCTCAGAGGCCGAAGCGCGCCTTGTCCTTCGCGACGAGCTCGACGTATGCCTCGCACTCGAGGCGCTCGCCGATTTCACCCTTTGCGATGGCCTCTTCGAGCTGCTTCTTGATCTCGCCGATCTTGCGCGACGGTGGGATAGAGAACGCCTTCATCACCGCGTCACCGACGCCCGACGGCAGCGGAGGCAGCTTGGCGTCCTCCGCGGCGAGCATCCGAATTCGCCCAGCGAGCTCTTCAATCTGGTTGAGGCCCTTCCTCTTCTTCTCCGGCCGCTTCGTCGTGATGTCGGCGCGCGCGAGGCAGAGCAGATCGTCGAGGTGTGCCCCGAGCTCACGCGCGAAGCGACGAACCGCGCTGTCCGTCCAGTTCGACTCGTACTGGTTCGCGCGCAGGTGATGAAGGATGAGGAAGCGCACGGTGTCGCGCAGCGACGGCTCGGGAGAGAACATCCCGATCCGGCGTTCGAGCTTGTCGAACATGCGCGTGCCGACCTCGGCGTGACCGAGGAAGTGCACCTTGCCCTGCGGATCGATCGACCGCGTCTTCACCTTGCCGATGTCGTGGAACAAAGACGCCCAACGAACCTCGAGGCGAGGCACCGCCTGACGGACGACTTGCTTCGTGTGCTTCCACACGTCCTTGTGTCGCCACTCGCCATCGCCGAAGCCGACCATCGCGTGGACCTCGGGGAACACGACGCGGAGCACCCCCGCGTCGAGCAGAACGTCGAGACCGAGCTCGGGATCTTCGCCCATCACGACGCGATCGAGCTTGGCCCGAACGTCGGCAGGGTGCGCCGTCAGCGCTGCGCGAACGCTCTCGATCGCTTGCGCTTCGACCATTTGCGCAAGCTTCCCCGTCTCGGCTGCAACGGCAGCGAGCTCGATCGCGTCCATCGCGCGATCGATGTTGACCACGGTGGGCGCCGCGGTGGCGGGAATGTTGGAGGGCATTTCAGCGGACATGAGGATGACTGACTTCGTTCTCGGGTCGTTGGGCTTTGGATTTCCCCACCTCTTCCCGAATCCTTCTCCAAGTTTGGCTTGGGAAGGGTCGGGCTCTCTAGCATGGGTCGAAAGCCACTGGAAAGCTCGTAAACGCGTACCTTTCGGCACATCGACACGAGGTGCGCACGAGGCGGCGCGATCTTTCCGAAGGAAAGTCGCGCCCCCCCAAAAATGAAGAGCGCGCGATTTGGTGGAAAGAACCTGGTCACGCTGTCGCCAGAGTCCACGACGGAATGCTCGGTGATGCGAAAAAACTCAGGCGCGCCATGCCCATGCTCCCAATCCGCCCAGACCCGCTTGGTTTTCCCTCGGATTGAGACGGAAAGGTTGCGCGGGTCGTGGTCGACAACGCGACCGGAGGGGCTATTCCTCGTCCGCCACCATGCCGAAGACACGCCTCCTCGCGCTCTCTGCTTTGACGATCCCCATGCTGCTTGCGGTCGCATGCGGCGGAGCAAGAGAGACCGGGCTCTTCGGCGGTCCCGACCCGTCCACGTCGACGAGCCCCACCGATCCAAGCGGCACGAGCGTGGGGTCGAGCGGCGACGACACGACGTCTTCGAGCGGCGCGAGCAACAGCAGCAGCGGCAACACCAGCGGGTCGTCCTCTTCTTCGTCTTCTTCCTCCTCGAGCAGCAGCAGCAGCAGCAGCAGCAGCGGCGGCAGCAGCGGCGGCGTGAAGGACGCGGGCACGGTGACGCCGACCGGATCGATCCACTGCGGGAGCTCGGGCTCCGGATCGACCGCGGCGTGCTCGGCGGCGACCGAGGTCTGCTGCGCCTACTTCGGCAACGGCCCGATCGATCTCGCCTGCGAGCCCTCCGGCCCCACCGCGTGCATGGATGGGATCACGATCGCGTGCGACGATCGCAGCGACTGCCCGGCCAACGAAGTGTGCTGCGGAACGCTCGAAGACAACAGCGGCTACAGCTCGGTCGAGTGCCGTCCGACCTGCGTGAGCTCACCGGGTGTCCGCGCCGTTCGCTTCTGCGATCCGAAGGCGGTCCCGAGCGAGTGCCCGAGCGGCTCCGTCTGCGGGCAAAGCCAGAGCCTGCCGGGCTTCTACGTCTGCAAGAGCTGAGTCGCACGCCAACCAGGGCTCGCGTGAACGAGACGCAGTCTTGCATGCGAGGTGCTGCGTGAAGCGCACGACGCGGCTCCTCTCGATCCTCTCTCTGCTCGCGGGCTGCGCGCGTGTCGTGGCGACGCCAGGCGGCGGGACGTCGAGCGACGCGTCGTCATCTCCGCTTGCGTCCTCCGATGGAGGTGTGCGCGACGTGCCCGTGATGGTGAGCGATGGATCGGTCGCGCCGGCCGTCGCGAAAGGACCGCCTCAGATCGATCCCGACGGCAACGACGACGACGAGGATCCGGGGACGGGCGCGGCGCCCGTGTCCGCGCGCTGGGACAAGGTCGGCACGCCGCCGCTCGCGCTGACGCGCATCTGCGATCTCACCCCGTTTCAAAGCGCGCTCTACGCGGCGCACGCGCATCAACCGCTCGGCACCGACGGCGCGACGATCACGCGCTACCGGCCGGACGACGAGAAGCGCCCGTTCGGTGTCGCCTTCGATTGGAATCGCCCCGGCGAGCCCGTCAAAGGCGGCGGCGCAGGCCAAGGGTTCGTCCGCGTACATGCGATCGATGGCCGTCTCTTCGTGCCCGACGCAGACCCGCCGTATGGGGGTCTCGGCCTCGTCGATTGGGGCACCGAGGGCTACGTGTTCGTGTCGGACGACAAGGGAGCGTTCGCGCCGCCGCGCGCTCCGCACTTCAAGCCGCCGGGTTTCCCCGAGCTCCGTCCAGGCGCCGACGCGGGCGCACGCGCGGGCGCGGGCGTCTTGCCGCGCGCGTACCACGTGCTCGACGTCATCAAGTATCGCGGCGCGCTCTATGCGTCGACGGGATCGGTCCCGCCGAAAGAGCGCGCGTGGAATGGCCCTTCGCCCGGCGCGCTTCATCGCGCGAGCGAAGACGGCTCGAAGTGGATCTACGAGACCGACTACCCGTTCCCGTGGAAAGACGGCGTGTGGCGGCTCACGTACATGGTTCGCTTCAAGGATCGCCTCTACGCCGGCATCCAGGACTTCGACGGGCGCGACCCGAACGACTTCGTGTATTTTGCACCCAATTCGGACGACGCAGGCGCTACGGTCCTCCGTCACGAGGACGCACACCCGACACGCATCACGCGCGTCGGGGCGTCAGGCACGCTGCGCTGGTGGGTCGATACGCATGCCTCACCGCATCGCCTCTACTGGCTCGCCTGGACGCGCGACGGGATCGTGCTCCGCGTGACCGTCGACGGCGATCATTGGGCCGCCATCGCGCTCCCCGAAGGCACCGGCATCCCGACGGACGTGACACGCTTTCGCGACGCGGTCGTCTTGCTCACCGATCGCGGGCTCTTCAAGCTCCAAGGCCAGGCGATCGACAGCTCGTCGTGGGAGGCGCCGCAGGACGGCGTCGCCGACGCCACCGCAAAGCTCATCGCGCCGGTCGATGATGGAGCGCTCCCCGATGGAGGCGCCTCTCCAACGAAGAAGAAGCCCAAATCACCGTTCGAGGTGACGGACTTCTTCTGCACGGCGCCGCTCGCCGTGATGAACAACGTGCTCTACGCCGGTGGCCAGCGAGGCGGCACGCTCTACCGCCTCGCCGAGTGAGCGCTGTCGCTCATTGCGGGATGTCCGCGGCGCTGCGCGGCCACATCTTGCGATTCGAGAAGGAGAAGCCGCAGATGCCGACGATCTTCTGGAACGACGTCCCGATCGCGTACGTGTTGTCGAGCGCGTCGTAGAACTGATCGTCGACGCGGAGCTTCGCCGTGCCGACCTGGAATTCGTCGAAGTCCTTCGGGTCGTCGGCGTTCATCACGGAGACCGTGATCGGGCCGTTGATCTGGCAGAGCATGCCCTCCCAAGGCTCACCCGCTGCGCTCTTGTTCGTGGAGTCGGCGTAGACCGCGGGGTCGACGACGACAGGCGCGAACGGCAGCGTGGTCCCCGGATCGACGATCGTGATCGTCGCGTTCGAGAGCGTGCTCACCTCGAACGTCTCGGCGTAGTCGCCTTCGATGTCGATCTTGTTGCCGACCGCGACCGTCGGCGCGGCCGTCGTGGAGACGAACATGCCGGAGTAGGTCGACGTACCTTCTTGGATGAAGAAGCCAAAGCCGCCTGCGCTCGTCGGATCGACCGCCGTGACGTAGACGCCCTTGATGTTCGCGCGCGTGCTGCCCGGGGTCGGGTGGCCAGGCGCGGCGGGGTTACGGAGCTGCGCGATCGTGAAGACCGTCGGGCAGGCCGCCGAGCCGGGGTTCGAGCGGTCGTCGCAGCTCGCGCCTGCGCCGTCCTTGTCACATGCCGCGCCCTTGCCGTCGCCGTCGGCGTCGACCTGATCGGCGTTCGGATCCTCCGGACAGTTGTCGGTGCCGTTGGCGACGCCGTCGCCGTCCATGTCGCCGTATGCGGGCGGCGTGCAGGACTCACCGGAGTCGAGCGGGCACTTGTCGCACGCGTCGCCGATGTTGTCGTTGTCGGCGTCGGCTTGCTTGCCGTTGTCCATCGGGCGGATCGGGTTGAACACGCTCGGGCAGTTGTCGTTGGCATCCGGCACGCCGTCGCCGTCTTTGTCTCCGGCCGCGATGCCCGAGTAGACCGAGACGTTCGGTTGATTCGCCGTCGCGCCACGCGTGGGCGTGCAGCTCGGCTCGTCCTTCGGGATGTCCGTCTTGCAGAAGAAGAGCGGGTACACAGCGTCGGCCGCGGTCTGGAGATCCGCGAGCGTCTTCTTGCCGGTGTCCTTCTTCACGCACGCCTTCTTCGCGAAGCCGCACACGGTGAGGTCTTCGCAGTCGTTTCCACCGCCGGCCGCGTCGAGCTTCACGAGCTCGGCGTCACCGTAGAGCGCCTTGCCACCGCGGAGGACGAGGACGGTGTCCTCGACGCCCGCTTCGATGATGGCGCGGTACGGGTTCGTCTTGCCGGTGCTGTCGAAGATCGCGATGTCGCCGAGGTAGCCCGGCTTGAGCTGGCCGATCGCGTGCGCCGCGCCGATCGCGAACGCCGAGTTGATCGTGACCATCTGCCAGAGCTGCTTGTCGCTCAGCTTCTTGTCGAAGTATTTCTGATTGAGCTCGTCGGCGCAGCGCAGCTCGCGCGCCATGTTCATCGAGCCAGACGGCAGCCAGTCGGTGCCGAGCGCGATCGGCACGCCGAGGTTGTCGTAGAGGGCGACCGGCGCCGTGTTGCCATAGAGGTCGATGTTCGATCGCGGCGACCAGATCAGGATCGAGAGATCGCTTCGGTAGCGCGCGACGTCGTCGGGGTTGACGGCCATGCCGTGGACGACCGCGGTCTGACGCTGGATGAGATCGTGCGCCGGATCGGGCGTCGCGTCGCCGTTGCTCTGGCAGACGAACTCCGCGTGCGCTGAGTCGTCGATGCCTTCCGAGATGTGGGGGAGGTAGCCTTGCAGCGCCTTGATCGAGTCGGCCGTTCGGCGATTCGCCGCGAACTGCGAGCACACCGTCGGGAATTTCGGGTTGTCGCCGCTGTCCTTGAGCGGGAACGTGTCGCTGTCGGCGATCGTCATCTTGAGGCCGGCCTCGAGCTGCGCCGGCGTTCCGTCGACGTTGCGCGCGAGACCCGCGACGCCGCCCGCGCCCGCGATCGCCGTGACACCACTCATGAGGAAGCGGAGCTCGGCGGCGTCGACCGCGTTCGCGACCGTCTTTGCGCCGGTCGCGATCTTCGTGTGACCGCGAGCGCCTTTGCGCCAATCGTTGCGGTGCTCGTAGCGCTCCGTGAGCGGCTTGTGCGGCGGGTTGTTGGCGAACGAGATGTGATCGTGCGGGTTGATGAGACCTGGGGAGATGACCGCGTTCGTACAGTCGATCTTCGAGGCGGTCGCGTAGTCCTTCGCCGTGCTGCAGCTCGCGCCGGCGCAGACGATGACGCCGTCCTTGTCGATGAAGAGCTCGCCGTTGTCGACCGTGGTCTCGGGCAAGAGCAGCGTGGCCTTGAAGACCTTGCCGGCGTCGCCTGCCTTCGTGACCTTGCAGAGCTGCTTGGAGACGACGTTCGTGGGCTTCGGTCCGCCGTCCTTCCCAGGGTCGACCGGATCGCCGCTGCTCGACGCGTTGCCCGAGCTCGAGCCCGGTGGGTTTTCGTCGCCCGGCGGAAGGGTTGTCCCTTCAGGGTTCGACTGATCGGCGCAGGCCGACACCTTGAGAAGGGCAAGTACCGGAATTACAGCGAGAAAAGGACGTAGGTTCATGTGAGCTTTCGAAGGGTCGCGCACTATAGCTGCGGGATTTCCAGATGCACGTGTCTTTCCGGTAACGGCACGGGATCATTAGGGTCTCGTGTGGGTCTCACGCCCATTCCGCGCTCAGCGGAACGACCTTTCCCGCTGGTAACTGCTCTGGAAATTCGCCGGAGCGTGCTTGCGCCTCGGGGCGAAGCGCATAGAGAGGAGGCTCGCGCGCGGTCACGCGCGTGCATGTTCCACGCATGTCCCACGCCGCACTCGAGAAGCAGATCCGATCGCGCCTCGCCGACGAGGTGGGTCGCATCGACAAGCAAGCGCCGCTGACGATCGCGCTTCTCTATCCGTCGCCGTACGCGGCGGCGATGAGCTCGCTCGGATACCAGCGCGTGTACCGCGCGATCAACGAAGCGAGCGGCCTCGCATGCGAGCGCGTCGTGCTCGACGACGAGGCGGCGCAGAAGCTTGCTGTCCAGTCGCGTCCCATCACGTACGAGTCGCGACGGGGCCTCGACTCGTTTCCCATCATCGCCGCGAGCGTCGCGTACGAAGGAGAGATCGCGGGCTTTCTCCGCATGCTCGACGCAGCCGGCATCGAGCCGCTTTCTCGAATCCATTGCCGCTCGCGCCGTTCTGCGACGCGATCGTGATCGGCGAGTCCGAGGCGATCGTCGTCGAGCTCCTTCGCACGATCGAAGCCGCCGGTGGATCGCGAAAGGAAGCCTGCGCCGAGCTCGCGAAGATGCCGCACGTGTTCGTGCCGTCGCATCACGACGATGTCCTCCCCACCGTCGCCAAGGCGCCGGACGAGATGCTTCCCGCGTGGGCGCCGATCCGAACGCCGCACGCGGTCCTCTCGAACATGTTCCTCGTCGAGACCGAACGCGGATGCTCGCGGCGATGCACGTACTGCGTGATGCGACGCTCCACGAACGGCGGCATGCGCCTCGCCTCGATGGAGCGCATCCTCGACCTGGTCCCCGAAGACGCGCGCCGCGTCGGCCTCGTCGGCGCGGCCGTCTCGGATCATCCGAAGATCGTCCCGCTCATCAACGCCCTCGCCGATCGCGGCTGCGAGGTCGGCCTCTCGTCGCTTCGTCCCGATCGCTTGAACGACGACTTCGTGGCGGCGCTTCGTCGCGGCGGCCAAGGCGTGCTCACGACCGCGATGGACGGCCCGAGCGAGAAGATGCGCGAGCTGCTCGAGCGCAAAGCCAAAGAGAAGCATCTCATTCGCTGCGCCGAGCTCACGAAGCGCCACGGGATGGACCGCCTGAAGCTCTACTTGATGATCGGCCTGCCCGGCGAGTCCGACGAAGACATCGACGAGTGCGTGCGCTTCACCACCGAGCTGACGAAGATCGCGCCCGTCGCGCTCGGCATCGCGCCGTTCTGCGCCAAGCGCAACACGCCGCTCGACGGCCAGCCGTTCGCCGGCATCGACGTCGTCGACAAGCGCCTCGATCGCCTCCGCCGCGGCCTCCGCGGTCGCGCGGACGTGCGCTCCACCTCGGCCAAGTGGGCGTGGGTCGAGTACGTGCTCGCGCAGGGTGGTCCGGCCGAAGGACTCGCCGTCCTCGAGGCGATGCGCGCCGGCGGCAATTTCGCGAGCTACCGCCGGGCCTTCGACAAGCTCGAGGCGGAGCGGCCGCGCACGACCGCGCGCCCACGACGAAGCCTCGCCATCGCTGCCGTCTAGTCGTACGCTGCGCGGTGGGTGAAGACCGCACGCACACGTCGACTTGGACGGCGCATCCTCGTGATGGTGGGCGTCTTCCAGCTGTGGCTTCCTCGCCTGGCGATCGCGCCGATCGCCACGGCAGGGGCGACGGGCTGCGCGTGCGGTGAGCGCGGCTCGCCGATGATCTTCGACGCCGCCACAGTGGAGCGCCATCCGCGCATCGTGGTCTCCGGGGAAGCGTGCAACGCCCAGAGCGTCGAGTGCATGCATCGTGACGATCGAGATCGCTGCGACACCTTCTGGATCGTCCCGCTCCGCGCAGGCACGTGCCGGATCTCGGTGCAGTTCGACGACAACGGCAAGACGACGGCGATCGAGGATCAGGTCGACTACGTCGACGACACGAAGTACCCGTGCCGAGGCAACGTACGCCCGGTCCACGACAGCACGATCACGCGCATCAACTCTGGCGTGAAGGAGCCCGCGACAGGCGGGACTTGATCCGCGCGATCGCCTCGGGCTCTGCCTTCCATTTCACGATCGCTCCTTCCTCTTCGAAGCGCTCTTCGATCACGCGACCGTTGTCGTGCATCTCGCTGAGGAGCGCCTGGCGGTCGTACGGGATCACGACCTCCACCTCTTCGTAGGCCTCCTCGAAGATCGTGATGATCCTTGTGCGCACCGTCGCGACGTCCGCCGGGCTTCGGGCCGAGACGAACCACGCGTCGGGCAGCCGTGCACGCAGGCGCGTGAGCGTGACCTCGTCGAGCAAGTCGATCTTGTTCATCACGAGCGTGGAAGGCACCTCCCCGGCGCCGATCTCGGCGAGGACGTCCTTCGTCACTTCGAGCTGCGACTCCCACGACGGATCGGCCGCGTCGACGATGTGGAGGAGATGGGAGGCCTCGAGCGCCTCATCGAGCGTCGACTTGAAGCTCGCGACGAGATCATGCGGGAGCTTCTTGATGAAGCCCACCGTATCGCTCACGAGGATGCGCGGCTTCGCCTCGGGCTGGAGCGCGCGCACGGTGGTGTCGAGCGTCGCGAAGAGCTTGTCTTCGACGTACACCTCGCTCGCGGTGAGCGCGCGCATCAACGACGACTTGCCTGCGTTCGTGTAGCCGACGAGCGCGATCCGCCGCGCCTGTCGCCTGTGTTGCCGCCGGACGTCCTGGTCACGCTGCACCGCCTCGAGCTCCTCGCGAAGCTCGGCGATGCGATCGCGAATCTTGCGGCGATCGAGCTCGAGGGCGGCCTCGCCGGCGCCGCGCCCGCGTTGACGCTCCTTGCCGCCGGGTGATTCACGTAGGCGGGGTGCGGTGTATGTGAGGCGCGCGAT
>JBGAFW010000004.1:0-249779 GCA_044227045.1 Labilithrix sp.
TCGACCCGTGAGGGAGGCTCGACTCGAGTACGCGTTTGCCGCCGAGACGCTCGCTCCCTACACCGAAGGACTCTGCGCCCTCGGCGTTCGTAACGCGAACGGCAACGACGAAGTGCGGGTCTATCCGAGCGCGTCAGGCGCTCCGGTCACGCTCACCATCAGCGCGTCACGCTACTTCAACGCCAACAGCAGCGACGTCGGCACCTCCTTCTCGGTCGGCGCCGCCCAAAAGCACGAGTGGCATCAGGCCGCGATTGTCCTCCGACTGAGCACGCCGACCTCACTCGACGTGAGGGTCATCCTCGACGGTGCGGTCGCGGGGACGATGACGACGCTGACGCTGCCGTTCGTCCAGGATGGGCTGTTCGTCAATTGCGGCGTCATCTTCATGAAGGCACCGTCGGGCGCCGCGTCGGTCGTGGGCATCGACAACGTCCGGCTGCGGGTGTGTCCCCGTTGAGTGCCGTCGCGGCGACCTCGGGTTGGGTGGATGATGTGGGCAGCCTTCCTCTTCCCCTCGCTCGGTCGAGCCGTCGGGCGAGGTTATTGTCGCGGGCCCTCGAAGCTAGCTTGACAGGGGTCCGACTTACGCGACACGCTTCGACTTTCCTCGTTTCGCGAGTGAGCAGGAGCGCCAAAAATGAGCGAGAAGAAGTGGACGAGCGCGGAGCTGCGCAAGAAGCACAAAGACGTCCTCTTTCCGAGCGTCGGTACGTTCTACGAAGAGCCGGTGTGCCTCGACAAGGGCAAGGGCGCGCGCCTAGAAGATCTCGACGGTCGCACGTACCTCGATTTCTTCGGAGGCATCCTCACGGTCTCGGTCGGGCAAACGCACCCGAAGGTCAACGCCGCGCTCCACGCGCAGATCGACCGCTTGGGTCACGTCTCGACGCTCTACCCGACCGTCGGCATCGTCGAGCTCGCCGAGAAGCTCCTCTCGCTCGCGCCGGGCAAGATCGGCAAAGCAGGCAAGGCGTTCTTCACCGCGAGCGGCACCGAGGCGGACGAGACCGCGGTCGCGCTCGCGCAGATCGCGACCGGACGCCAGGAGCTCATCGCGCTTCGTCACGGGTACTCGGGTCGATCGATGCTCGCGCAGTCGCTCACCGCGCACGCGAAGTACCGCGCGGTGCCCACGCAGATCGCGGCGATCAAGCATGCGCACTCCCCTTACTGCTATCGCTGCCCGTTCGGCGCGACGCCCGACCACTGCGGGCTGAAATGCGCGACGGACATCGAGGAGCTCATTCAGACGACGACGACCGGTGAGATCGCGGGATTCCTCGCCGAGCCGATCCAGGGCGTCGGCGGGTTCGTCGTCGCGCCCGACGGCTACTTCAAGGTCGCGACCGACATCGTCAAGAAGTACGGCGGCCTCTTCATCTGCGACGAAGTGCAGACGGGCTTCGGGCGCACCGGCAACAAGATGTGGGGCATCGAGCATCATGACGGCGTCGAGCCCGACATCATGACGATGGCGAAGGGCATCGCGAACGGCCTGCCGATCGGCGCCTGCCTCGCGACCGTCCCGATCGCCGACTCATGGAAGGCCGGCAACATCGCGACGTTCGGCGGCAACCCGATCTCGACCGCCGCAGCCAACGCGACGATCGACGTCATCACGTCGGAGAAGCTCACCGAGAACGCGGCGGCGATGGGAAAGATCCTCCGCGATGGCCTCGAGGCGCTGAAGAAGAAGCACCCGAAGGTGATCGGCGACGTCCGCGGCAAAGGCCTGATGCAGGCGATCGAGCTCGTGAAGGACGAGACGGTGAAGGACCGGACGCCCGACGCCGCGAGCACCACGCGCCTCTTCGAGGAGACGAAGAAGCGAGGTCTCTTGATCGGACGCGGCGGCCTTTGGGGCAACGTCGTCCGCATCGCGCCGGCGCTCAACATCACGAAGAGCGAGCTCGAAGAGGGCCTGAAAGCGCTCGAAGACTCGTTCGCCGCGTTCGCCTGACGAACGCGTGTACACTACACCCATCCACGCCAAAGACTCCATCACCATGACGACGACGCTCCCCAAAGATCGACTCGAGAACGAGCTGCCCGACAAGAAGCCGCTCTTCACAGCCGCCGAGGCAAAGGCCGAAGCCGATCGCTGCCTGTATTGTTCGGACGCGCCGTGCATCAAGGCGTGCCCCACCGAGATCGACATCCCGACGTTCATCAAGAAGATCGCGTCAGGCAACGTCCGCGGCAGCGCACGCACGATCTTCGAGCAAAACCTGCTCGGCTATTCCTGCGCGCGCGTGTGTCCGGTCGAGGTCCTCTGCCAGGGCGACTGCGTCTACACCGGATGGGGACGTGAGCCGATCCAGATCGGCCGGCTGCAGCGCTTCGCGACCGAGACGGCGACGTCGAACGGCGCCGCGCCCGTGCTCACGAAGAAGACGGCGCGCGCGAAGAAGAAGGTCGCGTGCATCGGCGCCGGCCCAGCTTCCCTCGCCTTCGCCGGCTATCTCGCGCTCGAAGGTCACGACGCGGTCGTCTTCGAGAAGCGCGCGGTGTCGGGCGGCCTCAACACCACCGGCATCGCCCCATACAAGCTCCACGCTCACGACGCGCTTCACGAAGTCGAGTGGGTGAAGGAATTCGGCGTCGACGTGCAGACGGGCGTCGAGGTCGGCGCCGATGACGGTCCTGGCCGGATCTCGGCGAAGAAGCTCCTCGAGACTTACGACGCCGTCTTCATCGGCGTGGGCCTCGGCGCGGACTCGAAGCTCGGCATCCCGGGCGAAGACGGCCCTGGTGTCCACGGCGCCACCGAGTGGATCGAGAAGATGAAGCTCGAGATGACCACCGCCCACAAGACCGAGGTCACTGGAAAGCGCGTGCTCGTCGTCGGAGGCGGCAACACCGCGATCGACGTCGCGCGCGAGTGCGCGCTGCTCGGCGCAGCAGACGTGGCGATGTGCTACCGCCGCGGTGTCCCCGAGATGAGCGGCTACGCGCACGAGATGAGCGGCGGTCGTAAAGAAGGAGTCCGCCTCGTCGGTCACGTGCAGCCCGTCGCGTTCGTGCGTGACGGCAGCGGCAAGCTCACCGCGCTCCGCGTCGCGAACACCGACGCGAACGCCAAGCCCATCGCCGGCACCGAGCACGATTTGCCGTGCGACATGGCCTTGCTCGCGATCGGACAGTCGAAGCTGATGGAGGTCGCCAAGCAAATCGACGGCGTCGCGCTCGACAAGCGTGGCTGCGTCATCGCCGACGAGAAGACATGCGTCACCGGCAACCCGAAGGTGTTCGCTGGCGGCGACTGCATCAACGGGGGCAAAGAGGTCGTCAACGCGGTGGCCGATGGCCGAAACGCCGCGCGCTTCTTGCTCGAACGTTGGGCCTAGCGCCAGCGGCGCACACTCCGAAGAAGACGAAGACAACGAGAACGTCGTTCGAAAGAAAGATCCATGGCTGATCTCAGCATCGAATTCGCAGGCATCAAGAGCCCCAACCCCTTCTGGCTCGCGTCGGCGCCGCCCGCCAACAGCGGCGAGCAGGTCATGCGCGCCTTCGACGCCGGTTGGGGCGGCGCGGTGTGGAAGACGCTCGGCGATCCGATCATGAACGTGACGAGTCGCTTCGGCGGCGTCGACTACGACGGTCGTAAGCTGATGGGCCTCAACAACATCGAGCTCATCACCGATCGCCCGCTCGAGACGAACCTCAAAGAGATCCGTGAGGTCAAGAAGCGCTATCCGAAGAACGTCGTCATCGCGTCGCTCATGACGGAGACGAAGAACGACTGGCGCGTCTTGATCAAGAAGTGCGAAGACGCCGGCGTCGACGGCCTCGAGCTGAACTTCGGCTGCCCGCACGGCATGTGCGAGCGCGGCATGGGCTCGAGCGTCGGCCAGGAGCCCAAGCTGCTTCAAGAGATCACGAGCTGGGCGAAGGAGTTCGCGAAGACGCCCGTGCTCGTGAAGCTCACGCCCAACACCGGCGACATCGTCGAGGCCGGACAGGCGGCGATCGCCGGGCGCGCGGACGGCATCGCGCTCATCAACACGATCAAGTCGATCGTCGGCGTCGATCTCGATCGGCTCGTCCCTCTGCCACGCGTCGCGAACGCATCGACGAACGGCGGCTACTGCGGCCCCGCCGTCAAGCCGATCGCGCTCCACATGGTCGCGGCGCTCGCCCGCGAGAAGAACATGATCCCGATCTCGGGCATCGGCGGGATCTCGAGCTGGCGCGACGCCGCCGAGTTCATCGCCCTCGGCGCGACGAGCGTGCAGGTATGCACCGCCGTCATGCACTACGGCTACCGCATCGTCGAAGACATGATCGACGGCCTCTCGGAGTACCTCGACAGCCACGGCATGAAGAGCGTCAGCCAGCTCCGCGGCCGCGCCACAGGCGCCTACCAAGAGTGGGGCGATCTCGATCTGTCCTACAAGCTCGTCGCGAAGATCGACCCGAAGACCTGTATTGGATGCCAGCTCTGCGTCACCGCATGCCACGACGGCGCGCACCAATGCATCTTCACGGGACCGAGCGACAGGCCGCGTCCGCCTCACGCGCATGCCGTCGGTCCCGCTGTCGCCCCGAAGCCCCTCCCCATCGGCGCGATCGCAGGCGATCGCGTGCCCTGGATCGACGAGCCCGAGTGCGTCGGCTGCAACCTCTGCCAGCTCGTCTGCCCCGTTCCTGGATGCATCACCATGGCCGAGGTGCCAAATGGCAAGCCGGAGACATGGAACGATCGCGTGAAGCAAGGACGCGATAAGCTGCCAGGCGGTATCCACGAGTCGTGACGATGCCGGGCTCGACCGACTGACACCGACCGACTACAAACGAAGACGACGTGGCGACGACACCGATTCGAGGAACGAACAACGAAACGTCGTCGCCGGAGTCGACCACCGTTTCTCTAGCTTCTGATACTGCGTCCGGGGTCGTGCCCGCCACCAGCGCCAGCGCCGCGACGGCCACGGCGCTCCTCGAGCGCGCCAACCTCGTCAAGTTGATCCTCGACGCTGTCCCAGGCGGCGTCGTTCACGTCGCGATCGATGGATCGATCGTGGAAGCAAACGCCGAAGCGGTTCGGATCCTCGGCTTTCGCTTCGACGATCTCACGAAGCGCTACGTGTCCGACTGGGACCTCGAGACGTTCCACGAAGACGGCTCGCCCTGCCCCGTCTCCGACTACCCGGTGACGCGCGTCCTGATGACCGGCGAGCCGCAAGGCCCCGTGACGATTGGCATGAAGCGTCCCGACGGACATGTCTCGTGGGCGCTCTTTCGCGCGGTCCCCGCGCGCGGCGCCGATGGGACCCTCTCCGGCGCGATCGTCACCTTCCTCGACATCACCGCGCGCATCGAGACCGAGATCGAGCTGAAGCGAAGCGAAGCCAAGTGGCGATCGCTCGCCGAGAACCTCCCCGACTTCGTCATCATTCAAGACCGCAACATGATCATCACGTCGATCAACCGCGTCTTGCCCGAGTTCGAGGCGGCGAAGGTCATCGGCACGATGGGCTACAAGTACATCCACGAAGACCACATCGAAGACTGGAAGCGGCACTTCCAGCACACGCTCGACACGAAGACCGTCGTTCGCTTCGACACACGCGGAAGCGGCCCAAACGGAGTCACCGTCTGGTACGAGACCGTCCTCGTCCCGATCATCATTCAAGGACGCGTCGAGCGCGTCCTCCTCTGGGCGCGCGACATCACCGAGCGTCGTACGATGATCGCCAACCTCGCGGAGAAAGAGCGCCTCGCGAGCGTCGGCATGCTCGCCGCGAGCGTCGCCCACGAGATCATGAACCCGCTCACCTATGTCCTCGCGAACCTCGACTTCGCGCTCAGCGACCGTTGCCCGCCGGGTGAACGCCAGGTGAAGGCGCTCGTCGACGCACGCGAAGGCGCGAGCCGCATGCAACAGATCGTCTGGGACCTTCGCATGCTCGGCCGCGCTGGCGCCGAAGATCTCTTCTACGTCGACGTCCGAGCCGTGATCGAGACCGCGGTCCGCCTCGCAGGCCCCGAGGTCGCGAAGAACGTATCGATCGTCCTCGAGGTCGGCGAAGTGCCCGGCGTCCTCGCGAGCGAGTCACGCCTCTGCCAGGTGTTCATCAACCTCCTCACGAACGCCTCGCAAGCGATGAACGACGTCGATCGCAGCGGAAGCACGCCTCCCCGCGAGCCACGCGAAATCCGCATCCGCACCCGCATCGACGAGTCCGCGAACCTCGTCGGCATCGACGTGACCGACACAGGCCCCGGCATTCGCGCCGAGATGCTCACGCGCATCTTCGATCCGTTCTTCACGACGAAACGCACCGGCACCGGGCTCGGCCTCTCCATCTCCCGCGAGAGCCTCGAGCGCATGGGTGGCCGCATCGAAGTCGACAGCGAAGTTGGCCGCGGCACCACCTTCACCGTCTGGCTCTCCACGACGCGCGAGCCCAAGCGCTCCCTCCCCGCCTCCTGACGACGACGAGTGAGGGCTGCCGCTCCTCGACGCTCAGAACACCAGGCCGACGTGGTCGACGCTGATGTACGGCGAGACGGTCTTCGCTTTGGCGTTCGCGCTCTGGCCGGTCGTTTGTGCGCGCGCGGACGGGCCCGACGTGAAGAAGAGGTAGGCGCCGGCGACGAGGCCGACCGCGCCGATGACGAAACCGACGGTCGAGACGGTGCCGAACGTCTTGCCGGTGTCGATGTTGTCTTGCTGGTCGGCGCCGCATTGCTTCGCCGCGCCGCAGGCGTCGTCGAGGCTTCCCTTCTTGCCAAGGGCGAGAAGGCCAAACGTCGTACCGAGCCCGACGCCGATCGCGCCAACGCCAAGGGCGACGTACGCCGGCACGCGGGAAGTGGGCTCGGTGGGCTTGTCGGGCGACGACGGGTTGTTCGCGTTCGGGTTGTTCGGGTTTGGGTTGGTGCCGGGTGGCGGCACGACCGGATCGATCACCTTCGGCGCGTTCGGGTCGACCTCGAGGGTCAGCGCGACCGAGTCGCTGCCGCCCTCGGGCAACGTCACCTTCGCGACGGCCTTCTTGTAACCGGCTGCGGTCGCCTCGACGTTGTGCTCGCCGGGATCGATCGGGCGATTCGTGTTGAGGTTCGCGAGCGGGATCGTCTCGCCGTCGACCTTCACCGTCATCTGCGCGTCGGGCGGAGCGGCGACGGCGATCTTGAGCTTCGCGATCTTCGGACGTGCGGTGGCGAGGATTCCCTTCGCGCGCTCTTGCGCCTGAAGGAACGCCGCAGGGGCGCCGGGCGCGAGGGACTCGCGGACGACCTTGTTCAAGTTCTCGGTGCCTTCCACGATCTTGCCGAGCTGAACCTGGCACTCGCCAAGACGCCCGAGCGTCGTGGGCGCGTGAAAGATCTTCTCCGCGCGCGCGAGCTTGTCGATCGCCTCTTGGCAGTTGTTTGCGTCGGCGAGCTTCACGCCTTCTTGTCCGAGCGCGCGTGCAGACGCCATGTCTGCGGCGCTTGGCTCTTCATCCGCGAACGCCGTCGATGGAGCGCTCACGTAGAGCGTCGTGAGAGACAGCGACAGAACAGCGGTGAAGCAGAGAGAACGGCTTCGCGTGCGCATGATGGCCAGCGTACAGCGCAAGGTTCGGGTTGGGAACCTTGGTTCGGTGGTCAGGAGGAACGCGAATCAGTACCCGAGATCGGGCTCTTCGCCTGGCTTGCCGGTCGCCTTCGGCTTCGGCGCGGACGCTGTGGCCGGCGCAGGTGTGGTGCTGGCCTTCGGCGCGCCAAGGTTCGGCGCAGGCGTCGTGTGCCCGCGTGCTGCCGCCGCGGCGTTGTAGCCGCCCCAAGGAAGTGGCTTCGTCGTTGGGGTTGCCGCCGTTGCCGCCGCCACGCTCGCCGAAGGCGTGGCCTCAGGCTCTGTGGTGGCTGCGTGTGTCGCTACAGGCGTCGGCGAGGGAGTGGGTGTTGGCGTCGGTGCGACGGCGGTCGTAGTGGCTGTCGCGGGCGTGGCGACCGCGGGCGTGGGCTTTCCGTGGTTGAGCGTCATCCCAACCGCCACGCCACCAAGGACGAGCGCCGCGACGCCGGCCACGATGAGCGCGGTCTTCTTCTTTTGCGGGGGCTGCTCGATGCCCGAAAAGGTCGTGGCGCCAGTGAGCAGCGACGGCGACGACTCCGGGATGGCGAGGTTGGCGCCCGAGCCGAGGGCGAGCGGCGAGGACGAGGACAAGCCGGGCACGCTCGGCGCGCGCGGGATCGGCGTCATGCTGAAACCCGACTCGACCGCTGGCGGCATCGTGCTGTTGACGCGGACGCTCGCGTCGAGATGGCCACTTCCTTGAAGGACCGCGACGGCGCGCTCGACGTTGAGTCGGGTGCGCTTCGGGCCGAAGGGCATCAGCGCGAGCGCGAGCTCGGCGATGTTCTGGAAGCGACGGTTCGCGTCCTTCTGGAGGCACTTGTGGATGACGTCGACGAGCCCGGACGGAAGGTCGTTGCGATGAAGCTCGATCGGCTTTGGCGCCGACTCGAGGATCGACGCGCAGATCTCCGTGATCGACGCGCCGCCGAACGCGGTCTGCCCCGTCAGGATCTCGTAGATGACCATGCCGAGCGACCAGATGTCCGATCGCACGTCGACGCTGTCCGAGACACGCACCTGCTCGGGCGACATGTACAGCGGCGTGCCCATCAGGTTCATCGTCTTCACGAGGGGGAGCTCGTTCTGGAAGATGGATCCGGTGAGCGCCGCCTTCGAGATGCCGAAGTCGAGCACCTTGACGATGCGCATGCCGCCGGCGCGCTCCGTCAGGAGGAGGTTCTCCGGCTTGATGTCGCGATGGACGATGCCCTTCGAGTGCGCGACCGCGAGCGCTTCACACACCTGAAGTGCGTACTCGACGGCGGTGCGAGGACCGATCGTTCCATTCTCCGCGACGATGGTGCCGAGGTCTTTGCCGTCGAGGAACTCCATCACGATGTACGGGACACCATCGGAGGTCGTGCCGACGTCGAACACGGTGGCCACGTACTCACTCTTGATCGCCGCCGCGGCCTTCGCCTCACGTGCGAAGCGCGCGACCATCGCGGTGTCGACGAGCATCTCGGGTCGCAAGCACTTGATCGCGACCTTCTCGTCGAGCTCGACGTTCTTCGCTTCGAAGACGATGCCGACAGCACCCGCTCCAATGATGCGTCCGACGAGGTACTTGCCCTCGAGGATGACACCCGTCGCAATCCCAAGCGACGCAGTCGCTGCGCCATCCGTCTGCGCAGGCACTGTGCCGCTGCTGGTTCGCAAGTCTTCGTTCTTCACAAGCCCCAAGTTGGCCCGGCGTGCAGTGCGTTCGTCCATATCTGCGCCAACTCCCCTAGCGTCAGATCAGACCCGCGTTTCGCGGCGTTTTCAACTAGTCCGAACGGGCTACACGTCGTTCTGGATGGTGCTGTACGCAGAGCGCGCTCATCTGCTCATGTGTGTCTGGCGGTCGCGAGAAAACGGCACAGAGGCGCGACGAGGTTTCAGATTTCGACACCGGACGGCTCGGGCGGCATGGTCGCCGCCGAAGCTCCGAATTTTACACCGTAAGTCGCGCGTAAGTCCGGCTATTCGCAGAAGCCGAAGCTGCAGGTGGGCCGGGCCGTCCCTGAGCAATCGGACGGCTGCGTGCAGGGTTTGCAGTCGGTGGGAGGTGCACCGGGCGACGCCGCTTCGAACGCGCAGGCGCACGATGTGGTGGGCGTGAAGGGCGCCAGATCCGCGCCGTCCTTCGGTCGCTGAACCCTCATCGCGCAGATCGGAACGTCGCCGAGGCGCTTGAGCGATCCGAACAAGTCGACCGTCTTCACCGGCGGCTCTTCGCGGCTCGAGATGACGAACGCGAGCTTCTTCACCGCCTGGTCACGTTCGGCGCGCGTCTTCCCGCAGGACCCGGCGGCGCACGGCGACACGAGCCCGCCGCAGTTCGAGCCCGGCGTACCCGTGCACTCGAGCGTCGCGTTCTTCGCCGACACTGGATCGCCATTCGCGTCGATGCGCGAGAAGACGTGGAGCGCGATCCACATGTTGTAGTGACCGTCGCGGACGTTGCGCCGGTCGAACAGTCCGGGATCGCTGTCTGGGTAGAACGCCACCGGTTGGTTGTAGTGCTTGTACGCGAGCGACTTCATCGCCGTGCGGTCCGCGTCGACGATCTCGGACGAGTTGATGCCGATCGTCTTGTTCGGATCAGCCGACTGCTGAAACGCTTTTCGCATCGCGCTCGAGCCGGTCGCGTTCGTGCCGCGCAGCGCATCGGCGGGCATTCCGAGGAAGCGCGCGATCGACTGCTGCGTGCCCGACGTCTTCGTCCGGCGGAAGATGAACGTCTCGTCGTTCCAAGGATCGACGGTCTTGGCGAGCGAGCCCGTACCGCTGCCGAATCCGAAGACGCGGTAGGCCGCCTCTGCGCTGATCGCACGTTCGTTCGACGTCGCCGGGACGGCGTACATGATCGGGTTGACAGCGCCGATGAAGTCCTTCCAGTCGGTGGGAAGCTCGACGTTCGCCGACAGCGTGACGCCGCCGACGTCCGTGCCACCGCAGGTATCGGGGAACGAGCCCGAGATCGCGAGGTCGGCCGGCATCGAGAACCCGTCAGGGATGCGGCACGAGACGGCCTTACCGTCTTGCAGGCGATCGAAGTAGACCACCTGCTGCGTCGCCCCCGGCGTGCTTCCGCCGACGAGCGGCGTGTTCACGACCGCTGCGCCGACGCCCAAGCACGAGCCGGTCTCCATGTAATAAATCGTCGCGTTGTCGCCCATCGCCTTCGCGATTTGCTCCATCGGGAAGCCGGTGGCGCCGAGGACGAGGACGGGGTTCGGATACGTCGGGTTGTCGAACGGGCAGCCGGCGTCGCTCGTCGTCGCGCCGCCCGAGGATGGGCCGGCGTCGAAGTTCGGCGGCGTGGGCCCGCCGTCTTCGAGCGGAGGACGCGGAGCCGCTGCGTCGAACAGCTTGATGCGCGCCGCGTTGTCGAAGACCTCGTACTTGGAGGCCGTGCATGCGCTGAGGAGCTGATCGTTGGTGGTGGCTGGGCAGCGCCAGCAGCCTTTTCCACCAAAGCCCGTCGGGTCGATGCAGCCGCCGTCTTCGTTTCCAACGACGTCGTTCGTCACGTCCGACGTGCTGCTGTCGGTGGTGTTGTTCGGGCCGCCGTCGGGAGTCGCAACCTTGTACGACTCGAAGTCGAGTAGCGCGTTGCACGCGGTGATGAAGGCGGCGACGATGATCAACGCGAAGAAAAGTCGTACGCGAGCTCCCCTTATTTTCATGACGGAGCCCAGCCTAACAGAACAGTCGAGCGCGTCGTGCGAGTGATTTGTCGCCTCACCCACCCTCAATGCCGCGTGATTTCAGATCGAACGCGATGCTTCGGTGTACGAGCGCGTGGTCGTGAGTGACCCGCTTCGGGTTCGAATCAGTGCCTGGAAGACGGGACGCTGATCGGCTCGAAGAGAGAGTCCGGGATCGCTTCGGCGCGTCGCTGCGCGAGGTTCCCGTACGCCCACGCGGGCACCGTCGCCGTCGCGACCGCGCCGATGATGGCGGCGATCGCAGGCGCGGCCGGCGACTCCATCACGTGCGCGAACAGCCACGCGAGACCACCGCCCGCCGCCGAGACAGCGAGCGTCCCGAAGGACGCGGCGATCCAAACCGTCACGCGATGCGCGAGCGCGATGCGGAGCAAGACGAACGCCGCGGCGACCACGCCAGCGGCGAGGAGCCACGAGCGCTCGAGATAGAACGCACCACCGCCGAGACCGACCGCCGCGACGGTGTTCGACCAGAACGCGATCTCGGCCGAGCGGCCTTCTCGGGAAGCGTGAAAGATCGCGTGGTGAACAGCGCGGTAGGCTCGTGAGATGATGTGGCGGGGCATGATGCTTCTCAATCCGTCCAGTACAAAGGACGGAGCGAAGCGATCATCGATTCGCGTTTGTCATCCGATCGGGTGACAACGGCCAGTGAGAATTACGTAGTTTCGCAGATCTACGTCGCACCAAGAGGCGTCAATGCCAGTGATCGAGCGGCAGCGGCGTGTCCAGATCGTCGAGCTCGATGCCGAGGTCGCGGCGGAGCATGCGAGCGTCGCCGCCAGCGGCGGGGGTCATCGCCGGGAGAGCCGCGCCTTCGCGTTGGGGCATCGCGGCGTTCGGCTTGTAGGTCTGCGCTGCGCTCGGGAAGGCGCCCGAGCGAACCTGGTCGACGTAGGTCCCGACGGCCTTGATCGCCGCTTCGCCGAGCTCCGCGAAGCGCTTCGCGAACTTCGGCTGGTGACCGAGCGAGAGACCGAGCAGATCGGTCGAGACGAGCACCTGGCCGTCGCAACCGGCGCCTGCGCCGATGCCGATCGTAGGGACCGAGACGACGTCGGTGACGCGCTCGGCGAGATCCGGCGGGATCGCCTCGAGGACGATCGCGAAGGCACCTGCTTGCTCGAGCGCGATCGCGTCGGCGAGGACCTTCTCGGCGTCTTCTCCGCGGCCCTGCACCTTGAAGCCACCGAGCGCATGCACGCTCTGCGGCGTGAGCCCGACGTGACCGACGACCGGGATCCCCGCGCGCACGATCCGATGAACGTGCTCGGCGATCTCTTGACCGCCTTCGAGCTTCACGCTCTCGCAGGCGCCTTCCTTCATCAGCTTCCCTGCGCTCTCGATCGCTTGCGCCGCCGAGATTTGGTAGCTCATGAACGGCAGATCACCGACGAGATGCGCGCGCGCGAGACCACGTGCCACCGCGCGGCAGTGGTACGCCATCTCGTCGAGCGTCACCGGGATGGTGGTCGACAGACCTTGCACGACCATGCCGAGGGAGTCGCCGACGAGCACCATGTCCACGCCGGCTTCGTCGACGAGACGTGCCATCGTGAAGTCGTAGGCCGTCACCATCGCGATCTTTTCGCCGGAGGCTTTCCGTGCGCGCAGATCGGGGACCGTGAGCTTCTTCTTGATGTTGGGAGAACCCGAGGAACCGTACATTTTTCATGGGTCGCGGCCGGCAAGCCGGTCCACGCCTTTCTCCTTAATGACGTAGCGCCGAGTTGATGGTGCGACAAGGTTGGTTCTGACGCGCGTCCGCGCTAAAGGGGCCTGACCCCCGTGGCCTCCGGTTTCTTCCGACGCTCGTTCGTGCTCGCTCTCGCGGCTTCGTGTTTCGTGGCGGCCTGCGATCGCCCGCCCTCGAACGTCGAGCTGAAGGAATGGACGTCGGCCGATCACGACGGGGAAAAAGCGCAGCCGAACCAGAAGCAAGGCGCCAAAGGGGACGCGGGCGGGACCCCTGCCCTGGTCGAGATCACCTGGCGCCAGCAGTGCGCGACGTGCCATGGCCCGACCGGAAAAGGCGATGGGCCGCAAGGCCCGATGTTCAAGGCGGCCGATCTCGGGCGCGAAGACTGGCAGTCGAAGGTGAAGGACGACGAAATCGTCCAGACGATCAAGGGCGGCAAAGGTCGAATGCCGAAGTTCGATCAGCTGCCCGATGACGTCGTCAAAGGTCTGGTCTCGCGCATTCGATCCTTTCGTGGACAGTGAGCGACGTCGAAGCGAAGCACGAAGAGAAGCACGAAGAGCCTGAAAACCAGGGCTCTCGTGCGCCCGCCGAGGATCTCACTTCGACCGAGCCGGCGCCCGACATCCCTCGCGTGCCGAAGCCGCGGCGCATCAAGGCGATCGCGTTCTTGGTGTTCGGGCTGCTCGTCGCGGCCTACCTCGCGACGCAAGGACCTCAGGAGCAGCACCTGAACGTGGTCCTCGGCGCGGCGGCCCCCTCGGTGACCGGGCTCAGCCTTCAATACGTAAACGCCCAGAGCTCGGCCGAAATCGCTCGGGAGGCCGTTTTTTCCTATGCGCCAGGCTCGGCCCCGCGGGTCGTGGCCCACGAGCCGCACTTACCGAACGGAGATTATCGTCTCCAGATCGACGTCGATGCACGGGATGGTCGCCGTTCGGTACAAAGGCAGGTTACGCTCGGGGGCGGAAGCACCCAGATCGACATTTCGAGCGCAATTTCAGCATCGAACCCGAGCCCGTGAGCCACCCACAATGGGAACTGAGGAAAAATCCCCCCAATCGGCGGAGCCGCGAGGCGAAGAGTCTTCATCTCTCGAAGAGAAGAAGCCCTCCGTCCGTGCGCGTGCTGCCTCCGCGCACGAGATCTCGACGCGCGCCGCCGGCGGCATGCTCGGCGCCCCTGCGGGTCTGCTCGCGCTCGTCCTCTCCGGCGCGCACAAAGGGTCGAGCAAGGTCGTAGGCGGCCGGCTCACGATCGGCAAAGCAGCCGACAACGACCTCGTCCTCACCGACGACACGGTGTCTCGTCATCACTGCGAGATCGTCCGTGCGCCCGACGGGCTTCACGTCCGCGACCTCGACTCGACGAACGGCACGAAGATCGACGGCACGCGCATCCGAGAGGCGATGGTCACGCCCGGAAGCGTGCTCAAGGTCGGCGAGGTCGAGATCCAGTTTCGACCCTCCGTGCAGAAGGTCGAGGTGCTGCCGAGCGAGAAGACCAGCTTCGGTCCCGCGATCGGCCAGAGCCTCGCGATGCGCACGATCTTCGGCGTGCTCGAGCGCATCGCGCCGACGGACGCCACCGTCTTGCTCGAAGGCGAGACGGGCACCGGCAAAGACGTCCTCGCTCGCGCGATCTGGAGCGGCAGCACGCGCGCGAACAAACCCTTCCTCGTCGTCGACTGTGGAGCGGTCACGTACTCGCTCATCGAGAGCGAGCTCTTCGGTCACGAGCGCGGCGCGTTCACGGGCGCGGTCGCGATGCGCCAAGGCGCGTTCGAGCTCGCCGACGGCGGCACCGTGTTCCTCGATGAAATCGGGGAGCTGCCGATCGACGTGCAGCCGAAGCTCCTCCGCGTCCTCGAGACGCGTGAGTTTCGCCGCGTCGGCGGAAACAAGACGCTCTCGACGAACGTCCGCGTGATCGCCGCGACCAAGCGCGATCTCCAGCGCGAGGTCGGCACCGGCAAGTTCCGCGAAGACCTCTACTTCCGTCTCGCGGTCGTGCCGGTCACCGTCCCTCCCCTCCGCGCGCGCCGTGACGACATCCCGACGCTCGTCGGGCACATGCTGAAGGCCTCGGGCGGCGACGGCCTCATCGTGCCGCCGGAGACGATGCAATCGCTCACCGCGCACGAGTGGCCGGGCAACGTCCGCGAGCTTCGCAACGTGCTCGAGCGTTCGGTGTACATGGCGCAGGCGACGGGCTCGACCGAGATCGGGGTCGTGACGCTGCCGACGGCGCACGCCTCGTCGGACGCCGCCTTCCATTTCGAGCCCGAGAAGAGCTACCGCGAGACCCGCGCGAAGTACGACGGCGAGTTCGAGCGCCGCTACGTGAAGTGGCTGCTCGGACGCCACAGCAGCAACATCTCTGCCGCGGCTCGTGAGGCAAAGATGGACCGCAAGCACTTGCACGACATGGCGAAGAAGCACGGCCTTCGCGGCAACGAATCCGACGACTGACGCTCAGGTCTGTTCGCGTGTCGGGCGCTGCGCGCCCGAAACCATTTGCTCGCAGGCTCGCAAATGCACGCTCGGCGCCATGCATGATGCATGCATACGAGGTTATGCGTGACATCTGGTCGCAAGACATCCGCACGCGAGGTCCACTCCAGGGTTGAGACGCGTGTGCGCGAGTGCGAGATTCAAGCCGTACGTACGCCCGAACCTCTCGTCACGAAGGCTCGCGTGAATGCGTCCACGACCGATGCCATGAAGACTTCGAGCACCAAGACGCAGAGACGGACGAAGGGACGACCGGCGCTTGGCCCGCGTTCGAGCGGCGTGCTGCTTCACATCACCAGCTTGCCCGGCCCGCACGGGAGCGGCGATCTCGGGATGCCCGCTCGCCGCTTCGCCGACTTCCTCGCGCGCGCGGGGCAGCGATGGTGGCAGATGCTGCCGGTCGGTCCCAACGGCTATGGCGACTCGCCCTACTCGGCGCTCTCCGCGTTCGCGGGAAACCCGCTGTTCATCGATCTCGACGCGCTCGGGATCGACGTCGAGCACGACGCTGCGCTCGCCGCGCGCACGCACGATCGCGTGGACTACGAAGCGACGACCCACTTCCGCGAGCGCCATCTCCGCCGCGCGCTCGATCGCTCGAAGAACGACCCCAAGGTGTGGTCTCGCTTCGAGGCGTTCTGCGATCGCGAGGCAGCGTGGCTCGACGACTTCGCGCTGTTCGACGCGCTGAAGCGCGCTCACGGCGGACGCGCGTGGACCGAATGGGAGCCCGGCGCACGATCGCGCGACCCGGGCGCGCTCGCCCGTGCGCGACGTGACCTCGCCGTGGACATCGAGCTCGCGCGTCACGCGCAGTTCCTCTTCGAAGAGCAATGGACGTCGTTTCGTGCATACTGCACGGATCGCGGTGTGGGCCTGATCGGTGACCTCCCGATCTTCGTCGCGACCGACTCCGCGGACGTGTGGGCGCATCCCGAGCTGTTCGATCTCGCGAGCGATGGCCGCCCGCGGCACATCGCCGGCGTTCCACCGGACTACTTCAGCAAGACCGGACAGCGCTGGGGCAACCCGCTCTACAAGTGGAAGGCGATCGCGAAGACCAACTACGCGTGGTGGGTTCGGCGCTTCGAGATGGCGCTGCGGCGCTTCGACATCGTCCGGCTCGATCACTTCATTGGCTTCGTTCGGTACTGGCGCATCCCCGCCTCCGAGCCGACCGCGATGAATGGCGCGTGGGTCAAAGGGCCTGGCCGCGGCCTCTTCGACGCGCTCGCGAAGGCGCTCGGCTTGCCCGAAGGCGCGCCGCTGCCGCTCATCGCCGAAGACCTCGGCGCCGTCACGCCGAAGGTGACGCGGCTTCGTCACGAGCTCGGCGTGCCGGGCATCCGCCTCGTGCAGTTTGCGTTCGGCTCGGATCCGCAAGCGCCGCTCTTTCTTCCGCACAACCACGAGAAGAGCTCCGTCGTGTACACCGGCACGCACGACAACGACACGTCCGTCGGCTGGTTCACCGATCCTGGCGGCACGGAGACGAGCTCGCGAACGCGTGAAGAGGCCGAGCACGAGCGTCACAGCGTGATCGCGTACATGGGCCGTGATCACGGCGAGCCAGTCGACGTCGCGTGGGAGATGATGCGGCTCGCGATGGCGAGCGTCGCCCGCACGTGCATCGTGCCGATGCAAGACATCCTCGGGCTCGGAGCGGAGGCGCGCATGAATCGCCCCGGCACCGCCGAGGGCAACTGGCGCTGGCGAATGGCCCCGAGCGCGCTCGATCCCGCGATCGCAGGGCCGATCGAGGCGAGGCTCCTGGCGCTCACGCAGACGTACGGTCGAATCCCCGCAGTCGGTCACGATCCACCGAAGAAACACGAACGATGACAACGACGACGAAGTCGAACGAGATCCACGAACAGACGCCCCCACACCGAAAGCATCGAACGGTGGGGGTGCGTCCGCGTGGCCTCGTGGACGATCCTCTTTGGTACAAGGACGCGATCATCTACGAGCTGCGCACGCGATCGTTTTACGACTCGAACGGCGACGGCATCGGCGACTTCCAGGGCTTGCGGAGCAAGCTCGATTACCTCGCCGACCTTGGCATCACCGCGATCTGGATCCTCCCCCACTACCCATCGCCCGGTCGCGACGACGGCTACGACTGCGCCGACTACACCGACGTGCACGCGGACGTCGGCACGATCGAAGACTTCGACGCGTTCGTGAGCGAGGCCCACAAGCGCGGCATCCGCGTCATCACCGAGCTCGTCCTCAACCACACCTCCGATCAACATCCGTGGTTCCAGCGCGCGCGGCGAGCGCCTCCCGGCTCACCCGAGCGTGACTTCTACGTGTGGAGCGACACCGCCGATCGCTACAAAGCGGCGCGCATCATCTTCCGCGACTTCGAGCCGTCGAACTGGTCGTGGGACCCCGTCGCGAAGGCGTATTTCTGGCATCGCTTCTTCGCGCACCAGCCCGATCTCAACTTCGAGAACCCGGCCGTGCACGACGCGATGTTCAGCGCCGTCGACTTCTGGCTCGCGCGGGGCGTCGACGGTCTCCGCCTCGACGCCGTCCCGTACCTCTACGAGGCCGAAGGCACCAACTGCGAGAACCTCCCCGCGACGCACGCGTTCTTGAAGAAGCTCCGCGCGCACGTCGACGCGAAGTTTCCGAGCCGCATGCTGCTCGCCGAAGCGAACCAGTGGCCCGAAGACGCCGCCGCCTATTTCGGAGCCGGCGACGAGTGCCACATGAACTTCCACTTCCCGATCATGCCGCGTCTCTTCATGTCGATTCACATGGAGGATCGGTTTCCGATCATGGACATCCTGAAGCAGACGCCCGAGCTGCATCCGAATTGCCAGTGGGCGATGTTCCTTCGCAACCACGATGAGCTCACGCTCGAGATGGTCACCGATGAAGAGCGCGATTACATGTATCGCGCGTACGCCCACGAGGCGCAGATGCGCATCAACCTGGGCATTCGCCGTCGTCTCGCGCCGCTCGTCGGCAACGATCGCAAGAAGATGGAGCTGCTCAACGGCCTGCTCTTCTCGATGCCCGGCACGCCGGTCCTCTACTACGGCGACGAGATCGGCATGGGCGACAACGTCTGGCTGGGTGACCGAAACGGCGTCCGCACGCCGATGCAGTGGAGCGCGGACCGCAACGCGGGCTTCTCGCGCGCGAATCCGCAGCGCCTCATCCTGCCGATCAACATCGATCCCGAGTACCACTACGAAGCGCTCAACGTGGAGATGCAGCAGTCGAACCCGCACTCTATGCTGTGGTGGACGAAGCGGCTCATCGCGATGCGGAAGCGCTTCCGCGCCTTTGGACGAGGCTCGGTCGAGTTCCTCCACCCCTCGAACCCTCGCGTGCTCGCGTTCGTTCGGCGCTACACGGATCCCGAGACGGGCCGCGAGGAGATCATCCTCGTCGTGGCAAACCTCTCCCGTCACGTGCAGTTCGTCGAGCTCGATCTGTCGAGCATGAAAGGCATGGTGCCCGTCGAGCTGATGGGTCGCACGCGCTTCCCGAGCCTCGGTGAGCTTCCGTACATGCTCACGCTCGGCGGTCACGACTTCTATTGGTTCAGCCTCGAGGCGCCTCGCGGCTCGACGGCGGGGTCGGACGAGCGCCGGAGCCTCGTCGGCCAGATCACGCTGCCGTGCACGAGCGTCGACGCGCTTCTCTTCGGCGAGGAGCGGTCGGTCCTCGAAGAAGCGCTGCCGTCGTTCCTCGACGCGCGCGGCCTGGTGTCGACCTCGAACGCCACGACCGGAGCGCGCATCTTCGACGTCATCCCACTTCAAGGCGGCGACAGCCCGATCGCGTACGTGCTCGTTCGCGTCGAGTACGTCGAAGGTGAGCCCGAGACGTTCGCGCTCCCCTTGCAGGTCGTCGACGCCGCTGCCGGCGCGGCGACACCGCAGGCGTCGGTCGTCGCGTCGCTGCTCTTGCCCGACCGCACCGCGTCGCTCGTCGAGGCGACGACCGAGGTCGCGCGTGTGCTCATCGACGCCGCCCTGAGGTCGGCCACGTTCAAGTCGGACAACGCCAAGGTCATCGGCGGCGTCATCACGAGCCCGACGCAGCTCGATCCGGCGGCGCTCGCGTCGCTCGGCGAGCCGCACCTCGTCTCGACCGACCGCGTCGGCGCGACGATCGCGTACGGCACGACGGCGATTTTGAAGCTGTTTTACCGCATGGAAGAAGGCACCGCGCCCGAGCTCGAGGTGGCGCGCTACTTCCAGCGGCAGAGCGGCACGACGTCGTCGCCCGAGCTGCCTCCTCTCCACGGGCTCACCCCGAACGTGCTCGGCTTCATCGAGCGGCGCGCTGGACGAAGCGACCCGACCACCCTGGCGCTCCTCGAAGAGTACGTGATCAATGAAGGCACCGCATGGCAACAGGCTCGAAGCGAGCTCGGCCGCGCGTTCGATCGCGTGCTCGCGCATCCCGCCGACGCAGCCCCTCCACCGCCCGTCCCCGCCGCTCCGCTCATCGAGCTCGCGGCGCTCGACCCGCCACCCGAGCACCGCGAAGTCATCAGCGCCTACCGCGACTGGGCGCTACTCCTCGGCAAGCGCACGGCCGATCTCCAGCGTGTGCTGTGCCGCGCGACCGATCCCGCGTTCGAGCCAAGCCCGTACACGACGATGGATCAGCGGTCGAAGTACCAGAGCGCGCGCAACACCGTAGGGCGCGTTCTCGCGAACCTCCGGCGCACGCTCCACCAGCTGCCCGCGAACGCCCGTGGGCTCGCCGAGACCTTGGTGAAGGTCGAAGATCGCATCCTCGCGCGCTTCGAGCCGATCCTTTCGCAGAAGATCGAGGCCATGCAGATCCGGACGCACGGCGATCTCCATCTCGGCCGCGCGCTCTTCACCGGCAAGGACTTCGTCGTCGTCGGGGTGGGTGGCCGCGACGTCGGCGGGATGGTGCGCTCATTCCACTACGCGGCGGCGACGTCGCTCGTCGCGCTTCGGCCCGAAGATCAGCAGCGCGCCGAGCCTTGGTCGTGGATCTGGCAGAGCTGGGCGTCGGCCGCCTTCGTCCGCGGCTACCTCGAAGCCGCCAAGGGCGCGCCGTTCCTCCCTGCCTCACCGAGCATGCTCTCGGTCCTCATCGACGTCGCGATCATCGAGAAGGCGTTCGCCGAGCTGAGAAACGAGCTCGTCCGACGCCCCGAGATGGCTTGGATCCCGATGCAGGGGATCCTGCACATGCTCGGCCGCTAGAACGAGGCGCCGGCCGTCGCGCCGACGATGTACGCGCGGGCGTTCGTGATCGGGACGCCCGCCAGCGTGTACTCGTCGTACGAGAATTGGATCGCGTCGAGCGAGGCGCCGAACTTCGCGTCGGTGAAGATGCCGAAGAAGCGCGGTGGGCCGTCGCCCTCTTTCTTTTCTTCGGGACGCGACGCGGGGTGAATGGCGTACGAGATGCGCGCGCCGAGGCCCAAGCTCCAGAACGGCGACAGCTCTCGGTCACCGGTGAAGTACTGGCCGCGCCGTCCGAGCGGCGGGTCACCGCCCGTGTAGTCGTCGCTCCAGAAGACGGCACCGCCCTGCTTGTAGAAGCGTCCTCGCGCGGTGAGGCGGAAGCCTTCGAACAGGTAGCGCTCGACCTCGAGCTCGCCGGTGCCGCTCGTGATGTCCCAGCTATCGCGGTACATGCGACCGGTGACGCGCACGGCGACCTTGATCGGTCGCAAATACAGGTTGAAGCGGAGCGCGAGCGCCTGGCGAGCACGCACCTCCGGGTGATGCTCCTGCGCCTTCAGCCCTTGGGCCAGGATGATGCTTCGATAGGGGTTCGACTGGAAGCCGTCGAGCAGCTGCGCGGTGTAGACGAGCTGCGTCGCGAACACCGGTGTCCACGCCTGCGTCCAGCTCGCCTGAAAGCCGTCGATCGAGAGACGATGGCGCGTGCGCAGCGGATCTTTGCCGGTGAAGCATCCGTTCGAGTCTTCGAGCGCGCGGTAGCGAGGCGCCGTGTCGTTGACCGCTTGAACGCGATCGCACACGAGGTCGAAATTGCGCGCGTAGGAGATCTCGAACTGCGTGTTGTGCTCGTACGCCTCGGTCTTCGCGCCGACGAAGATCGAATGGGACTTGTAGTCGTTCTCCGTGCCGTACGTGTACGAAGCGGTGTACGCGACGTCGCCCTTGCGAAGCGTGAGGCCGCCGCGAGGTGCATGACGGACGTCGTGCACGCTCGACGTCGTGATGACGTCGACGCCAGGGTTCACCGCTTGGTACGCCGGCCCCGCCTTCGTCGAGACGCTCGCGCCCGACACGATGTCCGCTTCGTATCCTCCGCGCACCGTGACCCAATCGGCCGGCGTCACCGCGAGATCGACGCCGGGCGTGTACACCGTCATGTTCGTTCGCGTCGGAGACTCGTGGTAGAGCGTGTGCGCCGTGTCGAGCTGCGCGACCTGGGCGCGCGCTTCGGTGGTGAGCGTGACGCCCGCCACGCTCGCGAGGCCAACGGCGATCGCGCACACAGCAGAGCGCCGCGCGCTTCGAGCACGAAGCGTGAACGAGGGCCTTCGACGTCGCCGGTCGAGCTGCCGCGTCAGTTGCAGCCGCAACCTCCACCCGACACGCCGCCGCCGCCGTACGAGCCTTCACGGTTGTCGATCGCATGACGGAGCTGCGCGTTCGCTTGCGGGTCGCCCTCGAACTGCATGATCGGATCGGCGAGGACGGAGCGCTGCGTCGGCTTCACCGTCACGCACGACGCGGCGCCGAGCGCCACGAAGAGGACGGCGACGAGCGTGAGCGCTCGGCGCGCGATGGATCGATCACCGGCTCGAAGAGGCGCTGGAACGGGCGTGCGTCGTTGGCTCATTCTTCTCACCATTCGTCCTAAAAATAGACTCCAAACCCACCCGCGTAGGTCTGCGCGTTCTTCAAATGCTCCGAGTCGAACAGCGTGAGGTTCGTCACTTCGAGGCGTACGAGGATGCGCCCGCGCAGCGCCATCAGGACGCCGCCGCCGGCGCGCGCCATGAAGAGGTCCTCGCGCTTGAGGACGAACGAGTCGGCGTTCGGCCGGACGGTGAGGCCGCCTCCGCCAATCCCGAGGAACGGGCAGATCGCCCAGCTCGGCGCGAAGTGGACGGTCGCGCCGCCGCCGTAGAGGATCTGCGAGCCGTCGGCGGTGAGCGCGTCGCCGATGTACCCGTCGAGCGTCACCGTGCGATGCACGACGATCGACGGGCGACCCTCGAGGTAGCCAAACGCGCGCGTGGTGTTGTCGCGCGTGGGGATCGCGAGGATGCCGCCAAGGATCGCGAAGCCCGCGTTCGTGCCTTCGAGCGGCGGCGTCGCGAAGATGCCGGGACGCGACGGCGCCTCGGGGTCGTCGGGCTTGACCGCGAAGACCTGTACCTCGTCGCCGAGGCCGTACGCCGTCCGGCCATCCGGCAAGACGACGCGGAGCCAGAAGCCGGTGCCTTGCCGTCCATCGACCGCGAACGTCTCGCCACGGTGAGCCGTGTAGATGACGCGTGAGGAGATGCTTGGCCCGCTGCGAAGCTCGGCGGAGTCGACGATCACGCGCGCGAACGCGTCGGGCTCTTCGGCGGCCTCCGCGATCGACGACGACCCGAAGACCATCCCGCTCGCGACCGCGAACGCGCTCGCGACGCGGAGCCATCCCGACGCCAGCCACGGCCGGACCGAGACGCTCATTTCTGCGCCCATTGGCGAAGGACCTCGACCACGGGGTCCTCGCGCGGAAAGATCTGGCGCGGGTGGTTCTGGCCGGTGGGTCGCAAGAAGAGCGGCGCCGTCTGCACGTCGCGGCTCATCACGAGGGTGACCGCCTGGAGGTTTCCTTGCGCTGCGCTGCCGGCGCCGAGCTGCGCGCGGTTCGTCGGGTGCTCGTTCTGGCAATCGATCGGCGCGTGGTTCGAGATCGCCATGCCGCTCACCGCGCTCGAGTTGAAGTGGCAGCCGTTCTGCGGATCGCCGGCGGCGGGGTCTCCAGGACCACACTTCTTGTTGATGATGAGCTCTGGCTCGACGCGGCAGAAGAAGAAGTCCGCGTCGAACTGCTCGTCCGGAATCACGAAGTCGGGCCCGGGGTCGACCGTCGTGCACCCGGAAGTCGCAGCCGCGCCGCTCGCAAGGGCTCCGAGCCCCATGGCAAGCACGAGGATCCCGCAGCACCCAGCGCACGACGCGTAACGTCCCACTTATCCTCGTATCAACACGGTCATTTCCGGCGTCGCATGCGAACGATAAACGCGTCGACCGAGCGCTGTCCATTCGCTTCCGAAATCCTGGCCGTGAATGCGCGGTGTCCCAAGTCCCACGTCTCTTGCGTGCCCCCACCCACGTGCGGACGGCGGGAAAGAGCATGCCAACGAACGAAATGTCGAGAATCGAAGACCTTTGTATCGTTCGATACTTAGGCCCGCAGATGGAACCTTTCGTGCGAAGGGTTGCGCTCGTGTGGATGCCGTTTTGGGTTGCGACCTCTTCTGCGTTTCCGATAGAAGTTTTGCCCGACCCGAGGAATGTCGTAGCTTGTCTTACATGTAGGGTGCTTCTTGCCCGACCCACGGAACGTCCCGGTTTTTCCAACGAAAAACCCCTCGGAGATCGTTAGGAATGAAGCTCACTCCCTGGTACCTCGCAGCGCTCGCCCCCATCGCCATCGCCGGTTGTTCTGGCGCATTGATGGGCCACGTTGCCGTTCTCGCTGTCACGATCGGCATCTTCGTCGGCACGCTCTCGCTTGGTCGAAACAACGTCGGTTCAGCTCCATCGACGGACAAAGCGCAAATCGACAAGGCCTGAGGCCCGTTCGTGGGCTAGAGGATCATACAGAGCCTCCGCGCCCACGCTCATGAAGTCTTCGCCGCTTTCACGTCCGCGATTCTTACTTTCCCTCGCTCTCGCGTTCCTCGCCGCCTCGGCGGCCGCGTGCGACAGCCCCGGGTTCCGATCGCGTGGAGCACGCGAGCCGCAACCACCGTCCGAGTCGACGAGCACGACGCATACGACGTCGCGCCCGACGAGCTCGGGAGGGGCTGGTGGAGGTGGAGGCGGCGGCCATACGACGACCAAGCCGGGCTCCTCGAAGCCGGCCACGTCGTCGACCGCGACGACCGCGCCCTCGTTCACGCCCGCGCCTTCCCCGAACCCGCTGCCGCCTCCGCCGCCGCCTCCGCTTTCCGGTAAGTCGTAAGCGCTCGCTGTTGTATGGTCTTCGGTCGCAGATGGCCGGAGCAGGAGCAGCGCGCATCGACAGCCTGAAGGAGCTCGACGAGTTCACGCTCGCCGACCTCGAGGCCGTCCGTCTCGTCCTCCGTGGCGACTCGGTGATCGACTGGCACCGGCTGAACTTCAAGGACGAGGAAGAGATCCGCGACTTCTGCATGGCGCAGGAGTTTCACCCCGACGAGCCGGCCGACCGCGCGCGCATGAACGCGATCAAGGCCGAGGCGATCAGCTACCTCCGGCGCCACTTCGAGTACCCGATCCCGAAGCCGGTCGAGCAGGCGTCGATCGAAGAGCTGTTCATGCTCGCGACGGGTCGCGGCCACCGCCAGACGTGCGCGTGCACGATCCTGAAGTGCATGCACATCATCCATCATCTCGATGGTCGTGAGCTGCTGTTCATGCTCCCGATGTCCGACCAGGAGATCTTCCATCTCGTCGAGGAGAAGGTCTACCGCGTGATCGGCAGCATGCTCGCCGAGGGCTTCCCGATCACCGAGTTCGTCGGAGGTCGCAAGAACAAGGACTCGCTCTACACGAAGCTCCTATCGAAGCGCGACGCAACGTCCGCGCAGATCTACGACAAGCTTCGCTTCCGCATCGTCACGCGCCATCGCGACGACATCTTCCCGATCATCCAGTACCTGACGAAGAAGCTCTTTCCGTTCAACTACGTCATCCCGGCGCAGAGCATCAACTCGATCTTCCACTTCAAGCGCTACTGCCAGCGGAGCGATCACCTCAAGAAGTTCTTGAGCGAGATGCAGGCGGGCGCCGACGAAGAGTACACGCCGAGCGACAACGTCTTCTCCGCCGACAACTACCGCGTCATCCACTACGTCGTCGACATGCCGGTGCGGCTGCCGCGCAAGCTCCTCGAGCGCGCGCCGTCGAGCGCGTGGGCGCTCGGGCCCGTCGTCTTCGTGATCTGCGAGTTTCAAGTCATAGACCGTGAGACCGAAGCCGCGAACGAGCAAGGCGAAGCGTCGCATGCAAAGTACAAGGATCGGCAGAAGAAGGCGGTCATGCGACGCCTCCAGCTCGGCATGCGTGAGCTGAAGACGCCGCCCGGTCGCCGCGTCGAAGAGAGCGAGCCGGCGCCGGTGAGCGCGCGCGGCAAGACGATGCCTCCCCCGCCCCCGGCCGCGCGCGAGGAGAAGCGCGACAAAGACAAGGACAAGGACAAAGAGGCCGCGAGCCGGCGCCGTCCGGGTCCGCGCAGCCAGCGCTAGTCAGTCGGGGTCGCGCATGAAGCGCAGGATGACCGGCAAGAAGAACACGAAGCTCGCGATCGCCAGCGTCGCGCACGTGATCGCGAGCCCGACCGCGAACGTCTTCGCGTCGTGCGTCTTCAGCGCGCGTTCGTAGAGCGCGACGTCGGGCGATCGCTTCTTCTTCAGCGACGCGATGTCTTGCCGGAGCTCCATCTGCCGCCAGAGGACCTTCATCGCGTAGATCGGCGACTCCCAAAGCTTCGACGGCGGCGCGGGATAGCGCGCGATCATCGCGGCCGCGTTCGGCGTCTGCGGCGCATGCATCGGGCCGCCAAGCTGCGGATTCGATCCGGGTTGGCTCGGCGGCGCGCCTGGGATCGGCCCCGACGCCCCGGCCGCCGGAAGCGAGGGCTGGCTTTGCGGAGACGGCAGCGACGGCTGGCTCGGGGGCGGCTGCTGCGAGTGGCCGCCCATCGGCTGCCCCGACGGCATCTGAATCTGAGGCACGCTCCCCATCGCGAGGTGAGGCTGCGATGGCGGGGGCTGCTGCGACCCTTGCGGAGGCTGCAGCGATCCCTGCGGAGGCTGCAGCGACCCCTGCTGGACCGGCATCGACCGCGACGTGTTCGCGGTGTGGTGGGTCGGGATATCGAGCTCGAGCGACGCTGCAGGAACTGCGTCCGCGAACGGATCGTCGTCGTCTCCGAGCGACAACCCCCCGCCCGAGTATGCGCTCGACTGCTGGTGATCCATCATCGACGAGCCACGTGACAGATCGAGCCCGCCGCCGAGCGGATCGGAGCCGTCGTCATCGTCCCAACCGTCGAGCGACGGCGCCGCGGGCGGAGCAGCGCTCTGCTGCCGTCCGCATTTCGGGCAGGGACCGGCCGTGCTGGCGAGGTTGGCTTTGCAGAACGTGCAGAGGGGCATATGCGGGGGACCGCCGAGGGGGACGAAGACCAGAATACGGAAGAATCGGGGCGGCGTCGCGCTTCGCTTTTCGCGGCTCCTGGGCTACGGTGCGCACCCCATGCGGCTCTACGGCGCCAAGGTCGGTCCCATCGCCCAGGAAGTCGTTCGATCGCTGATCGCGTCGAAAGACATCGAGACCGACGCCCAGCGCGAGGTCATCGCCGACATCGAGGCGGTGCTCAAGAGCTATCTCGACACGGAGAAGATCGTCGACGACAAGACCCGCGAGCTTCTCCAGCGAACGGGTCGAAGCACGACCGAGTTCTCACGCGTCCGCCAGCAAGTCGCCGAGCATCACCACATCAAGGTCGGTGACGAGGCGCTCGACCACCTGCTCGATCAGGTCGTCGAGATGCTCATGCACTCGGCCCACGTCGACGAGGTCTTCTCCGAAGACGTCGTCCTCCGGCGAAAGATGGCGCCGATCTTCAAGAAGCACATGGGCGCCGACAGCGAGCTCGAGGCCGAGGTCCGCGGGCAGCTCCGGCACGTCAAAGAAGGCACCTCGCAGTGGGACATCGAGTACGCGCGTGTGCTCGAGGCGACGAAGCGTAAGCGCGGGCTCACCTGACCCGAAGGCCGAACGCGAGACAAGACGACAAGACGACAAGACGGAGATCGGAGCCCCTCAACGTGAAGAGCATGACGGGCTTCGGCACTGGTGAAGCGATCCTCCCGGGCACGGCGCCGGGCGGCTCGCCGGTCACCGCCGGGCTCAGCGGATCGGTCGGCAGCAGCAGGGTGACGATCGAGATTCGCGCCGTCAATCATCGCTTCCTCGACGTGCGGGTGAAGGCGCCAAGCCAGCTCCCCGACCTCGGAAACCTCATCGAGTCGCTCGCGCGTGAACGTCTCAGCCGCGGCCGGCTCGACATCAACGTGCGCATCGACGGCCCCGTGCTGAACGCGATGGTGCTCGATCGCGATCGCGCCCGGAGCATCTTCCACGCGTTCGCCGCGCTCCGCGACGAGATCGCGCCCAACCAAGAGGTGCCCCTCAGTCTCCTCGGATCGATCCCCGAGCTCTTCGTCCCCTCGATCGAGCGTGAGGCCGACTCGCTCCGCACGGCGGTCGGCGCGGCCTTCGACGCCGCCCTCCGATCGCTCGACGAGATGCGGCATCGAGAAGGCGTCGCGCTGGCCGAAGACCTCGTGCGCCGCTTGACGACGATCCGCCGCTTGAAGGACGACGTCACCGTGCGCGCGCCGCTCATCGTCGAGACGTACAAGCGAAAGCTCAAGGACCGCGCCGAGCGTCTTCGTCAAGGCTCCGACCTCGACGTCGACCCAGGGCGGCTCGAGCAGGAGATCGCGCTCTTCGCGGATCGCATCGATGTCGCCGAGGAGCTCACACGGCTCGAGAGCCACTGCACGCACTTCGAGACGCTCCTCGAGAGCGCGGACGCCATCGGGCGCCGCCTCGATTTCCTGCTCCAGGAGATGGCACGCGAGGCCAACACCATCGGCTCGAAGAGCCAGGACGTCGCGATTGCGCACGCCGTCGTCGAGCTGAAAGCCGAGATCGAGCGCATGCGCGAACAAGTACAAAACGTCGAGTGACCAGCCGTCGCCGATCGGTCTATGCTGCCACCGCATGAGTGAACCGTTTCTCCTTCTCATCCTCTCCTCACCGAGCGGCGCAGGAAAAACGACCCTCACGCGCAAGCTCCGCGAGAAGTTCCCGGAGCTCCGCTTCAGCGTCTCGCACACGACGCGCAAGCCTCGCTCGAACGAGCTCGACGGCAAGGACTACCACTTCGTCGATCGCAAGCAGTTCGACGAGCTCGTCGAACGAGGCGCCTTCCTCGAGTGGGCCCACGTCCACGAGAACTGCTACGGCACGTCCCTCGCCGAGATCGAGCGCGCGAAGTCCGACCCGAGCTGCGGCGGCATCATCTTCGACATCGACTACCAGGGCGCGCGCCAGATCCGCGCGAAGGTGCCCGACGCCGTCGCCGTCTTCATCCTTCCTCCGTCGATGGAGGAGCTCGAGCGCCGCCTGCGTGGCCGCGCCAGCGAGAGCGAAGCCGTCGTGCAGAAGCGCTTCGCCGTCGCCCACGTCGAGATCGGCCACTACGGCTTCTTCGACTACCTGATCGTCAACGACGACGTCGACAAGGCCTTCCGCAGCCTCGAGGGCGTCGTCCTCGCCGAGCGCTCGAAGCGCGTGCGCCGCGCCGAGCTCGCCGAGCGCCTGCTCCACGCCGGCAAGCTCTGAGCGTCAGGCTTCTTTGGGCGGCGGAGCGCTGGTCGCGTCCGGTGGCGCCGCGCCGCCGCTGGCGTCGTGCGCGGACGACTCGCCTGCAGCGTGTGCGTCGACCGACGCCGAGGCCGCTTCGATCGTCTCGACCGGTCCCGTCGCCGGGAGAGGCTCGAGGCCGACCGGCTCGAGCGGCACGTCGGCTTGCGCGGGCTTCTTGCCGCGACGTGACGTGAGCATGTCGATCGCCATCAGGGCGACGCCGACGCAGATGGCGATGTCGGCGACGTTGAACGTGGGCCAGTGATCGGTGACGACGTGCTTCGGGACGTACTTCTGAACGAGCTCGTTCAGCTTCTTGATCCAGTCGGCGCGGTAGTCGATGAAGTCGATGACGAAGCCGTAGCGGATGCGATCGAAGACGTTGCCGAGCGCGCCGCCGAGCACGAGCGGAAGGCCCCACTTGAGCGCGTACTGGCGCGGCTGGAGGCGGCGGTAGAGCGTGACGATGAACGCGATCGCGGCGACCGAGACGAGGAGGAAGAACGGCCGGCGAACGTTCTCGCTCTCTCCCTGAAGGAGGCCCCACGCGCCGCCCTTGTTCTTCGCGAGGACGAACATCAGGTGGTTGTCGATCAGCGTGACGTACCCGGGGTAGTCCGCGAGCTTCTTCTCTGCCCAGAGCTTCGAGCCGATGTCCGAGACGAGCGACGTGATCGACACGACCGCGAGGAAGATCGGAGAAGGACGCGGCCCGAGGATCGTCTCGGGGATCGCGCGTGCGGTGCCGGTGGGACGACCGAGGCGCTCGACGCCGGGCGCGATCGGCGGCTCTTCAGGCTCGGCCGCAAGTGTCTCGACCGGACTTGGCGCGGCCTCAGCAGAGACGTCCGTCGGAGCGGTCGCGTCGCTCTCGGCATGGGTCGACGACGCGCCGTTTTGTGCGGGCGATTCGGCGGTGCTCTCGGGCTCGGTGCTCTCGGCCATTCCGTGTGTTGCGCGGATGTTCAGGCGCGATGAGGCGCCCAGGGAGGAAGAAGACGGCGAACCCTACTCAACGTTGAGCGATTTGAGAAGCGTCCGTCTTGTTTGCGAGCGCGACCAGAACCTGCTTAGATGTTCAGCGGCATCGGTTCAGTATCGATGGCCTCGTCCCGCCTCCGCCCTCAAAAGGAAACACAGAATGGCGAAGACCGCTGCGCCGAAAGCACCTTGGGAGTCCTCACGTGGAGTCGACGCGGTCGTCGATCGGTGGCTCGCGAGCAAGGTCGTGCGGCCCTGCGTGATGGCCGACGAGACGATGCCCTCGAAGGCGTCGCGGATGAAGCCCTTCCCGCAAGGTCTCCCCACGCCGCTCGCGTTTGCGCTCCGAGGCAAGGGCGTCACCGAGCTCTACGATCACCAGGCGCTTGCTTACGAAGCCGCCGTCGCCGCGCTTGGCACGCGCACCACCGAGAACGGATCACCGACCGGCGTCGTGATCGCGACGCCCACCGCGAGCGGCAAGAGCTACTGCTTCCACCTGCCCGTCCTCGCCGCGCAGCTGAACGATCCCGATGCACGTGCGATCTACATCTATCCGACGAAGGCGCTCGCACGCGATCAGGAGGCGAGCCTTCGCGACTTGATGAAGGCCGCGGGGCTCGATCGTGGAGCCGTGGTCTACGACGGCGACACGCCCGGCGACGCACGTCGGTCGGCGCGCGAGCGCTCGGGCATCGTCCTCACGAACCCCGACATGCTCCACACCGGCATCCTCCCGCATCACACGGGCTGGGCACGCACGTTCCAAAACCTGCGTTACGTCGTCGTCGACGAGCTTCACACGTACAAGGGCGTGTTCGGGTCGCACGTCGCGAACGTGCTCCGCCGCTTGATGCGTGTCGCTCGCTTTCACGGCTCGAATCCCGTGCTCATCGGCGCCACCGCGACGATCGGCAACCCACGGGAGCACGCGTCGCGCATGTTCTCGCTCGGCGAAGGCAACCTCACGGCGATCACGGAGAGCGGCGCGCCTCAGGGCGAGCGCCGCGTCTTCCTCTACAACCCGCCGGTCGTGAACGAAGAGCTCGGCATCCGCGCGAGCTACGTGAAGCAAGCCGTCATGCTCGCGACCGATCTCGTGCGCGCGCATGTCCCCACGATCGTGTTCGGTCAGTCGCGCAACAACGTCGAGGTGATGCTCCGCTACCTCCGTGACAAGGTCTCGCCGGAGATCGATGCCTCGAAGGTGATGGGGTATCGCGGCGGGTATCTGCCGGAGCAGCGTCGTGAGATCGAGCGCAAGCTACGCGAAGGCGAGATCCTATGCGTCGTCGCGACGAACGCCCTCGAGCTCGGGATCGACATCGGCGCGCTCGACGCCGTCGTGTGCGCCGGCTACCCGGGATCGGTCGCTGCCACCTGGCAGCGCTTCGGCCGCGCGGGACGTCGAAAGGGCCGCAGCATCTGCGTGCTCGTCACGTCGAGCGCGCCGATCGATCAGTACCTCGCGCGCGATCCGTCGTACTTGCTCGGCGCGCCGATCGAAGAGGCACGCATCGATCCGGACAATCCGGAGATCCTGATTCAGCATCTCAAGTGCGGGGCGTTCGAGCTTCCGTTTCGGCGCGGCGAGGCGTTCGGCACGCTCGACGAGGGCAGCACGGGCCACGCGCTCGAGTTCCTCGAGCAGCACAAGGTCGTCCACGAGAACAGCGGCACGTTTCACTGGGCGGCCGACGCGTACCCCGCGAACAACGTGTCGCTCCGGAGCATCGGCTGGGACAACGTCGTCATCATCGACGCCGAGCATGACAAGACGCTCGCGGAGATCGACTGGCGCGGCGCCCACACGATGGTGCACGAGCAAGCGATCTACCAACACGACGGCGAGTGTTGGCAGGTCGAGGTGTTCGACTACGAGAACCACAAGGCGTTCGTCCGCAAGGTCAAGCCCGACTACTGGACGGACGCGATGACCTACACGACCGTGAACGTGCTCGAAGAGTTCGGCGCCGCCTCGCTCGCGCCGGAAGAGAGCGCGTCGCTCTTCCCCTCGCATGACGACGCAAGCGCGCCTTGGCCCACCGGATGGGGCGAGGTGGCGGTCGTGGAGAAGGTCGTCGGCTACAAGAAGATCAAGTTCTACACGCACGAGAACGCGGGCTACGGCGACGTGCGTCTCCCCGAGATGCAGATGCACACGACGGCCTTCTGGATGACAGTGCCCGAGAGCGTCTGCCTCGCCGTCCCCGAAGGACGCGCCGCGGCGATCGATGGTCTTCGCGGCGTCGGCATCGCGCTCGAGACCGTCGCCACGCTCGCGCTGATGTGCGATCCGCGTGACCTCGGCACCACGCTCGGCGACACCTCGCTCGACGAGAGTCGGCCTCCGGTGAACGTCGACTTCGACATCGAAGGCGAGCGCGCCCGTGAATGGACACGGAACGAGCTGCCGAAGTCGAGCGACGACCCCGGCGTCGTGCCGATCCCGCGACGCGTTCGCGGCGGCCCCGCGCCAGGCTACAGCCCTACCCTCTTCCTCTACGAGCACACGCCTGGAGGGATCGGCCTCGCCGAGCGCATCTTCGCCCAGCGCGACGTGCTCCTCGCGCGTGCGCTTCACCTCGTCGAAGGTTGCCCGTGCGCATCGGGCTGCCCGGCCTGCGTCGGCCCGTCGGGTCTCTCGGACGGAACGGTCCCGATGTCGGCCGCCGATCTGCAGCGCCTAGACCGCGAGCAGCGCCGCAAGAAGCAGGTCACGGGGCGCAAGGCGATCGCGATCCACTTGATGCGTGCTGCCGGCGTTCGCGACCCGATCATGCACTGAGCTCGCGACAACGAGGGAGTCGCAAATCGATGCTCGTGCGGCGGGCGCGCCACAGTGATGCCACTTTTGGCCTCACCGAGGTCGAGCCCAACGACGCCCCCGATCGCGCGACCGTCTTCACCTCGTGCATCTCCGGCAAAATCGCGACGGACAAAGACACCGATGTGTTTCGCATCACCGCGCCCGCGAATGCCTCGTCGATGGTGGTCGATCACGCCGAGCCGAACGGAAAGGTCCTCTATCGCGTGAGCCGCGACGGTGGCGTCCCGATCCTCGGCACCACCGTCTTCACCGACGGCGCGGCGAAGATCGGCGTCAGATGTGGCGCGACGTTCGTGTTTCGTCTCTCGGCGGCGAACGGCGGCGCGAAGAACGCGGCCCGGCCGTACGAGGTCCGCGTCACGTTCGAGTGACCCTCAGGCAAGGGCGCGAGCGCGCGCGCCTCCCTCATCTCGAGACGGCAGAGCAACGTGCAAACTTTGACGTCTTGGCCTGCTTTTGTGCAGGATTTTCGACGCCAGGGCGCTGGCCGAGCGAGCCATCACCGCGTAGGCTGCTTACGTGGCTTTCTTACGGTTGCCGGACGCGCTTCACGCGTGGAAGTCATCGACGAAGCGCCTGACGGTCCTCGGCGCCGCCATCGTCACGCAGGCGGTCCTCGCGGCCGCATGCTTCTCGGGCACCGGGCCTGCGCTCTTGCCCGAGCCTACCGCCGAAGCGGGATCGGTCGATCTCGGCGGCGACGCGGGCTTCGCGCGATCGGACGCTGACCTCGGTGATCCCTTTGGCATCGACGGCCTCACGCCGTCGCATGGTCCGTTCTCCGGCGGCACGCGCTCGCGCATCGACGGCCGCGGCTTCTCCTCGAAGCTCCGTGTCTTCATCGGCGGCGTCGAGATCGACGGCGCCTCGCTCCTCGCGAGCGATCCGACACGCGCCGCGATCGTCACGCCGCCTGGCCCGCCTGGCTTCGTCGACGTCAAGATCCGCGACGAAGCGACCGCCACCGAGCGTGTCCTGAAGAACGGCTTCTACTACGACGCGTTCGCTTTGCTCCCCGACAGCGGCGCGACGAGCGGCGGCACGCACGTCGCGATCACGGGAAGCGGCACGAGCTGGGCCCCGGGCACCACCGTCACGATCGGCGGCACGGCGTGCGCGAACGTCGCCGTGCTCGGTCCGACGAAGATCGAGTGCGAGACGCCGGTGGGCACCCCCGGCGCGAAGGACGTCGTCGTCACGCCGCCCGGCGGACAGCCCATCCAGGCGCGCGACGCCTTCACGTACTCCGACTCGATCGACGGCTACCGCGGCGGCCTCTCTGGCGGCGCGCTCGCTGGGCGCGTGAAGGTCCTCGCGTTCGATCAGCTCATCGGCACGCCCATCCCCGATGCGTGGGCGATCGCGGGCGGCAACGTGCAGACCGCGCTGAAGAGCAAGACGAACGCGAACGGCGTCACCGAGATCAGCGGCATCGCCGGCGAGAAGGTCACCGTCACCGTCGCGGCGAAGTGCCACTCGCCGATCACGTTCGTCGATGTCCCGGTGGACACGGTGACCGTGTACCTGCCGCCCGTGCTCGATCCGTCGTGCGCCGAAGGCGATCCCACCTTCCCGCCTGGCCGGTCACGCTTCGGTGGCTTCATCGACGGGCAGCTCATCTTCCCCGGCGGCAAAGAGTTCGAGCGCGCGGGCTGGACCACCGTGCCCGGACCCACCAAACCCACCGAGCGGCGCGCCGCCTACGTGTTCGAAGCGGCGACGTCACCGGTCGGTTCGTTCACGCTGCCCGAAGCAGCGAGCGCGATCACGCCCGACGCCGAAGGCACGTCGGGCTACAACTACGAGATCCTCGTCTTCCCGGGAAACATCACGATCTACGTCGTCGCCGGCATCGAGGATCGAAGCGTCACGCCTCCGTCGTTCATGCCGTATGCGATGGGCATCGCGCGCGGCGTGTCCGTGCCCGCGCAAGGTCGCGTGCTCGGCGTCGACATCAAGATGGACATCTTGTTCGACCATCAAGTGACGATCGCCGCGCAGCCGCCGCTTCCTGGTCCGCGCGGGCCGGATCGCTTCACCGCGTCGGTCGCGATGACCCTCGGCTCGGCGGGCTACGCGATCCTTCCTCGCGGCGATCGCGTCACCACGTTGCCTGCGCCGCCGACGATCCCCTTCATCGGCGTTCCTTCGCTCGATCACGCGGCGACCGGCGAGCAATACGTCCTCGGCGGCAACGCGACGACCGGGCCGCAGAACTTGCTCCCCGCGAGCGTCGTGACCCGCGTGCGCACGACGAACGCAAACACGCCCGTCTCGCTCGGCGGGTTCCTCGGCGTTCCGGTCCTCTCCGAGCCCGGATCGGGATCGTGGTCGGGCAACCACGTCTCGTTCACGGGTCTGGCAGGCCCGGTCGACCTCACCATCACGCAGATCGTCTCCGGCGGCGGGCTCGTCAATTGGGTGCTCGTGGCGCCCGCGCAGGTCTCGAGCTTCGACGTGCCCGATCTCTCGAAGCTCCCCGGCGATCCCGTCGGCCTCATCCCCGGCGCGATCGACACCACCGTGTATGCTGCACGCATCGATCAGTTCCAGTACGCGCGCCTCCGCTACGGCAACCTCACCGCCGGCTCGTGGAGCGCGTACGCCTTCGACAGCCTCGGCGGCGCGTATTGACGACTCGCCATTGCTGACTCGACGAGACGGACGATGACGACGACGGCGAAGACGGCAAAGGCAAAGAGAGCAGCGTTCGTCGCTGCGCTCGCCGGCGCGCTCGGCGTCGCCCTGACCTCAGCCTCCTGTCGCTTCGATCCCTCGTACCGCGATTTTCCCGAGCCCGTGACGGCGCTCTGCACCGAAGGCGCCGTCGAGTGCCGCGGCACGACCCTCACGCGTTGCGATCAGAACAAGCTGACCACGCTCGACGACTGCGGCGCCAAAGGCATGGTGTGCGCGGGCGAGCTCTTGAAGTGCACGCCGTGCGCTCCGAACGCGCCTTCGTGCGAGGGCTTCGATGTCCTCAAGTGCGACGCGCAAGGTCAGACGAAGGTCAAGGTAGAGACGTGCGACGCGAACACGGGCTTCGCTTGCCGCCGCGGCGCTTGCATCCAGCTCTGCCTCGAGGCGAGCCGCAACAAGTCGAACGTCGGCTGCGAGTACTGGCCGGTCGATCTCGACAACGCCGTCACGAGCCAAGGAAACGCCGCCGCGCAGCAGTACGCGGTGATCGTGTCGAATCCTCAGCCCGACCTCGCCGCGAAGGTGACGATCGAGGAGGACGTCGCCAAGCCGGGCGAGCCGGCGAACATCCGCGTCGTCGGCACCGCCACCGTCGGCGTCCGCCACCTCGAGGTCTTCAAGCTCGGCCCGAAGGAGGTCGACGGGTCACCGCCCGACAAGCCGAACGGCGGCACCGGCACAGCGCTCACACGAGGCGCGTTTCGCATCCGCTCCGACGTCCCGATCGTCGCCTACCAGTTCAACCCGCTCGACAACGTCAATGTGTTCTCGAACGACGCGACCGTCCTTCTCCCGACCGCCGCGCTGGGCGGCAACGGCCGGTCGTACGTCGTCGCCAGCTGGCCGCAGACGATCGCACGCAGCGATGACCCCCTCACGAACTTCGGCACCGACCTCCGCGCCTTCCTCACGATCGTGGGCACGACGCCCGACACCAAGATCCATTTGAAGACGACCGCACGGGTGATCCCCGGCGGTCCCTTCCCCGAGGGCCTGCAAAAAGGCGCCGAGGCCGACGCCACGCTGCAGCCGTTCGAGGTGCTGAACCTCGAGACAGGCGACTTCAACGGCGACTTCACCGGATCGATCATCGACACGACCGCTCCCGTCGCCGTGTACGTCGGCAGCGAGGCGAGCGACGCGCCGTTCTTCTCGCAGCTCGCCGCGCGCGCCTGCTGCGCCGATCACCTCGAGACGCAGCTCACGCCGCTTCGCGCGGTCGGCAAGAGCTACGTCATCGGCCGGATGCCGAACCGCACGCGCGCCATCGCCGCGGCCGGCGGCGCGATCGTGGCGTTCAACGAGCCGGAGCTCTATCGCGTCGTCGCCGTCGCCGGTGGCCCCACCAAGGTGACGACCACGCTGCCGCCGCCGTATGGCGCCTTCACGCTCGACGGCGAAGGCAAAGACATCACGATCCCGGCCAGCCAGGAGTTCTTGCTCGTCGCCGACAAGCCGGTGCTCGTCGCCGACGTGCAGGTGAGCCAAGAAGCGGCAGGCGTCCAACGCGGACTGCCTGGCGGCGACCCGAGCTTGATGCTCGTCCCGCCGACCGAGCAGTGGCGAAACGACTACGTGCTCCTCACCCCCGACAAATATGCCTTCGACTTCCTCGTGATCACGGCTCCCTATGGCGCCACGGTGTACCTCGACGGCCTGCCGATCGACGGTAAGGTGTGCGAGGTGGCCGATGGCGACGGGCTCGACGCGCAGAAGCGCAAATCGAAGAACCCTCCCTTCACCGTCTATCGCTGTCAGCTCTCGTTCCCCGTCATCGATCCCACGATCGCGCCGCCGAACAACGTCCTCCCCGGAAAGCAGAACGACGGCGTTCACCGCGTGCAGTCGGATTTCCCGATCGGCGTCCTCGTCTACGGCTTCGACTCGTTCGTGAGCTACGCCTACGCGGGCGGCACCGAGCTCGTCGACATCAACGCGAACTGACCCTCGCGCAAAGGCCATTTTCCTCGCGCCCAAAGTGCGGTGTCATGGCGCTTGCGATGGGCACGCACATCAAACGAGTCGAGCTGTTCTTCCAGGAAGGTACGAGCGACAAGGTCTACAACGCCACGCTCGTCGACGAGGGCGACGGGAAATACTCGGTGCTGGTCGAGTGGGGCCGTCGCAACGGTCCGCTCAACAAAGGCTCGAAGGCCGTCAAGGCGACGCGCGAGAAGGCCGAGAAAGAGCTCGCGAAGGTCATCCACGAGAAGACGCGCAAGGGCTACCAGGAGATCACCGCGGAGGTGGCCCCGGCCGCGGTCGCGCCGCCGATGGGCGAAGGCTCGGGCAGCCGCGTCGCCGCGAACGGTCGAAAGCGAACCGGCCAAGCCGCCCAGCTCCTCAACGCGATCGAAGAGGAGGCCCTCGACGAGCTCTTCGAAGACGATCGCTACGTCGCGCAGCAGAAGTTCGACGGCAACCGCATCCTCGCGCACGTCGGCGAGGAGGTCGTCGTCACCAACCGCAGCGGCCAGCACTCGACGGCGCCGAAGGTGGTGCTCGACGCGCTCGCCAACGCGCCCCAAGGCACGGTCATCGACGGTGAGCTCGTCACGCGCGACGGCGACATCAACTACTGGGTCTTCGATCTGCTCCAGTTCGGCTCGGACGATCTTCGCAAGAACCCCTACCTCGATCGCTACCAGCAGCTCGACGCCCTGGCCGAAGAGCTCGGCGATCCGGTGCATCTCGTCCCGATGGCGACGACGACGAAGGAGAAGCACGCGCTCTTCAAGCGCCTGTCGTCCGCGCGGGCCGAGGGCATCGTCTTCAAGCGCTCCGACGCGCCCTACACACCGGGACGACCGGCATCGGGCGGCACGCAGCTCAAGTACAAGTTCGTCAAGACGTGCGACGTCATCCTCACCGCGAACGCGGGCAACGCCTACCAGATGGCGGTCTTCCACAAAGGGAAGCACCGCGAGATCGGCAAGGTGTTCGCCGGCACGACGAACGCGACGCGGAAGCAGATCGACGAGCTCCTCTCGAGCGGTGAGCTGCCGATCGCGATCGTCGAGTACCTCTACGCCACCGACGACGACAACCTGTTTCAGCCCGTCTTTCTAGGGCTCCGCGACGACAAGGACGCCGAAGACTGCACGCTCGCGCAGCTCGTTCGCACGAACCGCGCAGCGCACCGGTGATCGACGCTCGGTCACCACGTTCACCACACGCTGGGTGTTTTTGTGGGCTCGCGCTCGAGGATGTCGCGAGGAGGCGTGCTCTCGCGACGTCGCGTGCTCGGGCGCGCGACCTCGCAATGCCAATCGCAGGCGAGGCCAAACGGGCTCGACTCTTCACGCGGCGTGTACGGCGGACAGAGACTCTGTTGTCCTCGAGGCTTCATCGCGATGCCTTGCTTGTTCGGCTTCATCGTCCGTGAGCCTCAGGCGACGTGCGCCCGCGCACGACTCCGGAACTGCATCGTCGGCGGGACGGGCGGCCCCCACGGCGTGCACGCCATCGAGATCTTCTGGTCGTGCGTGTCGGAGCCCCAGTTCGTCACCTGGCAGCAGCTCCAGCCGTGCGGGCCGAGATCGCCCGCAGAGATCCAGCCTGCGTCGGGGTCGGCCTTGGCCATCCCTGAGGTGAGCTCTTTGACGCAGCAGTCGCGAACGTCGGGCGACACGGTCTCGCTGTCGAGCCAGCCCGCGTCGGCGAACGCCGAGTCGAGCAGCGTGCCGCACGCGTTCGCGGGGTTGGCCGCGTCGACCGGGTTCGTCCCGGCGTCTTTGTGCGTCTTCGAGGCGCCTGCGTCCTTCGCCGCCGGCGTCTCGTCGCCTTTGCCCGACGAGATGATCGACGACGACCCGCTCTCCTCGGGGGGACTATTGGCCTCGGTGGCGCCCGAGGCGCCGAGAATGCCGTCGTTCGCCTTGCCACCGCATCCGAGGAGCGTGACGGAGAACGCAACGCGTGCAGCGGCTCGAAGAGCAGCGTTGTGGGTCTGAGCATTCATCGTGAAACCTCCGCGTGGAAAGAAGAGAAGAGAACGGGAGCGCCGTTCGTTACCCGCTCTCTTTAGCGCGGAGCGAAATCCGGAGCGTCAGTATGATTGGAAGACCACTGTATGGCTGCGCGATACAATCCGAGAGCGCAGTCGCCTCATGTTCGTGGCGTCGCCAAATCCGCTTCGGTTGCACGACGTGGAGGCCCCTTCGTCCGTGCGCAACCTCATCGTGCTCGACGCCGAGGGCAACGTGCGTCGGGCGCCGTGTTCGCCTGGACGCCGGGTCGCGACGGCCAGAACGTCGCGCTCGACGAGAAGCAGCGAACGATGGCCGACTAGACGACGCGGTCCTGGAGACACCACGAAGCGTGGCCCCACTTCGACTGCGGACGACGTCACGTTCCGATGCGAAAAAAAAGAACTCACAGGGAGACAGGAAGACAGGGAGTCATGGAAACTCTCTCCCTGGCGCTGCTTCGAGGATCACCTCCCTCATCCCACCCGCCGGAAGGGTTCACAGGAAGACAGGGAGACATGGAGGGCTCGGAGCGCAGACACGTCCAGCTTTCAAGTCGCGGATGAGCCGCTACGTCGATGGACGACAGCACGGTGCGCATCGCACGCCACGGCTGCTCCTTGGGCTTGTGACGTCGGCGATCCAATGGCTTCGGCATCGACACGGTCATCGTGTTTCTGAAGCAGAGCGCCAAGGAGGACAGGGTTTTCTTCTCTCTCCCTCTGTCAGCATCCCTTCAAAAAAGGCTGATGGACGTACACGTTCGGTCGCCTTGTGGAGAGCGGAGATGTCTGCGCTCTGAGTCCTCCATGTCTCCCTGTCTCCCTGTGAACCTTTCCCGCGTATCGCCACAACCTCGCGGCGGTTCGGTGCGCTCCGCAGCGGAGACAGTGAGATGAAACCTTCTCTCCCTGTCTTCCTGTCTCCCTGTGAATTTCTCTTCTCCTCCTCGCGTTCGCGCATTCGTCTCGAGGAGCTCTCCAGCAGAAAGGAACGAGGCAACGCAGAGAGAGAGAGAGAGAGAGAAAGAGTCTCGATGAGCCTCTCCACCAGAAGTACGAGGCAACGCAGAGAGAGCGAGAGTGGTCGCCTCAGCATGAACCACCAATCGCAAGGCGCGCCGCTTCGGCATAGGGGAGCGCCGAGCGGTTCTCTCTATCGAGCTGGAGGTCTCTGTTCCCAACGGCTCGCCGCACGCCTACCCTGCGCGCCATGAAGACGCTCGCTTCGGTGTGGACCTCGCTTTCGATCGCGACCGTGTTTGTCGCGACGGCATGTGCGGGCGGAGACTCGTCGCTTCCGCCGCCGCCTCCCCCTCCGCCACCGAAGCAGACCGCGACGCTTCCCTCGGCGAGCGCCGCGCCGTCGAGCGTGAAGCCCTCGGTCGTGAAGCGCACGGTGGTGTCCTTGTCACGGCCATCCGGCACCGATGTCACGACCACGAGCGCAGACGGGACGATCTCGATCGCGTTCGATGTGCTCGAGAACGGGCGCGGGCCCCATGTCGACGCGACGCTTCGCCTCGCGCCCGATGGCACGATCGCGTCGCTCAGCACGAAGGGCCATCACATGATGGGCACGCCCGTCCTCGAGTCCTTCTCGGTCGAGAGCGGACGCGCGCGCTGGAAGAGCCCAGAGGAGACCGGCGAAAAGCAGATCGTCGGCAAGAACGCGTTCTTCGTCCCGATCTCCGACATGCCCGACGCGCTCGGGCTGCTCGCGCAGGCGGCGCTGAAGAACAACGGCTCGATCGGGCTCTTGCCCGAAGGCGAGGCCCGGATCGAGAAGACGGGCGACGCGACGGTGAAGAGCACGAAGGGCGACGAGAAGCACATCGTCTCGTACGCGATCACCGGCCTCGACCTCGTCCCGATCCACATCTGGATGAACGACGACGCGACGTGGTTCGGGACCGTGATGCCATGGTTCTCCGTCGTGCCCGAGGGATTCGAGGGCGCGATCGAGGGGCTCATCGAGAAGCAGAACAAGATCGATCGCGAGCGCGACGCGCGGCTCGCGAAGTCGATGGCGCGAAAGCCCGGCGACGCGGGCATCGCCTACACGCATGTGCGTGTGCTCGACGTGGCGGCCGGGAAATACAAGGACGACCAGACGGTGGTGGTCGTCGGCGACAAGATCAAGAACGTCGGCCCATCGGCGACCGTCAAGGTCCCCGCCAACGCGGAGACCGTCGACCTCAAGGGCAAGACGATGCTGCCCGGCCTCTGGGACATGCACGCCCACTTGAGCGACTCCGACGGCGTGCTCGACCTCGCCTCCGGCGTCACGACCATCCGCGACGTCGGCAACGACCCGGACAAGGTCGATGATTGGAAGAAGCGCTTCGACGACGGCTCGGCGATCGGCCCGCATGTCGTTCGCTTTGGCTTCATCGAAGGGCGTAACGAGAAGGCTGCGTCGAGCAAGGTGACCGCGGAGAACGAGGCGGAGGCGAAGGCCGCCGTCGAGTACTACGCAAAGCGCGGCTACGAGGGCATCAAGATCTACAACTCGATGAAGCCCGAGCTCGTGCCGATCCTCGCGAAGGAGGCGCACGCACGCAACATGATGGTGACCGGCCACATCCCGGTGCACATGCTCGCCAACGAGGCGGTGAAGGCCGGCTACGACGGGATCGAGCACATCAACATGCTGATGTTGAACTTCTTCGCGGACCACGACACCGACACACGGACGACGACGCGCTTCACGCTCGTCGGCGACAAGGCCGCGTCGTTCGACCTGAAGAGCAAGCCCGCGACGGACTTCTTCGCGCTCCTCAAGGCGAAGAAGACGGTCATCGATCCGACCGTCGCCGTCTTTCAAGACCTGCTCCTCTCGCAGCAAGGAAAGATCACGCCTGGCTTCGAGCAGTTCGTCTCGCGCTTGCCGGTGCAGACCCAGCGCGGCTACCTCGTCGGCGGCTTGCCGCTCGAAGGCAAAGAGCAGCTGTACAAGGCATCGTTCGAGAAGCTGCTCGCGATGCTGAAGGCGCTCTACGACCAGAAGATCACGCTCGTGGCCGGCACCGACGCGCTCGCGGGCCTCACGCTCCACTACGAGCTCTCGCTCTACGTGCGCGCCGGCATCTCGCCGGCGGAGACGCTCCGCATCGCGACGCTCGAGGCCGCACGAATGATGAAGCAAGACGCGAAGACGGGATCGATCGCCGAAGGAAAGACCGCCGACCTCTTCGTCGTCGACGGCGACCCGCTCGCGAAGATCGAAGACCTCGGCAAGGTGATCACGACGATGCGAAGCGGCGTCGTCTACGCGTCGCCGAAGCTCTATGAGATCGTGAACGTGAAGGTCGCGAAATAGCGCCTATTTTGCGTATCGGAGCGCGGTCATCTTCCACTCGGTGAGGAGCGGAATGCGCGCGCCTGGGCCCGATTGGCGGACGGCGCGCGCGCAGTCTTCGGTGGGCAGCCGGCGTGGTCCGAACGGTGACGCGTCCGACGCGTCCGAGTCCATGAGCAGCGTGGGCGTGTCGATCCCGTAGTCGTCGGGGTGGCCAGGCTCGTCGAGGATGACGTGACCGAGCTCGTGAGCGAGCGTGAGGCTCGTGCGGCGCGCGCGGACACCCGCGCGATCGATGATGACGACGTTGCGCATGCTCGACCCATCGCTGCCGATGAACGACTCGCCGATGCGACCGCCGCCACCAAAGAACGGGATGACGATGACCTCGATCGTGCGGGGGTCTCCGTCGTCGACCGCCTTGACGAGCGCGCGCTCTTCGAGCGTCCCAGCCACCGAGTCGGTGTCACCGAAATGCTGCAAGCCATCGCTGAGGTCCACCGCGCCGACGCTGACGCTCATCGTCGCGTCCGACGACGAGACGAGCTCGGCGGTGGCGAGCTGGCCGTCGGCCCGACGAAGCGCGACGTCGACGCTCGGCGCGGCTCCGGACGAGATCCGTGCGTTCTCCGAGATCGAGGCCTTGAGGCCTGCCTTCTCCGCCACCCGCTGCAGCTCGAGCGCGGCCTGCCTCGTCGACCAGCCCTTCTTCGTCGTGAACGAGATCGGCTTGCCCTCGACGCGCAGGCGAATCTCTCCGCCCGCCGCCGGCATGCCGAGGTCGTCGCCGATCGCGACGAGGTACGCGGGTGGCGGGTTCACGAGCTTCACGTCGAGCTGAGAGACAGGCCCGAACGTCATCCCGCACTGACCCCACGTCGCCGACGCGACCGCGAGCTCCTGGCGAACCGCCGTCACCGCGCCCGCGTCGGTGCCGCCGACGGAGGGAGCGCCGCCTGGCGCGATGCGCATCACGATCGGCCGGATTTGCAGGCGGTAACGGCCGATCGGCCCTGCCCCGCTCTTTCGCGGACCAGCGACGCGGATCGCTTGAAGCTTCTTGCCCTTCGCGTCGCGCACGACGATGGCGCCGCCGACCTCTGCCTTCATCGAGCGCCCGATGACGAGCGGATGCTTTCGGTCGACGTCGTCGACGACGAAGCGCAGCGGCGTGGTCGAGAGGCATGCGATGTCGGTGCGGCCGGAGTCGTCCGCGCACGAGGACCGTTCGAGCTTGACGTCGCTGAGCGCGTCGAGCGTCGCGCCCTCGGGCGAGACGGACTCCACGTTCACGCTCCCGCCAAAGGCCGACGCGTCCGGCGTCGTGACGAGGACGCGCAACGCGTCGGGATCATCGACGATGTGATCGACGTCGCCTTCGATCCGCGTGGGCGGCGTTCGTTCGATCGAGGCGTGATCGAGCGTGCTGTCGAGGCTTCGCTTCTGCCCGTCACGCATCGTGACGCCGTGCACGTCGATCGCGAGCCCGACGTCTCGGCCATTCGCGAGATGCGCCGTGGCCACCAGACGTCCCGGTGAGACGCCTTGAAGCTGCGCGTTCGCCGGAAGTCGCTCGCCCCACGCGACCGCCCTGCCGTTGGCGATGAGCCTCGCGTGCTCGCGTCCGTTCGCCGGCGAGAGCGTCGCGCCGGTGAAGCGTGCGTCGAGCGTCACGAGGTCCACACGCGCCGCGGGTGACACGGTCTCGCCGTCGGCGTCGGCGTGCTCATCGGCGTCATCGTCGTCGCGGTCGGCGATGAGCGTGATGTGCTCGGTCACGGCCGGCGCCGCCTGCCCGCCCGCGCCGCCCGACTCCGCGCTGCGTCCGTGGAGGTTCTTCGCGGCCTTCTCGGCGGGCTTCCCAGGCGCCGGCTGCGCGAACGCGAGGTGATCGTGCGCCGAAATCCCCAACAAGGACATGGTCGCGAGCAGAAATCCGAGCCGAGCTGAGCGCGTAGCCGACAACCCAAGAAGCGTAAGCGACTCGGCTAGCTCGGGCCAGTCCGCTGTGTCCGCGATACGCGTGAATGCGCGAGACGTTGGCTCGACTATTCGAGCCAGCCCCACTGAATCCAGCGGAGATCGGTCTCGCTCACGACCACGAAGTCGTCGTCGGTGCGCGCGCTCTGGTGGGCCGCGCGAACGAGCGCTCCCCACGCGACGCTCGCGAGGCAGCGTGACGTCACGAGCTCATCGGAGAGATCACGCGCTTTTTCCCGGGTGGCGTCGCGCGTGGGACCCGAGCCTGCGTCCCAGAGCGCGGCGACCGCGAGCCCGCGGAGCTCGTCGCGCTTTCCGTTCAGCGCACAATCGACCAGCGCTTCCTTCATGTCCTCACGACCGTGATCGCGTGCGAGGAAGGACGCCGCGCGGACGGCGACCTCGTCGGTGAGCGGCGTGCTCTTCGCGAGGCCTTCGAGCATGGGCTTGCAGCTCGCGGCGCGGGCCTGGGCCATGCGAAAGAGGAACGTGGTGTCGCGATCGGCGCTCGGACGATCGGACAGGCGCGCCACCAGCTCGACGGTGGGACGCGTGGAAGGCGTGGCCACCGGGGCCGCGTTCGGCGTCACGCTCGCGCGCGTCTGCGCGAGCGCCCACGCGACGAGCGACCACGCGGCACGCGCGCTCGTGGGTCCGACCTGAGCCTTTTGCGTCGCCTCTTGGAACGGACCGTCGTCGCCGGCCTTCGCCGCGACGTCCGCGAGCACGAGCCATCGACCGAGGTGGCGCTCCGCACCACGGAGCACGGCGAGCGCGGGCCCCACGTGAACGGGGATGGGGGCGCTCCGCGCGAGCGGCACGAAGAGATCGACGCAGAGAGAGATGCGATGGCTCTCTTTGATCATCGGCGCGATCGCGGTGAGGTGCGCGCCGTTCGACTCCTTGCGGCACACGCGCGCGGTCTCGGCGCCGAACGCGAGATGCGACTGGCGGCTCGCGGCCAGCTTGGCGAGCGGCGCGGTGAGCGAGGCATCTCGACAGAAACATGCCGCGCTGAGCGTCGGGTTGCCGCCCGCGTCGTCGGCAAGAAGTGCGGTCTTGAGGAGCGCCGGCAAGTGACGCTCTTCGGCCTCACCCAGGGTTCGGATGGTGGCGGCGTAGAGCTCGCGTCCGTAGGAGCCCCGCCGCACCATCACCTGCGCCGCATCGACGAGCGTGCCGCGGAGCGCGGGGCTGAGACGACCGACCGCTCGAAGCGCGCCGCCGAGCTTCGTCTCACTGGTCGGCTTGCGTTTCAACGCAGCATCGAGCTCGGCTTCGAACCGACCGCGCGTCGCCTTGTCGACGATCTCTGCGCGCGCCACCGAAGGCTTCTTCGGCGCTGCATCGATCCGCTTTGCTTTGCTCGTCTGCGTCGTCGCCATTCCCCCGGGTTCTCCGCGGAGACGAGTGATGCGGCTGGTGGAGCTCTCACGCTCACTGCTCGCCGCGTCACCCCAATCGCCTGGCATCACGTATATCAGAGCGCGCGAGCCCGTGTGCTTCGTGATCGAACGCCGATCGAAAAAATGATCTCGTGAGAGAGCGCGCACCAAAAAAGTGTTCGGCGCTCTCTCGCTTCGTGCGTCTAGCGAACGAAAAGTCGGGTCGTCTTCGCGGTCTGCGCGGCCACGAACCAACGCAGGCGGGAGCGCATGTCACAAGCTCAATGTGCTTGACTCTCTCTGTTCTTCTTTTCAGTGCTGCTCGAACGCGCGTCGCAGAACGCTGCGTTCGCACGCTTCATGCGCGTGTCACGGTGAGACGTACCGCGTCGCCTTCGACGTCCACTTCGCGCGCGGCGCTCGCGTCACTCGTTCCACCATCGAACGAGATGCCGACCGCGAGACATTCGGACGCGATCATCTTCTCGTTCGCGGCGACGACACGCTTGGTGCGATCGGTGCCATCGACGTGGACGTGGATGCGATCGACGAAGTCGAGGCCCATCTCCTTGCGCGCGGTCTGGATTCGATTGAGCAGCTCGCGCAGGTACCCGAGGTCACGAAGCGCGTCGTCGAGGCGGGTATCGAGGACAACGACGCCCACGCGGTCCCCTGCGGCGGCGTACCCCTCCTTCGCGTCGAAGGCGACCTCGACATCCTCACGATCGACGTCGACGCCGTGGACGTTCGCCTTACCATCCGCGAGGAGGGTGGCGACCAGCGCTTGGGCGTCGGCCGGTGGCATCGTGCCCATCGATTTTTTGAGGTCCTGGGCCTGCTTGCCCATCCCCTTCTGCCCGAGCGTCCGGAAATTCGGCTTCACCTTGTACGTGACGTACTGGTCGGCGTCGCTGACGAGCACCTCGACGTTCAAGACGTTGAGCTCGTCTTTGATCATCGGCACGTAGGCGCTGAGGCGATCGGCGAGCGTGGCGTCGGCGAGAATGAGCTTCGCGACGGAGAGCGGCTGCCGCACCTTGAGCTTCGCCTGCGTGCGCACCTGGAGCCCGAGGCTCACGAGATCACGCACCGTCTTGATCGTGCGCGAGAGCGCGTGATCGACGAGCGCGGCGTTCGGGGTGGGCCACGACGTGAGATGGACGCTCTGTTCGTCGCGTCCCGCGCCCTTGACCGCGAGGTTTCGCCAAATCGAGTCGGAGAGATACGGCGTAAAGGGCGCCATCACCTGCGCGAGCGTGACCAGGCACTCCCAGAGCGTCTCGTAGGCCGCGCGCTTGTCGGCACCGAGCGTCTTCTTGCCGCCGGCGTCCTCGAGGGGCGCCCAGAAGCGATCCCGCGAGCGACGCACGTACCAGTTCGACATCGCGTCGACGAAGCCGGTGATCCGACCGGTCGCGGTGTAGAGATCGTACGCGTCGAGATCCTTCGTCACCGCGTCGACGAGCAGGTGAAGCTCCGAGAGGATCCAGCGATCGATCTCGGTCCGCTTCTTCGGATCGCTCGGCTCTTGCGACGGATCGAAGCCGTCGATGTTGGCGTAGATGGTGAAGAACGAATAGACGTTGCGAAGCTTGACCAGCGTCTCCTTCTGGAGCGCGCGCACGTTCGAGAGCGAGTGGCGTGTGTTCGACCACGGCGGGTTCGACGCGTAGAAGAACCACCGGAACGCGTCTGCGCCAGGAGCCGGCGTCGCGGGATCGACGATCGATACGCGCTCGGCGGCCGGCAGGCGCGGCACCTCGACCGGCGCGACATCCTTCTTCGCGGTCGGTGAGACGCCGAGCGCCGAGCGATCGCTCGGATGCAAGACGACGACGCGCCGCCGGAGCTTCTTGTGCGGCTGGAGCGTCAGATCCTTCACCGCGCTCGAGGTGCCCGAAGGCGCCGAGACGCGGACCTTCGCGCCCTCTTGGAGGTCGAGGCCTTCCATGTCCTCGCGCGCGATGAAGGCGACGCCCTCCTTCGCAGGCACCCCGTCGGCGTCCTTCTCGTCGAGGACCGCGAAGTCCATGCGCACTTCGTCGAGGATGACGTCGGGCGGCGTGTAGTTGCCCTTCTGCTTCGACTCCTTCTTTCCTTCTTTGTCCGAGACGTGACCGAGCACGATGCACGTCTTGTACGGGTGCGGCATCGGTCGCACGGGCGACAGCCCATAGCGGCGCTGCGTCTCTTCGTCGAAGACGAGCGTCGAGATCATGAGGAGCGAGTAGAACCACCCACGCGTCTGATCGATCGCCTCGCTGATGAAGTCGGCGGGGAAGCTCTTCTTGAAGTCGTCGGTGCCCTGGTGAGGAAAGCCCCACTGCGCGAACGGCATGCATCCCGAGTCGAACCAGCAGTCGATGACCTCGGGCACGCGGCGGTAGGTGCCCTCTTCACCGGGGTTCTCCCACGTGACGTGATCGATCCACGGCTTGTGGACCATGAGGTGATCGCTGAGGCTCGGGTTCTTGGCCTTCGCCGCGTTCCAGAACGCGAACGCGTTCGGGTTCTTCTTCACGATCTCGTCGACGCTCGCGGGCGCCTCCATCTTGCCCGTCTTGTCGTTGATCCAGACGTTGAGCGGCGTGCCCCAGTAGCGCTCGCGTGAGAGCGCCCAGTCGACGTTGTTCTTGAGGAAGTCGCCCATGCGGCCTTCCTTGATGTGCTCCGGAAGCCACTGCACCGCGCGGTTGTTCGCGACCGCGTCGTCCTTCTTCTCGGTCGTGCGGATGTACCACGCGGGCCGCGCGAGCTGGATGAGCGGATCGTTGTCGGCGCGCCAGCAGAAGGGATACGGGTGGCGGTAGGTCTCGGCGTGGATGAGGATGCCCTTCTCTTTGAGCTCCTCGGTGAGATCCTTGTCGGCCGCCTTGACCCATACGCCCGCGTAGCCCTTTCCGACCTTGCTCATCTCGTCGATGAACGTTCCGTCGGGCTTCACCGCGCTGAAGATCGTGGCCTGACCGCCATAGAGCTTGCGATGGGCTTGGAAGTCGTCCTCGCCGAAGGCAGGTGCGATGTGGACGATGCCCGTCCCGGCGTCGAGCGTGACGAAGTCGGCGGCGATGACACGCCACGTGGTGTCGGGCGCGCCCTCGGCGAAGACGTCGAACGGCGGCACGTACTTCATGCCGGTGAGCGCGCTCGCCTTCAGCGTCTCGACGATGGTGAGCGTGGTGCCGAGCTTCTTCGCGAGCGTCTCGACGAGGTCCTTCGCGACGATGAGCTCACGCTCGAGCGCCTTCTTCGTCGCGTGCGACTTGACCTTCTCCGGATCGCCCTTGACGACGGCGTAGTCGAACTTCGGGTTCACCGCCGCGTACATGTTCGACGGCAAGGTCCACGGCGTCGTCGTCCAGACCGCGAGCGCGCGCGTGGGCTCATCGGCGAGCGGGAACGCGACGAACACCGACGGGTCGTCGACGTCTTTGTAGCCAAGGCCGACCTCGGCTGAAGAGAGCGCGGTGCCGCCTTGCGCCCACCACCACACGACCTTGTGACCTTGGTAGAGGAGGCCCTTCTTGAAGAGCTCCGAGAGCGCCCACCAGACGCTCTCGACGTACGAGCGGTGGTAGGTGACGTACGCGCTCTCGAGGTCGACCCAGAAGGCGACGCGGTTCGTGAGGGTCTCCCACTCCTTCGTGTAGCGGAAGACGGACTCGATGCATTTTTGCGCGAACGGCTCGACGCCGTACTCCTCGATCGCGGCTTTGCCGTGGATGCGGAGCTCCTTCTCGACCTCCACCTCGACGGGAAGCCCATGCGTGTCCCATCCCGCCTTGCGGGCGACGTGGTAGCCGCGCATCGTCTTGTAGCGCGGGAAGAGGTCCTTGATGACGCGCGTGAGGACGTGGCCGTTGTGCGGCAATCCGTTCGCGGTGGGCGGACCCTCGAAGAACACGAACGGCTCGCCGCCGGCGGTCTTCTCGAGCGACTTCTCGAAGATCTTCGCGTCGCGCCAGAAGGTCAGGATTTCCGCCTCGTCGCGGGGAAAATCGAGCTCGGTGCGGACCTTGTCGAAGCGCCCAGCAGCCCCAGAAGCTGCCGATGACGACGACGACGATGCGGAGGTGCTGCGGGCGCTGTCGCTACTCATGGGGAGGAGGTTTGTACCAGGACGAAAGCGCCTCTGGTATTCCGAACATGCACCGCCGGACGGCTCGAGCGAATCTCGAGCGCATCGCGAGCGGGCGTGATTTCCGCAATATGTGCACTCTACGGCGCTTTGCCATCCTCGGAGCGGTGCTCCTCTCGTCGATCGAGCCGGCGCATGCACAAGGAATTGCGCTGTCGCGGTTCGAGCCCGCCGAGCGCGGCAGCCGGTTCTTCGTCGCCGACTCCCTCGAGCTTCGTCACTCGGTCGACGGCGTCGCGCGCCCGTTCTTGGTCGTCGGCATGCCGATCTCGTACGCCGCGCGCGCGCGGACGTTCGGCAGCGCAAGCGAAGGTGAGCAGTCGCACCTCTCGAACGTCGCCCTCTACCTGCATCCAGGAGCCTCCGTCGTCTTGTCGCCTGGCGCTCGGTTCGCGCTCGACGTGCCGGTCGCCGGCTACCAGCAGGGAGAGGACACGAACCTCGCCGGCACCTACTACCTCGCGCCGCGGTCACCCGTGCTCGGCGACGTGCGCGCCGCGTTCGATCTCCGCCTGTTCGGCCCAGCGTCACGCGACGCGGACGGCGTCGCGCTCGCGGCCGGCGTTCGTGCGTGGCTTCCGACGGGCGGAGCCGTCGACTACGCAGGCGAAGACGCGACGCGCTTCGGCGTTCAGCTGACGAGCGCCGTGCGCGAGTCGTTCGTGCTCGCGACGGCACGTGTAGCGTACATGTATCGCCGCGAAGGCACGTTCGGCGGCTCGCCGATCGCGAGCGAGATGACGACCGCGGTGGGCGTCGCCTACGCGAACGCCGCGTGGACGATCGGCCCGGAGCTCTTCGGCGCCACGCTGATCGATCGCTTCTTCAAGACGAAGTCGACGCCGATCGAGGTCCTCCTCGGCGCGCATCGATCGTACGAAGGCTTCCGCTTCGGCGCGGGCGTCGGGACGTCGATCGTCTCCGGCCTCGGCGCCGCGCACGTCCGGGCGCTCGTCTCGGTCGAATGGGCGCCGATCGCGTCCGCTTCGGTGATCACGGACACCCAGAGCGATCGCGATCGCGACGGCGTCATCGACCTCGATGACATGTGCCCCGACGTCCCCGGCCCGCGCGACGCGGTGGCGAAGGGCTGTCCGAGCGCGCCGAGCGACCAAGACGGCGACGGCATCTTCGATCCCGACGATGCATGTCCGGCGAAGCGTGGGCTCCGATCGCGCGATCCGCGGACCCACGGCTGCCCAGACACCGACGGCGACGGCATCCTCGATCCGCTCGACGCGTGCGTCGACGCGGCCGGTGACGAGTCACCCGTGCCCTCGCAGAATGGTTGTCCTCCCGCGCCTCCTCCCGCGCCCGAGACGCCGCCTCCACCGCCGCCCTCCGACGCTCCTTGAGCGAGTGTGAATTCCCTCATGGTGAACCGACGATCCAGCGTTGGACCGCCGGCGTGCGTGGCCTCGCGTCAGCCCCATGGAATTCCATGCCTTTCGACGCGCCTCGGCCGCGCGATCGATGGAATGCGGCGTGCTCCGTCGAAAAGAGCGCCGAATGTCGTTTGTCTTGCCGGGTAATCAGCGATCCCTCCGCTTCACGGGTGAAGCGAAGGCGCTCGTCCTTCCGAAGGACGGCTCGGGGGCGCCGTCACCCCCTTCGACGAGCCGCGGAAACAGCAACGCCGCGTCGCTCGGCAAGCCGCGTGTGCGAAAACCCTCTGCGCCGCCCGCGCTCGGTGGTCACGGGACGCCGAGCAGCTTCCCGCCACGTCTGAACACACCCACGCCCGGAGCTGGCCCTGCGTCGAGGCCGCCGCGAAGCAATCCTTACGGCGAGCCTTCGCAGACGCCGTACCTCGGCGCGCACAACGCGCCGGTCATTCGACACAGCTCGCTCGACGACAGCGACGAGTACAACTCGACGCGCGCGATGGACCGCGACGGGCTCGACGTCTTGCCTGGCGGCGGTGTGGCGCGCTCCGTGAAGCCTGGCTTCCTACCGCACGCGCATGCGGTCCCGAACTTCCGCCCCGCGAACGCGAACCCGCAGAACCCGATGGCGACCGAGCTCGGAGCGCCTGGCCGCGCGATGGAGCCCTCGAGCGCCGACGAGTCTCAACAAGGCCGCGCTCCCCTCGTCGTCTGGGTGCTCGCGAGCGTCGTGATCGGCATCCTCATGTACTTCGTCGCGCCGACGGTGCTCCTGTCGAACAGCGCTCCGCCGCGCACCCAAGCCTCCGCGTCGGGCTCCGCGCAACCCTGAGCGCGCCCACGCTCGCAAACGCGAGCGGCACAAAATGAACACGCACCCCTTGCGCCTTCGCGCGAGGAGTGCGGTTCGTGTCGTTCGCGCGAAGCTTATTCGGCGGCGCTGACGGCCACGTCGGCGTTCGCGCCGGTGGTCGCTGCGTTCGACGCGCCGAGCTTCTTCTGCACGAGCGCCATCGAGCTGTTCAGCGTCGTGATCTCGAGCAGCTCGTTGTCGTCGATCTTCACCGCGTACTTGCGCTCGATCGCAGCGACGATCTCGACCCCCATCATCGAGTCGATGCCGAGATCCTTGAACGCTACGTCATCGGGGATCTCGTCCTTCTCGGCGATCTCGGCGATGAGCGCTCTCAGGTCTTCTTTCAAATTGGTCATCGGGTTCTCCAGACGGGGGCCAAGGTGCTCGTTCACAGGAACGAGCGACTGCGAGTTACGAAGTAACGCTCTGCCTCGATTCGACGGCGTTGAGCAAGTCTTTGACGGTGACGATGCCCGCGAGGGACTCGTCGGGGATTTGAATCCGCAGCTCGCGCTCGAGCGAGCCGATGATCTCCAACATGCCGAGCGAGTCGATGCCGAGCTCGGCGATCGACGTGGTCTCGGCGACGGTGTTGAAGTCTTTCTCCGCGACCTCGGTGGCGGTGGCGCGGAAGACATCGAGGAGCTCTGTGCGACTGCGGGACATCGTGATTCTTCTATTCTTTGCTGCTCGAATCGTCGGGTGCGTTGCGAAGGTTCTCGCTCGGGTTTGCCGTTCTTCGGGGCGACCTGTGCGAACGTCTCTACGCGCTCGCGCCTGATTCTTCGGGCTTGGGAGGAGTGCCTTGCACGGCCCGTGCGCGGGCCAGTGTGCCATCCAGATACATCTGGGCGGTCTTTCGTCGCTGCGGTTTTCCGCTCGACGTACGTGGCAGCGATCCCTGCGGAACGATGACGACGTCGTGCGTAGTCAGCGAGAAATTCGAGACGATCGCTTCGGCGATCGCTTGTTTGAGCGCCTCGGCGTCCGATTGGAAGGCCTCGGCGGCGACGACGAGCTGCTCGCCGTCGTCCGTGGGGATCGAGAACGCGACGACGTTGCCTCGACGCACACTGGGAAGCTCGCTCACGACCCACTCGAGGTCGTTCGGGTAGAAATTGCGCCCGCGGACGATGATCATGTCCTTCAAGCGCCCGCAGATGAACACCTCTCCGTTGACCATGTACCCAAGGTCGCCGGTGTAGAGCCATCGCTCGCCGTCGGGGCCTGCCTTGAAGGCGTCGGCGGTGAGCTCGGGCTCTTCGTAGTAGCCCGCCGAGATGGATGGGCCGCGGGTGATGATCTGGCCGACCTGACGATCGCCGAGGCGCTTGCCCTCTTCGTCGACGATCGCGACCTCGTGCTCCGGAAACACACGGCCGCAGTTCACGAGCTCCTGGCTTCCGTCATCGCTCGCGTTCGCAGGTGTCGCGCTTCCCTCTTCGAGCTTCTTCTTCTCGATGACGTCGGTGCGGACGCCGGTGGAGTGCGGGACGAACGTGATCGCCAGCGTGGCTTCGGCCATGCCGTACGAAGGAAGGAACGCGCTCGGACTGAACTTCGCGGGCGCGAGCTTTTGCGCGAAGTCACGGAGCACCTTCGCCTGAATCGGCTCCGCTCCGCAGCCGGCGCGATGCAGGCACGAGAGATCGAGCTCGGCGATGTCCTTCTCCTTGATCCTCTTCGCGACGAGCGCGTACGCGAAATTCGGGGCGTACGTGATCGTGCCGCGGTGCTGATGGATCTTGTCGAGCCACACGCGCGGGTTGCGAACGAAGCTCGCGGTCGGAAGGAAGACGACCGGAATGTCCGTAAAAATAGTGCCGACGACGAAGCCGATGAGGCCCATGTCGTGGAAGAGCGGGAGCCACGTGACGCCCTTGTCGAAGGAGGAGTCCTTCGCGAGGCCGTGGATCATGAAGCTCTCGCTGTTCCAGGCGAGGTTGCGATGCGAGACCATCACGCCCTTCGGACGCGACGTGCTGCCCGAGGTGAACTGGAGGAACGCGAGATCCGTCGGCTCGACGTTCACGTCGACCTTCGCGCCGGCCGGCGCTTGATTGAGCTCGTCGACCGTGACGATGCCGCGGAGCTTCGGCGCGCGCGGTACGACGGGATCGACGTACTGGCGCGTGGTGGTCGTCGTGAGGAGGAGCGAGGCGCCCGACGCGTTCGCGATGTGCGTGACGACGTCGTGGTAGCCCTCGATGTTCTTGAAGGAGAGCTGCGGCGAGATCGGGACGGGGACGATGCCGCCCATCACCGCGCCGAGGAACGACAAGACGAACTCGTCGGGATCGGGCACGGCGATCGCGAGGCGATCGCCTTTGACGAGACCGCGGGCGTGAAAGTCTGCCGCGCGACGCTCTGCCTCGATCTTCAGGTCGTGGAACGAGCAGAACCGTTCGGTGCCGTCGGGACGAACGAAGACGAAGCCGCGCTCCGTTCGATCGCCGAGCTGGCGGAGGGCCTCGGCCAACGTGGGCGGAACGTGATGCGGGTCGCGCGCGGTCGGTGTGGCCATAGGAATCCGCGCGCGTATTACTTCGGCCTCTCGCATCGCGCAAGGCGTCAAAGGCTGATCAGGTGTTGCGTAATCGCGTCCTCAACGCGTAGCGTCTTACGCGGTCGCCCAATTGGTTCAACCATATGATGAATCTAAGAAAAGTGGGGCGCGTGCTCATGCGTCATACCGGTAGCCCGCCGGTTGCTTGGGCCGAACCTGCCGCGGTATAAGCCCCTCGATTCTTCTCTCTGCGCGGAGCACGATTGGGCCAGCGAGTCTTCATTACGGGTGTCGGCGTCGTTAGCTCGATCGGGCTAGGCAAAGAAGCATTCTTCCAGTCCCTGGTGGAGGGACGGTCCGGCGTAGGTCCGGTCGAGGCGTTCGACGTGTCGAGCCTCGGTCGCACGAACGCCGCCGAGGTGAAGTCCTTCCGCGCGCGTGATCACCTGAGCGCCGCCGAAGCGCGCCGGATGGGGCGCTGCTCGCAGATGGCGCTCGCCGCCGCACGCATGGCGATCCACGACGCGAAGCTCGACCACGACGCGCTTCGCGGACCCCGCGCGTCGGTCGTCCTCGGGACGACGATGGGCGAGGCCGACGTGCTCGAGAACCTCGATCACGCGTGGATCGAGAAGGGCCTGCCCGGCGTGCGCCGCGCATGGATTCCAAAGTACGGCTCCACGCTGCTTCCCATCCACGTCGCGCGCGCGATCGGCGCCGAAGGCGGCGTTCTCACGCTCCCCGCCGCTTGCGCCGCCGGCAACTACGCGATCGGCCTCGCGTGCGATCTCATTCGCGCCGGCAAGGCCGATGTCATCGTCACCGGGGCCGCCGAGATGCTCCAGGAGCTGCAGTTCTCCGGGTTCGTGCGGCTCGCCGCGATGGCTCCGGCGAAGTGCCAGCCGTTCGACTTGAACCGCCAAGGGATCATCCTCGGCGAAGGCGCCGGGATCTTGATCGTCGAGTCCGAAGCGCACGCCGTTCGTCGCAACGCGTCCGTCCTCGCCGAGGTCGGCGGTCACGGCATGACGTGCGACGCCTATCACATCACGCGCCCGCATCCGGAGGCGATCGGCAGCGTCGGGGCCATGCGCCAGGCCATCGCGCGATCGGGCCTGTCCGCGGGCGACATCGACTTCGTCAACGCGCACGGCACCGGCACGAAGCACAACGACGCGGCCGAGGCCAAGGTGATGCGCGAGGTGTTCGGCGGACGCAAGGTGCCGATCTCGAGCATGAAGAGCATGCTCGGCCACTGCATGGGCGCGGCGAGCGCGCTCGAGGCGATCGGCTGCGTGATGACGCTCGAGAAGGGCGTCTACCCGCCGACGATCGGCTTCGAGACGCCCGACCCCGAGTGCGACGTCGACCTCGTCGCGAACACGTCGCGCAAAGGCAAAGCCGACATCGTCCTCAACAACTCGCTCGCGTTCGGGGGCTACAACTCGGTGACGTGCCTCGCGCGCCCCGGCAAGCTCCCCGTCCCCGACACGAAAGCGAGCGCCTGAAGATGGAACCGCGAGCGATCACAGGGCTCGGCGTCGCGAGCGCCCTCGGCATCGGCGGTCCGAGCGAGCTCGGGCGCGCGTTCACCGCGGCGCTACGCTTGAACGGCAGCTCTGGAGAGGCACGGCCGCCGATCGGCAGCTTCGACGCGTCGAAGTACGAAGACCCGGCGATCCTCGAGGTGCCGTCGTTCGATCCGACGCAGCACCTCGGCGACAAGGGGCTCCGCACGCTCGATCGCCTGACGAAGCTCCTCTTGGTCGCCGCGCGCTTGTCGCTCGCCGACGCGGGCTTGAAGGCCTACGCGGACACGAAGAGCCGCGAGGCGTCCTGGACGTCGCTGTCCGGTGATCGCGTCGGCGTGTGCTGCTCGAACGCCTACGGCAGCCTCGAGGCGATCACGGAGCTCGATCGCGTCGCCGTCCTCGAAGATGCCCGCTACATCAACCCGGCGAAGTTTCCGAACACGGTGTCGAACACCGCGAGCGGCTACGTCAGCATCTGGGAAGACCTACGCGCGCTCAACGTGAGCGTGTCCGACGGCAACTGCGGAGCCCTCGACGCCGTGTCGTGCGCCGACATCTTCCTCGCGACCGGCCGCGCTGACGCGATCCTCACCGGCGGCGGCGAGTCGATGAGCGAGGCGCTCTTCCTCGCGTTCGACAAGCTCAGCGTCAAGAACGACGGAGGCGCGAACGCGAACGCCAATCAAAGTTTGGGGGTGAAGCCCCCATCGGATCCGACGAAGCTAGGCGAGGGCGCGGCCTTCCTCGTCCTCGAGCCGATGGCGAACGCGAAGGCGCGCGGCGCGCGTGTCCTCGCGACGGTCACGGGCTACGGCACGGCGTTCATCGCCCCGAAGGACGACGTCACGCTCCTCTACGCGTCCGGCGAGACGCTCGAGCGCGCGATCCGTCAAGCGCTCGAAGACGCGGGCATCACGGCGAAGGACGTGGACCTCGTCGTCTGCGGGGCCGCCGGGATCGATCCGTTCGATCGCGAAGAGCGAGGGGCGATCGAGAATGTGCTCGGCGCGAGCGCGCCCGTGATCGAACCTAAGAAGTATTTCGGTGAGACGCTCGGGGCCGGCGGCGCACTCGCAATGGCAGCGGGCGTCGTGTGGCTCGCCGACGAAGCCAACGCGAAGACGACGCACATCCTCGTGACGTCCGTCGGCTACTACGGCAACGCGTCGGCGCTCGTCATGCGCCGCGCGTGAGCGTTACAAAGGAAGGAAGCCAAGGACCCCGCGTCACTTCGTCTTCGCGCCGCCTTTGTTGGCGTCGGGCTTCTTCTGGGCGCCGCCCTTCGCGCACGGCTTGCCGTCCTTGTCCTTCTTCTCCGTCGCGGCGGCGCCGTTGGCGTTGCCCGTGTCTTCACAACCTGGCTTCGTCCCGCCTCCGCTGCGCGACTCACCCTTCCCACCTGCGCCGGGCAACGACGACGCGCCGTCGTCAGGCGGCGGCGGCGCCGAGGTCGTGAACGACGTCCCTGCGTTGTTCGCGGCCAGCCCCGTTTTCACTCCAATTCCCTTCATCGCAGCGCCGCTTCCCACAACGACCGCTGCAAGCACGATCACGTATTCGAGCGAGCTCACCCCACGCACCCTCTTCGTCCTCATGTCTTCAGCTTCAGCATCGACTGGGCCAACGAGCGCCTGACGTGAATTCGTGGGCTTGAAGCTCGCCGGGGATCGAGAAGGATCCTCAACCTGGGGGTGTTGTTTCCCAGGCAACTCGAAAAACCTGCGTCCAAACCGTTCGTTATGGCCCTTCCGCGCGAACGAACCGTTCGCCGGGAGCGACCGGAACGACCGTCAAAAACGCCGGTCGGCGCGAGCCGACAGGCACATTTCAGAAGGCGTGGTATCGCGTGGCGCCGCCATGCGCACTTCTCCTTCTTCCTCGAACCTCGGGTTCGTTCTTTCCCTTCTGTTCTTTTCCGCCACCGTCGCTTCGTTCGTCGCGTGCACCGACCACTCGAACGACCCTCCCGCCGCGAGCTCGAGCAGCAGCGGTGGAGATCCGCAAGCCGACGCATCGACCGAGCCCGAGACCGACGCGGGCTCCCCCGACGTCGCGACCGACGCGAAGGACAGCGGCATCACGGGCAAGTGCGCCGACACGTTCGGCGACAAGCTCACCGAAGGCTTCGGTCGCATCGACGGCCTCGTCTGGGCGGTGCAGAAGCCGAGCGACACGCAGTGCGTGTTCCCGAACAACGATCACGTCATCATCCAAGTGCTGATGGGCGGCGCGGTGTACCGGATGGTCGCGAACGTTCAGAGCGACCGCACGCTCGACGACGGTGGTCCCGCGCCGCCGGTTCGATATGCGGCGATCACGCACGCCTTGCCGCCGCCTGCATGGGCCGACGGCTGGCACACGGACGTCGCGCTCGATTACCCGACCACGCTTGGCGTTCACAACGACGCCTTCACGCCGAACACGCTCGATGAGCTCGTGACGAAGATCGCGACCGAGGTGAAGCCCGGCGATCCGATCTCGGTCTACGCGCAGAGCGGCAACGGCCGGCCCGAGAGCGCGCACCTCATCCACCGCAACGGCAAGCAGAAGGACGGCGCGATCGTCGTCGCGCCGACGTCCGCCTCACCGAAGATCCTCTTGTTCCATTTCGCCGAGCAGGTCTTCTGATCAGACCACTCGAAGCGCCACCGGGAAGAGCCTGGGCGCGTTCGAACAGGTATCGAGCTTCGCACTGTTGCCGCGTGGTCACGCTTCATCGCGAACGGCTTTTCGCGGAGGTTCCGGCACGTTGAAGGAGCTAGAAGCGCGCCTTTCGATGTGTAAGAACATGCCGCGACGCCATGAGCTGGATCGACGAGAAAGCCAACACCGAGCTCGCCCGCATTCGTGAGGCGCGAGCCAACCAGGTCTACCCGTACTTCCGAGAGTTCGAGACGGGTGGTCTGCACACGATGATTGGCGGCAAGCCCGTCATCAACTTCAGCTCGAACGACTACCTCGGCCTCACGAACCATCCCCGCGTGAAGGAAGCCGCCAAGAAGGCGATCGACCGCTTCGCATGCGGCCTGTCGAGCTCCAGGCCGCAAGCGACGACGATCGAGCACGTCCAGCTCGAGAAGCGCCTCGCGAAGTGGTTCGGCTTCGAGACGTGCCTCACGTTCACGACCGGCTACCAGGCGATGCTTGGGACGATCGCTGCGCTCGCCGACAAAGACACGACGCTCATCCTCGACAGCTACAGCCACGCGTGCATCCTCGACGGCACCTTCCTCGCGGCGGGCACGCCCGGCCGAGCGCCCGAGGTCCGCTTCTTCAACCACAACTCGGCCAAGAGCCTCGAGCGCATCCTGAAGTCACGCGAGCGAAAGAACGCGCTCGTGCTCATCGAAGGCGTCTACTCGCTCGATGGTGACCGCGCTCACCTCAAAGAGTTCGTCGAGATCTGCGAGCGCTACGAGGCCGTCATCGTGATCGACGACGCGCACGGCACCGGCACGCTCGGCGAACGCGGCACCGGCATCCTCGAAGAGACTGGGCTCCGCGATCGCGTCCCCGTCTGCGTCTCCACCTTCTCGAAGACGTTCGGCGGCATCGGCGGCATCCTCCTCGGCAAAGCCGACGTCGTCGAGATGATCAAGAACAGCGCGCGTAGCTTCCTCTTCAGCGCCACGCTCCCCGTCCCCGTCGTCGCCGCGGCGTCCACGATCCTCGACATGCTCGAGGAGGACGGACCGAAGCTCGTGAAGGAGCTTCACCAGAAGTCCGACTACTTCAGGAGCAAGCTGAAGGAGGCTGGCTTCGAGCTCGGCACGAGCAACACGCACATCATGCCGGTCATGTGCCGCGAAGAGCGCAAGACGCTCTTCATGCACATCGCCCTCCTCGAGTGCGGCGTGCTGATGGTGCCGCTCACCTACCCGTCCGTGAAGCAGGGCGAAGAGCGCCTCCGCGTGAACATCACGCGGGGTCACACGCAAGAAGACATGGACGTGGCGCTCGAGCTGCTCAAGACCTACGGCGAGGCGTTCTTCGTCCTCTCGGGCGAAGAGATCGGCCCGATGGAGACCTGAGCGCGCGCGGAGCATGAGAGCGCGCGCGTTTCCGCGCGCGCTAGGTGCTGGCCTGCGCGGCCGAAGCCGAGTCGCCCGCCTGCAACTTCACGACGCCCTTCGCGATGTCTTCGACCGTCGCGATGCTCGACAAGAGATCGTTCGGGATCGTCACCGAGAACCGATCCTCGACGTCGGCGACGAGCTCCATCACGCCGAGGCTGTCGAGCCCCAGATCATTTTGGATGTGATCGTTCGGTCGGATCGCACGGTCGCCATCGACGTGCTTCTGGAGGAGCTCGGTCGTGATCTTGAGGGTCTCGTCGTACGTCATGGTGTCTCTCGAGAGCTTCGACTTTACACCCATGGTGGAGCGCTTTCTACGCCGACAAGCGCGTCACGACGTCACCACGCACCGCGACAAACTCCCGCGCGCCCACGCTGACACCGATGTCAGTTTCGTAAGCATTTTTCGAAGCTTGCTGCTCGCCGAGGAGCGCGCGGATGACGGCCACGCCGTCGGCTCCGGCGGTCGCTGCCGCCACGGCCTGGTCGCCCGTCACCACACCTCCGAGCGCGTACACGAGCAGAGCGCCGTCGCCGCGCGTCGTGAGGGCCGCTTCGATCGCGGGGGTTCCTCGCGGCGGGCCTTTTCCCTCCGTCTCCCAGATCGGGCTGACGAGCGCGGCGGTCGCATGACCGCGAACGGCGATCGCCACGTCGCCGTCGGTATGCGCCGGCACCGAGATCCAGGGCGCAGCCCGGGTCCATGCATCCTGCACGTAACCCATCGCCTCGATCGAGCACGGCACGTGAACGCCGTCGGCGCCAGCGTCGACCGCGACGTCGACGAGCGCGCGCTCCTTCGCGTTGATGACGAAGCCCACCCGTGCACGTTCGGTCACACGGCGAAGCTCCTTGGCGTGCTCGCGGAGGTCGGTCGGGCTCGCGTCCTTGTCACGCAGCTGGACGAGAAGGCTCGCGCGCGAGCGCAGCGCCGCGGCGGCCGCGTCGATCACCGAAGCGACGTGCGATCGGCTGTAGCGCGGATCGGTGATGAGGACGACGCGTGGAGGCGAAGTCGCGTCGATCACGACGATGGCTACTTCGTCGCGGCGGCCGACGCAGCGGGCGCGCCGTCGCCGAGCTCTGCGCGCGCCGCCGGCACGTGACGATTCGACGGATAGTGCTCGATGAGGTACCGCAACGTGTCCTTCGAGGCTTGCTCGTTGCCCTTCGCTTTGAAGTCTTGCGCGAGCATGTAGAGCGCGTCGCCCGCGGAGTCCTCGTGCGGTCGATCCGATCCGCTCCCGCATTGGAGTGGGGCGTACGAGCCAAGAGAGAGCGACGCGGCGAACACCGCCGAGCCAAGCGTGAGTCGCGAGAACATGGGTTACGTGAGGCTACTCGATCGCGTTCGCGATGAGGCCAGTCATGGGGCTCGAGGCGTTTGCGTAGCGCTGCATCGGCATGCGCCCGGCGAGCCGCGCGAGGCGCCCGGCGCGGACACCTTCCCGCATCGCCGTGGCCATCATGACGGGATCTTTTGCATGCGCGATCGCCGTGTTCATGAGGACGCCGTCGCATCCGAGCTCCATCGCGATCGCGGCGTCGCTCGCGGTGCCGACGCCCGCGTCGACGATGACCGGCACCTTCGCGTGCTCGAGTATGATCGAGAGGTTGTGCGGATTGCGGATCCCGAGGCCGCTGCCGATCGGGGCGGCGAGCGGCATCACCGCCGCGCAGCCGACGTCTTCGAGCTTGCGGCAGATGATCGGGTCGTCGATGCAGTACGGGAGGACGGTGAAGCCATCCTTGATCAGGATCTTCGCGGCCTCGAGCGTCTGCTCGTTGTCCGGGTAGAGCGTCTTCGGGTCTCCGATCACCTCGAGCTTCACGATGCTCGCGATCCCGAGCTCGCGCGCGAGCCGGAGCGTACGCACCGCGTCGTCGGCGGTGTAACACCCTGCCGTGTTCGGCAGGAGGGTCCATGACTTTCGCTGGAGGAGCGACATCAGCGAGCCGCTCGAACGATCGTTCAGGTCGACGCGCCGGAGCGCTACCGTGACGATTTCGGCGCCGGAGGCGTCGATCGCCGTCTCGGTCTCCTCGACGCTCTTGTATTTGCCGGTCCCGACGATGAGACGGCTCGCGTAGCGTTTGCCCCCGATCACGAGGGGGTCGTGGACGGTGGCCTCGTTCGATGTCGTCGCCATTCTCGGCGAATACCGCGGCTTTTCCCGGGCTACAAGCGACACCGCGAAGAAACGGCCGGGAACCCAAGCCCAGGCGGAGCTGTCTCTTCGGTCATGCCCCGCCCGCCTTCGCGTCGCCGCGTCGTCCTCTCGCTCTTCGCGGGCGCCGCCTTGTGGGTGAGCCCGCTCGTCGCGCTCGCAGGTGGCGCGGCGAATGCGGGGCGAGACGCGTGCGTCCCGGCGTCGGTGGCGCCGCGATCCGGCGCCGACGTCACGGCCATCTTCGCGACGGCGCGCGCCGATCTCGAGGCGCGCCGGTGGCAAGACGCTGCCGCCAGCTTTCGCTACCTCGCGATGCATCACGCCGATAAGGACGTCGGCGCCGAGGCCGCGACGCTCTACCTCGAAGCGATCAGCAACCTCTTCGTGCGCGCGAGCTCGCAGGCGACGTGCGCGGACGACCTCGCGCGTGACGCGCCACGCCTCCAGGCGAGCTACTGCGAAGGCGCGAAAGCGACGAAGAACGCGGTGACGTGCAGCATGCTCGAGCAGGTGCGCTTCGATCTCGCGCGCGTCACCGCGGACGCGGTCGCGAGCGGCAGCGCTGGGAAAAGCGCGACCGACACTCGCGAGGCCAGCGCGAAGGCAGCGACCCTCTATTTGGATGCATTCTCCAAGTATTGCGAGACCAACCGCGCTCCGGCGGCGCGGCCGCGCGGATGCGACGACGTCCTCTTCTACGCCGCCCGGGCGCAGCGCGTGAGCGGCGAGATCCACAAGGCGATCGACACGTATCGTCGCTTTCTCCGCCTCGACTCGAACACCTTGACGCTCGTCGTGCGGCCGTCATCGCCCTCCGACGACTCCCCCTCGACGCTCGGCGTGTCGCTCAAGGCGCGCGCGACGCATGATCTCGGTGACCTTTACCAAGGGCTCGCCGAATACGAGCTCGCGGCCGAGCACTACGAGCGCTACGCCGTGCTCGCGCCTCAGATCGTCACTGCGGCCGATCGCGCGCTCTCCGACGCCGTCGCGCTGCGAGTCGGCCTCGGCCAGGTCGAAGCCGCCCGTGCGGACATGGATCTCTTTCGGCGATCGTTCGGCGACCGCGCGCCGCTGCAGGCCGCGCAGGTGGTGCTCGCGGTCACCACCGCCCTCGCCGAACGAGAGGCATGGGTTGACGTCCGCGCGATCCTCGGGGCGACGATCGAGCCGCTCTTTCACCGCGTCGAGGCGCCAGCGACGCCGCTCGACCTTCAGATTCGCGCGCACGCGTTGCTAGGTCGCGCCGCCGCGAGGATGGGCGACGGCGAGGCAGCGCGGGTCGAGTACGCGAAGGCGCGTGCGCTCTGGGGAAAGAGCCCTCAGGTCGCCGGTCAACGCATTCGCGCGGCGTGGCGACGTGACGACGAGGCGACCATCATGCATCGCGAAGCGCGCGCCGTGACAGCGCTGAGCGAGGCGTTGTTCGCGGAGGCAGAGGCGCATCGCGCGGCGACGGTCGACCCGCTCACCTTCCCCGCCTACGCAGGCAGCCCCGTAGCGGCCGATCTCATGCGACACCTCGAGACGCGCGTGAAGCCTTGGTACGATCGCAAAATCCACGCGATCAACGACGCGCGCCGTCGTTACGACGAGATCGCGGACGCCGCGCAGGTCCCGTCGCCGATCTGGGTCGTGCGATCGAACGCCCGCGTCGCGCAGATGTGGACGAGCTTCGCCGACGAGCTCTCACGCGCGCTCTCACCGCCCGCGTGGCTCAAAGGAGACGCCGCCCGCCGAGAGTACGTCCTCGCGATCGAAGCGCTCCGAAGGCCCGTGAGCACGCTCCACGCGACGTCGGCGACGCGGCAATGCGTGTCGACCGCGACGAAGCTCGAGGTGCTGAGCGACGAGGTCGACGGGGCGTGCGCAGGGTGGCTGGCGCGCGCCGCGGGTCAAGCGCCCGAGCGTGCCGTGGGTCTTACCGACGAGCTCCGTCCCTCCCTTCGTGCGCCAGCGAGCGCCGAAGAGACGACGTACCTCGAGCCGTTCAAGACCGAGACGGCTCCGCTTCGCGCGCGGAGAGCGCCTTGAGCTCACGCGCACGCGTCACGCTCGTACGCCGCGGCGTCGCTCGCCATCGCTTGTGAAGCCAAAGCCACGACGCGGGCTCCTGGCGAACGAAGCGATCGAGCAGCGTCGTCGCCTCCCGCGTTGTTCGCTCGATGAAGTCGCGCGCTGGTTCTTGTTCGCTCGGCGGCGCGAGGACGCCGAGGAGCCGGACGACGCCGTCGTCTCGTCCATCCGGCGTGCTCGCCGCCACGACGAGCACGGTGGCGTTCGCTCTCCATGCGAGCGTCGCGGGAGCCCGATCCACGAGCGCCTCTTGATCCATGAACGGCATCCGCAGGCCATGCGCGGCGCGATCGGGCACCTGATCGATCGGCATCACGACGACATCACCTCGGGCGAGCGCACGGGATGCGAGGCCGAACGCGCCGGCCGGAGCGATCGTGCGAACGCCAAGCCGAGCGCGCAGACCAGCGACGAGCTCGTCGACCGCGCGAACGCTCATCGGCTTTGCGACCACGGCGATCGGCCAGCGCGCCGCGGCCGCGGCGGCCGCGAGCTCCCAGTTGCCTGTGTGCGACGCGGACAAGATCACCGGGCCGCGTCGCTTCGCTTCATCGAGCGCGCGAATGGCCTCGGGGTCGATGGTCATCGCCCATGTCTCTTCATCGCTCGCGCGTCCCCCGGCGAGCCACAGGAGCCGAACGAGCGCGCGGCCAAGGCGCGCGTACATCGACGACGCGACGGCGTGAGGCGCGGAGACATGCGCGCGATCCATCGCCTCTTCGACATGCCGGCGGCGATAACGAACGACGGACCCCACGACGAAACCGAGCGCCGACCCGATCGGGCCGAGCGCTCGGAGCGGGAGCCACGCCGTGAGGGCGACGCTCACCCGAAGGAGGATCGCGACGAGCCGAGTCGAGAGACGCGCGCCGAAGCTCACCGTGCTCTCCGACATCGGCTCGAACGACGCGTTACGCCTGCGACGCGAAGCCCGCGGGACGGCGCTGCTGGTTACCGACGCCCTCGACCGCCACCGCGAACACGTCCGCGATCACGATCGCCACGGTCTGCTTCGCGCTCTTCGCGAAGACGAGATCGCCGTCGAACTTCACGCTCTCGAGCTTCTGAAACGAGAGGCTCGCGCCGTCGTGCGCGACATGAAGGGTGACGTTCGAACCCTCGGGCAGCCCATAACCCGTGTCCTTGTCGATGAGCTTTGCCTGCGAGGCCTTGAGAATCGACTCGATCTGTTCGCGTGTCATGTTGGTTACCTCGTCTCTCTACCTCTGCCATCGCACGAAGCACCAGCACGTGACCGGAACCTCGACGGGGCTTCTGCACCGCTATGGCACGTTTAGCTTGCACGCGCGGCTCGCGAAAGGGACATTTCATCTCGTGCAGCCGTCCGATCCCCGGGATCCTCGAGATCCTCGCCTTTCCCCGACTCCGGTGGGGGGAAATCGGCACGCGCAGCAGCCCCCAGCGCCCCTCGGACAGCAGCGGCTGGCACGGCCTGCCAACGGAAATGGCCTGGCTCCGGGCGTGAGTGAGCGGGCTCCGTTGCCTGACGAAATCGTCGTGCTGCGAGACATCAAGAAGTCGTTCGGTGATCAACAGATCCTGAAGGGCATCAACCTCGTCGCCCGCCGTCGCGAGACGATGGTCATCATCGGCGGCTCCGGCGCCGGCAAGACGACGCTCCTCCGTCTCATCGTGGGCCTCGAGCGCGCGACGAGCGGTCAGATCTTCATCGACGGCGAGGACGTCACCCGCATCTCGGAGCGCGAGCTCAATCGCGTCCGCAAGAAGTTCGGGATGGTTTACCAATACGCTGCGCTCCTCGACTCGATCTCCGTCTTCGACAACGTCGCCTTCCCGCTCGTCGAGCACACGAAGATGTCGAAGAAGGAGATCAAAGAGCGCGTGATGAACAAGCTCGAGATCCTCGGGCTCGATCCGAAGGTCGTCGCGCCAAAGTTCCCTTCGCAGCTCTCGGGCGGTATGCGCAAGCGCGTCGGCCTCGCGCGCGCGCTGATGCTCGAGCCGCCGATCCTCGTCTACGACGAGCCCACGAGCGGACTCGACCCCTTGACGAGCCGCCTCGTCGACGACCTCATCGAAGAGATGCGCCAGCGCTTCGGCGTGACGAGCATCGTCATCTCGCACGACATCGCGAGCTGCTTCCGGATCGCGCACCAAGCGGTCCTCGTCATCCAAGGACGCGTCGAGGCGGCCGGTCCTCCCGACGAGCTCCTCGCCGGTGAGAGCGAGGTGGCGCGGGAGTTCATTCGCAACTCGGCCGTCGACACGCGAAGCCTCGACCGCGTCACGCAAGAAGGCGGCCTCGTGATGGGCCGCAGCAGCGCGGGCGCCGGCACCGCCGCGCCCACGAACGCGCCGAAGAACCGCTAGGCCGGCTCGGATTCCCTCGATTTTTCCGCTCGCCGCACACGAGGCGCACGTTCGCGTGCGTCTGGCGAAGACCGCGGTACACTGTGGGTTGATGGGGCCCTTCCATCCGCGACGTGATGTGCGGTTCGACCAAGGGTCACAGCCATCACACCATCCATCGTGGGCGCCTGCCTCGCCCCCATGGTCGATGCCCCCGTCGATGGCGCCGCCGTCGATGATTCCCTCGGCCGTGCCCTCGGCCGCGCCGATGCAGGCGAGGACGGAGCGCAAGGCGATCGCGTCGGTGCTCTTCGGCGCGGTGAGCCTCGTCCCGTTCGCAGGCGCGGTCTTCGGCATCCCCGCGATCATCCTCGGCGCGCTCGCGCGTCGTGACATCGACGACGCCGCCGGCGGCGCGTCGGGCGTTCGGCTCGAAGGGCGCGCGCTCGCTGCGAGTGGGATCGTCTCCGGCCTCTTCGGCACGGGCCTCTCGGTGGTGCTCGTCCTCTGGATCCTCGGCGCGCTCTTCGCGCCAGCGGCGCCCGACGCCAACGCGATGAACGCGTCGGCCAACGGCAAAACGCCGAGCGTCGCCTCCTCCGCGACGCCCGAGACGAACCCCGAGCCCGCGCCGTCGACGTCTTCTTCCTCGACCGCGCCGAGCACGGCGGGCGTCCACGCGTACGGAAGCCTCGAGGTCATCGACCTCGACTCGACGCGTCCCCTTCGCACGCAGCTCAGCGAGATCGTCGCGCGGGCGCCACGAGGCCGCACGATCATGATCCAGACGTACGCGAAGTCGAGCAGCGCGTGCATGGCGGTGGACGCGGCGCTCCCCGATCACCGCATGCAGCGAGCGCTCGCGAACGTCACGCTCGTGCGCGTCGACCTCGAAGAGTACCGGATGGAGCTCAGCACGATGAAGGTCGAGACGAGGACCGCGCCGTGGTTTTACAAGCTCGACGCCAAAGGCGAGCCCGTCGACTCGCTCAGCGCCGACGCGTGGGACGCGAACATCCCCGAGAACATGGCGCCTGCGCTCGGCAAATTCGTGCAGAAGAGCGCGCCGAGGCGCCGCAAGTAACGCTCAGCCGCGGAACATCGCGGCCGCCTCTTGCATCGTCACGAACGTGTATCCTGCACGCTTTAGCTCGTCGACGGCCGCGAGGATCGCGTCGGTCTTGCGCTTCGTCGGGATGCGTACGTCCGGTTGATGCGGGCGCAGCTCGTCGAGGCCATCCGACGCATCGAGGACGTCGATGCCGTGGAGCTCGAGGTTCACGAGCGGCTCACCTGCGCACATCTTCGCGAGCCAGCGCGCGCGCGTAGGACCGGCCATCGTCACGGATGTCCCGATGAACGGGAGGCGCGGGCCGCGCGTCACCTGCACGGGGATCTCGAGCACGCCGTCGCCTTGTCGCCAGTAGGGCTTGCCGACCTTGTACGGACGCACGGGCGCGCGGAGCACGTTCGGGTCATCGACGATCGACCGGCTCTTCCGACCGCGAAGCGAGATGAGCCCGATCGCGGTCGCCTTCGCGAGGTAGTACGCAGGGCAAGGAAACACGGAGGCGTCGTAGGCCACGCCGAGCTCGCGAAGGACGTCGAAGACCTCGTCCGTGATCGTGTAGCCGGGCGCGCGAAACCCCACCGGGCGCTTTCCGCACGCCGCCTCGATCACGGAGGCGCCCTCTTCGATTTGCCGCTCGATCTCGTCGCGACCGAGCTTGACGAGATCGTAGCGATGGTCGAGCGAGTGGTTCGCGATCTCGTGCCCGTCGTTCGCCGCGGCGCGCAGGCGATCGCGTGACGCTTCGCGCTCGAGGTCGCGGCCGATCGCGAAGAGCGTCAGCGGGAATCGTCCTGCGTCCGCCAAGCCGCGAAGCCGATCGACCGCGACGTCGTAGACGAGCGTGAGGGCATCCGATGCGCTGTCACGGCCGCCGAGGCCATGAATTTCGTAATAATGATGGATCTCGTCGAGGTCGACGCTCACGCTTGCGAGTCGCACGCGCACGACCTTATCACGCAGGCGGAGCGCCGCGCGTGAGAGCTCACTTCGACGAGGCGGTCTTGGGCTTCGGCTCTTCCTTCGCGGGCGCGGGCGCCGGCGAGGCGGTCTCGGTCTTCTTGTCTTCGAGCGTGAGGTCGGCGATGCCGGCCTGGAACTGCACGCGCGCGACCATGAGCTTCTCTTGGAGACCCACCACGTCGACGGTCGCCTTCGAGAGCTTCTCGCTGATCTCCTGGAGCTTCTTCTCGAGGTGGGTCATGAGCGGGCCGGCGGTCTTCACCGCCTTCAACGTGACAAGCTGCGCGTGAATCTCGTCCATGCGCGTTCGGTACTCGCCCATCTGCTCGCGCGACGTCTGGATCTGCTGCTCGATCTTCACCATGTCGGCGTTGACCTTCAGGAGCGTCTCGACGTGCGTCTTGAGCGGGCCCTCCGTCGCGCTCTGCGAGAGGAAGGCGCGCACGAGGTTCAGGCCATCGGGCGTGCGGATGTCCGTCGTGCGGAACACTGGCGTCGCCTCCTCGATGTCCACGTCGGCCTTCGCGTTCGGCTCGAGCTCGATCTTGAAGAGGTTTGCGCCAGCGAGATGATCGCTCGAGTCGCCCGAGCCCGGCACGGGGCTTCGCGAGTCCGGGAACTTCGTCAGCTTGTAGCCCGGCGCGACGGTGTGCTTCAGATACACCGTCGCCTTCTCGCCCATGCGGTTGTAGAGCGTGAACGACGACTTCTTCGTGTGCTTGATCTCCGTCTGGAACACGCCGCGGTTCACCGTGATGATGCGCGCGATGTCGTCTCGATCGGCGTTCTTGCGCTCGACGACGATCTGGCGATCGAGCGCGAACGGAACGAACGCGACGGAGTGCGCAGGGATCGGCTCCGCGAGGCCTTCGCCGACGAATTTGCCGTCGCCGAACACGCTGACGGGGCCGCTCTCGAGCGCGCTGTCGGTCGGGTTTCGAAAGCGGAGCGTGCGAAACGGAAACTGGGAGTTTCCTCGCGTGCTCTCGGGATCGAAGAGGTAGACGACCTCGCCCTCCGTCTCCGATCGAAGGATCGAGACCATCGCCGAGGTCCCCTTCGGGACGGTCATCGCGACGCCCGACTCGAAGTGCGACGTGCCGATCGGCTCGTGCTGCGTCGCGGCCGTGCCCGCTCCAGAGGCGGCGACGGCGCCTCCAGCCTCACCGGTCTTCGCCTCCTTCGAGCCGTCCGCCTGTGCGTCCGCCTTGAGCTTCGGTGGAGGAGCTGCCTCGACGATCCGCGCGCCTCCGTTGCGTCCTGTCTGCTCGCCTTTCGCGACGGCGACGATGCGATTGGGATCGACGCCTTGACGCACGAGCTGATCACGCAAGCGGTTGGCGCGATCGAGCGACGCGTTCACTTTGTCCTTGTCGGTGTTCGCGGCGTAGCCTTCGACGATGATCTGGTTCTGGCTGCGCGAGGACTGGAGCGAGCTGGCGAGCCTCGATACCTGATCGAACGCTGCGCTCTGCTGCGGAGGCACCGTCGCGGTGGTCGTGTCGTTCGGGCGCTCGTTGCCCGCGTGCTTCGACATCGGAGCGGGCCCAGGCTTTCCGAAGCCGCGAACGCTCTGCGCCGTCGCCCCGCTCCCTCCGGACTGCCCCGTCGCCGGCGCTTGCGCCTGCGCCGACTTGCGACGCTCGTCCTCGAGCGAGGCGAGCGCGATCGCGTCGTCCGTCAGGTCACCGACGATACGCTGCGGGCCGCGGCCACCACCGTACGAAGCGCCCCCCATCGGCGGCGCCTGCGCGAACAAGTCGTTCTCTTGCAGCGTCTCGCGATCGACGAGGCGGAGGCCCTTCAGGTCGAAGCGAAACGACATCGCGGAGCTCGCGCCGACGCCGAGCCGCACGTCCTTCCAGTCTTCGCCCGAGGTGTTGGTAGCTTGGCTTCCACGAAGGCGCTTCGGTGACGTACGAGAGGCGAAGCTTGTGCGTGCCGCTTCCTTTGACGCCGACCTTCATGTCGATCGTGCCCGACTCTCCGAGCGACGGGTACGAGATCGGCGCGGGCTCACCGGTGGTCGTGTCGATGACGGTGAGTGACTTCAAGAAGTCATCGACCTTGTCGTTTGGCACGTTGAGCTTCAGGCTGTCGCCCTGCACCTCCGCGGTGCGCTCGAAGTAGGCGACTCCGTTTCGATAGACGACGACCCGGCCCAGCGTCGTGTCGCTCTTCACGTAGGTGGTCGTTGACGTTCCGCAGCCCACGAGGGCAAGCGCGGCGGCACAAAGCAAATACGATCGCATGGACAGTCCTCCGGAGCCGGCGTCTCCCGCTGGCTCAGCCCGAAGCGTGCGAGGATGTGCACGTCACCATGGCCTGGCCGCCGGAGAACCGGGGCCGAGCCGCGACGACGACCAGCAAGCTTTTGGAGCCACTACGCGCTTTTCGTCCAAACGATCTGCGAAGGCCGCGAGATTCTTCCCTCAGGCCGCGTTTTTCCGGGCCCATCATCGAAGCTAGCGGCTACTTCAGCCCGAGCCGGGTCAAGAGAAACGTGAAGGTCAACGCGTCGAGGTAGGCGCGCTGCTTGATGTCCGCCGCCCCGCCATGGCCGCCTTCGATGTTCTCGTAGTAGAGGGGCTTGTAGCCGAGCGCCTCGAGCTTCGCGACCATCTTGCGGGCATGTGCAGGATGCACGCGATCGTCTTTCGTCGACGTCGTGTAGAGGATCGGCGGATACGGCGCGCCTGCCTTCACGTTGTGAAGTGGCGAAAACTTTGCGAGCGCCGCCCAATCCTCCGCGTCGTCGGGATCGCCGTACTCACCGATCCACGCCGCGCCGGTGAGGAGCTTGTGGAATCGCTTCATGTCGGTAAGCGGCACCTTGCTCACGATCGCGCCAAAGAGATCGGGTCGCTGCGTCAGCATCACGCTCGTGAGGAGCCCGCCGTTGCTTCCGCCCATGACGCCGAGCTGCTTCGACGTCGTGACGCCGCGCCGGACGAGGTCTTCGGCGACCGCGGCGAGGTCGTCGTACGCGTTCTGCCGGTGGTGCTTCATCGCCGCTTCGTGCCACGCCGGTCCGTACTCGCCGCCGCCGCGAAGGTTCGCTTGCACGTACGTTCCACCGCGCTCGAGCCACGCCGCGCCGACGCCCGCGTTGTAGTAGGCCGTGAGCGAAATCTCGAAGCCGCCGTAGGCCTCGAGCAGCGTGGGGCCCGCGCCGGCGCGTCCCTTCTTCGCGATCTCGAAGTACGGGATCTTCGTCCCGTCCTTCGACGTCGCGAAGTGCTGCGTCACCTCGAGGCCCGACGCCTCGAAGAACGACGGCTTCTTCTTGAGCGGCTCGCGCTTCAAGCCGTTCGTGTGCAAGAGCTCGAGCGCGCTCGGCTGCGTGAAGTCTTCGACCCACATCCAAGCGTCGTCGGAGCGGTTCGGATCGACGGCCCACACCTCGACGCTCGCGCGCTCTTCCTTCACCGACGCTCCGGTCCACTTGCCCTTCGCGTCGCGCGTGAACACCGTGAGCTGGTTCTTCACGTCGCTCAGCACGTTCGTGATGATGTGCGTCTTCGTCCCGGACCAGTCCGCGAGCGAGGACTGCTTCGTGGGCTCGAACAGCACCTGGATCTCGCGCTTCGGATCGGCCGCCGTGACGCCGTCTTTGCCCGCGAGCGAGCCCTTCAGCTTCGTGATCAGGAGGGCGCCCTTCTTGAACGTCACGCCGCCGTGCGTGAAGTCGCTTCGCAGCTTGAGGAGGAGATCGTCTTCCCAGACGCCGGCGTCGGAGTCTTGCGGCTTGTCGACGTGAACGAGCTTGCCGTCCGCGCCCCGCATCGACAGCTCGTTGTGCTCGAAGTCGATGTCGCGCGAGCAGAAGTCACGCTTGATGTCGTGATCGAACGATCGCCAGCATCGCGCGGCGAGATCCGTCTCCTTCACCTCGAAGAGGAGCTGCGCCTCGCTGAGCGGCTGCCCGCGCTTCCACTCCTTGATCACACGCGGCAGCCCTGACCGCGTCGCCGAGCCCGGACCGAAGCTCGTGCCGACGTAGATCGTGTTCTCGTCTTTCCACGCGACGGTGAGCTTCGCCTCTGGCAGCACGAAGGCTTTGTCCTTCTCGGAGACGAACGCCTTCTTGTCGATGTCGTACTCGCGGACGATCTCCGCGTCCGTCCCGCCGCGCGAGAGGCGCACGAGGCATCGACGCTCGAGCGGATAGAGGCAGCTCGCGCCATGGAAGACGAAGCTCTCCTTCTCGTCTTTGTTGAGCGCGTCGACGTCGATGAGCGTCGTCCACTGCGGGTCGGCCTTCTTGTACGAGTCGAACGTCGTGATGCGGAACAAGCCGCGCGGATGATCCGCGTCCGTCCAGAAGTTGCGAATGGAGCTCGGCGGCGCGAATTCGGGGGTCGGGATCTTCGCCTTCGAGCTGTAGATCTCGTCGAGCCGCTTCTCGAGCGACGCGAACCGCGGATCGGCCTTCAGCTCGCCTTCGGACACCGCGTTGTGTGCCCGCGCGAACGCGATCGCTTTGTCACCGAGGACCTCCTCCATGTAGAGCAGCGACGCGTCGTCGAACGCCGCTGCGGTTGGCGGTGAGGCGGGCGCGCTCGCCGATGCGCTCGCGAGCGGGGCGGTTCGCATCGGCGGACGCGACGGCGGCTCGGGAGATCCGCAGGCAGCACCCACGAGGAGCACGCCGGCGATCGAAGAGGGTGAGGCGAAGCGGTGGCGGCGAGACATGCGCGTGAGTGAAGCACATGAAAAAGGCCGAACGCACGCGGCGTCCGGCCTTTTTCGTTCAACGACTCTCGCGAGAGAATCAGCTACCGATCGTCTTGGCGACCTCGGCGGCGAGATCCTCGCTCTTCTTCTCGATGCCTTCGCCGAGACCGAAGCGGAGGAACGAGTCGATCTTGACGTCGCCGCCGAGCTTCTTGCCGAGCGCTTGGCGGATCTTGTCGATCGAGCCTGCGCCGGGCTCCCAGACGTTGTCTTGTCCGAGGAGCGTGACCTCGGTGTACCACTTCGTGATCTTGCCCTCGACGACCTTCGGCCACATGGCCTCGGGCGGGCCCTTCTTCTGCTCGGCTGCCTTCAGCTCGAGCGCGAGGTCCTCGGGGGAGAGATCGTGGCCGCCAGCCTTGAGCTCGGTGATGCGCGCGTTCGCGTTGTCGAGCTCTTCCTTCAGCTGAGCGAGGTAGATCTCTTTCTGCTTCGCGATGTCGCTCTGCTGCACCTGGCTCTTGTCGACGACGAGCGGGTTCATCGCGGCGATCTGCATCGCGCAGTTCTCCGCGAAGGCCTTCACGTCGGCGTCGCCCTTCTTGCCAGCTGGGACTTCGACGGCGAGGAGGACGGCGAGCTTGCCGCCCATGTGCACGTACGACTGAACGAGCGTGTTGTCGTTCTTCGTCTCGAGCACATCCCAGCGACGCACGACGATGTTCTCGCCGATGCGGCCGACGAGCTCCTGGCGGATCGTGTCGATCGACTTGTCCGAGCCCGGGTAGGTCTCGGCGCCGAGGTCCTTGCCCTTGGCGAGCTTGGACGCGACGGCGAGGACGTCGTTCACGAACTTCTTGAAGTCATCGCCACGGGACACGAAGTCCGTCTGGCAGTTGACCTCGACGATGACGCCCTTCTTTTGATCGGGGCTCACCCACGTCGCGACCTCGCCTTCGGTCGCGACCTTTCCAGATCGCGATGCCGCCTTGACGATGCCCTTCTTGAGGATGACTTCGATCGCCTTGTCGAGATCGCCTTCGGCCTCGACGAGCGCGTTCTTGCAGTCGCTCATGCCCGCGGACGTACGCTCGCGGAGCTCTTTGATCATTGCGGGGGTAACAGCAGCCATTAGTCGGTGCTCCTGATTCTCGTGTTCTACGGAGGCTTTCGCCTTCAGTTCGATTGATCCTTGGCGACACCTTCGGGTGCGCCCGCGCCTTCCGGCGCTTCCGACTGCGGACGGCGACGTCCGTACGAGACCTCGGCCTGCGGACCGCCACGACCACCACCCGCGCCGCCTTCGTCGCGCGTGAACTCCTTGCGGCGCTGCATGCCTTCGATGACCGCGTCGCCGATGCGCTGCGTGATGAGCTTGATCGAGCGGATCGCGTCGTCGTTGCCGGGGATGACGTAGTCGACGAGGTCCGGATCGCAGTTCGTGTCCGTGATCGCGATGATCGGGATCTGGAGCTTCTTCGCCTCGCTGACCGCGATCGTCTCCATCGCCGGGTCGATGATGAACACGGCGCTCGGGAGCGAGCTCATGTTCTTGAGGCCGCCGACGTACTTCTCGAAGCGCTCACGCTCCTTCTCGAGGCGCGAGACTTCCTTCTTCGGGAGCTGGAGGTACGTGCCGTCTTCCTTCATGCGCTCGAGCTGGCGCATGCGATCGAGGCCTTGCTTGATCGTGCGGAAGTTCGTGAGCGTGCCGCCGAGCCAGCGGTTGATGACGTAGAACGCGCCCGAGCGAACGGCCTCTTCCTGGCAGATCTCCTGCGCCTGGCGCTTCGTTCCGACCATGAGGATGTTGCCGCCGCGGGCGACCGTCTCCGTCACGAAGTGGAACGCACGCGAGAAGAGGCGCGCGGTCTGATCGAGGTCGATGATGTGGATGCCGTTGCGTGCGCCGTAGATGAACGGGCGCATCTTCGGGTTCCATCGCTTCGTCTGGTGTCCGAAGTGGACGCCAGCATCGAGCAGCGACTTGAGGGGCAACGGGAAATCGTTCTTGAGCTGCGGGACTTCTGTCTGTGCCATGGTGCGCTTGCCTTTCGGTTGAGCCTCCGCCCCTCGCCTGACCAGCGGTGGCTCCATTTAAGGAGGGCCGACCGCACCGGATCTGGGCTTTGCGCTGAGGGGCGTGTGGATTTCGTAATCCTCACCCGGAATTGAGTGAGGGGCGCGCATCCTACCCAGCGCGAGGCTCCCGTCAAGCCGCACCTGAAAACCGGGCGAAAGCGGCTTATTCGACTCATTGCATCAATCGAAAACCAAGCTATGAGGGGCTCCTACCTTCTCGCCCTAGGTACGAGGAAACCGTGAAGCTCAGGCTATCCCCTCCCGTATTGTCTCTCTTCCCAGGTTTGCTCGCGTGTCGGGCGCCGCGCGCCCGAAACCATTTTGCTCGCAGGCTCGCAAAATGCTCGCTCGTCCCAGGTTTGCTCTTCTCTTCTCTGCTCGCTGCCTGCGCGGTGCATGACGGAAAATCGGGCGCCGACGGCGCGGACGGCGCGCGCGGAGAGAAGGGCCCCGAAGGACAGCCCGCAGCCGAGCGCTCGCCGCAGATCAACTTGATCGAGCCGCACGTCGGCTTGGTCGATCGCACGGTCGACGTCGCTGTGTCGTTCGACGGCAAGATCGATCTCGCCCGCATCTCGACGATCGACTTCGGCGACGGCGTGACGGTGAAGAAGACGACGATCGCGGGCAACGCGCTCGTCGCGACGCTCGAGATCGCGCCGTCGGCGAAGCTCGGACGACATGACGTCACCGTGAACTTGAAGAACGAGACGCGCGCCGACGGGACGCCCGACACCGCGAAGTCGATGTTCGCGAAGGCCGCGTTCGTCATCGCGGTGCCGCTCGACACGAAGATCCACAGCGGCAAGGCCGAGCAAGGTGGGCTCGTGCGCCTCTCGGTCTCGAACCGCGACAAGATCTGGTTCGACACGGAGAAGTTCCGCCTCTTCCCGCTCGTGAAGCAGAGCGAGTCGTCGCTCGTCGCGCTCTCACAGAACTTCACCGCCACGGACGGCACCGTCGTCTTCCTCGGTGACCCGCTCGCGAAGACGGGTCCGCTCGGCTTCCTTGGCTTCAACGATCCAAGCGACGACACGAGCGCGAGCTTCCTGTCGGAGCCGGACGCCGTGACGGTCGCGGCGCGGTCCCCGATCGCGCTGACCAGCGGCGCGCCGATCGACAAGACGTTCGAGGGCGATCTCGAGACGGGCTTCTACGTCGCCGAAGCGTCGCCCACCGCGAAGGAAGGTCTCCTCGTCGAGGCACGCGCGAACGTCCCCAGCGACTCGACGATGACGCCGCTGATCCTCGGGTATCCCGAGAGCGGCAAGGTGGCCGACCTCCTCGATCAAGGGAAGAACGACCCCGGGTTTCCGGCGTTCGGCATCCCGGCGACGGAGGCCCGCATCGCCTACCCAGTCACGGCCAAGACGAAGGCCTACTTCGTCGTCGTCGACAGCGGTCTCACCCACGGCCCGTCGGTGAAGCTCTCGATGAGCTACACCGAGACGCGCGCCTCGATCTTCCCCGAGAAGGCAGATCCGCACGGCGACGCCGCCACCGCGCAGAACATCGGCTCGCTTCCCGGCGTCACGACGTCGATCCCGGGGCGCATCGTCACCGGCGAGCTCAAGGCAGCCGATGAAGTGGACGTCTACAAGTTCACGGGCCTCTCTGCGACGGCGCCGACGGACATGCTGATCACGATCAGCAGCGCCGCCGACGTCATCGTCCGCGTCGACACCGTGCCCACGTTCGACAGCCCGAACTTGCTCGAGGTCACGCGAGGTGGATCGGTCGGAAGCGGCACCACCGCCAGCTTCGTCGGCAAGGAGCGCTACATCCAGGTCGCGGCCAAGCCCGACGCGGCGAAGCAGACCGGCGCTTACACGCTCGGCATCAAGCGCGTCGCGCCCGTCACGCAGTGAGCGCACCCCAACCAAGCATTCGTTCTCGAGTCGTTCTGTTCGGAGGATTGTCGTCATGAAGCTTTCACTTGGTCCCCTCGGTCTCGTCGTCCTCGCCTCGCTGGTCGCCTGCAACAACGGGATCGACGGTGGCCCTGGTGCGAACGGCAAAGACGGCCAACCCGGCGCGCCGGGCGCGACGCCCGAGCCGACCGACGGAGACCAAGCGCTGAGCCTCGTCACCCCGAGCAAGGGCATCCTCGATCGCGAGGTCGAGGTGAGCATCGGCGGCAACGGCACCAAGTTCGAGGAAGGCGCGAAGCCGAGCTTCGGCCCCGGCATCGAGGTGATCGAGGTCACGACCTCGTCGACGTCGCTCATCACCGCGAAGATCCGCATCGCGAAGGATGCTCCGGTCGGCTCGCGCACGGTGACGATCGGCACGCTGAAGGCCGAGCACGCGTTCAACGTCATCCCGGCGATCAACGTCGTGTCGGGGAGCAAAGACGGCGCAGAGGTCCTTCAAGGTGGCCTCGTCCAATTCAAGATCGAGAACAACGACACGCGGGCCTTCGACTCGAACGCGTTCTCGCTCGAGGCTGCCGACCTCATCGACCTCGGATCGCAAGCGAGCGGTCCGCAGTCCGCGACGGGCTTTCTCCTCGCTCCGCCGCTCGCGAAGACCGGGAAAGCTCAGGTCTCGGTGATGAACATGGGACCGGACGGCAAGCCCTCGATCTCGTTCCTCAGCGCCGCCGACGCGCTCGGCGTCACGCCGCGCTCCGCCGCGGCCTTCACGCTCGACCAAGGGACCGAAGAGTCGTTCGGCTCGAGCACGGAGACGAAGCTGTTCAAGCTCTCTTCGCCGGCGAGCGAAGCGTCGATCGTCGACTACCGGATCGAGGTCGGCGAGGCCGACGGCGCGGTCCCCGTCGCGTTCGTCTTCGGCACGGGCGGCACGAAGGACGATCGGCTCGGCCAGGTGCTCCCCGGCCAGAACCCGTTCACCGGCGAGTTCGTCCCTGCGCCGTACGATCTCCACGTCGCGCTCCCGATCTCGGGCGGCGCGGGAGCCACCGATCACTACGTGGTGCTCGCGAACCTCGGTGGCACCGCCAACGCGAAGGCGAAGATCACGGCGTCGCGCGCAGCGGCCGCGGTCGCGAACGAGTCGGCGACGCCGCACACCGCCGCTGCTCCCCAGGTCGTCGGGGCGGTGACGTCGGACCTCGGACAGGTCGTGAACGCCAACCTCGGAGGCGCGAGCGAGGTCGACGTCTACAAGCTCACCGTCGACGCCGCGGCGAAGCTCCAGATCGTCGTCTCGAGCGATCCGGACCTCGAGGTCATCCTCACGAAGGATCCGAACGTCCTCGAAGACGCGCAAGGCACGCCCGCTGGGAACAAGAAGGTCCTCGCGGCGCTTTATCCGGGCAAACAATTCGCCGCGCAGAAAGCGCTTGCTGCCGCCGTTCAGTCGACCGAAGTTTACGCCGTCGTTCGGTACGACAGCCAACAAGGCAAAGTGCAGTCCGGCAAGTACACGCTCGGATTGCGCACGCTCCCCTGAGAACCACATTCGCGTCGCGTCGTGCGGCGCGGACAAAGCGGAGCGGCTTTCTGGCCTCCTCACTACCCCGGTGACGTGAGCTCTTTGACCAAGCCCCTCTTCTTTCCAAAGCTCCTCTCGATCGTCGGCCTCGCCGCTGCGGCGGCGTGTTGCTCGTCGCCGCCAAAGACACCCACGGGGCCTGCGCCCGAGTACGAGGATCCGCCCGCGCCGTCGTGGTGGAAGGATGGAGGCGCGAGCTCGCCCGGCCCCGCGCCGGCGCCGATGGGGCTGCCGCCGGGCATCCTCGACGCTCCGCCGCCCCCACCGGTCCCCACGAACGACGCTGGCGCGTCGTCTTGATGGTACGTTCGGAGCATGACCGTCGAGACCACGGCGAAAGGCGCGGCCAAGATCGATCGCGAGCAAATCCGTCACGTCGCGGAGCTCGCTGAGCTGTCTTTGAGCGAAGAAGAAGAGATCCGGCTCACCGAAGAGGTCGGTCGGATCATCGCTTACGTCGCCGAGCTCGACGCGATCGACACCGACGACGTTCCCCCGACGGCGCACGTCACCGCGGTGAGCGCGAAGCTTCGCGACGACGTTCCGCGGCAGGGCCTCACGCACGAGCAAGCGCTCGCAGGCGCACCCGAAGCCGCGCACGACGGGTTCTCCGTGCCGACGTTCATCGAGTGACGGAGCGAGCGGCACCATGACCACGGCCACGTCCGCATCCGAGCACGTCACCAGCCTCGCCGAGGCGGTTCGATCCGGGAAACGAAGCGCGCTCGAGGTCGCCGACGAGACGATCGCGGCGATCGAAGAGCGGGACGCGTCGCTGCATGCGTTCCTCGCGCTCTCAGCCGACGCGATGCGCGAACAGGCACGCGCGATCGACGCGAAGCGCGCGCGCGGTGAAGCGCTCGGCCCGCTCGCCGGCGTGCCGGTGGCGCTCAAAGATGCCTTGTGCATGGAAGGCGTCGTCACCACCGCAGGCTCGAAGATCCTCGAGGGATGGCGGGCTCCGTACGACGCCACCGTCGTCGCGAAGCTTCGCGCGGCCGACGCGCTCCTTCCCGGCAAGACGAACCTCGACGAGTTCGCGATGGGCTCGTCGACGGAGCAGTCGGCCTATGGCGTGACGAAGAACCCTGCCGACGAGACACGCACGCCCGGCGGATCGTCCGGCGGGAGCGCTGTCGCCGTCGCAGGTGGCATGACGCCCGCCTCGCTCGGCAGCGACACCGGCGGCTCGATCCGCCAGCCGGCCGCGTTCACCGGCGTCGTCGGGCTGAAGCCCACGTACGGGCGCGTATCGCGCTATGGCCTCGTCGCGTTCGCGTCGTCGCTCGATCAGATCGGTCCATTCGCGACCGACGTGCGCGGAGCGGCGCGCGTGCTCTCCGTCATCGCCGGTCACGATCCGCGTGACATGACCTCACTCGACGTCGCGACGCCCGATTTCGAGTCGGCCGCCGGCGCGAGCGTCAAGGGGCTCCGTCTCGGCGTCCCGGAAGAATACTTCGGCGAAGGGCTCGACCCCGAGGTCGAAGCGAGCGTGCGCGCGGCGATCGCGAGGCTCGAGCGCGATGGGTGCACGGTTCGTCCGGTCAAGCTTCCTCATACGAAGCATGCCGTCGCCACGTACTACGTCATCGCGACCGCCGAGGCGTCGAGCAACCTCGCGCGGTTCGACGGCGTCCGCTATGGGCTCCGCGTTCAAGGCAACGCGCAGAGGCGCGGCACGTCGGAGCAAGCCTCGGGGCTCCGCGCGATGTACGGCGCGACGCGCGACGCAGGCTTCGGACCCGAGGTGAAGCGACGCATCCTGCTCGGCACCTTCGTGCTCTCGGCGGGGTACTACGACGCGTACTACCTGAAGGCGCAGAAGGTTCGCACGCTGATCCGGCGCGACTACGAGAGCGTCTTCAAGGACGTCGACGCGATCGTGAGCCCGACGGCGCCGACGCCTGCGTTCAAGCTCGGCGAGAAGACGAGCGACCCGCTCTCGATGTACCTGTCGGACGTCTACACGTTGCCCGCGAGCCTGGCCGGGCTTCCCGCGATCAGCGTCCCTTGCGCGCCGACGAAGACGGCGGCGCTCCCGGTCGGACTCCAGATCGTCGGCCGCCCGCTCGACGAGATGACGGTGCTCTCCGTCGCCGCCGCCGTGGAAGCCGCACGTTGAGCGCGAACGACGCGGGCAAGATCGCCGTCGAGGTGATGAGCGAGCGGTGGCTTCCCTCGCTCCATGCGCTCTTCGAGGCGGCCTCGAGCACGTGCTACTGCCGGTACTGGCACTTCACCGGAACGAAGAACGAGTGGCTCGACCGCTGCGCGAATCGTCCGGAGGAGAACGCCGCCGAGCTCGACGCGGCTGTGCGGTCGGGCGATCCGTCTGCTCAAGGCCTCGTCGCGATCGACACGAGCGCCGGTCACGACAAGGTGATCGGCTGGATGAAGCTCACCGCACGGAAGAACCTCCCGAAGCTCCGTTCATTACCCGTTTATCGAAACCTCGATCTCGGCAGCGAGACGACCACGTTCAGCGTCGCGTGCATGCTCGTGCACCCGGACGCTCGAAACCAAGGCATCGCGCGGACGATGGTCGAGGCGGCCCCGCGGATCGCCGCGGCCTTGGGCGCACAGGCCGTCGAGGGGTATCCCCGGCGCTCGTCGGCGCCGCTGTATCCGGAAGAAGCCTGGCAAGGACCCGAGCGCGCGTTCCTCGGCGCCGGCTTCGCGGTGGTTCACGACGAGCCGCCCTACCCGGTCTATCGAAAAACCCGCTGACCACCGCCTTTTCGCCGCGATTCACCGCGATTCCCTTACGGAAGCGCGTCCGCGGCGCGTGGCCAAGGACATGTGGGTGAGGCTTTGAAGCTTCAGCTGAGCCCGCTCCCCAAAAAATCGGACCCATCCGAACGCCGCGAGCGGACTCTTGTTTCTGTCATTGGTCACACTCGGATACACTGCAAGGCAGTGGATTCGAGCTTACCGGTGCTCGTGTCACGGCTGCCGGATCGGCGAGCGTTGACTCGTCTCGTCCGCGCGGCGCTGCGACACGAGGTAGCTCAAGTCGAGCTCACGAACGGCCCTCAGCGGGCCGATCCGCACACGCTCGATCTTCACGTCGCAGGACAACCACCGCTCGCGTTGCTCGCCGAGCCCGCTGGTCCTCCGCAGAACGGACAGTTCCCGCTGCGTCTCCGCCCGCTCTACCGCGCGCAGGCGGCGCAGCTCTACGCGCTCCTCGAAGCCGAGAACGTCTCGGTCGACGGTCCGCCCGACACGTCCCCCGCGCACACGCACAAGCCCGACTCCCCTGCGCCCGACACGGTCGGATTCAACAAGACGCTCGCGCTCTCACCCGAAGCCGCGCGAAAGCAGGCCGCGCTCAACGAGCAAAAGCGCGAGGAGCAAGCGCAAGAGCAGCGTCCTCGCGCGTCCGCTCACCCGCAGCCGATCGGTGACTCGGCGCCGATCGCGCGCGCGATGTCTGGAGCGGCGCCTCGCCCCGTGATCGAGCCCGGCGGCAGCGAGCCACGGCCGAGGTTTGCGGCCGACGCGCGCCCGGCGTCGACGCGTGAGCCTTCCCCGAACGCGATCGGGCAGATCGCCGATCCGCAGGTCATTCAAATCACCGCGCCGCGTCCGGCGACGGCGCGGAGCGTCGCCAAAGACGATCCACGGCGCACGGTGCCAAGCGCGGCGTGGAACGCGGCGAACGCGCAGGGCAACGTCCACATCAACGTGAACGCGCCGCCGGCGAACGCGCCGCCTGCGGTCTCCGCCGGCGCGCCGGCCACGCCCAACCTCGGGGGCGATCCGCGTCGCACGGCGCCAAGCGCGACGTGGGGTGGCGCGGCCCAACATATGACGGCCGCACGGCAGGCGGCGCTCGCGGTTCAGCCCACCGAGCAGAACGTTCCGGTTCAGTCTCCCCCCGGCTCCTCGAAGGGCGAAGACGAAGACGACGAGCACGGCGCCGACGCCGACGACGCCTCGCTCAGCGTGAGCGTCGTGTTCGAGCCGGAGGACATGCCGGCCGCGGTGAAGGCGCTGACGGCGCAAGCGCAACAGCAGCAGCAGCAGCAGACGAACGACGTCAAGAAGACCCAAGCGAGCCTCGTCGCGCCAGCCGTCGAGACGCCGCGGTCTCCCTCACATCCGCCCGCGCAAGGGGCGAGCGCCGGTGAGGACGCCGACGAAGACGACGCACCGGCCGACGTCGAAGAGCCGAGCCTCAGCGTGAGCGTCGTGTTCGAGCCCGACGCGCTTCCGCCCGGCCTTCTTCGCGGGGTCCCATCGCCGATCACCGACGCGGCGCCAGCGTCTCCGCCGATCGTGGAGTCGGCTCCACCCGCGACGCAAGCGATCCCCGCCAGCGATATCCCCGCGACGATCGCAGAGATGGGGTCGCCGGCGACCTCGCACGACCGCGAGAACGCGCCATCGTCGGACACCGACGCCGAGCGTGGGGCGCCTGTCGCGCGCCCGATCAGCGCGATGCCCGCGGCGCTCGCCGAGGCGAGCGACGACGGCGGCTTCTTCGACGACGCGCTCGCCAACTTCCCCGCTGCGTTCGACGACGAGCCTTCGCAGATCACGCAATCCGGTCGCCCACCGGCCGCGAGCGGAGACGCCGAAGACGACGCGCCGGAGGTCGAGGCCTCGGAGCCGTTCGAGGTGCAGCTCGACGAGGTCGAGCTCTACGACGATCGACCGCCGCCGACGGTGCTCGACGACGACGGGCTCGTCCCCGTCCCGCCTCCGCCCGATGACGAAGAGGAGGCCGCGCTCGCCCATCTCTCCGAAGCCGGTGAGCCTGCTCACGAGACAGCAGCGGCTGCGCCTCCCCCCGATGACGACGATGACGACGACGACGACGCGACGCTCATCCGGCTCCCGAGCGCGTCGTCGATGCGTGCCGTGCCTCCGATTGCGTCGGCTCCGATCGTGATCCCGCCGGCGGAGGCAAAGGCTCCCGCGCCTTCACCGTCGCCTTCCCCGGCGGCGGCGAACGCCGGTCCGATCGTCACGCCGTCGAAGCCCGTCGCCGAGCGGCCGCAGATCGTGCGAAGCGACGCGCGAAACAAGCAGGAGCTGACGCCCACCCAGCAGACGAACATCGGTCAGTCGTCGAAGAAGAAAGAGCCCGCCGCGGCGTCGCCCCAGCCGCCGCCCGCCGCCGCCGCGCCGCCGCCTGCGCCTTCCTCGTCGAAGAAGTCGGCGGCGGAGCCCGCGGCCGAAGCTCCCGAGCCTACCGGCCGAAAGAAGAAGAGCACGCGCCGCAAGGCCAACGCGAACGCGCCCTCTGGCTCGGAGGCGATCCGGAAGAAGACGACCGACGCCGAGTCGGTGAACGAACGTGACGACGACGAAGAGACCGCCGCGCTCCTTCGCGCGCCGGTCAAGCCGCCGCCAGCGCTCGTCGTCGAAGTAGACGAACCGCCGAGCAACCGCTCGAAGAGCGATCCGGATCCAGCGGTCGGCCGGCGCATCGCCGACGGCAAGTACATCATCGAGTCGCTGATCGGCAGCGGCGCGGCCGGCGCTGTGTACCGCGCCACCCACCGCGAGCTGCGGCGCACGGTGGCGATCAAGATCCTTCATCCGCACTACCAGCAAGACCCTCACTTCATGACGAGCTTCCGCGGCGAGGCGCTCGCGGCCAGCCAGCTCGATCATCCGAACGTGATGCGCGTCCTCGACTTCGATCAGGAGCCAGACGGGCTCATCTACATCGTCATGGAGTATCTCTCTGGCCGTACGCTGCAGAGCCTCCTCGACGAAGAGCGGCGCCTCCCCACGGAGCGCGCCGTCGAGATCATGATCCAGGTCTGCGCCGCGCTCAGCGTCGCGCACGACCACGGGATCATCCATCGCGACATCAAGCCCGACAACATCATGCTCGTGCCGAGCCGCAACGACGAAGGCAAGACCTTCGAGCTCGTCAAGGTGTGTGACTTCGGTATCGCTGCGCTCCAGAACCCGCGCGCAGAGGATGCCGAGCTCGCCGCGTCCGAGCACGTGATCGCCGGCACGCCCGAGTACATGTCGCCCGAGCAAGCGCGCGGCACCGAGATCGACGCGCGCTCCGACGTCTATGCGTGCGGCATCTGCCTCTACGAGCTCGTGACGGGCCGCCCGCCTTTCCTCGGCGACAACCCGGCCGAGATCCTCATCAAGCAGCTTGAGGAGCTGCCGAAGCCTCCGTCGCAAATCATCAAGGGCCTCGATCCCATCATCGAAGAGGTCATCCTCCGCGCCACGCAGAAAGATCCTGCCAAACGGCATCAGTCCGCACGCGAGATGCGCGTCGAGCTGAAGGAGCTCATCGAGCCGACGAACGCGAACGACCAGGACGATCCGGACGAGCTCAGCATCGTCGAGAACGTCCCGATGCTCGACGACCCGGCGTCCGGCTTCCCTGGCTTCTTCATCGCGTTCTCGAGCGCGATCTTGCGCTTCGGCCGCTTCGAGCGCGGCCACAACGAGTCCGCGCAGGCGATGAAGGAGCTCCAGAAGTCGCTGAAGAGCGCGCTTCGCGGACGAAGCGAGCTCACGTTCGCGCGCCGCGACGTCCAGAAGCAGATCGGCTTCTGCGTGATGAGCGGCACCGCCGAGATCGTCGATCTCCGCCGTCTGCTCGGCTCGCAGCTCTTTGGAAGCTTCGGCGAGCCCTTCATCGAGGAGCTCGTCAACAAGGGCATCGCCGCGCTGACGTTGCGCGAAGGCATCCCGGACGTCGAGCTCCATTACCTCATCGAGATGCTCCTCGGGCCCTTCGCCCACGAGGATCTCCGCAAGGAGCTGCTCTCGAAGCCGCTCCGCAACCTCTCGGTGCTCTTCGTCTCCGACGTCGTCGGTCGTGACCGCAAGCTCTCGTGGAAGGTCGGCCTCTGCGCGGCACGCCTCGCCCGTGACCTCCTCGCGCTCTGCAACGTTCGCGGGATCAGCCTCAAGAAGATGCGCGAGACGCGCGACGAGCTGATCGGCGGCGTCGCCCGCCTGCTCACGCGCGGCGACGAGGTGAAGCAGTTCATCTTCAACGCCGACCTCGTGGACGAAGCCGTCGTGAACCTCCGCGGCTTCTCTTCGTTCCAGGTCGCGCCTCTGATCATCGAGCGCGTCCTTCACGAGTCGTGCGCAGAGACCGCCACCATCCTCCTCACGGACTTCGACGCAGGCGGCCCCGAGCAGGAGCAGATCCGCGCGTTCTTGCACCTCTTCGCGCAGCGCCTCGTCACCGAGCGATCACCCAAGTCGGACGCCGCCGTCGCCGAGTTCTACCGCCGCGGGATCATCACCGAGGAGGAGATGCCGCGCGACCTCAAGGAGTCGATCCGCGCGCAAACCCTCGCCGACGCGCTCGTGCGCGAGCCGTCGCAGTTCCTCCTCACGCTCGACCTGATCGGAGATCCCGAGACGTACGCACGCGAGCTGTCGACGCTCGAGGCGGCGATGGGCACGCTCGCACGCCGCTCCGAAGCGGTCGCGCTGCTCGCCGTCATGAGCACGCTCGCGCGCCACGCGAAGGGCGCAGGCAAGCCGGGGCCGCGCGAGAACGCAGCCCTCCGCACGATGAAGTCGATGATCGACAAGGGGCGCCTCCTGCCGATCGCGACGACGCTCCTCACCGGCCCCGCGCACCAGCGTGAAGCGGCGCGCCAGCTCATCGTCATCGCCGGATCCGTCGGCGCGCAAGCGCTCTACCAGGCGCGCGAGGCCACGGTCGACCCGGCGGCGCGGCCGATCTTCGTGAAGGTCTTCCGCGACACCGGCGCCGCCGGTTGGACGTTGCTCGCGCAAGTCCTCCCCGCGCTCCAGGTGCGTGACGACGCAGAGCTCGCGCTCGTCGAGGACCTCCTCTACACCCTGCCCGACCGCGCCGATCCGGTGCTCGGCGAGGCGGTCAGCAAGTTCCTCTCGCATCCACTTCTGCGCGCCACCGCGCTCGCGGCGCTCGTCCCGCTCTGGGGTGAGCGGGCGCGCAAGCCCCTCGTCGAAGCGCTCGAGTACGCCGACGAGCCCACGCGCATCATCGCCCTCGGCGAGCTCCGGCGCATTCGCGCGATCGACGAGTACGTGTTCAACGTGATCGAGCGCCTCCTCACGATGCGCGGCAGCGCAGGCGAAGAGCTTCGCGCGGCAGCGGCGGCGGCGCTCGCCGATGCAGCAGCTCCGCTTCGGGCGCGCGCCGTTCAGCTGCTTTCGAAGGCGGTCGAGGGGAAGCGCGGCTTCATCGCGATGCTGCGCAGCGACAACACCTCCGACGAGAGCGTGGTCGTGATGGAGGCGATGGGCCGTGCGCTCCTCGCGCTCGATCGCAACGAAGGCATCCGCGCGCTCAAGGGCCGTCTGTCGCGATCGGAAGGCTTGATGAAGGCGCGGCTCACGGCCGTCCTTCAGATGGCCTGACACTCCGACCAGGTCACGGGACGCAGAGGTAGTTGCCGTTCACGTGGAGGCCCGGCGCGCAGACGCGGTTGCCGCTCGTGTTGTTCGCGTCGTCGAAGCAGTACGTCTGCCCGTTGCCGCCGCAGGCGACGCATTGGTAGGTGTTCGAGTCGAGTCGCGTCCCCGCGTTGCATCGCCGGTCGCCCGAGGTGTTCAACGGATCGGTCAAGCAGTACGTCTGGCCGGCGTTGCCGCACGGGACGCATTTGTAGGTGTTCGAGTCGAAGCGCGTGCCCGCGTTGCACTCGCGGTCGCCCCACGTGTTCGACGGATCGGTGAGGCAGTACGTTTGCCCTGCGCCACCGCACGCGACGCATTTGTACGTGTTCGAGTCGAGGCGCGTGCCTTCGTTGCACGTGCGGTTGCCGCTCGAACGATCGGCTCCGTCGAGGCAGTAAGGCTGGCCGTCTTGCCCGCAGGAGACGCATTTGTAGGTGCTCGAGTCGTAGCGCGTGCCCGGATCGCAGACGCCCGCGCATCGCGCTTGGCCGTTGCCTCCGCAGGTGGGATCGGGATCGGCCGGCGCGGGTGGAGGTGCGGGCGGCGGCTCGGGCGGAGGCGTCGCGCCACCGCTGGTGCCGGTGCCGGGCGTCGTCGAGCCGGGATCGGTCGTCCCGGAAGAGGACGCCGGGAAGTCACGCGCGATCTCGGCGGTCGTCGCGAGCCGCAACCCCGACGCGGTCACGGCGTAGTAGCCAGGCTGCGAGACCGACGCGTCGACGTCTTGGGTGCGGACGCCGAGCTTCAGCGGAATGCTCGCGCCGGCGTTCGGCGAGAGGAAGTAAAGGACCTTGCCCTTCACGTCACGGCCGTACACGTCGGTCGAGAGCGCCATCGACGTCTCGCCGAGGAAGCCTTTGTAGGGCTGGATCGACGTCGCGTACTCGGCGCGAACGCTGAAGCCGCCGCCGCTATTTCCGCGACCGTCGTTGGTTTCGCCGTCGAGGAACGCGACCGGCCAGACGTCGAACGGCTGCTTCATGATCGCCGGACGGTTCGCCGAGAGATCCTCCGGGCGCTGGATCGTGGAGTTGAGCTCGAGGTCGGTTTGCTTCGTGTTGCCGACCGCAGCCGACGATGCGGGCGTGAGCTTGGCGTTGAAGAGGAGCACGACCGGGAAGGCCGAGCGCGGCAGCGTCCCGACCACGACGGAGCCGCCGAGCTCGACGTCGAGCTTCTTCTCGATATGGACGAAGTGCATCGGGTCGCCGGTGCCGGCAGCCGTCACTTCGACGATCGACTCGAGCGGATCCGCTCCGCGCGGCGTCGACGTGCACGAGAGCTTGGCGTCATTGCCCGCGACGTCGAACCAACACCGACCGAGCTCGCGTCCCTTGATGACGGTGAGCGGTCGACCTTCGGTGTTGGCAGACTCGCTCGAGGCCGCGTCATCGTCGGCGGCTACGGCGCTGCAACCAAAAGCGACGAGGGCAAAGAGAGACGCGAAGACGGCGCGGTTCATGTGGGGCGAGACTGCAGGTGTTGTACCTACATCTGACTACCCTCATGGACGCACAAGTGCTTGAAATTGCTATCTGCGCAACCTCTACCATTTCAGAAGGTGGTTCGCCGAGATCCAGTCCCAACGGACCACCCCCTTTCGTTGCGCAACGATCAGACGCCGAGCGGCGCGAGCGACGTGAACGCTGTCCAGCGCTTCGACCGGAGCAGATCGCACGAGAGCGCGCAGAAGAGCGCGCGGTAAATCTCCTCGCGCGTCGCGAACCGGCGCGAAGATCGGACGATGTCGGGGATCGACGTCGCCGACTGGATGCTCTTCAGGACGTGCTCCTCGGCGTCCGAGAACCGGAACGCCTCGATGCGGACCGGCAGCGGGATGATCGGCTCGATGACGTCCTCTTCGAGCGGCGACAGGATCGCCTCGAGCTCCTCTTGGCTGTACGAGTCGCGGACGCCCCGGAGCACGAGGTCGAACGGATCGAGTCCGAGCGGGAACGTCTCTTCGTGCGAGCGCGCGCCGCGAACGAACGCGACCTCGCCTTTGCGCCACGAGAAGATCTCGAGATAGCGATCCTGCATCTGCTGGTGGATCGCTCGAAAGAGCTCGATCGGTCGGAGCACGCCGAGCCCGCAGAGCGCCTCGCCGAGGCGGCCCGAGAAGCGCGGCAGCATCGCGAGCGCCATCTCGACTTCCATTCGCAGCACCTGGCCACGCGCGACGAGGTGCTCTCCGAAGAGCTCGCGCTTGTCGGTCGAGACGACGAACTCCGGGATCCCTTCGACGAGGTAGATCTTCTTCTTCCGCGAGGCGTCGCGGAAATAGAGCGCGCCGGTCTCGCGGCGAAGCGCGATCTGAAAGAGGCGCGTGGGCAAGAGCACGCGGTCGATCAACGCGACGGAGTTCTGCGCGTTGAAGACGCCGTCGTCCCAACGAAGCGCAGGGCTGCTCACGAAGCGCGCGAGCTCGGTGTAGCTCGCCGCGTCGCGGAAGGGAGAGGTCTCGCGCGAGATCAGCGCGCGGTGATCGATGCCGCCGGTCACGAAGAGCTCGACGAGACGCGGGTAGCTGAGCGGTCCAAACGTCGGGCCGCCTGGCATCTTCGCGCGGTAAATCGCGGGAGAGACGTCGCGCGCCTCGCCCGGCATCGCGCTCGGGGGCGCTGCCGAAGGACGCGGCGGCGGCGACGAGGCACGCGCCGGCGGCGGTGACGTCGGGCGCCCGCCTGGCGGAGAGAGATTCGCGGTTTGCCGTGTCCCGGTCTCGCTCTCGGGCTCGTCGCCGGGGCTCGGGAGCAGCCCAAGACGTCCGATCCATGCCGCGAGCTTTCCGGGACCGACCTGCAAGCGACGGCGCCGCAAGACCTCTTCGAGCGCCTCGGCGAAGGCCGCCGCGCTCGGGTAACGAAGCGCGCGATCACGCGCCATCGCGCGAATGAGGATCGTCTTGAGGTCGTCGGGAACGCGCGAGCCGGCGCGATCGATCACCTGGAGATCGGCGTCGCGGATGCGCATGAGCACGTCGATCTCGCTCGGGCCGGCGAAGAGCGGCCGCAGCATGACGAGCTCCGCGAGGACGATCGCGGCGGTGAAGAGATCGCTTCGCGCGTCGAGCTCCTTGCCGACGACCTGCTCGGGCGACATGTACCCGAGCTTGCCTTTGAGCTGACCGGCGTCCGTGCGTCGCTCGATCTCCGCGGCGCGCGCGATGCCGAAGTCGGTGAGCTTCACCGCGCCCGAGCGGTCGATGAGCACGTTGCCAGGTGATACGTCGCGGTGGACGAGCGCGAGCGAGCGGTTGTCGTCGTCGCGCGCGTTGTGGGCGTAGTCGAGACCGCGGAGGACGCTGAGCGCGATGTAGAGGGCGGCCTCGAGCGGCACGTCTTCGCCGCGCGCCGCGGCGGCGCGCACGAGGCGTGCTGCCGTCGTGCCGTCGACGTACTCCATCGCCATGTAGAGCTCGCCGTCGTGCTCACCGAAGTCGAACACCTGCACGATGTTCGGGTGCGCGAGCCGAGCGCAGACGCGCGCTTCGTCGATGAACATCGCGACGAAGTCCGTGTCCTGCGCGAGCTGCGGCAGGATGCGTTTGACCGCGACGACCTTCTGGAACCCGTGCGGACCCGCGCGGCGAGCCAAATACACTTCGGCCATCCCGCCCGTGGCTATCCGCTGAATCAGCTCGTAGGGACCGAGCATGAGCGGGGCCGGATGGATCGACGCGCTCATTGGCGTTAGGAAGCGTATCGTATGGTTCCCCCGATGCGTAGGAGGTTCTCGAACAGCACGTGCTCCCGGAGGTTCCGGTGGATTTGACGCGGCCACCCCAAGGCGGCCTTGGCCCGAACGACGGCGCGGGCGGCGCGCTCATCGGCAAAAGGCCGAGCTCCAGGGTCGTCGTCGTGACCGGCGCGTCGTCCTTTCTCGGCGCCAATCTCGTCGGTCTGCTCGAGGAGGACCCCCGGATCGGTCGCATCGTCGCGATCGACATCGTCCCGCCGAGCACCGCGCAGCGAAAGACCCGCTTCTACGAGGTCGACTTCACGGGCGCCTCGGCGGAGGCACGCCTCAGCGAGATCTTGAGCGCCGAGCACGCCGACACGCTCGTGCATCTCGCGTTCATGTCGTCGCCCACCCATGCGTCGGCGCACGCGCACGAGCTCGAGAGCGTCGGCACCCGCCACGTGCTCGTGGCCGCGCGCCAGGCGGCGATCCGTAAGGTCGTCATGTGGTCGCAGACGCTGCTCTACGGCGCGAACCCGTCGAATCCGAACTACCTCACCGAGAAGCATCCTCTGCGCGCCCCCATGACGGAGCCGTACTTCGCCGACAAGATCGAGGCGGAGGCGGAGCTGATGCGCTTCGCCGAGCGATCGCCGAAGGTGGTCGTGACCGTGCTTCGCACCGCGCCGATCCTCGGGCCCACCGTCCGCAACTTCCTGACGCACTACCTCGCGCGTCGCGTGGTGCCGGTCGCGATGGGCTTCGACCCACTCGTTCAGTTCCTCCACGAGGTCGACGCGATCGCCGCGTTCAAGCTCGCGATCGATCGCGATCACCCAGGCATCTACAACGTCGTCGGCGACGGCGTGCTGCCTCTCTCGACTGTGATCAAGCTCGCCGGGAGACTCGCGCTGCCGATCCCTCACCCTCTCGCGCGTTCGATGACGGCGGCGCTCTGGCTGGCGCAGATCGTCGAAGCGCCGCCCACGTTCATGCATTACCTCCGCTTCTTGTGCGTCGCTGACGGGGCCAAGGCGCGCGAGAAGCTCGGCTTCCGTCCCGCGTACACCACGCGTGAAGCCGTCCTCGATTTCACGAGCGCGCAGCGCCTTCGCGATGTGAAGCTCCTTCACGAGGCATCTCCATGAAACCGAAGCGTCCGAGCTCGCGCGACGTCACCGCCGCGTCGCCTGCGCCCTCATCCAAGAAGAAGGCTCCGATCACGAGGCGCACCGGCACGCTCAAGAAGCGGCCAACGCCGGAGCGTAGGCCGAGCACCTCGTCGATGGAGAACGCGCCGACCGCGACGTTCTTGCCCGAAGACGTCGAGGGGCTCCTGCCTCGATCGAAGGCCGCGCCCGCGATCGTCCCGCCGCGCGGAAAGCCCGAAGCCCCACGCCTCGATGACCCCGAGGAAGAGCCCGCAAAGACGACGCGCCGGCGTGACCCCGACGCCCCTTCCCCCGCGGTGGTGGCGCAGATCCGCGAGCTCGAGGCGCAGCTCGATCGCCTGATCGACGAAGCCTCGCGGCGCGATCTGTCGTCGCTCGCCGGCGAGGACGACGACGACGACGACGCGGTCGTCGAGCCGCGCATCGACGACCACGACCTCGAGGTGACGCGCGACGCGCTCCCCTCCGACATCCCCGCGACGGAGCGCGACGTCTACGAGGACGACGCCCATGCCACGCAAGAGATCGCAGCGCACACGGCAAGTCACGCCGTCGCGCCGGTCGCACGCCAGAGCACGCCGCCCGCTCGGCCGAGCGAGCGCCCGTCCGTTCCTGGTGACGCCACCGTCTTCGATACGGCGCGCGAGCTTCTCTCGACCGACTTCTACCTGCGAAAGTGGGGACGGCTCGCGATGCGCGGCCGATCGGAGGAGGTCGACGACTTCGGCTTCGATCCGATCTACGAGCAGAAGGCGCGCGCAGTCTTCGAGCTCCTCTACACGCGCTATTTCCGGGTCGAGACGACCGGGATCGATCACGTCCCGAGTCGCGGGCGCTGCCTCCTCGTCGCGAACCACTCGGGCACGCTCCCGCTCGACGGCGTGATGATCAAGACGGCGGTGAAGCTCGAGCACCCTCATCCACGCGACCTGCGATGGCTCACCGAAGACTTCATCTTCCACATGCCGTTCCTCGGCTCGACGATGAACCGCCTCGGCGCAGTGCGCGCGTGCCAGGAGAACGCCGAGCGCCTCTTGTCGAAGGAGCACCTCGTCGCCGTCTTCCCGGAGGGCGTGAAGGGCATCGGCAAGCTCTTCGCCGAACGCTACCGGCTCCAGCGCTTCGGACGCGGCGGCTTCATCAAGCTTTGCCTTCGCACGCGCACGCCGATCGTCCCGGTGGCCGTCGTCGGCGCGGAGGAGACGAACCCGCTCCTCTTCCGCGTCGAGTATCTGTCGAAGGCGCTCGGGCTTCCTTACGTGCCGGTCACGCCCACCTTCCCCGCGCTCGGCCCGCTCGGCCTCCTGCCCGCGCCTACGAAATGGCAGATCCACTTCGGCGAGCCGATCGATTTCAGTGGTCACTCACCCGACGCCGCGGACGACGAGCTGCTCGTAGGCAAGCTCGCCGAGCGGGTCCGCGCGACGATTCAGGGAATGCTCGATCGCGCCGTCGGCGCGCGAAAGAGCGTCTTCTTTGGCTGACAAGAAACCCGACGGCGTGCTCGTCGTCGACAAGCCGCGCGGGCCGACGAGCCATGACATCGTCGCGCGCGTTCGCAAGGCGCTGAAGACACGGCACGTCGGCCACACCGGCACGCTCGATCCGATGGCGACCGGCGTGCTCGTCATCGCGGTGGGCGAAGCGACCAAGCTCGTGCCATGGCTCACCGCGGCCGACAAAGCGTACGAGACGACGATCCGTCTCGGCGTCGAGACCGACACGCTCGACGCCGAGGGCCAGGTCTTGAAGACCATGCCGTTCGAGGCGAGCGCCTCGGACGTCGACGCCGCCATCCTCGTCGAGCGCGCCCGCACGCTCCAGGTTCCGCCCGCGTTCTCGGCGATCCGTGTCGACGGCGTGCGCGCCCACGAGCTCGCACGCGCCGGCCGGCTCGACAACGAAGATCTCCCTGCGCGCTCGATCGAGGTGCGCGCGCTCGATCTCGTGAGCTTCGATCGATCGAGCTCGGAGATCACGCTGCGGGTCGAAGCGTCGAAGGGATACTTCGTTCGATCGCTCGCGCGCGATCTCTCGCGTAGCCTAGGGACCGTCGGCCACTTGACGGCGCTCCGGCGCATTCGCTCGGGGGCGTTCGGTCTGGAGGACGCGACGCCATTCGACCAGATCAGCGCCGAGACGCTCGTGCCTGTCGCCGTCGCCGCCACGCGCGCCTTGCCGGTCACCACGATCGCGAGCGACGAAGGAAAGCGCGCCGTGATGCACGGCAAGCGCATACCGCCCGAGCAGATGGAGTCGCCTCATCCCTGCCCGTCGGCCTGGGTCGACGGCGACGGGCATCTGCTCGCGATCGGCGAGCGCGACGCCGAGGGCTTCGGCCGCGTGCTCCGCGGCTTCGTCCAGGGTTAACGCTTCGCCGTCTTCTTCTTCGCCGGCTTCTTGCGCGTGGGCGCGTCCGCGACGTACTGGAGGGACGGCGCGAGCTTCTTGATGAAGTCGGCGACGGCCGCGACGCGCGGGTCGCGGCGCACCTCGGGATGACTCACGAGCCATGCTTCGTGATGGCTGAGCGGCTCGGAGACCGGGACGAGCGAGCGCTCTTCGCCCACCGCGAAGTCGGGCAGCACGACGACGCCCACGCCTGCCCGCGCCGCCTCGAGGAGCACGAGCGTGCTCGACGCCGTCATCTGCTCGGGGGACCGCGCGAGGAGCGCCTGAAACCACGGCGCGCGCTGCAAGAAGACGTTGTCGTGGGTGTAGATGACGAGCGGAAGACCGCCGGTGGTCGGGACCTCCGCGCCAAGCGCACGCGCGGCTCGCGTCGCGATCGATCGCGCCGCGAAGAGCCGAAACGCGGTCGTCCCGAGTCGGTAGGCCGTCAGCTCGCGACGCTGGGGCCTCGGCGTTCGAATCGCGAGCTCGGCGGTCCCGCGCGCGAGGTCCACGTGCGCCTGGTTCGTCAGGATCTCGACCTGGAGCTTCGGATGCGTCCGCCACAGGGTCGCGAGATTGGGGACGAGCCAACGCGCGGCGATCGAGTCCGTCACCGAGATGCGAACCTTGCCTTCGATCTGCCCGCGCGTGCGATTCGACGAAGCGACCGTGTCCATCGCTGCGCGCTCCATCGCCTCTGCCTTCTCGAGCGCGCCTTGCCCGAGCGGCGTCGGGAGGAGGCCTTTGGCGGTGCGAAAGAAGAGCGGCGCGCCGAGCGACTCTTCGAGCACCTTGATCCGCCGCGCGACCGTCGTGTGCTCGACGCCGAGCGCGCGCCCCGCTGCCGCGAAACGACCCTCACGAAGCACCGTGAGCAGGAACCGAAAGTCGTCCCAATTCGGAGCGGTGCCGGTCGTCTTCATGCCATGCCTATTCTTGCACAACCTGGTGTGCATGCATGAGCATCGCGAGGACGCGCGCCGTGTTGCACCTTTTCTTCGTTACGCGCCGAGCCCGTAACGAGTGAATTCAACCCGTAACGACAGGAAAATGATCATGCGCTATCTCGTTCGCGTCGAGCCATCGTGGGAAGCCGCCAACAAGCTCGACTCGGGGCCAGAAGGCCCTGGGCCCCTCTTCGGATACATCGCGCAGCGCTTCCGGCCGGAGGCGCACTACTGCGAGACCGGCAAGCGCGCGGCCTGGTGGGTGATCGACTTCGCGAGCGCGGAGGCGATCACCGAGCTCACGCACCTCTGCGTCGCGAAAGCGGGCTGCCATCCGGAGCTCACCGCCGTCATGACAGGTGACGAGGCGGCGCGCGCGATCCCTGCCGCGATGCTCGCCGCGAGGAAGGCGCCCTGACGGAAGGCGCCCTGACGGCTACTTCTTCTTGCCGTCCTTGTCCTTCGCGATCTTGATCTTGCGCTCGGCGGCCTTCGCCTGGGGACCGTCGGGCGCGAGCTTCAGGTACGTCTCCCACTCGGTGATGGCCTCGGTGAGCTTGCCGCCATCCGCGAGCGCGTTGCCGAGCGAATAGTGCGCGAGCGCGTTGTTCGGCTCCTTCGTCACCGCGTCTTTGAACTCGGTGGTCGCCCCGGGCAGATCCTTCAAGCCAAGCTTGCACGTGCCCCGGTAGATGCGGAGCTCGGCGATGTCCTTCAAGCCCACCGCCTTGTCGAGGACGGCGACGCACGTCTTGAAGTCCTTCATGTTCTTGTATTCGAGCGCGACCGAGGCCAGCACACCGGCGTCGCTCGACGAGATCTTTTCGGCTTGCTTGAGCTTCGCGATCGCCTCGTCCTTCTTGTTGTTGCGCGCGAGGTGGCTCGCGTAGGTGACGACGGTGATCCCGTTGTTCGGCTCGAGCTTCATCGCCTCCTCGAAGGCCTTGTTCGCGCCGTCGACGTCGTTCTTTCCGGAGAGCGCCATCCCGAGGTTGACCTGCGCGTTCGCGTTCTTCGGGTTCTTCGCGATCACCTTCTTCATCAGCGCGACGGCGTCGTCGTACTTTCCGTTCTCGACGAGGATCGCGGACAGGTTGATCGCCGACTCTTCGAGGTCGGGCTGCAGCTCGAGCGCCTTCTTGTAGTTCTTCTCGGCGTCGGCCTTCTGCCCCATCTGATCGTTGACGAGCCCGAGGTAGTGGTACGCGTCGGCCTGCTTTGGGTTCTTCTGGACCGCGACCTCGAACGACGCCTTCGCGCCGTTCATGTCGTTGGCCTTGAGCGCGGCGATGCCCTTCTTGACGTCGTCGCTGCTCGTGGGGGCCGCGGGCCCTTCGATCTTCTTGCCGGTGCCCGAGGAAGACGCTGCGTCGTCGGGCTTGCTGCTCGACGCGGCCGACGCGGTCGAGGTGGGCGCCTCCGGCGGCTTGCCGCCATCGGCATTTCCACCGCCGCATGCCGAGAGAGCGCCAAGGGCGACCGAGGCCGCGAAGACGAGGCCGAGACCGAGATGCGCTACGCGAGACGTCTTCGTGGAGTCGTTCATGTCTGTCTCTTCTCTTTCTCTCTTGTCGGTCACGGTTTGTCGGCGGCGGCGGCGATCGGGCTCGTGCTCGGCCGGAGCGCAGCGGCGGTCTCTTCGGGTCCTCGCGCGGCTTCGAGCAGGGCTTCGCGAATGGCTTTGAAACGCGGGCCTGGCTCCACCTTGGATCCGTCGAGCTCGTTCACATAGAAGACGTCCGCGACCTTCGTCCCTTCGGTGTTGATCTTCGAGAGCGCGATCGACAGCCCGAGGGCATGAAGCGCGCGCGCCAGACTATACAGCAGGCCTGGCCGGTCTTTCGCGAAGACCTCGACGATGGTGTGGCGCGGTGACGCTCGATCATCGACGACCACCTCGGACAAGACCGCCGGGCTCGGCCGCTCCCGCCACGGCGATCCGCCACCGACGCGCTCGCGAAGCAGCTCCTCGGCGTCCACCTCGCCCGTGCAGACGCGCTCGAGATCGCGCATCAGGCGAGGCATCGCCTGCGCGACGCCTTCGGCGCCCGTGCGCGCGTCACGTACCCAGAACAAGTCGACCGCCTCGCTCATCTCGTGCGCCCGCCCGGCAGGACGAACCGTCCGCGAGTAGACCTGCGCGCCGAGGACCTCGAGCCGGGCCGCGGTGATCGCTGCCGCGATGCGCGCGAGGAGACCGGGCGCGTCGTCGGCGATCACGCAGATCTCACCGACCTCGGGATGGCGCGAGGGGACGAGCGCCGCCCGCACCGGCGATCCGTGCGCGGTGCGATCGAGCGCGACGCGAGCATGCGCGCAGATCGCCTCCGGTGCATTGGCGAGCAGGTAGCGATCGGGCATCGTCGCGAGGAAGGCTCCGAGCTCCGCCTTCTTTCCACTCCATGCCGCGAGGGCGGCGGCGCGAACACGCTCGGTGCGTGCCGCGTCGAAGGCGTCGGATGTCCCAGCGAAATGCGCGTCAGCGGCGAAGTACAGCTCGTCGAGCATGCGCGCCTTCCACGAGGTCATCGCGGTCGGTGACGTCGTCGTGATGTCGGCGACGGTGAGCAGGTACAGGTTACGGAGGCCCTCTTGCCCGTGGACCTGCGGGCAGAAGTCGCGCGTGGTCGCCGGATCGTCGAGATCACGCCGCGTCGCGACGTGGTACATCGCGAGGTGACTTCGCACGAGCGAGCGCACCTCGATCGCGTCATCTCCCGACACGCCGAGCCTCGGCAGGATCGCGTCGCACAGCTCGGCGCCCGTCACCGAATGGTTCTTCCGCGAGCCGCTCGCGTCCGGGTACCCCTTGCCGACGTCGTGGAGGAGCGTCGCGAGGAAGAGCGGCATCGGGCGCGCGATCTCCGCCGCGAGGCGGCTCGCGAGTGGACGCTCGTGCGCGAGGTCTCCGCGGCAGATCGCGCGGAGGCAGTCCACCGCGGCGACGCTGTGCACGTCGACGGTGTACACGTGGTAGACGTCGTGGTGAACGCGCCCGGTGACGGGCATGAACTCTGGGATCATCGCGAGGAGGAGCCCCACCTCGTGGAGCTCGCCGACGACGGAGCCTCGACGAAACGGCGCCTCGGGCACCGTGCAGAGCAGCTCGAGAAAGAGCTTCGCCGCCTCCGGGCTCGCGCGAAGCGTCGACGCCCATGCGACGTCGGCGGCGGCCCGCGCGATGACGTCACGCGCGAACGGAAGCGGCGGCGCCTTCTTCTGAATGCATGCAAGATACATCCGAAGCGCGAGCGCGGGATCGTCCGCGAGCGACTGCGGATCGAGCGTGATTTGCCCGTCGAACGATCGCACGCCGCCGCCGAGATCGGTCTCGACCGGACGCCCGCGCCGGCGCGGAGGCCTCGCGCGAAGGAGGAGCGCCTCACGCGCGCGGGACACGACGCGGGCATGCCCGAAGTAGTCTTGCATGAAGCGCTCGGCCGCTTCGGCGCGCGCCTCCGGCGAGGAGCTCGCAGGCGCCGCCTCGACCGTCGCGTCGGACGGCTCGCTGGCCGCGGCCGTAGGCGAGAGGCCTTCGCTCTGGAGCGCGCGCGCGTAGCCGAGCTCGATCGCGATCGCCTCTTGTTGATCGAACGTGAGCCGATCGCTCTTACGCTCCGCATGCGCGTGGAGTCGGTTGCGCACGCGCCAGAGGAACTCTTCGGCGCGCGCCATCTCGTTCGCTTCACGCGGGACGATGACGCCGAGGCGGAGGAGATCCGTCCAGGGATCGTTCGCGGCGACGCGGTAGCGTGCACGCGCCGCCCAGCGCGCGATGTCGATGTCGCGGAGCCCACCGGCGCCTGCCTTCACCTCGGGCTCGAGCAAGTAGAGCGACTGGCCGAAGCGCGCATGACGCGCGGCCGCTTCTTCTTCGAGGCGCTCGACGAAGCGACCAAGCTCGCCTTCCGCGAAGAGGCCGAGGTACGCGCGGTTCACGAGCTCGTCGACGAGCGCGCCATCGCCCGCCAAGAGGCGAAGGTCGAGCAGCGAGGTCGCCGTCGCGAGATCGGTCTGCGCCAGCTCGAGCGCTTCACCGATCGATGTCACTTGATGACCGACCGAGAGCCCCGCGTCCCAGAGCGGATAGAGCAGAGCGTCCGCGACACGCGCGGCTCCTTCACGCGCCTTGTGGCTCGCCGTCCCGATGACGAGCCGCACATCGATATCCGACCGGAGAGCGACCGCGCCCCGACCAAAGCTGCCGACCGCGGCGAGGGCCACGGGAGTGTCCACCTTCGTGGTCTCGAGCACCTCCGCGAACACCTTCGCGAGGAGGTCATCGAGGAGGTTGGCGCGCTTTCGACCGAGCGCCATCCCGTCCCTTCTGCGAGGGGTCTCTAAGGCGTGTAACCCTTTGTTATCCGCTGCATCTTTCGCGGATCGAAGCGCCTGGCTCTCGGGTGGAAACGACGGTCGAAGATCACCTTCGAGCTCGCTCCAGTGAAGCCGTACTGCCATCGTCACGTCCAAGGGTGAACCTCGCTAGAGGGAGCTTGAACACGCCACATCTCGCGACCCCTTTCACGAGACACTTTCCGCAGACACTGCCGCATCGCGGCAAAGACGCTAGCACTGGGACTTCCCAAGCGCGTCCCTTTCCCGTACCGTTTGCCCGTCCACAAAACGGGCGGGGGTTTCGCCCGAGGGGCTCGCAGCGTCTCTCATAGATCAAAGGGAACGCGTGAGCGGCATCAGGAGGCATCGAGTCATGTCCAAGAAGGTTATCTTCCCGCTCATCGCGGTGTTTGGTTTGGGAATCGCGGGGAGCATCGTCGGCTGCCACGCAGAGGCGAAGATCGGAAACACGGAGCCCAAGGCAGCGACGCCGCCGCCGCCGGACCCGACCCCGCCGCCGCCTCCGCCGCCGGAGCCGCCGAAGACGGAGGCCGTTGCTCCGCCGAAGGCCGTCAAGGCGCTCGGTCGTGCGAAGATCGAGAACAACGAAATCAAGATCCCCGGCAAGATCCACTTCGACACCGACAAGGCGACGTTGAAGGAGGACAAGGAGACGAAGGAAATTCTCCAGACGGTCGCAGACGTCATGAAGGAGAACACGCAGATCACGAAGCTCCACATCGAGGGTTACACCGACGACCAGGGCACGAAGGATCACAACATGAAGCTCTCGCAGGATCGCGCGGACGCGGTCATTGCGTGGCTCGTGAAGGCCGGCACCGACAAGGGCCGCCTCGAAGGCAAGGGCTACGGTCCGGATCGCGCGCTCGTGAAGAACGACAACGCGGCCAACCGTGAGCAGAACCGCCGCGTCGAGTTCAAGCTCTGGGAGCTCGAGGGCAAGGACACGGAAGCGAAGAAGGCCGATGCAAGTGGTGGCGCCGCGACGCCGGCCGCCGCGGGCTCGGGCGATCCGAAGGCCGCGACCGGAACGGCAGCGCCGAAGTCGAGCGCGACGCCGGCCGCAGCGGGCTCCGCAGCTCCGAAGAAGTGATCGCGAGCTGATTGGGGTTTGTGAAGCCCCAAAGACGGCGTGCTCCACGAGAGCACGCCGTTTCTTTTTTGTTCGCACACTCTCGCGTTCACAAAAGCGAACGGCTCGTCGATCGCGCAGGATCGACGAGCCGCTTTTTCGTTGCCGCCGTGACGACGGGGCTTAGCTGGCGCCGCCGAAGTCGGAGCAGCTGCCGTTCTCGCTCGCGTACTGCTTCGCGCGGCACTTGCGCGGGGTCGTGCTCGTGTCGCAGAGGCCAGTCGTGCACTCGTCGTTCGTGTCGCAAAGCTCGCCCGCGGGCTGCTTCGCGACGCACGACGATCCGTTGCAGCGGAGATCCTCGAGACAAGGTGCGCTGCCGTCCGTGCGGCATGTCTCGCCGACGGCGTTCTTCTTCGTGCAGAACTTCAGTGCGCCCTTCTGCTGGCAGTAGAGACCCTTGTCGCAGATGTCGCCGGGGTTGTTGCACGGCTGATCGACGCCGGTGACCTTCTTCGTCGCGCACACCTTCTTGTCGAGGTCGCAGAGGAGATCGCCTTCGCACTCGTAGAGGTTCGAGCACGCCTCGTTCACCTTCTTCAGGCCGGCGAAGACCTTCTCACACGCTTCGATGTACGCGGTCTCCTTCGCGGGATCGATCGTGCGATCCGCGTAGACCGCGGTCGTCTTCGCGATGCAGTTCTCGGCGTTCGCCGACTTGTACGTGCGCCCCTGCCCTGTCGCGGTCGCCGCGAGGCCCGTGTTGCAGGCGTCCTTTCGCTTCTGCTGGCAGGTGGCTTCGGGGACGGCGCACGGACCTGCCGCGACCTTGCACTCTTCCGCGGCCTTCGCGGTGCAGAACGAGTCGGCGGTCGGATACTTCTCCGGGGTCGCGTCATCCGAGCACGCGACGAGAACGAGCACGCCACCAACGACAATCAATCCAAGCGCTCTGCGAATCATTGAGCCTCCAAGGAGCTACCAGCGAAAGGGAAAGCCACCCCATTTGCAGGGGCTTGGCCGTCAGCAAAAACGGTCACCGAGATCGTGCGGACGCACAAGAAAAGCTGACCAGAACGTTTTCTCCCAAGCCAGCGTTCCTCGCAAGGTTTCCATGTGTGAACGCCACGCGACGTACGGACTGTGAACGGTGGCCTGCCGTTGTCTCCGATTCTGTCGTTCCGTGCGTGCTGCGTTCGATCGTACGCACCTCCTCACAAACCCAACACGACTCGAGTTGGACGGAGGGTCAACCCAGACCTTCACTCCGCCGACGTCGCACGCATTTCAACGCTGAACGAAAGAAAACCGCCCATGAAGGTCCGTGTCAGGCTGCTCTGTCTCTCTCTTGTCGTCGCTTCCCTCGGCATTTCCTCTGCTGCGATGGCTCAGCCGCAGGCAAAACCGGCCCCTGCCCCGGTGACGACCACGACAAAGACCGCCGATTACACGGAGCAGTCGCTCGGAGGCGACCAAGTCGTGAAATTCACGGGCGACGAGCTCGTGGGGCCCGCCGGAGGCGCCTACGGGGACGTGATTCGCCGTCCCCCGGGCGTGACGCGCGTCGGGCTCATCCGTCCCCGAATGAACTTCGTGTCCGAGCTCTTGAAAAGCGTCGAAAATCTTTAGTATGGTGCCGCCTCCGCGCGCAGGTCGGTTCTGACAGGCGACGGACCACTCGCGAAGGTGGCGGAATTGGCAGACGCGCTGGATTCAGGTTCCAGTGGGGTAACTCTCGTAGGGGTTCAAGTCCCCTCCTTCGCACTCATCACCACGAAGCGGCCCAAATGCGAGCCGGCATGATGGCGGCGCGGTGAGTCTCTTCCCTGGTCCACGTTGCCGTCGTCGCCGGCGCGAATCCGACTAAGGTTCGCGCATGGCCGAACCTGAGCAGCGTGGAGTCCTCGTCACGGGTGGGAGCGGATACGTCGGGAGCGCGCTCCGTGCGCATCTCGCGAAGACGGCCCCGGATGTCCGCGTGTGGGCGCCCACGCGGCGTGAGCTCGATCTCGCGAACGACTTTCGTGAGGTCGAGCCGCCGTTCGAGATCGGCGCGGTCGTTCATCTCGCGGCCTCACGCGATCGGAGCGATGCGTCCGCGGCACGTTACCCCGAAGAGATCCGGATCAACGTCGACGCCACCGCGCGCCTCTACACGTGGGCGATCGAGCATGGCGCGAGGGCGATCGTGCACGTGTCGACGATCTCCGTCCTCGAGGCGAGCACCGACACGAGCGTGCGCATCGACGAAGACGCGCCGATCGAGATGGACGCGCATCCGTACGTCTTGACGAAGCGCTGGGGTGAAGAGCTCGCCGAAGGGTTCATCGACGACGTCGAGTCGATGGCGATCGTGCGTCCGGGGATGATCTACGGCCCGAACATGCCCGAGCGATCGTCGCTCGCGAAGATGATCGCGTCGCTCGATCGTCCGGGTGAGCCAAGGCCGATTCCGGCGCCGCGCGGCAACGTGTTCGCGCCCGTGTACGTGGAGGATGTCGTCGATGTGCTCGCGCGCCTCGCGACCGATCCGAAGAGCACCGTCGTCAACGTCGCAGGGCCGGACGCGCTGTTCGAGATCGAGATGTTGCGCGACCTCGGCGTTCGGTTCGGCAAGACGCCGGCGTACGTGGTCGACCGCGACGCAGAGCCGATCGCGCTGGCGCCGTCGACGGCGCGTGTTGACGCGCTGTTTCCCTCGCGCATCAAGACCTCGTGGCAGGACGGGCTCGCGCGCTTGACGTGATGACCCGGTGCTAAACTCATGGAATCATTGATTTTCCATCCTTGTTCCTCGTTCGAACGAGCGAGGTCGGCGGCGCGCGCTGGCTTTGCGCGGAGGAGCGCGTTTTGGGTGACGCGCGCGCAGGAAAGAAGCTGATATGAATCGGCTATGTCCTCGGTCCGGTTTCGTTCTCTGATCCTCGCGGGTGCGATCGCGGCGTTTGCCACATCGAGCAGCTTGGCCTTCGCGGCCGATCCGTCGCCGCAAGACATCGCGCAAGCACGCGAGCTCAGCGTTCAGGCGCAGGCCGCGCACGACGCTGGCAACTACGCGGAGGCGGAGAAGCTCTGGACCGCGGCGCAGAACCTCTACCCCGGCGCCGCCACCGTCACGCTCGGCCTCGCGCGCACGCAGACGAAGCTCGGAAAGCTCGTCCTCGCGCAAGAGAGCTATAACCGCATCATCCGCGAGCAGACGTCGAACCCGAGCCCGCTCCCCGCGTTCAAAGACGCGCTCGTGTCGGCGCAGAACGAGGTCGGCGCCGTCTCCGCGAGGATCGCGAACGTGGTCATCACGATCGAAGGCGGCGCGGCGAACCCCACCGTCACGATCGACAACCAGCCGATCTCCGCCGCGGGCCTCGGCCTCAAGCGCCCGATCGATCCGGGCGCTCACGTCGTGAAGGCCGAGGCGCCGGGCTACAAGCCGGCCGAAGCGTCGTTTCAAGTCTCCGAGGCGGGCCTCGCCGAGGCAAAGCTGAAGCTCGAGAAGTCTGCGGACGCGGTCGCCGGTGGCACACCTGCGGGCGACAACCAAAACCCCGCCGTGATCGACAGCAAGAAGGGCGGCGGCAAGACGCTCGCGTACGTCGCGTTCGGCGTCGGCGCGGTGGGCCTCGCCTTCGGCGCGGTCACGGGCATCCTCGCGCTCGGCAAGCACGGCGATCTCTCCGATCAATGTCCTGGGGACAAGTGCACGAGCGACAAGCAGAGCGACATCGACAGCTATAAGACGATGGGCACGCTCTCGACGGTGGGCTTCATCGTCGGCGGCGTCGGCATCGCGGCTGGCGCGGTGCTCTGGTTCACCGCGCCGAAGGAAGGCAGCGCGAAGAACGACGCACCGAGCACGCCGAAGAAGATCCCCGTCACCGCCAAGAACGGCGGGATGACGTGGCAGCCGTACGTCACCGTCGGCGGCGCAGGCGTCGCAGGTCGCTTCTAGATCTGCGCGGACGAGGAGACGTGGGCGGTCGATCTTCGTGAGCCGCACGAGCACGTCCCGCGCGCCGATTTGGCCAGAGGCCGTATTCCATGTGCTGGCGCACGTGAACGTTCCCTTCGCCAGCTCCTGCTTCGATCCTGTGTATGTTGCATGGATTCGGGAGCACCTTGGCCCGGTCGGAGCGCGTACGCTCGCCGAGGACGCCGACGTGCTCCGGCGCGCCGCCTCGGATCACGACGTGGTCGCGCGCGCGCAGGCGTTGGCGTGGGTCTTCGACGACGAGAGCGCCGTACGTGTTGCGAGCGATCAGGACCTCGCTTCGCTCGACCCCGCGGGCGCGGGCGTGAAGAGCGCGGCCGCGCTGGCCGTCGCGAAGAGCGCAGGGCCATTCGCCGAGGTGCTCCGCGCGGCCGCCGAGCTCGAGATGCCGCTCCTGAGGGCGGCGCCGTGGCCGGCGATCGACGAAGACGCGATCGCGCGAGCGTTGGACGACGTAGCGCCTTGCGCGCCGCGGCTCGCGCGAGACGCGACGCGCATCTTCCTCGCGCGGCCGCTCGGCGTGCGCGGGCGCATCTTCCACGACGCGATCTTCGTCGGCGTGCCTGGCCTCGCATGCCCAGGCGCCGAGCACATCGCATGGCAAGCCGCGCACGAGGCCACCGTCGCGGAGGTCATCGAGGCCGCGGGTCATGAGAAAGACGCGGCTGGCGAGGCGATGAGCTTCGTCGTGACGGAGCGGCGCGCGATCGGTCTTCTTCGCTCACGTGCCGGACGAAACGGCCTCGGCGCCGCCCACGCCCGCTGGCTTTCGCGCTTCGACCTGAGCGGGCTTGGAGCGATCCCGGACGTAGAGGACGGCGCCGGCTGACGTGCGCGTCGTCGTCGCGCCGTCGGCAGACTTCTCGACCACGACGAGCTCGCCGCGCTCGGGCACCACGAGACGACCGCCGCTCGGAAGGGCGTCGATCCACGCCGGCGGGATGCGCTCGACGTCGAAGCCGACGCTCACTTTGTTCACGCCCTTCGGCCACAGCGACGGATCGTGGGCATCGCCATGAACGACGCGCACGTGCGTCAAGGGCGCGAGCTCCGCGCGCGCGAGCGTGGCGAGATCCTCGTCCCATTCGATCGTGGTGACGTGTCCGGTGGGGCCGACGACCTTCGCGGCCACCGCAGCGCCGTAGCCGGTGCCGCCGCCGAGATCGAGGAGCGAGTCACCTGCCCGGAGATCGAGCGCACGGAACGACACGACGTACGCGTGCATCGCGGAGATCGTCGACGCGCCCGTGTCGTCGAGGGCGAGCGCGCGATCACGATGAGCCTCGGGGAGCGACTCGAGCGGCACGAAGCGCTCGCGTGGCACCTCGCAGACGGCGCTCACGATCGGATCGGCGTCACACGCGACCGCGTCCTCGAGCGCGTCCCTGCGGGCATCTCGCGAGAACGTCCGAAAGGCCTCGTCATCATCGAGCGCGATGACCGGCGGCGCGCCCTCGGCCGACGCGATGCGACGCCAGAGATGATCGAGCGCCAGCGTGCGCGCGGCGTACGCGGGAGAGAGGAGCTCGACCTGCTCGTGAAGGGCGCGCATGAAGTAGTCCTGCGCCGGCCCCTGGTAGGTGAACGCCTTCGGGATCGCGTTGATGAGCGGACGAAACAGCTCGTGGCGAAGCGCGTGGCATCGACGAAAGTCGAGCTCCGCGGACGGATCCACCCACTCGGCGAGGAAGTCTTGATCGCCGTCGTGCCACCACGGATAGCGATGAATGCGCATGCCCGTCGACGCTTCCCACGACGCCTTCTCTTCGTCGATCGGCGAGCCCGGATAGAGGCGAAACGGATCGACCGAGAGGAAGCCGGTGGTCCCCTTCGGCCCGAGGTAGAGACGCTCGAGGTACTTCACCGACGTGCGCATCGACGCCTCGGTCTCCCCGGGATGGCCGACGATCACGTTCGCGCCCCACGGGACGCCGAATTCGCGGGCCCAATCGGAGACGCGCATCATCTGATCGAGGTAGTCCGAGAGACGACCGACCTTGCGGATGCGCTTCACCATGCTCGGATCGCCCGACTCGAGGCCAAACCCCGCGGCGACGTTCGCGCGTGACATCAGGACGAGGTCTTCGCGCTCGAGGAGATCGATCCGAACGAGCAGCCACACCTTCCGCGCCCGGACGGGCCGCTTCGCGAGCTCCTCGAGGAACGTGCGCCGCCACGAGGTCTTCATCCCGAAGAGCGCGTCGGCGATGAACAGCGTCCACGACGAGAGATCGAGGAAGCGATCGAGCCGATGCATCTCTTCGATCGCCTGGAGCGGCTCGAGCGCGCGCCATGACGTGTCTCGCTTCGCGCGCTCCATGCAGAAGGCGCAGTCGTAGGGGCATCCGCGTGAGAGGTAGATCTCGGCTTGCGAGGCGACCTGGCGCGCGATGGGCTTGTAGCGATCGAGCAGCGTCCAGTCGACCGGCGGCATCGCGGCGGGGTTCGCCACCGCCTCGGGGCCGAGCACCGGCAAGAGCGGCCGCTTGCCCGTGACGAGCGCGCTCGCGAGGCGGCTCATCGGTCCCTCTCCATCCCCGACGACGACGAAGTCGAACGGCGAAGGCGCGCCGTCGGGATCCGCGGGGGAAGGCCCGGTGAAGTCGCTCGGACGGGCGCTCGCGTGGTAGCCGCCGGTGACGAGCCATGCCTTCGGGAGGAGCGACCGAATCCGCCGGCCGAGCTCGATCACCTTGAGGTAGTCGTACGACGAGTAGCACGCGATGCCGACGAGATCGTACGGCGCGCCGGCCCGGTCCAAGATCTCCGAGAGGACGATCGGACCGAAGCCGCGCTCGGCGTCGAGATCGACGACGTCCACGTCGACGTCGGCCGCCGCGCGCATCGCGCTCGCCATCGCGAGCAGCTGCGGGACGCCAAAGTTCGCGCCGCCCGTGAAGAGACCACCGGGCCAGATGAGGAGCGCACGCGGGCGATCCGATCTGCGGCTGCTCGCGCTCGTCATCCCTCGCTCTTCGGACGAACGGGCGTCAAGCACGGACGCGGCGGTGGGGGCGCCACGCGCAAGCAGACCGTCGGCACCGTGGGAGGAGGAGGCGTCGCGCCCGCGTCTTTCTTCGCCGGCGCCACGGAGGCGTTCGCGTCCGGCACACCGGCATCGGACGGCGAAGATGCGCCTCCGTCCGCACCCATCGGCGGCGCGGCGTCAGGGTCGATGGGTGGTGTGCTGACGACGTTGAGGCAAGGCTGCGGCGCGGTCTCGGTCGGCGGCGGGCTCACCTTCAAGCAGACGTCGGGGCCGGACGATTTGCCGCATGCCGCGACGCTGACGCCTGCGAGCGCCGCCGCGACGAACCGCGTGCGCCGCGCGAGCACCGCACGGCGCGCAGCCACCCGACGCTCTTCTTCCTTCGTGTCGTCTCTCGGGTCGTCGCTCACTTCGCGTCCCTCTGGGGTGGAGCGATCTTCAGGCAGGGCATGGGACCGGCGTCTTCGTCCTGCGGGCGAATCCTCACCGAGAGGCACGGAACCGGGCCGGCTCTGCCTGCGTCGCTCGTCGTCATCGTCGTTGGCGTGGGTGGAGGCGCACCCGCGTCGGACGAAGGCTCGACCGGCGTGAGGCACACGCTCGGCTGCGCCGTCTCGGTGGGCACCGGCGTGAGGCACGGCGTCGAGGTGTTTGGCTCTTTGCCGCAGGCGCTGCTCACGCCGGCGAGCGCGGCGGCGACGAACGTCGCTCGTCGCGCGAGCACTCTCCTCCGCGTGAGATCGTGTTCGGTTCGCTCAGCGTCCTTGTCGTCCTGGTTGTCCTTGTCGTCTCGGTCCGAAGGCGGCGTCATGCGATCACCTCGAGCCGGCGGCGGGTGCTCGCCTTCGGGGTGCGTGGGGCGGCACGTTCGCTCGTGAGCCGATCGGCGAACTCGTCGTCCACGTGCTGCCACACGAGCGGATCGGGGAATTTCCTGGCGCCGAGCACCCACTCGGAGGCGGCGCCACATCCGCCGCCGCACGTGCTCGCGTGAATGCAGCCCACGCAAAACTCGGGGAGCTGGCGCTTGTACTCCTTCACTTCACTTCCGGTGACGATCGCGGCGACGTCGACGTCGTCGTCGAGGATGTCGCGTGCGCCGCCGAGCCCTTTGCCATGCAGCGTGCAGTGCCGGAGCTTTCCGTCGGGGCCGAGCGCGAACTCCTGCATCGTCGTGCCGATCGCGCACGTGCCGAACTCGAGCGGCGCGAGCTCTTCGACCTCCACCGCGCACGGAGGCACCGGCATCGTGCACGTGAGGCGCATCTTGTCGTCGCCGGTGGCGGACGCGAACGGGATCGCCTGGCGAAAGGCGACGAGCAGATCGTCGCGCGACGGCAAGAGCTCCGCCGCATGGGACGCGGCGTACCCCGCAGGGCTGAACCGCGAGAGCGCGATGTGCTTCACGCCAAGGGACTTGAAGAGCGTGAGCGTCTCGCCGACGTACGCCGCGTTCTTTCGCGTGATGACGATGCAGCCGACGACCGGGACGCCCGCGCGCCGGAGCGCGGCGATGCCGAGGAGCGTCTTGTCGAAGTGACCTGCGCCGCCGACGTGGGCGTCGTGCAGCTCGGCGGTGGGGCCATCGAGCGTGCACTGCACGTACGAGACGCCGTAGGGCGCAAGCCGCGTGGCGATCGCGTCATCGATGAGGCCGCCGTTCGAGATGATCTGAATGCCGACGTGGTTCGCTTTGACGATGTCGAGCAGCTCGAACAGATCACGCCGCGCGAAAGGCTCGCCGCCGGTGATCGTGACGTGATCGACGTCGATCGATCGAAAGAGCTTCTCGACGCGCAGCTGAAGACGGCGCGCCGTGCCGACAGCCTCCATCCCTGCCCCGTTGTCCTCGCGCCACGCGTTGTAGCAATACGAGCACTTCTGCTGGCAGTGCGCCGTGACCTCGATCGCGACGCTGTAGACCTTCGGCCGCGCCGCTGCTGGTCCTTGCGCGTGCGCGTCCCTTTGCCCGCCCGAATCCATCCGCTCCAGGTTAGCAGCGACGGGCCGAGCTTGGCGACACGCGCGACGTTTCGGCGCGTGAGAAGAAAAGGCCTCTATTGATCGGGCGCGGGCGGGCTGAGGCAAGGCATCGGGCTGGCGTCTTTGTCGCCGGCGTCCGCGTCTTCCTCGTCGGCGGCGTCCCCGACCGCCGCGTCTTTCGGGCCGCTGTCGGCCGCGATGCTGAGGCAGGGCTGAGGCGAGCTGGTGTCCTTTTGCGCGTCGGGCTCGACGAAATCGAGGCACGGCCGCGGCGTGCTCTCGTCGCTGCTGCATGCGCCGATCGCCGTGGTCGCCGCCGCGACGCCCGCCAGCGTGGCCTTGAGGAACCGCGCTCGGCGCGCGAGGATCAGCTGCCGAGCGTTCTTGTCCTTGTCGTCGCCCATCGGGAAAAAGCATAGCAGCGTGCTCGGGCTAACGCCCGTGCCCACGCCCTGTGGAGTGTCACTTTCGCTGCACCGAGACGCGTGCTAACTCCGGCGGCGAAAGATGTCCGACAGCATCCTCGTTTTTCGCCGCGTTCGAGCCGTCGACCCCGCGCGCAAGCTGGATTCGGAGATCGACGTCGTCATCGAAGGGCGCGTCATCACCCGTGCAGGTCCACGTGCCGCCGAGACCCTGCCGGCCGAGCTGCTGGCGAAGAAGAACGACCGCGTTCGCGTGTTCGAGGCCAAGGGCGCGATGCTCTTCCCCGGCCTCGTCGACATGCACGCGCACCTTCGCGAGCCAGGCCAAGAGTACAAAGAGGACATCCAGAGTGGTCTCGCGGCTGCGGCCGCTGGCGGGTTCACCGACGTCTGCGTGATGCCGAACACACGCCCCGTCAACGACACGCGGGCGGTGACCGAGCTGCTCGTTCACAAGGCGCGCGCGCTCGGCGGAACGCGCCTCCACCCGATCGCGGCGATCACGGTGGGCCAGAAGGGCGAGTCGCTCACCGAGATGGCCGACCTCAAGGACGGAGGCGCCGTCGCCGTGAGCGACGACGGACGTTGCGTCACGCGAAGCGACGTCATGCGACGTGCGCTCGAGTACGCGACCACGTTCGACCTTCCGCTCATCCAGCACGCCGAAGATCACGCGCTCACGGCGGGCGCCGAGATGCACGAAGGCGCGGTATCGACCCGCCTCGGTCTCCGTGGCTGGCCGCGCATCGCCGAAGACGTGATCGTCGCGCGCGACGTCCTCCTCGCCGAGTACATCCGCGCGAAGTACCACGTGGCTCACGTCTCGACGATGGGCGCTGTACGGATCCTCCGCGAGGCGAAGTCGCGCGGCGTGCCGGTGACCGCCGAGGTGACGCCGCATCATCTCCTCCTCACCGATCAGAAGCTCATCGGCTACAACACCGCATGCAAAGTGAACCCGCCGCTTCGTGAAACCGAGGACCTCCTCGCGCTTCGTGAGGCGCTGGCCGATGGAACGATCGACTGCATCGCCACCGACCACGCCCCGCACTCCCCGCTCGAGAAGGACTGCGAGATGTCCGAGGCCGCGCCGGGGATGATCGGCCTCGAGCTCTGCTTGCCGCTGATGCTCGGCCTCGTCGAGAAGGGCGCCTTCCCGCTCGCGCGGATGATCGACGCGCTCACACGTGCGCCGGCGAAGATCGTCGGGCTCGGCGCCCCCACCATCGCCGAGGGCGCCGCCGCGAACCTCACGTTCGTCGATCCGCAGCGTGAGTGGACGGTCGAAGGCGCTCGCTTGCGGACGAAGAGCAAGAACTCCCCCTTCCTCGGCCACACGATGAAGGGGATGGTGCTCGCCACGATCGTGAACGGCTCCATCGCCTTCGAGGCACAAGCGACATGACCAGCCAATCCGACCCGACCAAAGCCGAACGCATTCACCTCGTCCTCGCAGACGGGACCGCCTTCGCGGGCGAGCCCTACGGTGCGCGCGGCACGACCGTGGGTGAGGCTGTTTTTACTACGACGATGACCGGGTACCAGGAGGTGCTCACCGATCCGTCGTACAAGGGTCAGCTCGTCACGATGACCGCGCCGGAGATCGGCAACGTCGGTGTCAACGCGATGGACGCCGAGTCGGTCGATGGCAAGCCCCACGTCGCGGGCTTCATCCTTCGCGACGCGAGCCCGGTCGCGTCGAGCTGGCGGTCCGAGCAGTCGCTCGACGCGTACCTCGCGCAACATGGGGTCGTCGCGATCTCGGGAGTCGATACACGCCGGCTCACACGCCACCTTCGCGATCATGGCTCGCAGAACGCGGCGATCGGCCCCGATCCGATCGAGGTGCTCGTTCGTCGCGCCCGCGAGGCTCCGGACATGTCGGGCCTCGATCTCGTGAAGCTCGTCACGCCGCGCGAGCCCTACCCGTTCGCCGAAGGACGCGGCCCGTGGCGTCTCGACGCTCCTGGAATGTCCGAGGCCAGCGCCGCCGCGACGAAGGCTGCGATGAAGAAGCAGCACCACGTCGTCGCGATCGACTACGGCGTGAAGAAGAACATCCTCCGTTGCCTCGTCGACACGAGCTGCAAGGTGACGGTCGTGCCGGCGAACACCTCGGCCGCCGACATCCTCGCGCTCTCCCCCGACGGCGTGTTCTTGTCGAACGGCCCCGGCGATCCGGCCGCGGTGGGCTACGCCGTCGAGACGATCAAGGGCATCCTCGGCAAGAAGCCGATCTTCGGGATCTGCCTCGGCCACCAGCTCCTCGCGCTCGCCCTCGGCGGCAAGACGTACAAGCTGAAGTTTGGTCATCGCGGCGCCAACCAGCCCGTCAAAGACCTCGCGACCGGACGCATCGAGATCACGACGCAGAACCACGGCTTCTGCGTCGATCTCGCGTCGCTTCCGGCGAGCGTCGTCAGCACGCACGTCCACTTGAACGACGGGACGAGCGAAGGTCTCGCCGCCAAGGACCTCAACGCGTTCAGCGTGCAGTACCACCCCGAAGCCGCGGCAGGCCCGCACGACGCCCTCTACTTGTTTGATCGCTTCAAGGCAGCGATGAGCTAAGACCTCGGGATCGAAGGGATTTGCGCCAACCTCTAGGGGTCATGCGCAGGCCCTGGCGCATGTGGGACAAGGTGCTAAACCACGGCCGACGCTGTCATGGCATCTTCTTCTTGGCTTGAACGACTGCGGATCTGGGCTCCCGTCGCGGCGGCCATCACGGGCTCCGTCTTTCTCCTCGCGTGCACAGAGAGCGCCCCGAGCAAGAAGAAGAAGACCCCGATCGACTACAGCGACGACTTCTTCAACAACGCTCCCGAAGAAGAAGAGCCGCCCCCGATCAACCCCGACGGCGTGAACGAAGACTCGGGCGCCTTCGGAACCGCGAAGGAGCGCCCCGCGCCTCCGCCCTCGTCCTCTTCATCGGGAGATGCTGGCGTCGTCATCAAGACCGACGGCGGCACGACGAGCAGCAGCGGAAGCAGCGGCACGACGACGAAGACGTACTGCCAGGCCACCGGCGCCGTCGCCGCGGGCGATCTCGCCGTCGTCGAGATCATGGTCGCGTCGAAGACGGGCTCGGGCGACTTGGGCGAGTGGGTCGAGATCCAGAACACGCACGCCGACTGCTGGCTCAAGCTCAAAGGCGTGACCGTCGAGTCCCCTCGAGGCGCGGCCGCACCAAACGTCGCGACGATCACCGACGACTTCGAGCTCGGCCCGAACGCCTCGTTCGTCGTCGCCGACTCCGCCGACACGACGAAGAACCACGGCATCACCGGCAAGGTGCTCTCGTGGGAGTCCACCGACGTCCTCAAGAACGACGGCGACACAGTGACGATCAAGGCGAACGCCGGCGCGATCCAAGTCGACACGATCACCTACCCCGCGTTCTCCAACCTCACGCCAGGCCGCGCGCTCTCTTTCCCGAGCGACTGCGCATGGACGGATCGGGCGAGCTGGGATCGCTGGAGCCTCACGTTTACCGAGTATTCGGCGGGCTTCAAAGGCACGCCGAACACCGACAACAACGACGTCGTCTGCTTCTGACGCTCGCTCACTTGCGCGTGGGACGCGCCGAGTCGCGATCCGCGTCCGCGCTGCGCACGGCGGAGACGACCTGATCGATCCCGGCGGTGAGAAACGCGAAGGGGTTCCCTTCCGCGCCGTTCATCGCGGTCACGTGCACGTGATCGAAGCTGCCTCGAAACGCTCGCGCCAGCTCGGGCATGGTCTCGGTGAGCATGATCTCGCGAAGGCGCGTGTCGCTGAGGTCCGCGAAGGCGGCGCGGCGCATGCGAACGAGCTCTGCCTCCGTCTCTCCCGCTTGGCGCTTCGCCTCGAGCTCGATCAACGCGCGCTCGCGATCGGCCTCCGCCTTTCGACGAAGCCGCGCGAGCTCCGCCTCGAGTCGCTGCGCGGCGAGCTCGTCCTCGTGACGACGCGCCTCCTCCGAGCGGCGGCGCTCCGAGGCCATGCGCGCCTCCTCTTCGGCCATCAACGCATGTCGCTCTTGCTCGGCGGCGCGACGCTGCGACGCTTCGAGCTTCGCGCGCTCACAGGTCACGCGATCCTCGGCGACGAGCGCCTCGAGCGCGAGCTTCTCTCGAAAAGGCGCCTGAAGGCGGGCGAACACCTCGCCGGAGAGCACGCGCACGTCTTGGATCTCGATCGTGTCGAGCACGACGCCCCACCCCGCCGCGTTGGTGTCGTCGGTCGCGCCCTCACCAGCGAGGATCGGCGCGATCTCGTTCATCAGCGCCGACGCGATGTGATCCTTGCGATGGCGGATGCACTCGTCGAGCGTGAGCCCGGCGACGATCCTTCGTGTAGCTCCCACGAACATGTCGCGCAGGATCTCGGTCAGCGCGGTGCGTGACTCGAGATCGATCATGCGGAACGCGACGAGCGGCTCCGCGATCCGATACACGGCGAGACCGCGCACCTCGACGCCCACCTTCTCGATCGTCACCTGATCGGCCGCGAACCCGAGCTTGGCGATCGACGTCGGGATGATCGCGACGCTGTCCGACGGCCATTTGAAACACGAGAGACCTTGTCCGGCGCGCACGACCGAGCCTGAGCGCATCTGGATCAGAAATTCATTGGCTTGTGCGGTCACACGACCCCAACGGGGAATGTTCGTCATACCTGAACGCCGCTGCATGCCGGATGCCGGCGCGTGGTGCTTCGCAACGTCATCGGGCGATCGAAATTTCCGCCGATTTCGTACGCCCATCCTCGCGAACGGCACGGGCGTCGCAAGCTCACGCCGCCGTGTCACCCAAATTGAAGCGCACCAAAATCGAGCGCTCTTTCGCCGCGGATTCTCCTTTATGCTCGCGCCAGTCACACCACGCGGGCTTCCGCGAATGGCCCCAACCGCCGAGCACGATCGCCAATCATCATGTCATCCTCCACCACACCGTTCTCCGCTGACGCGCTCGCCATCGATCCGGTGAAGACCACCGAAGCGATCGAGGCCGCGATCAAGGAGCAGGTCCTCGGACATCTCCATCGTCGCGGGGTCGTCGTCGGTCTCTCCGGCGGCATCGACAGCTCGGTCGTCGCCGCGCTCGCCGTTCGCGCGCTCGGCAAGGAGCGCGTGTTCGGTCTGTTCATGCCCGAGCGCGACTCCTCCGGTGAGTCCGAGCGCCTCGGTCGCATGCTCGCGAGCTGGCTCGGCATCGAGAGCGAGCTCGAGTCAATCGGCGCCGCCCTCGAAGGGATCGGCTGCTACCGGCGGCAAGACGAGGCGATTCGCTCCGTCTTCCCCGAGTACGGCCCGGGCTACAAGAGCAAGATCACGCTCCCCCCGCTGCTCGACAGCGATCGCTTCAGCGTGATGCAGCTCACCGTGCAGGATCCCTCCGGCAAGCTCCACACGTCGCGCATGCCACCGGCGGCGCTTCGCCAGCTCGTCGCCGCCACGAACTTCAAACAACGCGTGCGCAAGATGGTCGAGTACTACCACGCCGATCGCCTCGGCTACGCCGTCGCTGGCACGCCCAATCGCCTCGAGTACGACCAAGGCTTCTTCGTGAAGCAGGGCGACGGCGCGGCGGACTTCAAGCCGATCGCGCACCTGTACAAGACGCAGGTCTATGCGCTCGCGCGCTACCTCGACGTGCCGGAGGAGATCCGGTCGCGCCCGCCCACGACCGACACGTACTCCCTCGAGCAGACGCAGGAAGAGTTCTTCTTCGCCCTGCCATACGACCGCATGGACCTCTGCCTCTACGGTCGCGACCACGACGTCCCGCCAAACGACGTCGGCGCATGCCTCGGCCTCACCGCCGAGCAGATCTCGCGCGTGTACAAAGACATCGACGCGAAGCGCAAGGCTGCGCGCTACCTGCACGAAGGCCCGCTGCTCATCAAAGAGGCGCCGCCTCGTCCGAGCACGTCGTCCTGATCACCTGGCGGAGTGGATGAATCGTCATGTGTGGGATCGGTGGCATCGTTGACCTAGGGGGGAGCAAGGCTGGGGCGCGCACGGGCTCCGCCGCCGGCGTTCCGATCGAGCGTCTCCTCGCGATGGCGAGCTCGATCGAGCATCGTGGTCCGGACGAGCGCGGTCTCTATCGTGACGACCGCGCCGGGCTCGTCCACACCCGGCTCTCGATCATCGACCTGAGCTCCGGCCAGCAGCCGCTCTCGAACGAGGACGACACGATCTACGTCGTCTTCAACGGCGAAATCTTCAACTACGTCGAGCTGCGCGAAGAGCTCCTCGCCCTCGGTCATCGCTTTCGGACGAAGAGCGACACCGAGGTGATCGTGCATGCCTACGAGAGCTGGGGCGAGCGCGCCTTCGAGCGCTTCAACGGGCAGTTCGCGATCGGTCTCTGGGACGTCACGAAGAAACGCCTCGTCCTCGCGCGTGACCGCTTTGGCGTGCGGCCCGTCCACTTCGCGAGGCACGACGGGTACGTGTATTTTGCAAGTGAAGCAAAGGCGATCTTCGCGGCCGACGCGTCGATCTCGCGCGCGTTCGATCCGCTCGGGCTCGACGAGACCTTCACGTTCTGGGCGCCGCTCGCCCCACGCACGCCCTTCGCCGCGATCTCGGAGCTGCCTCCGGCGCACCTCGCGATCATCGACACGACCGACGGGTCCTTCGAGGTGCGCCCGTGGTGGAGGCAGTCGTTTCCGCGAAGTCGTGACGAAGAGTTCCAAGGCACGGTGGAGGAAGCGTCCGAGGCCGTGCGCGCCGCGCTCGAGACCGCGACGCGCCTGCGTGTCATCCGCGCCGACGTGCCGGTCGGAAGCTACCTCTCCGGCGGCCTCGACAGCTCGCTCGTCGCCGCGATGGCGATCGGCCTTCGCGAAGGACAGCTCTCGACGTTCTCGCTCCGCTTCGAAGACGCCGAGTACGACGAGACCTCCTACCAGCGGATGATGGTGAAGCGCCTCGAGAGCGATCACCACGAGGTCGTCGTCAGCCGAAAGGACATCGCGGAGGCATTTCCGAGCGTCGTCCGTCACACCGAGCGCACGCTCCTTCGCACGGCGCCGGCGCCGCTCTTTCTCCTCTCCGGGCTCGTGCAGCGGCATGGAATCAAGGTCGTCCTCACGGGCGAAGGCGCCGACGAGATGTTCGCCGGCTACGACGTCTTCCGTGAGGCGAAGGTGCGCCGGCATTGGGCGAAGTTCCCCGCCTCCGAGCGTCGCCCTCGCCTGCTCGAGCGCCTCTATCCGTATTTGAGCCGGTCGCCCGTCGCGCAGCGCGCGATGATGAAGAAGTTCTTCGGCCGGCGTCTCGACGAGCACGATCAGCCGGGCTTCGGCCACGAGCCGCGCTGGCATTCGACGAGCGCGCTGAAGCGCCTCTTCTCGAAGGACATCAAAGACAGCCTCGCCGCCGCGAGCTACGACGCCGTCGCGCACTTGATGAAGTCGCTCGACGAGGACCTCAAGCTCTGGTCGAAGCTCGCGCAAGACCAGCATCTCGAGATCCGGACGCTGCTCTCGAGCTACATCCTCTGCTCGCAAGGCGATCGCATGCTGATGGCGCACTCGATCGAAGGGCGCTTTCCGTTCCTCGACGTGAACGTGTCGAACCTCGCCGCGTCGTTGCCGGCCCATTACAAGCTTCGCGTGCTCGATGAGAAGCACCTGCTGAAGCGCGCCGCGCACGACCTCATCCCGAAAGAGATCTTGAAGCGCCCGAAGCAGCCCTACCGCGCGCCTGACGCGCTCTCGTTCGTCTCCGGAGACGCTCCCTCGTGGGTCGAAGGCGCGATCAGCGGCGCGGAGCTCACCAAGGTCGGCGTGTTCGACCCGGGCCCGGTGGAGGCCCTCTACAAGAAGTGCGTCGCGCGTCGCGACGATTCGCAGATGTCGAACACAGACAACATGGCGCTCGTCGGCGTCCTCTCGACGCAGCTCCTCCATAGCGAGGTCCTCCATCGCCCCGCGCCGGCGCTCCGGAGCGTCGCGAGCGAGCTCGCCACCTTCAAGACCGTCATCGACAAGTCCTCGCATCCCCTCTCACGAGCCCTGTGATCGACCTCGGACCCAAACGAGCCACGACGAGCTAGCCATGACCGCAGCCAACCAAAACGCCACCGACATCGCAGTACCGCTCCTCCACGACTTCCTCGCGAGCTCTGCGAAGCGTCTCCCCGACAAAGTCGCGCTCGTGGCCGGCGCGACGCGAATGACGTACGCCCAGATCGCCAAAGACTCCGACGCGCTCGCGCGCTCGCTCGAGTCGCTCGGCGTTGAGCGAGGCGATCGCGTCGTCATCTTCGCCGACAATACCGCCGAGACCGTCGTCGCCTTCTGGGCCGTGCTCAAGGCAAACGCCGTCGTCGTCGTCGTCAATCCGCTCACGAAGGCGGACAAGCTCGCGTACATGCTCAACGACTGCCGCGCGAAGGTCTTGATCAGCGACGGCCACCTCACGAACGTCTTCGCCGACGCCGCCGCCAAGTCGACGCATCTCGCCGCGGTCGTCATCGCGGGCGCGATCGACCAAGGACGCGTCGCGAACCTTCCGCGCGTGACGCCGTGGGCGACGTCGCTCGCGACCGCGGGCGAGGGACCGCCGCGCCGTCGCAACATCGACGTCGATCTCGCGTCGATCATCTACACGTCCGGCTCCACCGGAGAGCCGAAGGGCGTGATGCTCACGCACCGAAACATGATCACGGCGGCGACCTCGATCTCGACGTACCTCGAGAACGTCGAAGACGACGTGATCCTCGGCGTCCTCCCGCTCGCCTTCGACTACGGCCTCTACCAGATGATCATGAGCGTGCGCATGGGCGCGCGGCTCGTGCTCGAGCGGTCGTTCACGTTCGTCGCGCAGGTGCTGAAGAAGGTCGTCGACGAGAAGGTCACTGGCTTTCCTGGCGTGCCGACGATCTTCGCCACGCTGGCAGGGCTGAAGAGCCTCCGCGACTACGACTTCTCGAACATCCGGTACGTCACGAACACCGCCGCGGCGCTCCCGGTGAAGCACATCACGATGCTGAAGGAGATCTTCCCGAAGGCGAAGATCTTCTCGATGTACGGCCTCACCGAATGCAAGCGCTGCACGTACCTTCCGCCGGCGGATCTCGATCGGAAGCCGACGAGCGTGGGCATCGCGATCCCGAACACAGAGATGTGGATCGTCGATGAGAACGACAAGAAGGTCGGCCCCAACGTCGTCGGCCAGCTCGTCATTCGCGGCGCGACCGTGATGAAAGGCTACTGGGAGAAGCCAGAAGAGACCGCCGCGCGCCTGAAGCCCGGCCCGCTCCCGGGTGAGCAGGTCCTCTACACCGGGGACTTCTGCAAGATGGACGACGAGGGCTACCTCACGTTCGTCGGCCGGATGGACGACATCATCAAGTCACGCGGCGAGAAGGTCGCGCCCAAGGAGGTCGAGGGCGCGCTCGTGAGCATCCCAGGCGTGAAGGAAGCAGCCGTCATCGGCGTGCCGGACGACATCTTCGGTCACGCGGTGAAGGCCTTCGTCGTGCTCGAAGAGGGCGTCACGCTCGACGAGAAGCAGGTGATCCGCGAGTGCCAGAGCCGCCTCGAGAACTTCATGGTCCCGAAGTACGTCGTGTTCAAAGACGACCTCCCGAAGACGGCGACCGGAAAGATCAAGAAGACGGGGCTCTCGTGAGCTCGACCATCCGCTTCCTCGGCATCGAGCTCGAGACCGGCGAAGGCGTGCTCGTCCCGCGCGAGGAGACGGAGCTGCTCGGACGCACGGCGCTCGACTACCTCGCGAAGCTCGAGCGCCACCCGGACATGAAGGTCATCGACATGTGCTGCGGCGCGGGCAACCTCGCCTGCGCGATCGCGCACGCCCGCCCCGACCTCCGCGTGTGGGCGAGCGATCTCACGACGCCTTGCGTGGACCTCGCGCGGCGCAACGTGAAGCGTCACGAGCTCGGCGACCGCGTGAAGGTGGTGCAAGGCGATCTCTTCGAGCCGCTTCGCAGCGACGCCCCGCTGTTCGAGACCTTGAAGGAGAACGTCGACGTCGTCGTCTGCAACCCTCCGTACATCTCGACCGGAAAGCTCGCCGGCGACAGCGCTCACCTCCTCGAGAAAGAGCCGCGCGAGGCGTTCGACGCCGGGCCCTACGGCTTCGCCATCCACAAGCGCGTCATCCACGATGCGCTCACCTTCCTGAAACCAGGAGGGTGGCTCATCTTCGAGATGGGCCTCGGCCAAGAAAAGCAGATCGCGAGCCTGTTCACGCGCGCTCGCGGCTACGAAGCGCCCGTGTGCTTCGCCAACGAGGCCGGCGCGCCTCGCGTCATGGCCGCGCAGCGACAAACTTCTCCCGCCACCTAACGATTCAAGCGATATTGGGATCAAGGATCAGGACACCAAGATGGACATCAAAGAGAGCGTGAAGGCATTCATCACGAAGAACTTTTACGTGCCCGATCCGAACGCGCTGACGGACGACACGTCGTTCCTCGACAAGGGCATCATCGACTCCACGAGCGTGCTCGAGCTGACGGCGTTCATCGAAGACGCATTCAAGATCGAGGTCGCCGACGAAGAGCTCCTCCCGGAGAACCTCGACTCGCTCGGCGCGCTCGAGAAGTTCATTCAGCGCAAGATGAAGGGCTAGACCGCCAGGTGAAGCGCGAGACCGCCAGCTGAAGGGCGAGACCGCTACAGTTTGCGCCTTTGCAAAACTCGACTAGGTTTGCGGACCTGGTCGGCCCCTTGAAGAAATCGCCAAAACGCATTCATTTCGTGAGCCTGGGTTGCCCGAAGAACCGGGTCGACACCGAGGTCATGGTGGGCGTCGCCCTCGGCGGCGCCGGCACGGGCGCCGTCAACGGCACCACGAAGAAGCCTGCGTCCCCGCGCTGGGAGCTCACCACCGAGGCTGACGAAGCCGAGGTGATCGTCGTCAACACGTGCGGCTTCATCGGAGAAGCCAAGCGCGAGTCGATCGACACGATCTTCGAAATGGCCGAGCTGAAGAAGGTCGGCGCCTGCAAGAAGCTCGTCGTCACGGGCTGCCTCTCGCAGCGCTACCCGCAAGAGCTCTCGGCGCAGATGCCCGAGGTCGACCACTTCCTCGGCTCGAGCGACATGCTCTCGCTCGAGCGCGTCCTCTCGGATCCCTTCGTCCTCGACGCGAAGAAGAGCAAGACGCCGCGCATGCTCGTTGGCAACCCGGCCGACTGGGTCATCCGCGCGAGCGACCCGCGCGTCGTCACCGGCTCGAGCGCCAGCGCCTACTTGAAGCTCGCCGAAGGCTGCAACCGCTCGTGCGCGTTCTGCACGATCCCCGAGTTTCGCGGCAAGCAACGCTCGCGTCCGGCCGACGACATCGTCCGCGAGGCCGAGCAGCTCGCCAAGCAAGGCATCCTCGAGCTCAACCTCATCTCGCAAGACACGATCGCCTACGGGCGCGACCTGCCCAAACAAGGACGCGAATCGCTCGCCGGCCTGGTCGAGCGCATCGCCGACGTGAGCGGCATCCGCTGGGTCCGCGTCTTCTATCTCTATCCCGAGACCATCGACGAAGCTCTCCTCGACCTTCTCGCGAACCATCCGCGCGTCGTCCCGTACGTCGACATGCCGCTCCAGCATGCGTCCGACGCCATGCTCGCGCGCATGAAGCGTGGCCATGGCAAAGACCGCCAGAAGCGCGTCGTCGAGCGCATGCGAAAGGCCGCGCCGAACCTCTTCTTCCGCACGGCCTTCATCGTCGGCCACCCCGGCGAGACCGACGACGACTTCGCCGAGCTCGTCGACTTCGTCGAGTGGGCGCAGTTCGACAACGTCGGCGTCTTCAAATACTCCGACGAGGAGTCCGCGAAGAGCTACGCACAAGACAACAAGGTCTCCGCCCGCGTCATCTCGAACCGCTGGCGTAAGCTCATGAGCGTCCAGCGCAAAATCGCGCGCAAGCGCAACAAGCAGCTCATCGGCCGCGAGCTCGACGTCCTCGTCGAAGGCCCGAGCGAAGAGCACGAGCTCGTGATGGCCGGCCGCCACGCCGGCCAAGCCCCCGACATCGACGGCCAGGTCTACATCGGCGGCGGCGAGGTCGAACGCGGCCAAATGCGCCGCGTCCGCATCACCCAATCCAGCGACTACGACCTCGTCGGCGACGTCATCGACGAAGCCCCGCCCGCGACGCCGAAGAAGAAACGCGTCTCGCTCACGGTCCTCGGCCATCGCCCCGCCGACGAATACCGCTGACCCAAGCCTGCGGTCCTCCGCGTATCAACAAGTGTGGACGTCCACGGTCACGCGACCGTTTCAACAGGGGCGTCCACGATTTGAGTTGTGGCCTCAAGCGGCACGCCGATCGGTCGGGCACGGCTCTTTCAACACGTGTGATCGCGACACTGCTGAAGTGACTCACCACGCCAGCGTGGCCAACGCCAGCGTGGCCGATGTCAACCACGCCAAGGACGCCCTTTTCAGCAAAGGCGTCGCGGACCCACGCCAGCGTGGCCAACCCGCGCCAGCGTGGCCAACCCACGCCAGCGTGGCCAACCCGCGCCAGCGTGGCCAACCCGCGCAAGCGTGGCCAACCCACGCCAGCGTGTGCAAGGCCGCGGGGCCGATGTCTGAGCTCACGCATCTCTCGGTACCGAGCGACAGCTCTCAACGCGGGCGTCCTTCGATCCGTTCGAGCGCTGGCGACGTGAGACTTCGCGAACCCCGAACACCCTCTTCAACAAAGGTGTTTTCGAGCTCAGGCCCGTGGCCAAGCCGCGCCAGCGTGCACGAGCGACACGTTGCGTTCCGTCCGAATCACCTTGGTTGACCAACGTGTTCTTCGTGTGAGCATCGAGCCACGCCGGGCGATGTCCGAATCAACACGGCAGCGGCGTGCCATCCGACACCCTTTTCAACAAGGTGTTTCGCGAACACTCCCACGCCAGCGTGGCCAACCCGCGCCAGCGTGGCCAACGCGCGCCAGCGTGGGCAAGGCCGCCTGGCGACGTGAGACTCGTGATGATCGAGAGCTCCGCGAACCACGAGCACCCTTTTCAACAAAGGTGTTTTCGGGCTCACGCCAGCGTGCAACCCACGCCAGCGTGGACGATGTCCAATCAACACGGCTGGCCGCCCGACCGAGCGGCGTGCCTGCGTGCGCCGGCCCATCGCGATCACACAAAACGGCGCATCGCGATCACCCGTTTCAGGTCATCGCGATCACACAAAACGGCGCATCGCGATCACCCGTGCCTTCCGACACCCTTTTCAACAAGGTGTTTGGCGTACACTCCCACGCCAGCGTGGCCAACCCGCTCCAGCGTGGCCAACCCGCGCCAGCGTGGCCAACCCGCGCCAGCGTGGCCAGCGCGCCGTGGGCAAGGCCGCCTGGCCGATTGAACTCACGCATCTCTCGGACAGCTTCTTCAACGAAGGCGTTTCGATCACGTCCGAGCCCGGCGACGTGAGAGTTCGCGGACCACGAACACCCTTTTCAACAAAGGTGTTTTCGGGCTCACGCCAGCGTGCAACCCACGCCCAGCGTGGGCGATGTCCAATCAACACGGCTGGCCGCCCGACCGAGCGGCGTGCCTTCCGACACCCTTTTCAACAAGGTGTTTCGCGAACACTCCCACGCCAGCGTGGCCAACCCACGCCAGCGTGGGCAAGGCCGCGTGGCCGATGTCTGAGCTCACGCATCTCTCGGTACCGAGCGACAGCTCTTTCAACGAAGGTGTCCTTCGATCCGTCCGAGCGCTGGCCCCTGGCGACGTGAGACTCCGCGAACCACGAACACCCTTTTCAACAAAGGTGTTTCGAGCTCACGCCAGCGTGGCCAACCCACGCCAGCGTGGCCAAACTTCGCCAGCGTGGCCAAACCGCGCCAGCGTGTCCAAACCGCGCCAGCGTGTCCGATGAAGCCACGCGCCTTCTCGACAACCGAGCGACACGGTTCAACAAGGTCTCGCGGACCCGCGCCAGCGTGGCCGATGTCAACCTTTCCGAGCGACACGTCGCGTTCCCTCCAAATCACCTTAGGGAGTGGTCGCGATTCGGCCTCCGCCCTGGTTGGCCAAGGCCTTCTTCGTGTGAGCATCGAGCCACGCCCGCACGCTCGACACGACGACGACACCCTTTTCAACAAAGGCGTCGCGAACCCGCGCCAGCGCGGAACAAGTCGAGGCCGGCACGCCGTTCGGTCGGGCCACAATCGACCTCACCCCTTTCCACAGGCATGCAGCGCCCCACGCTGCTCGAGGCCTAGGGCGGCGGGTTGTGGGCGCGTTACTTCAGCTGCACCGTGATGATCGGGGAGCGGGTGTTGCCGTCCTCTTGCGAGATGTCGACGTAGTCGCCAGGGGTCGCCTTGATGTCGAGGTCCCACGAGCCGTTGGCGTCGGCGATCGTTCCTTCGACGCGTTGGTCGCGCGGGAGGCTTTCGTTGCGGTTGACGACGACGATGAGCGCGTTGGGCAGCGCGCCGCGGTCGCTCTTCAGATGGAACGTGTTGGGCTCCGTGCCGGTCGAGATCGTTGGGAGCGTCGGGGGTGGAAGCGGGAGCGTTGGGCTCGTGCATGCCGTCGTCGACGTTGCCGTCCACACCGTCATCGTCGCGGTCGCGAGCACGGGAAGCCCTGCGAGCGCCGCGGCGGCGAAGGCCTGGCGGAGAGTTGCCCGGCGGAAGAGCGACGAAGCCATCAGCAACTTTGTAGCACGCGGGTCGGTGCTGCTGCCAGGTTGCACAGGACGCTTTTTCAATGCTCTCATGAGCTTGGGTGCCAACACTGTTGGCGTCTCCGTCGCCGCGGCAAACGCGACGCATTTTCCTTCGGTGCGGAAGGCCGCGTAGTCTTCGCTTCCTCCGCCTCTTCTCGTCGTTCCTCGTTGTTTGCTTCTCGCGCCGGCGCGCCAACCCACCTTTTCGCCCTTCCCCCGAACGACAATGGCCGGACAGGGCGTTTCTCATCTCGTCATCCCGTGCGTCCCTTCAAGATCTGGCTGAGGCCGCTGCCCTTCGCGCTCCTCGCGGCGTATGGGATTTCACGTGCGGAGCGCGCGCCCGTGGACGACGCGGCGCCGAGCCGATCGGCCGCCCTTTGTTCGGCGCTCGCGCAGATGGAAGGCATCACCTGCGCGCCGGCGGATGTCGTGTGGCTCGTGGGGCCGACCGGAGTGTCGGGCGCGATGCGCGGGAAGGCTCGCGCGCTCGTGCGCGGCAAGGACAAGGCGGAGCGTAGCGCTGCGTCGGATCCGAACGCGCCGTCGTCCGAGGACGCCGAGACGCTCGATGTGTTCTCGGTCGATGCTCGACTCTCGCCCGAAGGTCAGCTGCTCGACGTGGGCGACGCGCACAACCTGACGAAGTCGACCGGCGCCGACGAAGGGTTGCCTGTCGCGCGTGGGTCGCTCGTCGCGTTCTTGCTGCATGTCGATGAGCGGCCCGAGGCGCTTCACGTGCTCGACCTCGCGGGGCACGAGCCGCACGCCTACGATGAGCTGTCGCGGTTCGAACGCTTTCAGGTGAAGGTCGCCGACCTTCAAGCGACCGGTGAGGCGCGCGGCGTGAAGAAGACGATCTTCACGTTCGTGCCTCCTCCGAAGAAGGCCGTCCTCTCGTTTCGCGCGGACGGGATGCTCGAGGCGAAGGCGACGTACGGCGCGAACGAGGCCACCGACACGCGCGTTCTTTTGATCGACCCGAAGAGCGGTCAGGTCACGCCGGACGCGGCGGCCGTCGCGCAAGGCGCGCAGCTGCGCGTGACGCAGGAAGGAATGATCGCGAAGCCGCCGACCTTCGCGCCCTGGATGAGCGATCGGCTCCGTGCGGTGTCGTGGTTCGGCGACGAGAAGAACCAAGCGCTGAAGGCGATCCTCTTCACGACGATGGAGTTCGTGAAGGGCAAGAAGGCGGCGCTCACGGGCGACACAGGCGAGCAGGCGGCGCAGGAAGACCTCGGCTCGATCACGAACAAGGGACCGTCGACGTTCACCGATCCCGAGATCGGTTGGCCGCCCAAGCCGCTCGAGCCGATCTTGAAGCCGCCGATCGCGGGTGAAGGTCAGTGGATTCGTCTCGACGATGATCCCTTCATCACGCCCATCCCGTCGCTCGCCTCGCCGTTCGTTACCACCTTCGTCCGGTCCGATCCTTCGGCGCAGCAGACGCGCGTGTACGTCACGCTCTGGGATCCACGGCTCATCGCGCTGCACATGCAGGCGGGCACGGTCGAGCCGGTGAGCGCGACGGGCGAAGCGGGACCCGGCCAGATCCCACGCACGCCCGAGGTGATTCGTCATGTCGTCGCTGGGTTCAACGGCGGCTTCCAGGCGACGCACGGCGAGTTCGGCATGCAGGCCGACGGCGTCCTCTACCTTCCGCCGAAGCCCTACGCCGCGACCGTGATGGAGCTCAAAGACGGCACGACCGCCTTCGGCGCATGGCCGACGAAGACCGAGGTCCCCGAGGAGGTGCTCTCGTTCCGCCAGAACATGACGTTCATGGTGCAGAACGACAAGTACAACCCGTGGGGGCGCGCGTGGTGGGGCGGCGTCCCGCCTGGATGGCACGACGCGATTCACACGACACGAAGCGGGCTGTGCCTGACGAAGGAGGGCTTCGTCGCGTACCTCTTCGGTCACGACATCGGTCCGGAGCCGCTCGGGCGCGCGATGCTCGCGGCGCGCTGCCAGGTGGGCATCCATCTCGACATGAACCCAGGCCTCGCAGGCTTCGAGTTCTACAACATGCAGGCGACGAGCAGCTTCAAGCCGCTCGGCCGGCCGCTCCAGCCCGACTGGGAGTACGAAGGCACGATCAAGGACATGCCGGACTTCAAGTTCCGTTCGCGGCGCATGACGAAGTCGATGGGGCACATCCTCTTCCCGCGTTACATGCAGCGCGATGCACGTGACTTCTTCTACATGACGACGCGGCCGGTGCTTCCGGGCGCGCCGATCGACAACGGCTCCGAGTGGCGCGTGAAGGGCTTGCCGCAGCACGGTTATCCGTACGCGAGCGCGATCGCGACGGTGAAGCTTCCTGTCAACGGTGAGCGGCGCGTGCGCATCCTCCGTCTCGATCCGCGCGCTGTACGACCGGTGGAGCTCGCCGACTCCGAAGAGAAGTCGCCCACGGTGGCCCTCTTCGGTCGCGCGGCGCGCAAAGGCGGCGCTGCGCGTGCGGACGCCGGATCGGCCGCGCCGGCCGCGGGTGACGACGTGAAGAAGCTCTGGGTCGGAAAGAACATCTTCACGATCGAGAAGACGCCGCCCGGTCCGGGGGCCGCCGCGATCGTGAACGTCGTTCCGCCGGGGACCCCCGCGGCCGCGACGGCGCGCGGCGCGGTCGGCATCTCCGACGAAGACGGGATGCTCCAGTGGCTCGAGCTCCCTCCCGAAGACGTGCCGACGATCGAGACGAGCGAAGCGATGCTCGCTCTTCTCCAGAAGATGGGATGCTCGTCGCGCGGTCTTCTCGCGGGCGATGTCCGCGCGTTCCTCGGTGGGTCGCTCGACGTCGGCGGTGAGCCCGCCGCGCCTGCGGTCGCCACCGTTCGTCTCGCGCGAGGGGCGTCACCGGCCGCGAAGCAGATGTTCGAGTCGACAGCGATCGTTCCGCAGAGCGTGTGGCAACCGCTCCAGTCGCAGCGGGTGAAGTGGCGGCCGACCCTCGCGCCGCCCGACAAGCCCGCCGCCTCGGGATCGGCCAGCGGCGCCGGCACCGCCCCACCCGCGCCTTCGACGACCGGCACGACGAAGCCACGCTGAGCGTCCCGTCGGGCGCCAACGCGTCCCCGCTTCACCAGCCGAGACCTGTTCTGCCTGTTCGGGAGATTTGAGATACGAAAAAGACGCAAGGTCTCGGGTCTAGCCCTCGTCATATCTGCGCGGCTTTGCGTGGGTTTTTCCGAGCTGAGCCGAGGGTGGCGCGAACGGGATGGATTGTGATCGGACACTTCTAAAGGTGCTCGCCAACTGGCCAGACGAGCGCTACAAGTCCGCGCGCGAGGAACTCTACGCTTTCGCCGGAATTCTGCCTTTCATTCGAGAAAACAGCGATTTCGCGAGGCACAGAGCGAGCGCAGAGCGACAGGACAAGGACGAGCGAGTGACGACGTAGTACCGACCAGCAACGTGATCTCCGTTCCTAAGGGGTCAAAGCGTCTCGTGTCGCCTGCACGAACGCCGGAGGTTCACGGTACTGCTGATCATTTAGGAGCGCGGGGCGTATCATGGAGCTTCAGGAGACGCGGATGTCAAACGATTCGAAGGGTAACGGCGGGTCTGATCTCGATATTTTCGAGGGACTCGGAAAGAAGTCGCTCGGTGGCGCGACCTCCGAGCGATCGCCGGCTGCGCCGCCGCCCCCGCCCGGTTCCTCTTCTCATGTCCAGTCGGCACGGGCGCTTCCGGTCGACGCGAAGAAGACGCTGCTCGGGATCCCAGGCCCTGCGGCGGGTCAGGCGCCGAAGTCCCAGCCGTCCCAGCCGCCGCCGATCCCGCAAGCGCCCGTCACGCGACCTTCCACGTCCGGAATGAACGCCGTCGACGCAGGTCCGGTCTCGCAGCCGCCGCAATCGGGCGCGATGCGCGCAGCGAACAGCTCGGCGCCGCAGGCCGCGCCCGCGAGCGCGAAGCCGCCGCCGCCCCCGCCGGGTCGAGGATCGCTGCCGAACCTCGCCGCGACGAAGAGCAATCCTCCGATGGAGGCCGCCGCGCCGGTGTCGCAACATCCGAGCGCCACGCAGCGTGTCCCGTCGATCGCAGCTGCGCAGCAGCAGGCGCAGCAGGCGCAGCCTGTCGTTCCTCCGCCCGCCAGCACGCGTCCAGGCTCGGGTGGTCCGAGCACACGTCCGGGAGGCGCGGGCGCCCCCGCGCAAGCCAAGTCGAACGGCACGAAGCTCGACATGGATTGGGACGACGACCAAGAGGCGACGCACGTCTACGACAAGGACAAGGCGGAGGCCGAAGCCGTCGCGAACGCCGCGCAGTCGAGTGAGTCGCTCCAAGGTCCGGAAGCACGTGAGCCCGAGCGCGCGAGCATGGACGCGATCATGAGCTCGCCTCCTCCGCGCCAGTCGTCGCAGATCCCCGCTGCAGCTCCGGCCGCAGGGACTCCGCCGCCGCCGCCGAGCGCGTCGCTCTCGGGCGCGTTTGGTGCGCTTGGTCAGCCGCGCGAGAAGACGAACGGCTCGGGCCCGCCGTCGGCGAAGTTCAAGTCGGGCGCGCCCGCGTCGCAGTCGATGCGATCGGCGCCTCCGCCTCCGCCCGTCTCGGCGAAGAACCCGAGCCTCACGACGCAGCCGCTGCCGCCGCCTCCTCCTCCGGGTCAAGTGACGACGGCGCCGATGCACATGCCGCCTCCGGCGCAAGCGCAGAACCGTCCCGCGTCGATTCCGCCGCAGACGCAGCCGCTCGGATCGGTTCCTCCGATGCCTGCCGCGCAGCCGCACTCGGTTCCGCCGCAGCAACAGCAACATCACTCCGGCCACCCGTCGGCGCATCCGTCGCATCACCCGGGTATGGCCAGCGTTCCGCCGTCACCGCAGCTCCCGCCGGTCAGCCGCGCGATGGAGATGACGATGATGACGCGGCCGCAGCCGAGCAAGGCTCCGCTGATCGTGGCGCTGCTCGTCGCCGTCATGGCGATCGTCGGCGTCGCGGTGTTCATGCTCATGCCGCGCAACGGCACGATCATCATCAACGCCGCCGACGCGAAGGGCGGCGTCGTCCAGAACCTCGAGATCCAAGTCGACGGCACGAAGCGCTGCGAGAGCGCTCCGTGCATCGTTCGCGACATCCCGGCCGGCCCGCACGAGGTGAAGATCACCGCGAAGGGCTACGATCAGCCGGCGCCGCGCGTCGTCGTCGTCGAGAGCAAGCGTGACGTCCCGACGGACTTCCAGCTCGTCGCGTCGAAGACTGCGGCAGGCACGGGCTTCAAGGTCGCGGCGACGCACTCGGGCGTGAAGCTCACCGTCGACGGCAAGGACATCGGACCGCTCCCGCAAGAGCTCCGCGATCTCGAGCCGGGTGAGCACAAGCTTCGCTTCGGCGGCGATCGCTACGCGCCGCTCGAGAAGACCGTCAGCGTCGCGAAGGACGAGATCGTCGATCTCGGAAACATCACGCTCAAGGTCGTGAAGGGCAAGGCGACCATCCAGCTCGGCACGCCGGGCGCGAAGGTCTACCTCGTCAACGGAACGAACCGCAAAGAGGTCCCCCAGTTCCCGATGGCGATCGAGTTCGATCCCAACGAGAAGTGGGAGCTCCAGGCGTCGAAGGACGGCTTCGAGCCCTACAGCGAGCGCATCTCCTTCGACGATGGTCAGGCGGAGAAGACGTACAACGTCACGCTGAACGCCAAGGGCTCTTCGGCGCCGGTGGTCGCGCAGCACACGACGACGCCGGCCGCGCCGGCGGCTCCAGCCGTGAAGGAGCCTGTCGCCGCCAAGACGACGCCCGCTGCCCCCGCGAAGGAGCCGGCGCCCGCGAAGGAGCCCGCCCCCGCGAAGGAGCCGGCGCCCGCGAAGGAGCCGACCGCAGCGGCCGGTGGCGGCGAGACGGTCCTCAAGATCAACTCGCTCCCCGCCTCCTCGATCGTCCTCGACGGCAAGCCGATCGGCGTGACGCCTCAGCTCCACGTCGTCGTCACCCCCGGCACGCACACGGTCATGTTCGTCAACTCCGAGCAGTCGCTCAAGAAGACGATCTCCGTCGACGTCAAGCAGGGTGAGACCAAGGCCGCGTTCGCGAAGCTCCGCGAATAACGACGCGCTCGAGCGCGTCGCACGAACCGAGGGAGGCGTGGACCAGTTGGCTGGCCGCGCCTCTCGCGCTTTTGTCGCCCGTGCTTTGTCGCTACGGCTTGACGGCTATCGCGATAATCTAGGTCGCTCCGATGCCTCCCGGTCCGACCAAAGGCACCGTGCTCGTCGTCGACGATGAGCCTGGGTTGCGCGAGATGCTCTCGATCCTCTTTCGACGAGAGGGTTACGAGGTCACGCAGTGTCCGGGGTTCGTCGCAGCACGCGAGGCTCTTCGCAACGCGACGAAGCCGTATGGGGTGGTCCTCGCCGACCTGATGATGCCCGACGGATCGGGGCTCGATGTCGTGACGTTCGCCAAGCAGGTGGCGCCCGACACCGAGGTCATCGTGATGACCGCGCATTCCACCGTCGAGACGGCGATCGACGCGATGAAGCGCGGCGCCTACGACTTCGTGACGAAGCCCTTCGCGACGAGCGAGCTACGCGTGCTCGTCGCCAAGGCGTTCGAGAAGCGCGCGCTCGTCGAAGAGAACACGCGGCTTCGCGCGAAGGTCGACCGGCAGCAACCGAAGGACCTGCTCGGCCACTCCGAGCCGATGCGCCGCATCCTCGAGCTCGTGCAGCGCGTGGCGGCGTCACGAAGCACGGTGCTCATCACCGGCGAAAGCGGCACCGGCAAGGAGCGCATCGCGCGTGCCCTTCACGAGGCCTCGGACCGCAAAGGAAAGCCGTTTCTCGTCCTCAACTGCGGCGCTATCCCCGAAGCGCTCATGGAGAGCGAGCTCTTTGGAAACGAGAAGGGCGCGTTCACCGGCGCGTCGTCGCGCAAGCTTGGCTTCTTCCGCGAAGCCGACGGCGGCACGGTGCTCCTCGACGAGATCGGCGAGCTGCCGCTCGCGATGCAAGTGAAGCTTCTCCGCGTGCTCCAAGAGCGCAAGGTTCGCGGCGTGGGCGAAGCCGAGGAGTCGAGCGTCGACGTGCGCGTGCTCGCGGCGACCAATCGCAACGTCGAAGACGACGTCAAGACCGGCAAGTTCCGGCAGGATCTCTACTACCGGCTCAACGTCATTCGCATCAACGTACCGCCGCTCAACGAGCGACGTGAAGACGTCCCCGAGCTCGCGGCGTACTTCCTCGAACGATGCGCGCGCGAGCACAACAAGACGATCCGCTCGCTCTCACCGGATGCGCTCCGCGCGCTCGACGCCTATTCGTTCCCTGGGAACGTCCGCGAGCTCGAGAACATCATCGAGCGAGCCGTCGCCCTCGCGAGCGGACAGATCATCGGCCTCGGCGACCTGCCACAGGAGGTCAGCGGCAACACGGCGCGACCTACCCCGGCGCTCGTCGACTTGCCCGACCAAGGGTGTGACCTCGACGCGGTGCTTGGCGAGGTCGAACGACGTCTCATCATCCAGGCGCTCGAGCGCGCCGGTGGTGTGAGGACGAACGCTGCGAAGATGCTCGGCATCAACTTGCGCAGCTTGCGTTACCGCATGCAGAAGCTCGCGATGACGAGCGCCGAAGACGACGGTGAGATACCGCCTTCCACCAACGGCCATGGTGGGAACGGCCCCGGAAGCGGCTAAGGCAGACCCACCGCGGACGTGATGTAGGTCGACAAAAAACGTTCGTGGGTCAGTCGTCGAGAGACAAAATTTGTCCGTGCGCCGCTCGCCAAAGCGCGACCGAGATCACGGACAACTTCGCCAACACCTCGAAAGTACGTATTCTCGATCCTGTCGTGTTCTGATTCGAAGGAGGGACGACGCATGGCACATGAAGTGCTCTGTTTAGGCACCGTGCTGGTAAGGCGAAGCCGACGACAGAATCCACGTTCGCGTGGGTTCACGCTCATCGAGCTAAGCATTGTCGTTGCGATCGTGGGCATTCTCGCGGTCATCGCGGTGGTCGGGTACCGCAAGTACACCCTCTACACGAAGATCACCGAAGCCCAGGGAAACATCTCTGGAATCAAGATCGCCCAAGAAGACTATCGCGCCGAGAAAGGGGTCTACCTCAACATCGGCACGTCCACGACGTGGTGTCCCGCGGCCGCTGGCGTGAGCGATAAGAAGGTAGGTTGGGATTCACAGTGTGGAGCTGGAACCGCCAAGTGGGAGCAGCTCCCGGTCCACATCGATGGTGTCGTGCAGTTCCAGTATCAGACGCTTGCGGGACCGAGCGCCTTCGACGGCAGCTCCGTCTCCTTCGTCAACTGGACCGGCGCCAACGCCAACGTCCCGTGGTTCTTGGTGCACGCTCGCTGCGACCTTGACGGTCAAGGCGCGCCCGACACGCAGCTCGCTACGTCGAGCTTTTCAAACCAGATCTTCTCGGACGCAGAAGGTCAGTAGAAGAAATAGAAACGCTAGCCAGCCCTCGCGGCGGCAGTTGAGAGAGAGAGAAGGAGAACAACAATGTCGATTCGCAAGAGGCTAAAGAGCGGCTTCACCCTCGTCGAGCTCATGATCGTCGTCGCCATCATCGGCATCCTCGCGGTGCTCGCGGTGTACGGCGTCAAGAAGTACATGGCGAACTCCAAGACGGCCGAAGCGCGCCAGAGCCTCGGACGCATTGGTAAGGACGCCACCTCCGCCTACGAAAACGAGCACATGAGCGGCACGCTCATCAGCGAAGGCAGCGCGACGGCGGTTACCCGCCAGCTCTGCGACACCGCTTCGGCGAAGGTCCCGGCGGCGATGACGGAAGTCACCGCGAAGAAGTACCAGTCGAGCGCCGCGGAGTGGAAGGTCGACGGCACGGCCGCCGGCGTTCTCCCGAAGGGCTTCGCCTGCCTCCGCTTCGAGCTCGCGACGCCGCAGTACTACCAGTACGAGTACACCGCCGCGGCCTACAGCGCGACGAACGGCAGCTTCAACGCGTTCGCGCGTGGCGACCTCGACGGCAACGGCACCACGTCGGTGTTCGAGCTCGATGGCAAGGTCCAGAGCTCGCGTTTGACGCTCGCTCCGCAGCTCATCGAGACCGAAGCGGACGAATGAGCGTCGCCGGTTCGAGGAGGATCGCGCTCGGCGCTGTCTAACTACGAACGACGCAGAAAAGCGAGCCTGGACACATCGTCCGGGCTCGTTTTCTTTTGTTTGTTCGCTCGAGCAGGTGCGCTCTCATGCTGCCGATGCTCTCCCCGAGGCGTGTTTACGCGCTTCTCTTTGGCTCGGGCGCGTGCGCGCTCATCTATCAGGTCGCGTGGTTTCGTGAGCTACGGCTGATCTTTGGCGCCTCTACGGCCTCCTCCTCGGCCGTCCTCGCGGTCTTCATGGGCGGCCTCGGGATCGGCGGCGCGCTGCTTGGAAAGCGCGCCGACAAGGCGAAGAACGCGCTGCGGCTCTACGCGAACCTCGAGATCATCGTCGCGCTCTCTGCGGCGGTGACCGTGCCGCTCACGTGGCTCGCCCAGACGATTTACCTGGGTGTCGGCGGCGCCTCGACGCTCGGCGGGATCGGGGCGACGATCGTGCGCCTGCTCCTCTCGATCGTCGTCCTCGGACCGGCGACGTTCGCGATGGGCGGGACGCTGCCAAGCGCAGCCCAAGCGATTGAAGAAGCCAGCGACGTGAGCCGTCGCCGCGTCGCCGCGCTCTACGGCATCAACACGCTCGGCGCAGTCGTCGGCGCGACGGTCTCGAACTTCCTCCTCCTCGAGATCTTCGGCACGCGGTTGACGCTGTGGATGGCATGCCTGCTGAACCTCCTCGTCGGGATCGTCGCGCGCTCCATCGCCGCCCGCGCCGAGGAAAAGGGCGAGGACGCGCCTGCCTCCAAACGCGAGACGGTGCCCGAGTCGTCGCCGTCGCTCGAGCCCGTCCCGGTCAGCGAGCCCCAGCCCGCGCCCGAGCCCGAGCTCACGCGCCATGACACGTGGTTCCCTCCCCTCGCCGCCGGCGTCGCGGGCGGCGCGTTCATGCTGATGGAGCTCGTGTGGTACCGCATGCTCGCGCCGATCCTCGGCGGATCGTCGTACACGTTCGGGCTCATCCTCGCGGTCGCGCTCGTCGGGATCGGGATCGGCGGAGCCCTCTATTCGCTGAAGCGCCGCGCCTCGACGTTCTCGCTCTTCGCGCTGACGTGCACGATCGAGGCGCTCGCGATCGTGGTGCCGTACGCGCTCGGTGACCGGCTCGCGGTCCTCTCGCTCTACCTGAGGCCCTTCTCGAGGCTCTCCTTCGGCGCCTCGGTGGTGGCGTGGACGCTCGTGAGCACGATCACGGTGCTCCCGGCCGCGATCGCCTCGGGGTTTCAATTCCCGGCGATCATCGGCCTCTACGGGCACGGGAAATCCGGCGTCGGACGTGACGTCGGCAACGCCTACCTCGCCAACACGATCGGCGGCATCCTCGGCGCGCTCGCCGGCGGCTTCGGCCTCTTGCCGCTCCTCACAGCGCCTCGCGCCTGGCAGCTCGTCGTCGTGACGTTGCTCCTGTCGGCGATGCTCGCGGTCTTCCTCGAGCTCCGTCGTCGAGGCCCGGTGCGCCTCGACGTCCTCTTGCGTGATCCGTCGCGCTTCGGGGTCATCGCCGTCACCGCGATCATCTCCCTCTTCTGCCTCACGGCGCGCGGGCCCACCGCGGTGTGGCGTCACTCGGGGATCGGCGCCGGCCGCGCCGATGAGATCGCGCTCAGCGAGAGCCCGGACTCCCTCGAGGCCTTTCGACGCAAGCGCAGCACCGAAGTGCGCTGGGAAGAGGACGGTCTCGAGAGCACCGTCGCGCTCGGTCAAGGCGCCGGCTACGTGTTCATCGTCAACGGAAAATCGGACGGCCACACGCTCGCCGATGCGCCGACCCAAGTGATGAGCGGTCTGCTTGCGACGCTCGTGCATCCCGACCCGAAGAGCGCGCTCGTGATCGGCCTCGGCACCGGGAGCACCGCTGGCTGGATCGGCGCGCTGCCTTCGATCGATCGCGTCGACGTCATCGAGCTCGAGCCGGCGATCCTGCGGGTCGCGAAGGACTGCGCGCCCGTCAACCACAACGTGCTCGACAACCCGAAGGTGCACGTGCAGCTCGGCGACGCGCGCGAGCTGCTTCGCGTCGCGCCTCGCAAATACGACGTCATCTTCTCGGAGCCGTCGAACCCCTACCGCGCCGGCATCTCGAGCATGTACACGGTCGAGTACTACCGCTCGGCGCTCGAGCGGCTCGGCGAGCATGGCGTGTTCGTGCAATGGCTCCAGGCCTACGAGGTCGACGGCTGGGCGGTCGCGACGGTGCTGTCGACCCTCCGCAACGTCTTTCCGAGCGTGAGCGTGTGGCAGACGACGCGTGGTGACCTCCTCGCGCTCGGCGAGCGTCAAGAGCACCCGCTCGACGTCGACATGATCCGCGCCCGCCTCCTGACCGAGCCGTACGCGTCGGCAGTGCGCGCGGTGTGGCGAACGAGCACCGCCGAAGGCGTCCTCGCTCACTACCTCGGCGCTCCGAAGCTCACGAACCTGATCGTTGACAACCACGTCGGCGCGGTGAACACCGACGACCAGAACTTCCTCGAGTTTGCGTTCGCCCGCAGCATCGGCAAGACGGTCGAGGTGGACGCCGAGCTCTTCGCGCTCTCTCAGGCGCAGCATCTCGATCAAGCGCCGATCAAGGGGCCGATCGATCGAGCGCTGTACCTCGAAGAGAGCTTGATGCGGAGCAAGCACTTCGGGCCGCCGCCGCGTGATCCTGCGATCGAGCCGCTCAAGGCGATGCTCGAGATGGCGTCACGCAATCGAACGCCGAAGCAAGCGATGGACGCCTACCGCAAGCTCGCCGCTCCGCCGCGAAGCTTTCGCGCGAACGAGCTCATCGCGCGCATCGCGGCACGCGCAGGCGACGCCGAGCTCGAGCGACTGCTCCCGCTGCTCGCGAGCGAGGCGCAACGAGAAACGCTCCACGGCCTCTACTTCGCTGCGCAGAACAACCCGGAGCGTGCGCTGGCGAGCATCGAGCATGCGTTCGTCCTCGCGCGAACCGATCCGTGGCTCCCCGCAGACGATCTCGCCGCGGCGTTCGATCTCGCATGGAAGCTCGCCGCGACGCCGAACGCCGCGCGCCGCCTCGTCGCCGCGCTCGACGCGCCGTTCGCGGTCGAGGCCGCGCGTGGCGAGCGCATGATGCTTCGTGCCCGCATCGCCCGCCGCATGGGCGACTTCGAGACGTGCCGGAGCACGTTCGACGCGTTCGGCCTGACCCCGTGGAAGGAGGATCTGCTGAACCTCAAGGTCGACTGCCTCCGCGCCTTGAACGATCCGCGGCTTACCGAAGCCGAGGACGCCCTCCTCATGTACCTCGACGCGCACCAGGCCTTTCCGCCAGGCGCATTCTCGGTCGCGCGTGGCGCCGCGGGTCTCGGTCCGGCTCCCATCCGAAGTGGCACAGCACCGCCGGCGCCCGCGTCCGCCACTCCCGCGGACGACGAGGAGGCTCCAAAACCACGTGAAGAGGACGGTGGCACAACCAATGGGGCCACCGCCGATGGCGGACCACAACCGACGGGGGATGCCGGGGTTTTGGACGCGCGGCCTGTGACCGATGCGTCACCGCAACGGTTGCCCGATGGCGGGGCGCGTTGATGTAAGATGGGCAGGGTTGTCTGCTATGGTGCACACGTGACGACGAAGCCCGGTGAGCTCGTGCGAGCACGTGGATTTTCTGCGATCGAGCTCATGAACTTCTTCGCGCTCGCGGCGATCCTCACCGCGATCGGCATGTATGCCCTGGCGCGTTACGTCCGCCACGGAAAGACCGCCGAGGCTCGCGAATCGGTGACGCGCCTCGCGACGGGCGCGGCCGAGTTCTACAACCGCTCGGACGCCACGCAGCCGACCGGTGCGGCCCCGCAGGCCGTTCATGCGATGAGGCATTTCCCTCCGAGCTCACGCGCGCCGGTGCCCGAAGATCCGCTCAGCGTGCGCGGCCGAAAGTACCAGAGCAACGGGGTCGATTGGGCATCCAGCCCCTGGCGTGACCTCGGTTTCTCGATCGTGCAGCCGCAGTGCTATCAGTACTCGTTCGAGTCGAGCGGCGCCGGCGCGTCGGCCAAGGCGATCGTCATCGCCGAAGGCGACCTCGACGGCGACGGCACGCGCTCGAAGTACTCGCTCACGATCACCCCTGACGAGAGCCTCACCGCCGTCGTCGCGAAGGAAATGGAGCGCAAGGACTCCGAGGAGTAGCGTCTCCGCTAGCAGTACCCATGCGTCGATTCACGATGGTCGAAATTGCGATTGGCATCGCCCTCACCGGGTCGGTGCTCGCGGTCGCGATCCCGACCTGTTCACGTGAGATGCATGCCTCGCGGTTCGTCGAGCCCACCGATGGCCTCGCGCGCATGGGCGCGGCCGCCGTCGCGTTCGCCGAGGCACACAACGGCCAGTTCCCCGAGCCCTCCGCGCCGCTCACCCCGGCGGCGCCTCCACGCGGAAAGAAAGAGGCGGATCCGCCCGGCACGTGGGATCACCCGACGTGGAAGGCGCTTCAGTTCCGTGCCTCGCCCGACGGCGTCCCACACGCTTACTCGTTCGCGTTCGACGCGTTGCCGAAGGAGGCCGCGTTCGTCGCGCGCGGACGCGGCGACCTCGACGGCGATGGCATCTTGAGCACGTTCGAGGTCCGCGGGTCGTCACGACAAGGCGCGCCGGCGGTCGAGCCGGGCATGTACGTCGAGTCGGAGCTCGAATGAGCGCGCCACGTCGCCGATCGAACGTGCGCTCGACGCTCGCGGGGATCGCCGCGATCGGCCTCTGCGCGCTCGGCATCCGCGCGATCCAGCCGACGCTCTTCGATCAGGTGCACACCACCACGAAGAAGTACAAACGCGACGACGCGTTCGTCACGCCGCCGCCCGCGCAGCTGCGCGCGATGACCTTCGGCTACAAGAACGCCGCGGCCGATCTTCTCTGGGCGAACCTCGTGCTCGAGTACGGCCTTCACTGGGCGGAGAAGCGGCCGTTCCCGGACATCACACGCCTCATCGACGCCGTGATCGCGATCGAGCCGGATCACCCGGTGCTCTATCACTTCGTCGACACGATGATCGTGTTCACGCCGACGGGAGCGCACGAACAAGAGGCCCGCATAGCGCGTACGTACCTCGAGCGCGGCGTCAAAGAGCGGAAGTACGACGCGGAGCTGTGGCTACGTTACGGGCAGTTCCTCGCGTTCATGTCACCGTCGTTTCTCACCGACGAAGCCGAGATCGAGCGATGGCGCATCGACGGCGCGAACGCGATCGTGCACTCCGTCGAGCTTGGAGCCAACGCCGATCGCGCTCTCTCCGCGCTCACGATTTTGCGGAAGGCCGGCGACACGAAGAAGGTGAAGGACACGCTCGAGAAGCTCTACACGCTGACCGACGATCCGGACACGCGCGAGCAGTTCCTCTTGAAGGCACGGCAGGTGGGTGAGGCCACGATCGCATCCGACGCCGCGATCAGCGTGATCGAGAACCAGTGGCACGCGCGGTACCCGTTCATGACCCGAAGCGGCGCGCTCCTCGTCGGACCGCATCGACCCGTCTGGGGATGCGCGGGGCCGCATACGCACAACCGGAAAGAATGTGCGGCCGACTGGTCGACCGCCGTCGGCGAGCCCTAGACGCGACGAATCAGGGCTGCTGCGGAGGATGCGGCCGCGGCTCGGCGAGCTGCGACGCGAGCATCCTCGCGCCGCTGTGGCGAGGGTTGAGCTGCAGCACGATCTCCGCCTCCTGACGCGCGGACGCCGCGTCTCCGAGCTGCGCCAGCGCGATCGCCCGGACGAAATGCGCCTCGGCGTACGACGGCTTCTGCTCGATCGCCATCGCCGCGTCGCGCAGCGCTCGCTTCGGATGATGGAGCCCGAGCTCGGCGTGCCCGTGATTGACGCGCGCGCGGACGTCGATCGGGTTGCCCTCGATCGCGCGATCGCACGAGCTGACGGCCTCGGCGTAACGCTCTTCGTTCAGGTACACGTAGCAGAGCCCGACGTGGACGCGGTACGACCACGACATGCGGCGCGCCTCGAGGAAGAGCGCCTCGGCCTCTTCGTAGCGTCCCTCCTTCGCGCGCTTCTCGCCGAGAAGCAGCGCCGCGAAGTAGCGGCTCGGATCGCGCGCGAGCTCCCGCGTGAAGAAGCGCTCTTCGTCGTGCCAGTCGTCGATGCGGGACTCCAGCATGCCGACGCGCACGACGGTGAGCATGCTGATCGCCGCGATCGTGCTCCACGCGAGCACGCGCCACCTCCGCGAGAGCGCGTCGATGAGGCCGACGAGGGCGACCGCGAAGCCCGCGAGCGCGAGGTAGGCATAGCGATCGCCGATCTGCGCGAGCCGCGGCGACATCAACCCGACCGGCGTGAGCGCCGCCAGCGCCCAGAGCCACCCGAAGAGCACGACGCGGAGGCGCGCTCGCTCTCGGAAGACGAACAAGACCAGCGTGACGAGCGCGATGATCCCCGCGCCGACCGCGGTCATCGTCCAGCCGGGATCGTGAAAGGCGCGGAACGTCGCTGGGTACGTGATCGTCGCGGTCGCGCTGAGCACGAGGCCGACGAGCCACACCCAACCGCGAAGCGCCGCGCCCGAGAGGACGGACGCCCCCACCGGCGCCATCCCCACCGCGTGACGCAAGGCGAAGTACCCGATCGCGATGCCGGCAAACGAGGCATACACGCCGAGGAGCGACAGTCGGAAGCGTCGATGGAGGACGTCGTAGAGCGCGAGGATGAGCGGCGCGACGATCGACGTCTCCTTCGTGAGCATCGCGCACGCGAAGGCGAGCGCGGTGAGGATCGGCCGCCCGCGCGCGTGCGCATGGAGCATGAGGAGGATGAAGAGCGTCGCGAGGAGGTCGAAGCGACCGGCGAGCCAACACACCGCCTCCGATCCGACCGGGGCGAGCGCGAAGAAGGCCGCTAGCGCGAACGGCGCGGCGACACGCGACGGCGCGAGCATGCGCAACAAGCGATGAAGCGCGATCACGACGAGCACGTGAAGGAGGATGTTGCCGGCGTGGTAAGAGATCGCTTCGTTGCCGCCGATCCAGCGATTCATGGCATACGAGAGACCGACGAGCGGCCGGTAATAGCCGCTCGCCTCTTCTTTGGCCGAGGCGATCCAGAGATCGCTCTTCAGGAGGACGTCGAGCTTGTCGAACGCGAGGTACGGGTTACGCGTGGTGAGAAACTCGTCGTCCCAGATCGTCCCACCACGCAGGCTTGGCGCGTACGCGACGAACGAAACGAGCGCGAGGATCGAGTCGAGCGCGAAGCTTCCTCTTCTCCGTTGTGAGCCGGCGTTCGTGCGCGGAGCAGCCATGCGCGATGCTCAGGCCCTCGCCTACTCCACCACGATGGTGCGGAGGCTCACCATGGTCTGCTCTTGCGACGGACCGATCTTCGCCCAGACGCTCACCTCGTAGAGACCCGGTTGGCCCTTGTCGGAGAGGGGCACATCGATCGCGATCTTCGGTCCGGTGATCTTGGCGACGATTGGGGTGATGAAGCCAGGCCCCCAATACATCTGGTAAGGCTTCGGCACGGGATAGCTTCGCCGTTTGTTGAGCTCGCTCGCCGCGATCGGCTTCGGCGTCGGCGCACGTGCGATGCCTACGCCGGTGGGGGTCGCGTTCGGCGCGAGCGTGCCCTCGACGTGAATCGTCGCGCCCACCTTCGCCGTCTTCGGGAGCGCCGTGTACGCGCCATACGCGTCGACGAACTCTTGCGCGAAGCAGGGCACCGCGAGCTCCTTCGCGGTCTCGGTCGACTGCGCGACGCCGATGCCGACCTTCGTATGGAGCGGCTTCAGTATGTTCTTACGATGACCGTCGTTCGGCGGGACCTCGTCGAAGAAGAGCGACTCGGCGCGCTCGACCTGCTTCGGGTCGATCATCGGCGACGGATGCGCGACGCGCTTGGCCTCGTCGGTGAAGCAGAGCGCGTTCTCGAGCACCATGTCGCTTCCGCCCGCCTCGGTGTGGCGCTGCTCCGGCACCGAGCCGTCGCTGCCCCAATGGCCGAGGTAGCCAAGGCGCACCATGTCCTCGGCGTGGGCCTGCCCTGCCGTCGTCGGCGCGCCTTCGTCGAGCTCCACGGGAGACAGCCCGTTGGCGGTGCGGTCGCGGTTGATCAACGCGAGCATGTAGCGGCGCGCTTCCTTCACCGTTAGGAGCTTCGTGGGTCGCGCGTCGTTTGGTGGAGCGCCGGCGTCGTCGTGCTTCTGCGGCGGCGTCGTCGCTGCGGCGGCGGGCTGCGCAGAGGTGGGCGCGGCGGCCTGCGTGGCGGGTTTTGCTGGCGGTGCCGGGGGCGCCGAGCAAGCGACCACGACGACGAGCGCCAAGACGCTCGCAGGCCCCTGGATTGGGCCGAACAGCACGACGTGTGACCTCGGGCGCACGATCGTGGTAGACCATAGCCGATGGCCGGGCAGTTGGCCGTTCTCTGTGGTCAGATCCTCGCAGTCGGGCTCTCGGGCTCCGAGCTCTCGGCCGACGAGCGCCGTTGGCTCGAGACCGGCGTGCGCGGCGGCGTTGTGTTCTTCCGCCGCAATATCCCCGCCGGGCAGCTCGGCAAGGTCCTCGATCTCTCGCGATCCGTGCATTCTGCATCGAGTCGGGCGCCGGTCGACGCGCCTCCGCTCGTCGCGATCGATCAGGAAGGCGGGCGGGTCGTTCGGATCGGACCGCCCGCCCTCGCCCTCCCCGCGATGCGTCGCGTCGGAGATCTCGACGATCCCGCATTCACCGAGCGCCTCGCCGAGGCCCAGGCGCGCGAGCTCGCGGCGCTCGGGATCACGATGAGCTTCGCGCCGGTCGCCGACATCCATACGCGCCCCGAGAACCCGATCATCGGAGACCGCGCGTTCGCGACGAGCGCCGCCGCCGTCGCGAAGCATGCAGGTGCGTGGGCACGTGGGCTCGAGCGAGGTGGCGTGCTGTCCTGCGCAAAGCACTTCCCTGGCCACGGTGACACCACGGTCGACTCGCATCTCGCCCTTCCGCGCGTGGACCGCCCGAAGAGCGAGCTCGATCGGATCGAGATCGAGGCGTTTCGCGTCCTCGCCAAAGAGCCTGCGATCGCGTCGATGATGACCGCGCATGTCGTCTATCCGGCCCTCGATGCAGAGCGTCCCGCGACCCTCTCACCTGCGATCTGCACGGATTTGCTGCGCGGTGAGCTCGGCTTCCAAGGCGTCGTCTTCTCCGACGACCTCGAGATGAAGGCGATCGAGCTTCCGGCTGGAGAGGCCGCGATCCGCGCGATCACCGCAGGCTGTGACGCGCTGCTCGTCTGCTCGCGCGCCGACCTCGCCGAGGAGGTCCATCAGGCGCTCGTCCGCGAAGCGGAGAGATCGGCCGCCTTCCGCGCGCGGCTCGAAGAGGCCCACGCGCGCTTCGTCGCGATGCGGAGGAAGCTGCCCGTACGCATGGCGGACAGCGAAGATGCACGTGCGACATCGCCCGCGCGACGCCGGACAATCCGCTCGCCGTCGTCGAGGACGCGGCCGTCCTCTATGACGAGCATTCGATCAGCTGGGTGGGTCCTCGCTCGAAGGCGAGCGACAAGGTGGAGCTCGTCGACTACGGCGATCGCGTCGTCACCCCTGGCTTGATCGACTCGCACACGCATTCGGCCTGGGTGGGCTCGCGCCACAACGAATACGTCATGCGCATGGCGGGCGCGGACTACCGCGCGATCGCCGAGGCCGGCGGCGGCATCCTCTCGACATACCGCGCGGTCGCGAAGGCGACCGAAGACGTGATCGCCGAGGAGCTCGCCGAACGCCTTCGCCGGATGGCCGAGCTCGGCGTCACCACCGTCGAGGTGAAGAGCGGCTACGGCCTCGACCCCGACGGCGAGCGCAAGCAGCTTCGCGCGATCGCACGCGCGCGCGCGGATCTCTCGCTGCCGAGCGTCGTGGCGACCTACCTCGCGCTCCACGCCTTGCCCGAGTCGGCCAAGTCGAGCCGCGATCACTACGTGCTTCGCGCCGGCACCTCGATGATCCAAGAGGTCGCTCGCGACAAGCTCGCCCATTTCGTCGACGCCTACGTCGACGCGAACGCCTTCACCGTCGACGAAGCTCGCCTGGTCTGCGAGGCCGCGAAGCGCGCCGGCCTTGGCGTACGTCTTCACGTCGGTCAGTTCGCCGACATCGGCGGCGCGCAGCTCTGCGCCGAGGTGGGCGCGCGATCGGCGGACCACCTCGAGCACATCGACGCCGACGGCATCGACGCGCTCGCACGCGCAGGCACCGCCGCGACGCTCCTTCCGATCGCGAGCTTCACGCTCGGCCAGCCCGCGCCGCCCGTGAACGAGCTCCGCGAGGCAGGCGTCTCGCTCGTCGTCGCGAGCGACGCCAACCCGGGCACGGCGCCCACGGAGAGCTTGCCGCTCGCGATGGCGCTGTCGATCCCGCTCTACGGCCTCACGCCCGCGGAGGCGATCCTCGGCGCGACACGGAACGCGGCGATGTCGCTCGGCCTCGCCGGGCATGGAGTCTCGCGTCCGCGCGGTTTGCTCGCGCCCGGCGCCCGCGCCGACATGGTCATCTGGGATCTCCCGCACGAGCACGCGATCGTGCAGCCGTGGGGCGCGCCGAAGACGTACGTGGTGCTCCGTCGCGGCCGGCCCATCGGCGGCGTCGGCTCGCGCGGCTGACGCGTACGCTTCAGATCGGGTGCTTTCCGAGGCCCGCCGGCGGACGACCCGCCGTTCGCCGGCTCGCCACGAGCGCGACGAGGGTCGCGAGGAACGGGAGCATCGCGAAGATTTGAGGCGGGAGCCTCGACTGGTTTTGCATCACGATCTGGAGCGCGTCGAGCGTCGCGAACGCCAGGCAAGCGCCGAGCGCACGCCACGGTCGCCAGCCGGCGACGATGACGGCGGCGAGCGCGATGAAGCCGCGGCCACCGGTCATCCCTGCTTGGAATTGATGGAGCTCGAACGCGAGCGCGGCGCCGCCGAGCCCCGTGATCGCCCCGCCCAACACGACCGCGACGGTTCGCGTGTAGGTGACATGGATGCCGACCGCCTGCGCCGCCGAAGGGTCTTCGCCGCACGCGCGGAGGCGGAGCCCGAAGCGCGTCCTTCGCAACAGGAACGCGATGGCGCCCGCGGACGCGATCGTCAAGAGGAGGAACGGGTCCGCGATCGTCCGCAGGAAGAGTCCCCACTCCTCGCCAAACCCGAGGCCCTGCACCGACGGCGAGTTCGAGCTCGATCCGTAGAGCGCGCGGAGAGCAAAGCGCGTCCCACCTGCGGCGATGAGGTTGATCGCGAGGCCGCTCACGATCGCATCGACTCGTCCGCGGACGACGAAGAGCGAATGAACGAGCCCGACGAACGCCCCGCAGAGCACGCCCGCGGCGATGCCGAGCACCGACTGGTGCGTGGCGCCTTGCACCGCGACGGCCGTGAGCGCCGAGGAGAGCAAGATGCCTTCGAGCGCGATGTTCACGACGCCGCTTCGCTCGCTGAGGACGCCGCCAAGGCCTGCGCACGCATACGGGATCGTCATGCGGACCGTCTGCGCGACCATCGTGCCCGAGAGGATGACGTCGAGACCGCTCATGACGCCTCCGCCTGCGGCGTGGCCTTCGGCTTCACGATCCGCTTGATCGGAGCCGTGATCGCCGCGCGAAGGCGCGCATCGGCGAGCGCGACCGCGAAGATGACGACGCCTTGCAAGACATCCATCAGCTCCTTCGGGACGTGCGCGTTCAAGGCGAGACCACCTTGCTGCAGGGTGCCAAAGAGGAGCGCTGCGAGCACGAGCCCGACGGCGCTGCCGCGACCGAGGAGCGCGACGGCGACCCCGCCGAAGCCCGCGCCTGCGCCGAGACCTTCCTCGAAGTAGCCCTTGTAGCCAAGCACCGTGCCGAGGCTCGCCGCGCCGGAGAGCGCGCCGGAGAAGATCAGCGCTTGCTCGAGGCGACGGCGCACGGGCACCTTCTCTGCCTCCATCGCGCGCGCGTTCATACCGATGAGGCCGATCTCGCGACCGAAGCGCGTTCGTCGATGCGCGAGCATCACGAGCGCGGTCAGCACGATCGCAAACACCACCGCGAGGCTCGCCGCGCTTCCGCGAAACGCCGAGAAGAGCGCCTCGAGCCGCGGGACCTGCGCGCCCGGGACGACGTCGGCGGTGCGCACCGTCCCCGTCAGCGCGAAGCCGCTCGCGATGAGGAGGCCGACGAACCCATCGGCGATGCGGTTCATCATGATCGTCGAGATGACCTCGTGCGCGCCGAAGCGACCCTTGAGCAGCGCCGGGATCGAGGCCCACAGCGCGCCGGCGAACATCGCGGACGCGAGCGTGACGGGCAACGCGATCACCCATGGCGTCCCATGTGGAAGACGCGAGCCCACGACGCCTGCCGCGAGGCTCGCGACGGCGAGCTGTCCCTCGGCGCCGATGTTGAAGAGGCCTGCGCGCAGCGCGAGATCGACCGCGAGCCCGGTGAAGAGCAGCGGCGTCGCCTTGAAGAGCACCTGCCCTGCGCCGTAGCTCGTGCCCCACGTTCCGTCGAACAGGAGCCCGGCCATCTCGTGCGGCGACGCTCCGTACATCCAGACGAGCAGGCAGAACGCAAGCCAGCCGGCCGCGAGCCCGCTGACCGCAGGCATCGAGAGGACGCGGAGCACGACCCGAAGCGCCGCCGGTTCCTCGCGCTCCGTCGTCGAGACCTCGGGCGCCGTCATGCAGGCCCCGTGGAGGCGTCCGCGGAAGGCGTCGCCGCAGCCACCGAGGCCGCGGCGGCGGTGCCCAGCATCAGCTTGCCGATTTCGTCGTCGCTCGCAGAAGGCGGGAGCTCGGCGACGATCTCGCCACGCGCGAGCACCAAGATGCGCGACGCGAGCTTTCGAAGCTCGTCGAGATCGGAGCTGATGACGAGCACGCCGGCGCCACGTTGCGCGGCGAAGGTCAGCTCTTCGTGGATGTCGAGGGTCGCCGCGAGATCCACGCCGCGCGTCGGCTGCGCGGCGACGACGACCTTGGCCTCGCGCGCGAGCACACGCGCGACGACGATCTTCTGCTGGTTGCCGCCCGAGAGCGTACGCGCGACGCGGTCGAGATCGTTCGGCGCGCCGGATCGCTCGATGCGCGCCTTCGCCTCTTGCTCGAGCCGCGTCGTGTCGAGCACGCCAAGGGGTCCGACGAACGTGAAGCGCCCCAGCTCACCGAGGACGATGTTGTCGCGCAGCGTCGCGTCGAGCACGAGGCCTTCGGTCTGCCGATCCTCGCGAATGACCGCGCACGGACCACCCTCGATCGATCCGGAGTCGGGAGGCGCATCTCCCGCGAGCACCGAGACCATCTCGTGCTGGCCGTTTCCTTCGACGCCCGCGATGCCAACGATCTCACCGCCATGCAAGGTCAACGACACGCCGGAGAGCCCGCGGCCGAGGCGAACGTCCTTCATCGTGAGCACGCGCTCGCGCTCGTCGTCGCTCGACGCGGCGGGTTTCTCGCTGGCAAGCGCGCCCCCGGACGCGGAGGCGACCCGCTTCGCCGTCGACGCGCCACGCTTCACCGCGCCCATGATGGCAGCCGTCACCTCGTCGACCTGCGCGTTCACGTCACCGCTTCGATCCAGCGGACGCGTGAAGACGAGCTCACCGCGACGCATCACCGTCACGATGTCGGCGTGGGCACGCACCTCATCCATCTTGTGGGTGACGACGACGATGCCCTTGCCTCGATCGGCGAGCCGTCGCACGGTCTCGTAGAGCGCACGCGCCTCGGCCTTGGTCAGCACGGCGGTGGGCTCATCGAGGATGACGAGCTGCGCCTCACGGAAAAGAGCGCGCGCGATCTCGATTCGTTGCCGGTCACCGATCCCAAGGGTCTCCACGCGGGCGTCGAGCGGAAACGACGCGCCGAGGTCCTTCATGATCGCGGCGATGCGTTCGCGCGCGACCTTCTCGTCGAGGACGCCTCCGTGAACCGGCTCGGCGCCAAGAATGATGTTCTCGAGCGCGGTGAAGACCGGCACGAGCGCGAAATGCTGGAGCACCATCGCGACCCCGCGTTCGATCGCCTCGCGTGGCGTGTGAGGGTCGAGCTTGCGACCGCGCACGTCGACCTCGCCTCCGTCGGGCACCAGCATGCCTGCGACCAGCTTCAGTAAGGTGCTCTTACCGGCGCCGTTCTCGCCGCACACGGCGTGGATTTCCCCTGCCCGAAAGGCGCAGCTCACGTCCCGAACGGCCGCGATCGCCCCAAATCGCTTGTCGACATGCCGCGTCTCCGCCAGCGTTTGTGCGGATAACCCTGCGCCTTTCGATGTGGGCTCCTGGGCGGACATGGGAAACGCGCAGCAGCATAGGGCAATCGGCCCAGGTTTTTGTATGATCAGACAGGGTGCCCTTCATGAGCAGGAGCAAGAGGACGCGCGGTGGCCACGGCAGCATGGCGCCGAGGAAGCTCGGAGCGAGGCGCGCCTTGCGCTTTCTCCTCGGCGTGCGAGGCGCCACGACCGTCGAGTACGGCATCATCCTCGTCGCGGTGCTCCTCGTCGGCGCGGGCTCGTACAAGCTCCTCGGCGGGTCGGTCGGCAAGCGCAGCGGCGCGGCTGGCAACACGATCACGAACGAAGAGAGCGGCGGCGCCGGTGGTAAAGGCGCCGGCGCCGGCCAGGGCGGCGCGCAAGGCGGCAGCGGTAATGGTAACGCGACCGCCGCCTCCAAGGTGAAGGTCGGCGGCGTCGGCGGCGGCGCGGGCGAGTCCGCGGCGCAACAGCAAGGCAACCGCAACCGCGACACGTCGAGTGACTCTGCGCCCGGCGGAGGCACCGGACCGGTCTCGATGGAGAAAGACAAAGGCGGCACCGACGTCGCTGACAACTTCGCCGCCAAGCGCTGGATGGGGTACGGCCTGCTCGCCGCCGGCGTGATCGCGATCGCGTACGTCGGCATGTCGATGCGCCGGGCGAAGCAAGGCGGCGACGCCGTCGCGGGCGACGGCAAAGGTGGCGGCGGCGCCCCCCGCAAAGGCAGCGCCGGCAGGCCAGCGTAAGCATCGGGTCGCGCAACGGATTGTGACGTCGGTCGCAACCGCGCTCGGAAACGAGAATACGGACTGAACGGCGCGAGCGGCAGGACCCTTTTCAACAAGGTTCCAAGCTGAACGCCGCGGCATCCATTTCAACAAGGGCGTTCTGGGGTGCTCGTCGCGGGACGGGTGTTCTGCGCCCGCAGACTGCGGGTCTACTGGAGGATCCGGGATTCTTAGCCCAGGCCCGTCCACTTTAGGAACCGGCGCCAGACGCCGACGGGCTGCTGCTGCGGCGGCGGGGGTTGGTGCGGAAGCCATTGCATCGACGGGACGCCGTGCATTGGCGTCTGGCCCGGGACCTGGCCGTGCATCGGATGCGGATGCGAGTGGGGCGGCGGCGGCACGTGCGGCTGGGCGTGCGGATGATGCGGATGCGGCGACAGGTGGCCGTAGGGTCCGCTGCCCACGCCGACCGCCTGCTGTTGATGCGGAGACGGGCTCATGTCGAACGTCCCCGAGACGGGTGGTCCCATCGGGGGCGCCGACGCGCCCGCGGTTCGAGGCATCGGCGGCGCCGAGCGAACGCGCGCGCGCACGGCGTCTTGCTCTTCGTTCGAGAGCGAGACGCCACACGCAGCGCACACGCGCGAGTGCGGAGGGTTCGTGGTCTGGCACATCGCGCACGTCTTGGGCTCGGTGCGATCGATGCGCGTGATCTCGTCGGGGATCTGACGCTTCGCGGTCGATACGTCCTCGGGGTAGGCCGGGGCATTGCGCGGTGGTGGCTTCGGGAGCGAACCCGGGACCGGCGTCGCGTTCGCGCGGGGGATGCGTGGCGGCGAGCCCATGTCGCGCATGTTCGACGGGGCGCGCGGCGTCATCGGCAACCCGCCCGGGCTCGGCGCCTTCGGCTTCAAGTCGAGCGGGCGATCGATCCGGATCGTCGCGTCGTCGAACGGGTTCTCGTTGAAGGTCGCGTCGTCGTCGTCGGAGAGCGGCTGGTCGAAGCGCGCCGGCAGCTTCGGTGGCGACGCGAGCGGCGCCGGGCCCGATCCGGTCTTCGGCCTCGGCGGGGCTACGGGACCTGACCCTGACCCTAACGCGGACGGCGCTGCCGAGGCGGAGGCGGAGGCGGAGGACGAAGAGGAAGACGACGACGCAGACGGAGCGCCGGCGGCGGGGCGAGCGGCACGCACCGGCGGTGCAGGTGATGGCGGGTCGTTGACGATCGACTTGCCGACGGCGGTCATGTCGTCCGCGGCGTACGGATCGGAGTTGGGCTCTTTGTACTCGAAGCTGAGCATCGCGGCCGCGCTGTCAGGCGCGATCGACATCCCGAGCGCGCGGCCGAGCTCCGCCATCGACTCGTAGCGCCGGTCCGGGCTCTTCGCGAGGCAGCGAAGGACGACGTGGCTCAGCTCGTTGGGGATGCCGTTGACCACCTCGATGAGCGGCTGCGGCATCGTGTTGAGGTGCGCATGGATCAGCGCCGGCACGCCGGTGTCGCGGAAGGGCGCCTTGCCGCTCAGCATCTTGTAGAGCACGACGCCGAGCGCGTAGACGTCGGTTCGACCATCGACCGGCTTGCCCATGATCTGCTCGGGCGCCATGTAGTCGACGGTCCCGACGAGCATGCCCGTATGGGTGAGCTGCGTCTCCTGATCTCCGCCGCCGACGCTCTTCGCGACGCCGAAGTCGAGGACCTTCACGTAGTCGTCGACGCCGGCGCGGCGGAGGAGCATGACGTTCGCCGGCTTCAGATCGCGATGAACGACGCCGGCGGTGTGGGCCACCTGGAGCGCCTCGCAGATCTGCCGGCCGATGTGCACCGTGCGCTGCGCGCTCATCGCGCCTTCACGACGGATGCGCGCCGAGAGCGACTCGCCTTCGAGCAGCTCCATGACGAAGTACATGCCACCTTCGTCGCTGCGGCCGAGGTCGAACACCTCGATGATGTGCTCGTGCTGGATGCGCGCGGTGTTCTTCGCCTCGCGGAGAAAGCGGCCGGCGATCTCATCGTCGAGCTCGACCCCGTCCACCGACCGAATGAGCTTCACGGCGATCGGCCGCTTCATCATCAGGTCCATGCCGCGATAGACGACACCCATCCCACCGTGCCCGAGGGTGGCCTCGAGCCGGTATCGGCCACTGAGCAGCCTAGGAAGATCGTCGTCGTCCTCAGGTAGGGGCGGCATGAAGGAACCGTGTACGCACAAAGGTACCACGTCACGGCCCGGACCCGGTATTTAGCGGGCATGGACCGCGATACTCACCAGCGATATCTCGACTATCGCGAGCGCCACGGCTACTTCGGCGCGACCACCCCGATGCTCACCCGCGAGCAGTTCGTCACGCTCGACGAGGAGCACCGCACCCTCGAGGCCAAAGGCGAACGGCGCGACGACGAGGAAGAGGCCCGGTTCGAGGAGCTGGCCAAGACGCTCTTCCGCGACTGACGCTCTTCCGCGATTGACTAGAGCCTGGGCGATGACGGCGTGAGTACCTCGACGAGGTCACCGACCTTGACGTCGCCGGCTTGGATCACACGCATGTAGATTCCACGCAAATTGCGATGGCGATTCTCGCGCTCCGAGACGAACCGGAGCGCGTCGTGGCCGAACCGCGCGGCGAATTTCTTACATCCGTTGTGCGCTTTGGGCGTCACCTCGAGGATGACATCGACGATGCGGACGCGCGTTCCGATCGGCATGTTCGCCTCGGACAGGTCGAGGTCCATGAAGAGGTTGTCGCCGGAGAGGCCGATCGGCTGGCCGTTGTGAACGAGCTCGGCCACGTTCGACTGCATGACGGTGAGCTGCGCCTCCGGAAACCGAAGCGGCTTTCGCTCCCACGCGTCGCCCGGCATCCCGCGCTCCGGCGTCAGCCGAGCACGCGACGCGAGCTCACGCCGCCCTCCGTCCTCGCAACGGCGAACCATGTGCGTGAGCCGGCCGTGGGACTTGGGCGCGACCATGACGCTGAGCGCGCGCTTCAGATCGGCGAGGCCCAAATGGCGAGCCTCGTCACCCATCGACGCCGACGAGATCGTCTCCTCCTCCGCGAACGAGTCCGCCATCGCGCACAAATTCTGCGCCCGATTTGCGCCGCACGCAAACGGATCCCTGTCGCTCGAAGAGCGACGAGACGCGCGCGAAAGATGCGTGCTTAGACGACTTTGCGGACGAGCGAGAGGTCGCTCTCGCGGAACGTGACGCCGGACTTGTGGCGCTCGTCGCTCGCTGCGCGCTTCTTCGGGGCGCCCATCGCGTGGAGGGTCGCGCCGTCGAGGATGGCTTCGCAGAGCGAGGCGTAGTCGATGCCGGCCGCGTCCGCGATCTTCGGCAGGAGCGACGTGGGCGTCATGCCGGGGAGCGTGTTGACCTCGAGGACGTATTCGTTCTCGCCTTCGGTGACGAGGAGGTCGACGCGGCAGGCGCCCGTGCAACCGAGGGCGCGCGCGGCGCGCTCGGCGAGGTTCATGACGCCACGTGCACGCGTCGGAGCGATGCGGGGCGGGAGGATGTACTCGGTCTCGCCAGGCGTGTACTTGGCGTTGTAGTCGTAGAGGCCGCTCTTCGGGACGACCTCGATCGCGCCGAGCACGCGGCCGTCGAGGATGCCGACATGGACCTCGGTCGCCTTGACGTAGCGCTCGACGAGCGCGAAGCGATCGTGGTCGAGGGCGCTCTCGAGGCCGACGCGGAGCTCGTTCATGTCGCTGGCCATCGCGAGGCCGACGCTCGACCCTTCGCCGCGCGGCTTGACGATGACCGGGAAGCCGAAGCTGCCGTGGAGGTCTTCGAGATCGAGGAGATCGGTCTCGGTCGCGACGTAGTACGGAGGCGTCGGGATGTTGTGAAGGCGGAACATCTCCTTCGCCTTCAGCTTGTCCATCGCGAGCGCGGAGCCGAGGACGCTCGAGCCGGTGTACGGGATGCCGAGCATCTCGAGGAGGCCCTGGATGCAGCCGTCTTCGCCGTGGCGACCGTGGAGCGCGAGGAACGCGACATCGATCTTCGCTTCGCGAATCGCGACGTCCGCGGGCTTGTTCGCGGCACCGAGGATGACGCGCGCGACATCGTGGCCTCGCGACTCGAGCGCCTTGGCGACGCCCTCACCCGTGCGGAGCGAGATTTCGCGCTCTGCACTCGTACCGCCCATCAACACCCCCACGCGACGCTTGCTCATCCTTGGTTCTCTCCCTCTTTGCGCTGTGCTGCTGCGACTGCTTCTCGTGCTGCTCTCAAGGGCCGTTCATCTCCAAGTTCCGCGCCTGGCAAATCTCGCGGAAATACAAGCAATACGAAACCGTGCTGTGTCTTCACCGACACAGACCTAGACGCGCGTGGGTACTGCCTTTTGCTGCGAGCGCGCCAGCGGTCTTCATGGAGACAGAACCGCGAAAGCTCGTTCTCACGTACCTATTGCGGGGTCAAGAGGCCAAGTTTCCTGAGACGGTTCTTTACCCCCAGGAAATCCACTGCGGGCGTGAGGTCGCTCCGAGCGTAGAAACGCGCGACTCACCTGCCCTTGCAGCTCGTGGATGCAGCTCGTGAATGACGAGCCGAACGACGAAGAAGACGCGTTCGTCAAGAGTCCTCGAGGCCTCGGCCTCGAGACCGCTTTGGCTCAGTCGATCTCGACGAGGATCGCGGTGATGTTGTCTTTACCGCCGCGCTCGTTGGCGAGCGCGATGAACTTCTTGACGGCCTCTTCGCCCGTCAGCGCGACGATGGGCGCGATGTCCGACTCGCGGAGATAGCCGTGCAAGCCGTCGCTGCAGAGGAGGAAGCGATCGCCCGAGACGAGCTTCACGAGGCCCGTGTCGACCTGGACGTAATCTCTGTTTCCCACCGCGCGGGTAATGACGTTTCTATGAGGTGACTTCTTCGCTTCTTGTGGCGTGATGAGACCTTGCTTCAACTGCCACGCGATGAGTGTGTGATCTTCCGTGAGTTGTTCGACGCTGTCGCCCTGCACTCGGTAGATCCGGCTGTCGCCGACCTGGGCCGTCACGGCGTACTCGCCGAGGACGAGCAGCGCGCTCAGCGTGGTGCCCATTCCCGTCTTGCCGCGATCCATCTCGGCGATCGAGAAGACCATGTACGTCGCGGCCTGAATCGAGCTCTCCATGAGGCGGCTCGCGGCGCGGACGTCTTCTTCGACGAGCGGATCGGCGAGCTCGTGGAGGTTGCCGATCCCACGCTTGACCATGCCATAGACGGTCTCGACCGCCTCTTGGCTCGCGATCTCGCCGGCCGCGTGACCGCCCATGCCGTCGCCCACGATGTAGAGGCCGAGGCGATCATCGAAGAAGAACGCGTCTTCGTTCGATTGACGCTTGCGCCCAACGTCGGAAAGACCGGTTCCGGTTCTGCGTAGCGGAGGTTGGGCGGGCTGAGTGCTCATCGCCATCGAAGCGTCAGTCACGTGCGAGACAACAAGGTGCAGCATAGCCGAGGAGCACGGGCACACACATCAACAATTTTCGCGTCTTTTCTCTTCTTTTCGGGCACGCCTGGGCGCCACACCCAACGAACGCTCCGCCCGCCGTCGAGCCTGGCCGCGGCCTCCAACCCTCGGTGGTTCGGCTTTTCCGTGCTTTCTGGTCAATCCTCTTGCCTGGTCGGCGGAGCGACGGCGTTGGCCTGCGGTCTTTACGCATCGCTTCCGAGTGCTCGGACCGGATAAGGTGCCGGAGCCAGCTTTCACGCGGGGAGAAGAGCGGTGAACCGAACATCGATAAGCGGGCTCGGCCTTGGCCGAGGAACCTCGAGCGGTCGCAAGGGACTTGGCGCTGCCGAGCTCGGCCTCGCCCTCCTCGTTATCTCGGTTGTGGCGATGATGATCGTGCCGTTGCCGACGTGGCTGCTCGACATCCTCATCGCGACGAACCTCTCGATCTCGGTCGCGATCCTTCTCGTCGTCCTCTACGTGCCCGACGCGCTCGCGATCGCGACGTTCCCGACGATCCTGCTGCTGACGACGCTCTTCCGGCTCGCGCTCAACGTCTCGTCGGTGCGCCTCATCTTGCTGCAGGCCAACGCGGGCGAGGTCATCCGCGCCTTCGGCACGTTCGTCGTCCGCGGCAACTACGTCGTCGGCGGCGTCATCTTCCTCGTCCTCACGATCATCCAGTTCATCGTCATCGCGAAAGGAAGCGAGCGCGTCGCCGAGGTCGGCGCGCGGTTCGTCCTCGACGCGATGCCGGGAAAGCAGATGGCAATCGACGCCGAGCTTCGCGCCGGATCGATCGACGGCAACGAGGCGCGTCGCCGGCGCCGGCTCCTCTCACGCGAGAGCCAGTTCTACGGGTCGATGGACGGCGCGATGAAGTTCGTGAAGGGCGACGTCATCGCGTCGCTCGTCATCACCGTCGTGAACATCTTGGGCGGCCTTGCGATCGGCGTTGGTCAAAAGGGCATGCCTGCCGTCGATGCGCTCAAGCGCTACGGCCTGCTCACGATCGGTGACGGGCTCGTCTCGCAGATCCCTGCGCTCGTCCTCTCGACCGCCGCCGGCGTGCTCGTCACGCGCGTCGCGAGCGAGGACCCCGACACGCCGCTCGGCCAGGAGCTCGCGAGCCAGCTCTTCGGGATGCCGAAGGCGCTGAAGGTCGCGTCGGGCTTCGTGCTGCTGCTCGCGATCGTCCCGGGTCTCCCCGGCTGGCCGTTCCTCGTGCTCGCGACGGCGCTCTTTCTGATCGCGCGAACGCGCACGCGCCAGATCGAGCGTGAGGATCGTCGCGAGGCGACGGAGCCCCTGCCCTCCCCGAAGATGGGGGCGGGCGGCCGACAGGAGATGAGCTTCGTGCCCATCGTCGTCCCATGGAGCATCGAGGTGAGCGAGGACCTCGCGCGCATGCTCGACGACGCGTCGCCCTCCGGTAACGACGAAGACTCCGCAGGGATCCGCACCGCCGCGCTTCGCCTGCGCGAGCGGCTCTTCTCCGAGCTCGGCGTCCCCTTGCCCACGCCACGCGTCCGCGCGATCGACGCCCTCCCGGCCAACCACGCGATCGTGTCGCTCTTCGAGGTGCCGGCGAAGGTGATCGCGATCCCCGAGGGGACGGCCGACGCCGAGGTCGTACGTATCGTGAGCGACGCGGCGCTCGAGCTCCTTCGCTCGCGCGCGGGCGACTTCCTCGGCTTGGCCGAGACGCAGCGCTTGCTCGACGAGCTCGAGCAGTTCGCGCCCGCGACCGTACGGAACGTCGTCCCGAAGCCGGTGTCGCTCACGCTCTTGACCGACATCTTGCGCCGGCTCGTCGAAGAGCGCATCTCGATCCGCGATCTCCGCGCGATCCTCGAAGCGCTCGCGCTCCTCGCGGCGACCGAGAAGGATCCGCTGACGTTGACCGAGCTCGTTCGCGCGCAGCTTCGCCGCGCCGTCACGTTCAAGCTGACGCGCGGAGCGACGCAGCTCGGCGTCGTGCTCGTCGACCCGATGATCGAAGACACGATCCGCCGGGCGATCCAGCGGACGCCCGCAGGTGCATTCCTCACCCTCCCGCCGGCGGCGGCGCGTGACGTCGTCGCCGCGCTTCGACGAGCCGCGACGGAGGCGACCGCGCAGTCCGGCGTCCTCGTGTTCCTCACGCAGCCGGACATTCGACGCTTCATGCGCAAGCTCCTCGAGGCCGAGCTTCCCGACGCGACCGTCGTGAGCTTTGCCGAGCTCCTCCCCGAGGTGACGCTCCGGCCGCTCGCGCGCGCCAACCTCGCGGGCATCGGCTAGACGCGACGCGAGCTCAGCGGCCGAGCGCCGTGTCGAGCTCTTTGCGTGCGTCGGCGTTCGTCGGGTCGAGCCGCAGCGACTCTTCGTACTGCATGATCGCCTCGGCGCGCCGGCCGCTCTGCAGGAGCGCGCTCGCGAGCGCATAGCGTGTCATCGCGTTCGCCGGCTCGAGCTGCGTGGCGATCTCGAGCTCCTGGATGCCGGCGTCGAGCTGACCGGAGTCGACGAGCGCGTTGCCGAGGTTCGCATGCGCGGGACCTCGCCGCGGGTCCATCGCGACCACCTCTTGGAACATCGCGAGCGCCTCGGGCATCCGACCCGATCGAACGAGCACGATGCCGAGCTCCTCGCGCGCCTCGATCGTGCCAAACGGGTTCATCCGGATGGCCGTGCTCAGCTCTGCGCTTGCCTCGTTCAAGCGGCCCGCCGCGGAGAGCGCAAACCCCAAGCCCGTATGCGGCTCGGGCGCCGTCGGCGCGAGCGACACCGCGATCGTGAGCTCCTTCAACGCGGGCTCGGTCTTCTTCATCTTCAGGTACGCGAGGCCGAGGTTGTAGTGGGCGATCGCGGCGGACGGGTTCGTTCGGATCGCCTCTTCATGCTCGCGCACCGCCTCGGCGAGCTTGCCGCGACGAGCGAGCAGCGATCCGAGGTACGTGTGCGGCAGCGTGCTGTCGGGATCGATCGCCACCGCGCGCCGGTACGCGGCCTCCGCATCGTCGAGCCGATTGGCCGCGGCGAGCGCCGAGCCGAGCTGCGTCTCTCCGACGACGTTGGGCCCGGTCACGGCGACCGCATGCTCGAACACGGTGACGCCGTCCTTGAAGAAGCCGGTTTGCCGATACGTCAGGATCGCGCACGCCGCGATCGCGACGGCGGCGACGAGCGGCGCGAGCTTGGACGTCTTGTTCTCGCGCCACTCTCCAAAGCTCCACACGAGGATCACGAGCAGGCCGAGGAGGGGAAGATACATGTAGCGATCGGCCATCGCCTGGGCGCCGACTTGAACGAGGCCGATCGTCGGCACGAGCACGCCAAGGAAGAGCAGCCACATCGGCAGCGTGGAGGCGAAGGCGGGCCGCTTGCGCGCGCGCATGGCGAGGACCGTGATCGCGCAGAGGAACGCGACCGACGCGAGCACCCAGAGGACCGGCCACGCCGCGCTCGGCGGATGCGGGTAGATGATCGCGAGATCCACCGGCGCGATCGTCTTCAGCACGTAGCGCGCGTACGAGACGAAGACGTTCGTGAGGCGATACCCAAACGCGAGCGGCTTCACGACCTCCATCGCGCCGCCGTTCTTCTGCACGATGTACGTCGCGATCGAGGAGGCGATCGAGAGCGCGAAGAACGGAACCTTCTCGATCACGCGGTCCTTCACGTGCTGCTGGCGCGCGAGCGGCCAGACGTCGAGGAGAAGCAAGACGAACGGCAGCGTCACCGCCATCGGCTTCGCCATGAGCGAGAGCGCGAACATCGCGAGCGCGATCACGTACGTGCGGGTGCTCTTCGACCTCGTCCACCGCACCCAGGCGATGAGCGTGAGCAGCCAGAAGAAGCCGCAGAGGACGTCCTTGCGCTCGCTCACCCAGGCGACGGACTCGACGTGGAGCGGATGCAGCCCGAAGAGCGCCGCCACCGTGAGCGACCGCCAAGGGACCGTGCGCGCCTCGCGACCTTCGCCTGTCGCCTCGATGAGGAGCCACGCGACGAGGAGCGCGTTCGCGGCATGGATCACGACGCTCGTCGCGTGATGACCCGCCGGATTCAGCCCGAAGAGCGACGCGTCGACCATGTGCGAGATCCACGCGAGCGGATGCCAGTTCGCCATGTGGTTCGTCGTGAAGGCCCAGCGGATCCCGTCGCCCGTGAGCCCCTTGGGGACCTCGGGGTTCTTCGTGACGTAGTCGAAGTCGTCGTAGTTGATGAAGCCGGCGCCGAACGCAGGCCAATACGCGAGCACCGTCGCGATCGCGATCCCGGCGCCGGCGTAGGCCGTGACGCGACCGGAAGGAAGCGCGGCCACGCTACGGCTCCTTCGCCGGAGGTGGCGACGGAGACGGAGATGGCGTGGGCGATGGCGCATTTTCACGCGCCATCGCGAGCTCGCGGCCGATGACGGGGTTCTTCGGATCGAGGCGGAGCGCGGCTTCGTAGTGAACGATCGCGTTCGGGATGTCGCCTCGCATGAGGAGGCCGCGCCCGAGCGCAGACTGCGCGTGCGCGTCCTCGGGGTTCAAGCGGACGGCCGTCTCGAACTCGCGGATCGCCTCGTCGATGCGCCCCGACTGCGCCAGCACATCGCCGAGGTTCGCATGCGCCACCGCGCGCGACGGGTCCATCTTCACCGTCTCCATCAGCACGACGCGCGCCTCTTCGAGATGCCCGAGGTGCGCGTACGCGAGCCCGAGGCCATCACGCGCTGGAAGCGCGCCGTGGGGATCGAGCTTGATCGCGAGCTTCAGCTCGGCGATCGCCTCGTCGTAGCGTTTGAGCTCCATCAAGCCAAGCCCCCTGCCCGCGTGCGCCATCGGCGACTTCGGCTCGGATTTCACGGCGCGATCGAAGAGGATCATCGCCTTGTCGACCTCGTGGTTTCCGAGCAGCATGAGCCCGAGGTTGTAGTTCGCCTGAACGGACATCGGATCGAGCGCGAGCGCGCGTTCGTGCTCTCGCCGCGCTTCGTCGAGCTTGCCTCGCTTCGTGAGCAGCGCGCCGAGGAACGTGTGGCCGGCAGGCCGTCCTGGCGCCGCCGCGACGCTCGCGCGATACGCCGCCTCCGCCTCTTCGTAGCGCTGCTGCTCGCTCAGCGCGTCGCCGAGCTGCTCGTAGGCGACCGCGTTCGGGATCGTGACGGCGGCGGCGTGACGGAAGAGCGTCTCTCCGTCCTTCCAGTACCCTGCCTGCCTGTACGTGAGCGCGGCGCTCACGAGCGCGACGGTGACGCCGAGACCTGCGAGCAGCGCCGGGCCACGAGGCTTGTCGCCAAGCACCTCGTCGATGCCCCACACGAGGATGATGAACAACCCGAGGATCGACGTGTACGTGTAGCGATCGGCGATCGACTGCGTGCCGACCTGCACGATGCCCACCATCGGCACGAGCACGCCGGCGAAGAAGAGCCATCCGATCAGCACCCAAGGCCGGCGCCGGCCCATCCGAAACGCGACGGCGGTGAGCACGAGGAGGGCCACCGCCGAGCCGGCGATGATCCCGATTGGCCAGCCGTCTTTCGGAAACGGATAGATGATCGCGAGATCCATCGGCCAGAACGTCTTGCCGAGGTAGCGCATGTACGAGACGACGACATTTCCGATGCTGTAGCGGAGATGCGCCTCCTCTTTCATCATCGCGCCGCCGCCGCGCTGAACGACGTACGTCGCGATGCTCGAGCCGATCGAGATGAAGAAGAACGGCAGCTTCTCGATGATCGCCTTGCGGAGCCCGATGCGATCGTGGTCGGTCTTCACGCCGATGCCGAGCACCTCGAGGCGGCCGAGCGGCCACACGTCGAAGAGGAGCAGCACGAAGGGCAGCGTGACGACCGAAGGCTTCGTCAGCGACGCGAGCACGAAGAAGATCATCGCCGCGACGTACGAGCGGGTGGCGAGCTTCGGATCGCTCTTCGCGTTGGCCTTGGCCGCCGACGACGTGAGCACGGTCCATCGCGTCCACGCGATCAGCGTGAGCAGCCAGAAGAACATGCTGAGCACGTCTTTCAGCTCGCTGATCCACGCGACGGACTCCACGTGAAGCGGATGGAGCGCGAACAGCATCGCCACCGCGAGGCTCTTTCCACGCTCTTTCGTCGCGTCGTACATGAAGCGCGCGACCAGCACGACGTTGATCACGTGCAGCGCGAGGTTCACCAGATGGTGCCCCGTCGGATTCATCCCGAAGATGCTGACGTCCAGCATGTAGACGATCCACGTCAGCGGATGCCAGTTCGCCAGATGCGTCGCCGTCCACGCCCACACGAAGCCGTCCCAGGTCAGCCCATCGGGCACCTTCGGGCTCTTCGTGACGTAGCCCGGGTCATCGAAATTGATGAACCCCGCGCCGAGCACCGGCGCATACGCGACGATCGTGAGTGTCACGAGCCCGAGGAGCGCAAGGGCCCTTGGGCTCTTCAGCTTCGACATGGAGCCAATCGCTCGATGCTACCTCACGCCGAAGCCATTTGCGCCATCGCTCGCAGCGCGGTTTTCCCGCGGCTACGTCGTTGGCTTACATCTTTTGGCGGACCATCTTGCGCTGCACGACGCCGAGGCGCTGCACGAGCTGCTTGGCCTCGCGCTCGAGCAGCGGATGGATCTTCTTCTGCGGCGGGAGAAACATCCCGAGGAGGTGGGGGTTCATGTCCGCGAGCTTCTTCAGCGCGCGCGTGATCCCCTTCGTGTCGTTGACGGAGGCATAGGCGAACGCCCGCGCGCGCCACATCTGCGCCTTCATCTCGGCATGCTCGGGCGCGTCAGGGTTGAAGAGGTCGAGCGTGTCGACCGCCTTGCGTCCCTGCCCGCTTCGCGCCCACGCCTCACCCGCGACGGTGGCGAACATCACGCGCGTCTTCGGCTCTTGCTGCTTGCCGAGCTCGAGCTTGTCGGCGAGCGCACGCGCCTCGGCCGTCTCTCCGAGGGTGAGGTGGATCATCGCGCGCATCGCGCGGACCTGGCCGGCGATCGGCGCCATCTCCTTGTCGAGGTTCACCGCCTCGAGCGTGGCGAGCGCGTCGCGCGGGTTCTCCTGCATCTGGAGCTGGGCCTTCGCGATGACGGCTTGCGTGTCGCCCTTCTTGAACTCCGCGTCGATCTGCTGGAGCGCCTTCTTGCGGCCCTCTTCGGTGTCGGCGCCCTTCAAGAGCGCGCCGAGCTTCTGGGACTTCTTGATGTAGCGGTCGAGCCAGAGGATGACGCCGACGGCGACGATCGAGGCGACGCCTGCGACCGCCTTCGGGATCCAGCCCGGGAGGATGAACGCGATGACCCAGACGATGGCGGCGACGGCGCCGACGCGGATGTAGATCTTCTTGAGATCGACCGGCGGCTTCTCGTCTTGCTGCTTGCCGATGTCCGAGAGCTCCTTCTGGACCTCGGCGGCGCTCTTCTTCTTCTTGTCCTTCTTCGAAGGATTGTTGAGCGACTGGCCGGGCGGACGTGAGGCCTTCGGTGGAGCGCTCTTCGGCGACTCTTCGCCTTCGCCGCCCTCGGCGTCACGCTCCTCTTCTTCGCTCGAGCTCAATTCCGCACCCTCGTCTTCGCGTTTGCTTTTCGCCACGGCGGCTCGTCTTTACCGCGACCACAGGCGCCTGGCAAACGTGACAGCCCCTAAGGCGCCGGCGGGGGTGGAATGAGGCTCCCGACCGGCTCGGAGGCCATCTCGGGGTCCGCGGCCTGGAGGTTCTGGCGAATGTGAATGAAGACGCTCTGCGTGATCGACATGACCGGTACGGCCAAGAGCGCCCCCACGACGCCGAAGAAATGCTCACCCACGAGGAGGGAGAAGATGACGAGGACGGGATGGATCTTGGCCGCGTCGCCGAGGATCTTGGGGTTCAGGAGGTTGGCCTCGAGCTGGTGAATCCCGACGATCCAGACGAGGACGAACACAGCCGTCCCGAACGACTGCGTCAGGCCGAGCGCGACGGCCGGGATCGCGCTGACGATCGATCCGAAGATCGGGATGAGGCTCAGCACCGTGGCGATGAGGGCGAGCACCGGCCAGTACTTCAGCCCGACGATCGCGAACCCGATCGCGCTCAGCACACCGTTGACGAGGCAGATGAGGAGCTGACCTCGGACGACGCCCGAGAGGCCGCGATCGATCCGGGCGAGCAGCGTGCGGAACGACGGCCGGCTGCTCGGGCGGAGGAGCGACTCGAAGAAGCCGAGGATCCGGTCCTTCGTGAGCATCGTGTAGGCCGCGAGCATGAGCGTGACGCCGAAGACGAAGAAGAAGCGGCTCACGCCTGCGATGATGTCGCGACCGATCTTCACGATCTCGAGCGCGTTGTGCTGCGCGTACAGCATGCTCTTGCCGGCGGCGTCGGCGACGACGCGGTCGAGGTCGAACGGCTCGCCCTTCTGCTCGTGCTGCGGCTCGATCGTGTAGCCGCCTGCCTTCGTCGGATGGACGACGAGCGGCCCCTGGAACTCGATCGCGAACGATCCGTCGGGGCGCTGCTTCGCGACGATGGCGGGAGGGTCCTCGTGCCCATCGCCGTCCCGATCGCGCGATCTTTCCGAAGGAGAGTCGCGCCCCCCAGGATGAAGATCGAGCGGCGTGACCTCCGGCGGAGGCTTCTCGGCGCCGAGGCCGACGGCGCGCAGGCGCTGCTGCATCGCCGGGACCCAGTCGTCCTTGATCGTCTTCGAGATCGTCGGGAGCTCCCGCCGGAGCTGCACGATCTCGTGAACGACGCGCGGCGCGGAGAGCCGAATGAACACACCGAGCGTCCCGAGCACCACGACATAGACGAGAATGACCGCCAGCGGCCGTGACACCTTCTTGCGTTCGACCCAGTCGACCGCGGGTGTGAGCACATACGCGATCACGAGCGCGAGGACGAAGGGCAGGATGACCGAACGCGCAAGGACGATGATCCCGACAAAGACGAGCGCCGAGACGAAGAGGAAGATCGCATGTCGACGTCGCGCCGCGCGGAGCGTGTCGTCGGTCGACGGCGAGATCATCATCGGGCGGTCGTCTCGTGGGTGTCGGTGGTCTCGGGCGCCGGCGCTCGCTCGCCCGGCAAATCCGAGAAGGCCGCGTGGAGGCGCACCCATGTCTGATCGAGGTACTCGGGCATGACGCGGATGTCGGCGAGCACCGGCATGAAGTTGGTGTCGCCCGCCCAACGGGGGACGAGATGTCCGTGCACGTGATCGGCGACGCCCGCGCCGGCGTAGACGCCGAGGTTGAAGCCGATGTTCATCGACGGACAGGTCGTCGCCTTGCGGAGCCGCTTGCTGCTCTCGCGGAGGAGGGTCATCAACGCCGCGTACTCCTCGTCGGTGAGGTCCGCGATGTCGCCGACGTGACGCTTCGGCGCGACGAGGATGTGCGACGCGGCGAAGGGATAGCGATTGAGGCACACGAACGCGTGCTCTTGCGCGATGACGACGAGGTTCTCGCGGTACGCCGAAGGCGCGCTCTTGGCGTCATCGCAAAAGAAGCAGTCGGTCGCGTCCTCTCGTTTTGGAGGAGCGATCGCCTTCGTGATGTACGGCATGCGCCACGGCGCCCAGAGCTGGTCCGGCATTTCGGCGCAGACCATACCAGAGAGGTCGCGCGACGGACTCTCCGAGAGCCTCGCGTGGGTTGGGGCAGGCCTTGTGGGCCTCCGAAGAGGAAAAGCGTCGAAGGACTAACGCTTTCCATCCGGCGCGGCCGTGCCGGCCGTGACGTGGCTGAGGTCGCATCATGTGCCGACAGGCAAAAGGCACGTAAATTCAGCGTCTCCGTGGATCGATGAGACGCGTCGAGGAGGCACGAAGGCTGCTGTGCGAACATCCATGAAGCGTGGCCTTCGTGCTTTACCCGCGGTCACCACCGCGGCGGGCCCTTTCCTTCTTGCCTCCCTCGCTTGCTCCGCAGCCCTCGTCGTGGCGTCGTGCGGCGGTCGCGTGGACACAGGATCACAGACGGGCGCCGCGGCGACGTCGATCCCCACGACGACGCCGCCGTCGAAGCCGACCCGGCCAGCGCAGCAACCGCTCCCCGACGAGCCCACAGACAGCCCGAATGCCTGTCCGGGTCCGCTCGCCATTTCGGAAGCGCAGATCGAGAACGACATCGGCGGTCCGTTCAAGGGGCCGGCCGCCCGCATGACGGCGTGCAGCGAATCCGACCTCGGGCGCTTCCAGAACAACCTGACGATCCCGAACCTCACCGCGTACACGCAGCTCGAAGAGGGGCTCTCGGCCGATTGCGTCGCGTGCATCTTCACGAAGTCGTCCGACGACGCGTGGGGTCCCGTCGTCCTGCTCGACGCGGGCGGGACGAGCCCGACGACCGACGGCTCCGGCTTCTTGAACCTCGGCGCCTGCTACGCGTCGGCGAGCACGAACATGCAGTGCGGCCGCGCGTTTCAGTACGACCAGTTCTGCTCGCAGAACGCGTGCTCCGACTGCCTCTCGAGCGAGAACTACTCCAAGTGCCTGAGCAAGGTCGGCGGCTCGACGTGCAAGGCGTCGCACGACAAGGTCGACGCGACGTGTGACCCGACGGCAGCCTCGATTTGTGGCCTCTCGATCGTCGAGCACGCGCGCTATCTCTGCGCGCTCTGATCTCCGGAGCGGTCTGAAGCACACAAACGCAAGACGGCGACCCTCGTGAGAGAGTCGCCGTCCGCGTTTTGTCAGAGATGCGAAGGGCCTCTCAGCCTTCCGACTTCTCCTCGTCGGCCTTGTCCTCGGTCGCCTCTTCTGCGGCTGCCTCGGCCTTGGCCTCCTTGCCCTTCACGGCGACCGCACCAAGCTTCTGCTTGATGAGCTCACCGATCGAGGTGGCCTTCGCGGAGTCGTCGCCACCGCCGCTGCTCTTCTTCGGAGCGACGGACTGGCGCTTCGTCTCGGCCTTGGTCTGCGCCGCGGCGCCTTCGCCGATGCGCATCGAGAGCGTGAGACGACGATCTTGCGAGTCGACGTTCGCGATCTCGGCCTGGATGGCGTCGCCGATTTCGTACGGGACGGCTTCGCCGGCCTCGTTCTTCTTCTCGACGAGCTCGTTCGTCGGGATGTGACCCTCGACACCCTCGCGGATGCGGACGAACACACCGTAATCGACGACGCTGACGACCTTCGTGTCCACGACCTTGCCGGGCGGGAACTCGTTGAAGATCGTGGGCCACGGATCATCCCAGAGCTGCTTGATGCCGAGGGAGACCTTCTTCTCGTCGTGGTTGATCGAGAGGATGATCGCCTCGACGTCATCACCCTTGTGATGAAGGTCGGCGGGGTTGTTGACCTTGGCCGTCCACGAGAGGTCGCTTTTGTGAACCATGCCGTCGACGCCTTCTTCGATTCCGATGAAGACACCGTAGTCGGTGATGCTGCGAACCTTGCCGCCGATCTTGTCACCGGGCGAGTACTTCTCGGTGAAGAGCGTCCACGGATCGGGCTCGAGCTGCTTGAGGCCGAGGCTGATGCGCTTGGCCTTCGCGTCGACTTCGAGCACCTGGCAATCGATCTCTTGACCGACCTCGAGGAGCTTCGACGGGTGCTTGACCTTCTTCGTCCACGACATCTCGCTGACGTGGATGAGGCCTTCGACGCCCGGCTCGAGCTCGACGAACGCGCCGTAGTCGGTGATCGACATGACCTTGCCGTGCACCTTCTTGCCCGGCGGGAACGCCTCTTCGGCGTGGCTCCACGGATCCTCTTGCGTCTGCTTGAGGCCGAGGGAGACGCGCTCGGTCTCCGCGTTGTACTTGAGGACCTTGACGGTGACTTCGTCGCCGACCTTGAAGAGCTCCTCGGGGTGATTGACGCGACCCCAGGACATGTCGGTGATGTGCAAGAGGCCATCGATACCGCCGAGGTCGACGAAGGCGCCGTACTCGGTGATGTTCTTGATGACGCCGCGCACGACCTTGCCCTCTTCGAGGGTCTCGAGGGTCTTCGTCTTCTGCTCGTCGCGCTCCTTCTCGAGGAGCACGCGGCGCGACAGGACGATGTTGCCGCGCTTCTTGTTGAACTTGATGACCTTGAATTGGTAGGTCTGGCCGATCAGCTTGTCCAAGTTGCGGATTGGACGAAGGTCGACTTGCGAGCCGGGGAGGAACGCCTTTACGCCACCCTTGATGGTGACGGAGAGCCCACCCTTCACGCGCTGGCTGATGGTGCCTTCGATGAGCTCGTCGCGTTCGCACGCGCCGGAGATCTCATCCCACACCTTCATCTTGTCCGCTTTCTCCTTCGAAAGCGTGACCAGGCCGTCGTCGTTCTCGCGGCTCTCGATGAAGACGTCGATGCGGTCACCGGCTTTGACGGTGACTCCGCCGGTGGCGTCCGTGAACTCGGAGAGAGCAATCATGCCCTCGCTCTTGCCGCCGATGTCGATGATGACGTTGTCGCGTTGCACCGCTACGACGGTGCCTTGGACGATTTCTCCTTCTTTGCCGAAGTCTCCACCAGAGATGGATGCTTCGAACAAAGCGGCGAAGGAGTCCATGCCTCCGCTCTCGGTTACGGTTTCTGTTGCCATGTGATGTTGATCGAACCTCGTTTCGTCCGCTGCCATGATTGGAGCAGACGCCTTCTCCCCCAGAACCCGTGAGCCGAACGCCTCACGGTTGTGAGGAAGCAGCCAAAGATCCGAAGGGGGTCCGGGTGTTAGCTCAGTGCCCCGACAGAGTCAAAGGGCCGAGCTTCCTCGCGCGAGCGGGCGTTCGATGGGGGTTTTGGCCCCTGCTCCCACGACCCTTTGGCGCGCGGGAAACATCAACGTTTTCTTGCCGCCGTCAGGTCAGTCGGCGAACGCCGCCAGGGCGGCCGCGCGACGCTTTCGACGGGCAAAAATAAGGGCGCCCGAGCTGACGACGCCCCCGATCGCCGCCAGGGCGAGCAGGTTGAAGAAGCGCTCTCCCCACACGTGGGTCGAGCGCCAGCGTTGCGACCGCGCCTCCTCGATGAACCCCGTCGTGCAGAGCGATTTGTCGTCCGCCATCTCGCGGCAGCGACGGAAGGACGTGACCCGAACGCCGAGGCTGCTCCCCACACGGACGAGCTGCGCGTAGGCGTGCGGGCTCCCGACGAGGTCGGCCTTGGCGAGCGGCTCGAGGATCTCGAGCGCCTCGCGCTGCGCGTCGCGCGTGTGGATCCGCGTCAGCGCTTCGCCGAGGTCGACGCGCGTGACGACGTCGTGCGCGCCGCGGCGCGCGTGGATACCGCGAAGCGTCTCGACCGCGGACTCGAGCTGCGTCTGGCTCGCCTTCTCGTCGCGCACGTAGCTCATCGCCCACAGCCAATCGGCCCGGCCGCCGCTCGCCGACATCGCCGCGAGCCGCCGCGCCTCGCGGTAGTCGCCTTCCTCGAGCGCGAGCTGCGCCCGCGCGAGCTTGGGTGCGGCAGCGTCGACATCGTGAAAGACAGCGCTCCCACACGCGAGCGCGCTCGGCGCAGACGTGACGAAGGATGAAGCGATCGGGACCACGGTGAGGACACACGACAACAGGCGATGCTTGGCGGTCATCGAGCATCGGACGCCTGAACGCCCGCATTTGTTCCGAGCTCGACCGCAGAAACGCGCACGGCCGCACGATCACGTCTCGCTCGGACATGATCGTGCGCGTGGGTGGTAGCGAGGTTACTTCCCGCAGTACCAGCCGATCGCGGCGCGCTTGCACGTGCCTTGGCTGCACGCCTTGAGCAGCGAGCTGTCACTATCGCACGCCGAGGTCTTGTCGCAGCAGCTCGAGGCGTAGCAGTTGCCCTTGCCGTTGCTTCCGCCGGCGTAGATGCAGGAGAGACCGCTCGCGCACTCTTCCGAGGTGCCGCTGCAGAGGCCTTCCGAGCCGCCCGACACGCCCGCGCAGGTGCACGCGTCGCCGAGTGCCTTCTTGCCGCCGCCGCTCGATCCGCTGCTGCCGCTCGATCCGCTCGAGCCGCTGCTCGATCCGGTGTCCTTCGGACAGATCGTCTCGAAGCTGCCATCGCTGAGCTCGGCGCACGACTTCGCGTTGAGGCATGTGAGCTGGCTTTGGGTCGCTGACGCACAGAGGTTGCTGCAGGCTTGCGTGGCTTGCGCCGCCGACGCGCCGCACTGGCTAGCCTTCGACGAGCATGCGCTGTTGCAGTCGGAGGCCGAGACCGGCGTGGATCCCGAGCTGCCGCCGCTGCTCGTGCTTCCGGACGTACCCGATGAGGAGCCGTTCGTGCCTGTGCTGTCGCTGCTGCTGCAGGCGACGACGGCGACGACGGAAAGACCAAAGACAAAGGACGGAATGAGAAGGCTACGCATCGGCGCAGTGTGCGTTACCTCGAATGCGCGCGCAATCTCTCTGTCGGCGCGTTCGCACGCACGGGAATGCAGCGATGCGCATGACGCGATGCGTGCTGCGCAGGCCGCCGATTCAGAAGCCGAAATCGCTGCCCGATGCGTTTGGCAGCTCCTCGAGGAGCCGCGGAGGAAGCGCCACGCGGACGAAGACGGTGTTCTCTTCGTACGCGACCTTCGCCTCTTTGAGCCATGCGAAGCGCTTCTCGTCCTTCGCGACGAGGTCGGCGACCAAGCGCTTCGCTTGCATCTCACCCCACGCCGTCGCGTCGGCGTCGGCATACTCGAGGCCGATCACGAGCCCCTGCTTGCCGGGCTTCAGCGCGAACGTGGTGGTCGAGAGCTTCTTCGTGAGCGGGCCATAGAGCGGGTGGCGCTCGAACATGCGCGTCAGCTTTCCGCTGAGGCGGACCGCGAGGAGCGCGTCGGCGTCGACCTTGGGCGCGGGCCGCTGGATGGGCGACGCAAAGACCTGCCGTGCTCGGCCTCGCGCGTCGCCGAGCGTCCCGACCCACGTTCGATCGGGGAGCACGAAGACGGCGCCGGCGCTCGCGTCGGCGCTCTTGCGATCGGACAGCTCGTATTCGGGCACCTTCGTTCGTTCGTTGACGAGGTGAAAGAGCGGGTGACCTGCGCCGTCGTTGATCGTCGCGGGATCGAGGCTCGCCGGAACACCTCGGAGCGCGAGCAAGGCGTCGTTTCCGCGCGCGATGCCGATGACGACCTCGTCCGAGCCAGAGAGCGCCTCGACCATCGAAGCGCCGCGCGTGAAGCCGCGGGCCTCCGCGACGCGCATGAGCGTCTGCCAGAACTGCCCGTACACGGCGTCGCGCTTCAGCTTCTGAACGCGAATCACCGCGTAGATGTCGGGCGACTCGAGCGCGTCGGCCCACTGCGGCGAAGGCGTGGGAGGAGACGGCGGAGGTGGCGGCGGCGCTCCACACGCGCCACACGCAAGGAGCGCCAGCGTGAACAGGATCGCGTAGAGGGCCTTCTTCGACGTGGCCATGGCGCGCGCTTACTTCGAGGCGATCTCACGGACGCGCGCGAGCATCGCCGCGACGACGGCCTCGACATCCATCGCGGTCGAGTCGACGAGGATGGCGTCGTCGGCTTGCTTCAGCGGCGCGACCGCGCGGCCCGAGTCCCGCGCGTCGCGCTCCTTCACCTCGGCGAGCGTCTCGTCGTAGGTGACGTTCTGGCCCTTCGCGACGAGCTCTTCGTGGCGCCTCTTCGCGCGCGTCTCGGCGCTCGCGGTGAGGAAGAACTTCGCCTCGGCTTCGGGGAACACGACGGTGCCGATGTCGCGACCTTCGAGCACGACGCCGCCGAGCTTTCCAGCTTGCCGCTGCATGTCGAGCAGCGCGGAGCGAACGTCGCCATGGGCGGAGACCGTGCTCGCGCCCTGCGCGATGTCGGGCGTGCGGATCGCCTCGGAGACGTCTTCCCCCGCCAGGAGCACGCGGATGCCGCGCGCGGGATCACGCTCGAAGCGAAGCGAGGACGCGCCGACGATGCCACGCGCGACCGCGCCCACGCGCTCGCCGTCGTTCCAGGGGACGTTGGCGCGGGCGGCCGCGAGCGCGACGGCGCGGTACATCGCGCCGGTGTCGACGAGCACGTAGCCGAGCGACTCGGCGACTTTGCGCGCGACGGTGCTCTTACCGGCACCTGCAGGTCCATCGATCGCGACGATGGGCTTTCGCTTGGTCTCGTTCGGGGTGCTGTCGGGGCGGCTGCTCACGCCCTTCTGTTATCACTGCTTTTTGAAGCGCAGAACGCGAATCGCCGATCCGGCGTTGTCACGCACGCGAACGATGTCGTTTCCATCGATCGTGAAGCCAAACGAGAGCGTGGGAGTCGACGCCGTGGCGCCCGGCGGATCGCACAAATCGGCGTAGATGTTGAGCGTGGTGCCCTCGACCTGAAACGCGCCGCCGAGGTAGCCGAGGTCGTCGAGGTACTCGATCACGTCGCCGGTGACGCGGATCATGCCCTTCGATGACGGCTTCTCGACCGGTCCGTCGAAGAAGGAGCACTCGGTGAGCTTGTACGTCCCGTCGAGCGGCGTGCCGCCGTTCTTGTTCGGCGGAGCGCCGGCGCCCGTCTTGCACGTGACCGTTCCGCTCGTGTCCTCGACCGCGCTCGCGAGGCCGCACGGCGCCTTGTTGATCTTGCCGCCGTCGCCTTTTGGTGCCGCTGCGCTCGCGTCGACCGGCGCCACGGTCTCTTCGTCCGCCGTGCTCCCGGCGTCTTTGCGATTCCGTGACGAGCTGCTGCCGATGCTCGGATCAGGCTGCGGTGGCTCGCACGCGACCATCGCGAGCGTCACCAAACCGAGCGCCGCGAAGACCATCGTGGGGAGGAGCCGCATCCTCCTCGATCCTACGACCGGAGGAGCTGGATTGCTCCTTGGCTCTGGCGAGTTGCCTCGATTTGGCCTATTTCAACGGCGTTTTTGCCATCGGCCGAGAAGCGCCCAGCGGGTCCAGGTCGCGTTGACCCCGACGAGCTTCACGTCGCTGCCGACGTCGAGCCGCTCGAGCCGTTTGCGATCGAAGCGGCTCGGGTGAATGTGCTTTCGCGAGTAGCCGTCGAGGCGCGCGACGACCTCGAGCACCGTCCGTTCGAGGAGCGGCAGCGTCGAGAACGTGCCGTAGTTGGGCGTCGTGAGCAGGAGCATCCCGCCAGGCGCGAGGCGCGACGTCAGCATGTGCGTCCAGCGCGTCGGGTCCTCGAGGTGCTCGATCACCTCCTTGGCGACGATCGCGTCGAAGCGCTCGTCGAACGGCGGCGCGGACGGCAGCTCGTAGGGGCTCGGGCACACCTCGAGGCGATCGGCCATCTCGGGGAAGCGCTCGCGACACGTCTGGATCGATCCCGGATCGAGATCGACCCCGAAGTACGTCGCGCTTGGCGCGCCTTCGACAAAGGGCTCGAGGCCACATCCAACGATCAAGACACGCGGCGGGCTCCCGTCTTGGCGGCGCGGGAGCGACCGCACGCTGCTCGCGAGCCGCTGCATCAGATCGCCGTGGTAGAGCGACCACGGGAACCGAAGGCGGCGATCGTGATTCACGAAATACGGCGCCGCGGCGGTGTCCTTCTTGTTGCTGCTTTCGCTCATTGAAAGCTCACGAACAGCTCAAACTGATAGCATCCGCGATGCGGTGCTCGCTGGCTTCTTTTGTGTGATCGTCCTCGCGCTCGCGTTCGCGGCGCTCAGGCTTCGCGCAAAGGACGCGGCGCTGTTCGAGCCCTCCGGCGCCGTCGCCTTCTCGTCGCGCGTCGAGAGGCGACGCGCGTGGCTCGGCGCGGTCGCCGTCTTCGCGGCCACGCTCGTCCCGCTCCTCTTCCTCATGCCGTGGGTGAGCGGGCATCGCGCGACGTTCCATGGCGATGACATGACGCACGCGCGCATCGCCGCCGACATCGCGCGCCAGGGGCTGCCGCACGACTGGATCGAGAGCTACATGGGCGGCTTTCCGTTCGGCCACCACTACCCACCGGCGACGTGGCTCGTCGTCGCGCTCTTCATCAAGCTCGGCTTCACGCCCGTGCAAGCCGCGAACATCGCCGGCGCGCTCGCCATCCTCGCCACTCCCCTCGCCTTCTATGCCGGCGCGCTCCGGTGCGGCGCGCGGATCGGATCGAGCCTCGCCGGCGCGCTCGTGATCGCGTGGGTCTCGCCGTACAGCTCGTTCGTCGGCGGCTTCGACGTGTTCTTCATGGGCGGCCTCCTCTCGCAGGCGATCGGGACGCCCTGCTGCATCTTGCTCGCGGCGTCGCTGGCGCGGGGCGGTCCGCGCGCCGCCGTCGCGTTCGCGGGGCTCGCGATGATGACGCACCCGCAGCTCGCGATCGTGACGTTCATCGTGATGGTGCCGGCGGTCGCGATCACGCTACATCGCGGATCGGCCCTACGGGTCGTGCGCGCGTCGCTCGCGACCGTGGTCGTGGGCGCGTCGCTCTACATCTTCGGCTTTCGCCTGCAGATCCCGTTTGGATGGCCCCCGAACGGCGAGTGGCGGCGCTACGGCTTCGGCGCCGACCGCCTCGCGTGGTGGTTCGTCGACGGCGACCTGCTCGATCTCGGTCGCTCGACCCCGATCCTCACCGCGATCGGCGCGGCGTGTGTGTTCGCCCTCGCGCTCCGCGCCGTCCGGCGTCCGGTCGCTCGCGCGGCGCTCGTCGCGGCGCTCATCGTCATCGCCGGGAGCGTGAGCGGGCGTTCGCTCGGCAGCGCGGGCCAGCCTTGGGTGACGCTGCTCTCGTTCCTCCAGCCGCTTCGCATGCTCGCGCTCATCCCGATCGCGACGGGCGCGCTCTTCGTCGTCGCGCTCGAGACTGGCGCGGCGCCGCTCGCGTCGGCGTTCTCGAAGGTCACGGCGCGTCCGTACGTCTTGTGCGCGAAGGCGCTCGACCATCTCGGCTTCGGGATCGCCGCGCTGCTCTGCGTCTTCGCGCTCCCAAGCCGCGTCGACGACGCCAAGAAGCTCGACACACGGCTCGCGACGACGGCGGCCGAGCCATGTGGTCCCCAGACGCCGCGCGGCTACACCCACGACGCGATCCGATCGTGGCTCGCCGAGCTCGCGCCGGACCGAACCTCGTACGAGCCCACCGACAACTCGCCGTGGAACGCCTGCGGCCAAGGCGATGCGATGGAGCTCGCGGTCTCCGGTCCGATCGGCGTGACGGGCGGAGCGGGCGCGCACGTCGGCGTCCATTGGGTCGCGTACCGCCAGATCAAGCCCGACGCCGCGGGGTCGGCGGCGCGCGCGGAGCACCTCGGCGTGCGTTACCTGCTCCGCTTTTCGCCGGACCCGTCCAGGCGAAAGACGCCCGACGGCTGGCGCGTGCTTCACGAAGACAAAGAGATCGATCTCCTCGAGAACACCGCGGCGACGACGAGGCTCGTCGGCGCCGGCTGCGTCCGCGAGGTGTGGCGCGGAGGAAACGAGTCGCTTCGAGACAAGCTCGAGCACGATCTCGTCGACGACGCGCTGATGAACAAGCTGATCTCACCGGCGACGTTCGTCGAGCTCGTCATCGACCGCGATCCGAACGCGCCCGTCGTCGTGAGCGAAGAGCCCCAAGGCGAGTGCGACGCGACCGGCGCCAAGGTCGTCGAGCCCGCGAGCGAGCAGCGCGCGCCGGGCAAGGTCGAGGCGACCGTGTCGTCCTCCGCGCCGGTCGACGTGGTCGTGCGCGTCTCCGCGTTTCGGTCGTGGACGGTGAAGGTCGACGGCGTCACCACGCCGGCGCGCCTCGTCGCGCCCGGGTTCCTCGCCGTCCGCGTGCCGAGCGGCTCGCACGCGATCCTCGCGACGAGCGGCTTTGGCGCCCACTGGCCGCTGCTCTTCGGGGTCCCGCTCTTCGCGGCGCTCTGCTTCTTCGACGAAGCACGCCGCGCGCTCGCCGCATGGCGCCAGCGACGAGCGGGCGCGACCTGACGCTACTTCGAGAGCGCGTCGGGCCGGGCCTCGGCGCGGATCAAGAACTCGCTGCCTTCGTCTCGGTCGTCGACCTGCGACGCGAGCGCGTTCAACATGAGCCGCGTGATGTCCGTGGTGAGGTTTCGTAAGGCCGGTGAGACGACCCAACGTCCGGTCATCTTCTTGACGACCCAGCCGACGAGCGACGGATAGAGCAGCACGTCGAACATCCACGAGCTTCGCCGGCTCGTGAGCGTCTCGATGCTCTTCACCTCGAAGCCGGCTTGCACGAGCCGGCGCGACCACTCCGCCTCGTCGTAGAGGTGGATGTGGCGGAAGACGCGATCGAGCCCCTCTCCGTAGGCCTGCGCGAGCGTGGGCAAGCCGACGGCGCGGAGCATCGACGGGACGGCGAGCAGCCGCGTCCACGTGGGCGTCGGGACGATCGCGATGAACTGCCCGCCGACCGCGAGCGACGTACGGATGTTGCGGAGCGCGTCGTCGAGCGCGGGTACGTGCTCGAGGCTGCAGTTGGCGACGGCGCTCTTGAAGAAGCCAGGCGGCAAGCTCACGTCGGTGATGCTCCCGCACACGAGCGTGCTGTAGCTGGCGGTCGCTTGCGCGCGGCGGATCTCGAGCGGGTTGATGTCGATGCCCCAGATCTGCTTCGACGGATACGCGAGCCGCGCGAAGAGCCCGTCACCGCACCCGATGTCGAGGATCGGCTCTTCGAGGTCGTGCTTTCTCACCGCGCGAAGGCGCAGGCATTCACGCAAGGTGAGCGCCGCGGGCGCGAAGCGGTAGTACGCGGCGAAGTCGTCCGGGTTGAGCGGCCACTCGTTGTCGGGCGGCGACGCCTGCTCGGGCGGCTTGTCGCGCAAGGCGACCGGCGGGATGCTTCGAGGAAAGACTCGCTTCGTGTTCGTGCTCACGTGCCCATTCACTCCACGTCGATGCGCGCGCCGAGCGCGCGCAGGGTGCCGACGAACCGGGGGAAGCTCGTCGCGATGCAATCGCAGTCCGTGATGCGCGAGGGTCCGCTCGCGTGAAGCGCGAGCACCGCCGCCGACATCGCGATGCGATGGTCACCACGGCTCTCGATCGTGGCTGGGGTGAACGCGTCGCGCTTGCCCTGGATGACCATGCCATCGGGCAGCTCCTCGCATGTGACGCCGAAGGAGCGAAGCACGTGCACCATCGTCGCGACGCGGTCGCTCTCCTTCACGCGGAGCTCTTCGGCGTCGCGGATCGTGGTCTCGCCATGGGCGCGCGCCGCGAGCGCACACGCGATCGGGATCTCGTCGATCGCGCGCGGGACGAGCTCACCGCCGATCAACGTCCCCCGGAGATCCTGGTACCACGCGCTGATCTCGGCGACCGGCTCGCCGGCTTGCTCGCCTTGCGGAACGACCTCGAGCCCTGCGCCCATGTGACGAGCGATCTCGAGCAGGCCCGTGCGCGTCGGATTCGTCCCGACACCGCGGACGGTGACGCGTGAGCCTTCGGTGATGTTCGCGGCGACGACGAGGAACGCAGCGGCGGAGGCGTCGCCCGGGATGTCGATCGTGAAGCCTTCCATTTTTCCCCTCCACCCGGCCGGATCGAGCTCGACGGCGGTGCCGACGGCGCGAAGCGGAACACCGAGCGCGTGCATCATCCGCTCGGTGTGATCGCGCGAGAGCGTGGGCTCGCGAAACCACGTCGTGCCGTGCGCATAGAGGCCCGAGAGGAGGATCGCGCTCTTCACCTGCGCGCTCGAGACCGGCGACGTGTACTCGAGCTCGGTGAGCTCCTTGCCGTTCGGGAGCGGCCCGACGACGAGCGGCGGCGTCAGGTCGCCTTCTTTCTTCGGGTGCGGCGTGCCCTCGATCACCGCGCCACGCGCGCGGAGAGGCGCGACGACGCGCATCATCGGCCGCCGGGTGAGCGAGGCGTCGCCGATGAGCGTCGCGCGGAACGTCTGCGCGGCGAGGATGCCGGTCAAGAGGCGCATCGTCGTCCCCGAGTTGCCGCAGTCGAGCGGCGCGCTCGGCGCACGGAGCCCAAAGAGGCCGGTGCCCTTCACCTTGAGCGTCGTCTTGTCGACGTCCTCGATCGTCGCGCCCATCGCGCGCATCGCGTTCGCGGTCGAGACGTTGTCCTCGCCGTGCGAGAAGCTCGAGATCGTCGACTCGCCCTCACAGAGCGACGCGAAGAGGAGCGCGCGATGCCCGATGCTCTTGTCGCTTGGGACCGGGACGCTGCCGACGAGCGGCGTACCCGCAAGCGGATGGACGACGAGCGTGCTCATGACGAGTCACTCTACTCCAACTTCGTGAGGACGTTGGGAAGTGCTTCTTCGTTCGGGCGTTGGTGAACGAGGCTTACGGAACCCAGCCGTTGCGGAGGTAGTTCGCGCGACCCGTCGGCCAGAGGACGCAGTTGGGCTTCGCGCCATCGACCTTGTAGATGTGCGTGTTGTCTTTGCCGCCGCCTTTGTAGAGGCCTTTGATCGGAACGACGATGTCGAGCGTGCCGTCACCGTCTGCGTCGCCGATCGTCGGCACCGCCATCGATCCGCGGGTGGGCAGCGGGACCTTGTGGAGCTCTTGCCCCTTCGACGAGAGCACGTAGAGCGCGCCGCCGTTCGGATCGATCGAGTACGTCGAGAAGACGATCTCGGGGACGCCGTCCGCGGAGAGATCGGCGACGACGAGGCCGGCCGTCAACGCGCGTCCGTCGGTCGAGTACGGCGTCGACCAGAGCTCGGACTTGTCCGCCGCGACCGCATGGATCTTGCCGTCGTAGCCCGCGAAGATCATCTCGAGCCCCGGCTTCGGATCGATGTCCGCGACGGTGACCTGGTTCGTGAGCCCGACGAGGTTCTCGGCGCCGGCTTGCTCGGGGTCGGGCGGGTCGACGTTCTTGGCCCAACCATCGGCGAGCCCGAGCACGTACGTGGGCACGTGAAACGGCGACTCCCATCCGGTGAGCCGCGAGGCGTCGGAGTGCAGCGCCCAGAGTCCCACGCCCTGCAGGCGGTTCGTCTGCGCGGCGTTCTGCACGCTGCCGACCATCACGACGTCGTAGGTGCCGTCCTTGTCGATGTCGGCGATCGCCGGAGGCGTGTTCGTGAAATGCGCTTGGAGGCCGGTCTCTTCGTCGTTCGCGTAGCCCTGCTTCGCCTCGTCGAGATTGTGGAGGTAGCGCACGCCGGCCGTCTTCGGCCTCTTCGCGTACATCGCGTTCGAGTCGAACACTGCGCCGGTGCCCTTGAAGAACGTCGCGTACGCGTTGTCGTGCGGCATCACGAGGTCCTGCTTGCCGTCCTTGTCGAGATCGCCGATCGCGACGTTCTGGTCGTAGAGCCCCGCGAAGTAGCACGGACCGGGTGTGCATCCCGAGACGCCGCTCTTTACCGGAGGAAAGCCTGCGACCTCGTTTCCGTTCGCGTGGAACGCGGTGACGATGTCCTCGCCGTTGCGCGCGCCGATGACGAGGTCGAGCGCGCCGTCACCGTCGAGATCGCCGGCAGCGACCGTGCGTGATTCGCTGCCTCCCCAGAGCTTCGGGAAGCCATTGATCGCCTTGCCGGTCGCGTCGATCAAGAACGCGGAGTCGCGCGCGGCGACGGCGATCTCGAGCTTCGCGTCGCCGGTGAAGTTCGCGACGATCGGGCTCGCCCAGATGCGATCTTTGCCGGTGCTGTACGTGAAGACGCGGCTTCCGTCGGCGTGCCACGCATAGACTCGCTGGCCGCGCGCCACGACGATCTCGGGCTTGCCGTCGTTGTCGAGGTCGACGATCGCAGGCGATGACAGCCATGCTTCGTCGCCGTCGTCGTCGAGCTTCTTCATGAGCGTCGGAAGGCTCACCGTCGCCCCGCCGCCTGCGGCCGCGCACGTGGGCACGCCGGGCACGGTGGGTCCGCCGTCGATCGGCCCGCCGTTGCCGCTCGATCCCGACGACCCGGAGGAGCCGGACGATCCCGACGATCCCGACGACGATCCGTTCGGACCGCCCGCCGGGTTCTCGTCATCTCCACATGCCCACGCGGTGACGATGAGGACCGCGCACGCGAGCGACCCGACCATGGCTCTCATGGTTCAACGATACGAGATCGATGCGCGAGCGTCAGCCCGTCCAGGACGCGATGCCGAGGAGCAGCCCGGCGAGGAGCGTGGAGGCGGCCACCGACATGAACCCCCAACGACGGAGCGGGCCTTCGCCACGCTTGATGAGGAAGTAGCCGAGCATGTTCAGGCCCATCCCCGCTGCCGCGAGGAGCGCGAGGATCGCCCACCCGATCGTGCCAAAGCCGTCGCGACCGATCACGCGCAACGCGAACATCGCGAAGAACGCGGCGTGCGCAGCCCCGCCCGCCGCCGCAAGCGCCATCGCCGCCTTCTCAACGCCCGTGTTTTGCTTTTTGCGGAAGAACATCGCCCTGGATCCTAGCTGACGATCCGCGAGGCATCCACGAAGTGGCAGGACGTCACTGGCAGGACGTCACTGACCGATCCACTGCGGGGCCGACGCGACGAGCTGGCGGAGCGACTGGTCGTCGACCTCGAGCTTCACCTGGACGTCGCTCTTCTCCGTCTTGATGTCGACGTTCTGCACCTTGATGCCGATGAGCGAGAGCCACTTCGACATGCTAGCGGCCTGCTTGACCTGCTCGGAGGCCGTAAGCGCGGCCTGGCCGTCGGGGTACGTGAGGCTGCCCGCGATCTGCATGCCGGGATCCTTGAAGGTCACGAGGACGCGGAGCGCCTTCATCGTCTGAAGGAACGGGATCGGCAGCTGGCGGAGTGCCTCGGCGGGCAACGGCTGGGTCGCGAAGTCACCCGCGACCGCCGCGGCGGCGCCTGGTGTCTCGCATGTCTCGATCATCCACTTGGCGATGTCGCGCTTCACGCGGTTGTCCTTGATGCGCTCGAGGACGCGGCGAATGCCGCTCTCGGTGCCCGCGATCGCCTTGGTGGGGCTCAGGATCGTGAAGCCCACGTTGTTGACGGTGTACACATCGCGCCCTGCGTATTGCGAGAGCACCAGCATTCCCCCGCCCTTCGTGGGCGTGTGCTGGGTGGCGACGGCCTTGATCTTCGCCTCGTCGAACCGGCCGATGATGACGGCCGCGGCGTCGACGCCCTGGTACGAGTAGCTGCCGAACGTGACGCGATCGACGTCGCGCGACGCCTGAAAACCAGCCTCCTGGCCGAGCGGGATGTACTTCTCGACGAGCTTCGCGAGATCGGCGCCGAACGTCGCGCTGCCGAAGAACGCGCGCGCGTCGACCGTCCCGACGGCGATCGCGTTTCCAGGCAGGAGCGCGAACGCATCATCCATCCCGGTGTCCTGGAGCGGCGCCTTGGCGTCCTTGTTCTTGTCACCGCACGCGATGAAAAGGATGGAAAGGATGAGGAGGAGAAGGAGGGAGCCGCGTCGTTTCATGTGCAATAGGCGCGCGAGCCTACCTGACCAACGCCGAGGATGTCTCGCCCTTACGTAACGACGCCGTCTTCGCCGTCTTCCGTCGTCGCGCTAGGTCAGCTGGTACGAGCCGAGCACCTTGAAGAACTTCGACAGGCGGCGGACCTCTTCGATCGCGCCGATGATCGAGCGATCGGTGGCGTGGCCTTGGACCTCGATGAAGAACAGGTACTGCCAGCTCTCGCCGGGCGTGGGGCGCGACTGAATCTTCGTGAGGTTGACGCCGCGCTCGGCGAACTGCTTGAGGATCTCGTGCAGGGCGCCGGGTGAGTCGTTGACCGCGAAGACGAGGCCCGTCAGATCGCTGCCGGTGCGGCTCGACGGCCGGTTGCCGACGACGGCGTAGCGGACGCGCTCATCACCGTCGTCGCGCACGTTGCGCTTGATGATCTCGAGCGAGAATTCGGCGGTGAACCCCTCGTGAATGAGGACGGCGGCGCGCGGGTCGGCGGCCGCGAGCTGACACGCTCCGAGCGGCGTTTTCACGTCGAGCACCTGCGCGCCGGGGAGCTCGGTGGCCAAAAACCGCGTGCAGTGGGCGCGATCCTTCGCGACGGCGTAGACCTTCTCTATCTCGGCGAAGCTCTGGGCCTTGCTCGCGAGCTGGAGGTTCACGACGACCTCGAACGCGCCGACGATCTTCACCTCGCTGTCCGTCAGCGCGGCGATCGTCGATTGGAGGAGGCCGTCGGCCTTGGTCTCGAACGGGACGATCGCGTAGTTGGCGCGCTGCCTCGTGACCTCCTCGATCGCGGCGGTGACGGTCTCGGTGCTCAGGTACTCGGCGGCGACGCCGAAGCGGCTCCGGGCGGCGGCGTGAGCGAAGCCGCCATCGAGGCCGCAATACGACACCACGACGGGCTGCTCGAGCGAGAAGCAGGTCGCGAAGATCTCGCGGAAGATCTCGCGGAGCGCGGCCTGCGGGATGTCGCCGGCCGTCTTCGAGACGAGCTCTTCGATTTGCCCTTTGTCGGGCAAGCCCGTCGGCAGCGTCAGCGACTTCCTGAGCTCACCAATGCGCTTCGACAGCTTCGCCCGTCGCTCGAGCGACGCGAGAAGCTGCAAATCGACCTTGCCAATCTCTTGGCGGAGCTCATCGACCTCACGACGTTTGTCGCTCATGTACACTTAGAATAGCTCGATTCGAGGGGTGTGCTGGAAGAGAGGTGTCACGTGAAGGTCACGACCGGCGATCTCCGTGATCTCCGCGGCAAATACGAACGCATGCTCCATCTTCGACGGGCGCACGAACGCGCGCGCGTCGATCCGTCGTTCGTCGAGCCGAACCCCCGCACGGAGATGCGCGCGCTCGCCGCCGAGTTCCCCGGAGCCCTCCGCGAGCTCGACACGCTCCCGCTCGCCGAGATCGAAGAGCGCATCCTCGCGATCACGACGGCGGTCGATCGTCACGTGACCGGCGGCGATCCCGATCTCGCGCACGTGCCGCGATGGATGCAGGCGATCGTTCTCTTCCACCGACTCGCGCGCGGTGAGCTCGCGCTGCGACGCGACGGAAGGACCGAACGCGACGAGCCGCGGCGCTTGATGGACGCCGTCTATGCGCAGCTCGCCCGCGCGCTGGGAGTAGCAGAGCCGGAGGTGCGGTCGCTCGTCTTCGGCGACTCAGGACGACGAAGAGCTGCTTCCGCCGCCGCTTCCCGACGACCCTGACGACTTGCTCGTGTCGGCCTTCGGGGCCGTGCTCTCGGCCTTCTTCTCGGCAGGCTTCGCCTCGGTGGTCGTGCTCGTGCCCGCCCCGTTTGCCGCTCCGCCCTTCTCACCACCGCCGCCCTTGGGCGTCGACGAGTAGAGATCGGCGTACCAGCCACCGCCCTTCAGGATGAAGTTGCCGCCGCTGATCTGGCGCTTGGCAGTGGACTTTCCGCACTTCGGGCAGACCTGGATCGGGTCCTCGGAGATCTTTTGGATCTCTTCCCATTGGTTTTTGCAGTCGGTGCAGACGTACTCGTAGGTCGGCATTTCTTGAACATCCATTCGCGAGGACCGAGGTCCTCTTCTTCGTACCGCTCCAAGTGTGCCTTTTGGCGCACGCCGTCAAGCTCTTCTTGGTTCGTGGCCTGGCGTGAAAACGGCTTGTTCAGGTACCCGTTTCACAGACGCTGGCGGCTGGCGCTCCAAGGCAATTTTGCCGAAAATTTGCCTTTCAAAATTCGTTTCATCGGCAGCTAAATCCCGGTTTTCACGTGAAAATCCGCTGAACACATTTTTCCTGCTTGCGTGCGCGTGCGTTCAGGCGTAACCACTGAACAGTGACCTTATGTGAAGTGACATGACGTCCTTCCTATGGCCATTTCTTCCCTTTACGTAGCCCCGCTTAGCAACCCGTTATCAAGTTGGGGAAAAGCCACCTGGCGCCATCGCGTTTTGCGCGGTACGTCCGGTCCACGTCGAAGGGCATACCACCCTCCGAAGGAACACGAAGCGACGCATGAAGATCAAGCGCCTCGAGCTCTGCGGGTTCAAGTCGTTCGTCGAGCGAACCGTCGTGAACTTCGAGCACGCCATCATGGGCATCGTTGGCCCAAATGGTTGCGGCAAGTCCAACATCGTCGACGCGATCCGGTGGTGCATGGGCGAGCAAAGCGCCAAGCATCTGCGCGGTCGCAGCATGGAGGACGTGATCTTCAACGGCTCGGAGTCGCGCTCGCCCGCAGACTTCGCCGAGGTCACCCTCACCTTCGAGAACGACGACCCGGTCGACGTCCCGATCGAATACAAAGACTACGCTGAGATCGCGGTCACGCGTCGCCTCCACCGCTCGGGCGACAGCGAGTACCTGATCAACAAGACCCCCGTCCGCCTGAAGGACATCACCGATCTCTTCCTCGGAACGGGCGTCGGCACGAAGGCCTACTCGATCGTCGAGCAGGGCAAGATCGGCCTCATCGTCAGCGCGAAGCCCGAAGATCGCCGCCTCCTCATCGAAGAGGCCGCCGGTATCACGAAGTTCAAGAGCCGCAAAAAGCAGGCGGAGCGCAAGATGGAGCTCACGCAGCAGAACTTGCTGCGCGTCAGCGACATCATCTCGGAGATCGATCGCAACCTCGGGTCGTTGAAGCGCCAAGCCGCGAAGGCGGAGCGCTACATCTCGTACCGCAACGAGCTCGAAGACCTCCAGCTCCACGACGCCTCGCACAAGTTCCTCGAGCTCCGCGGCTGGATCATGCTCGAGCAGAGCGAGGTCGAGCGCCTCACGCTCGAAGCCGACGAGGCACGCGCCTCGCTCACCGCGCGCGAAGCCGAGCTCGAGACCGCCCGCCTCGAGGCCCACACCGCCGAGGAGCACCTCGAGCAAGCCAACACCGCCGCGTTCTCGGCCGACAACGAGGTCCGCGCCGAAGAGGCCGCGATCGAGCGCGCGAAGGACCGCATCGAGGCGCTCCGCCGTCGCGAGGCGCAAGCCGAAGGCGAGCTCCGCGAGATCTCCGAGCAAGCCTCCGCCCTCGCGACCGAGCGTGACGCCGTCGCCGGAGATGTCGCGATCCTCGAAGAGGGTGAGACGGGCGTCGCGAACGCCGTCGCGCACGAAGAGAACCGCCTCACCGAGCTCAGCGCGTCGCAAGAAGAAGCCGACCGCGAGGTCATCGGCTTCCGCCAAGCGATGAGCATGGCGCAGCAGGCGATCGCGAGCTCCGAGGCGAAGCTCGAGGGCTTCGATCGACGCAAGGCCGAGATGGCCACGCGCGAAGAGAAGCTCTCCGGCGAGCGCGAAGAGCGTGAGGGCGCGCTCCTCGAGCTCCGTGCTCGCACCGAGCAGCTCGCGCTCGCGATCGAAGATCTCAAGACCGGCAAGGTCACGAGCGCCGACGAGAAGGCGCAGATGGAAGAGCGCCTCGGCGATCTCCGCCGCGCGATCTCCGTCAGCGAGCAGTCGCTCGACGAAGCCAAGGCCGAGGCGAGCAAGAAGCGCTCACGCCTCCACGCGCTCGCCGAGATGCATGCGCGTCGTGAGGGCGTCGGCGCAGGCGCGAAGGCGCTCGTCGAGACGAAGGACGCGTCGCTTGCTGGCCTCCTCGCCGATCGCGTCGAGGCGCCCGCCGAGCTCACCGGTGCGCTCGCCGCGCTGCTCGGCTCCCACCTCGAAGACGTCGTCGTCGAGGATCTCGATCGCGGCGTCGCGCTGCTGTCGGATCTCGCGTCGGCGAAGAAGGGCCGCGCGACGATCATCGCGCGCCATCCCGCGTACATCGCGGGCCGCTCGTGCGCCCTGCCCGCGACGGAAGGCGTGCTCGGCCGCCTCATCGACTCACTCCGCTTCGCGCCCGAAGACGAGGCGCTCGTCCGCGCGGTCGTCGGCGATACGATCGTCGTCGAAGACGTCACCGCCGCGCTCACCGCGCGCGAGGCCCTCCTCGACGGCTCGATCCCGATCGTCACCCGTGACGGTACGGTCTTCCACCCCGATGGTCGCGTCTCGGGCGGCAACGGCGAAGACGCCGGCGCGCACATGCTCGACGTCCGCCGCGAGATGCGCGAGCTCGGCGATCAAGTGAGCGCGCTCGACACGCTCGTCAGCGAGCGTCTCGCGCGCCATCAGTCGCTCCGCACGCAAATCGGAGAGACCCAAGGCGCCCTCGAGCGCGCACGCCAGCAAGCGCACCAGAGCGAGCTCGCGCTCGTGCACGCCGAGAAGGACCTCCGCAACGCCGAGGCCGAAGGCACCCAGGTCGAGAAGCGCATCGAAGCGGTCGCGATCGAGCTCGAGGAGCTTCGCCAGAAGATCGCCGAGGCCGACGCCGAGCGCAACGAAGCCCAGCACATCCTCGACGCCGCGCGGGAAGACCTCGCCGGCGTCGACGCCAAGATCGCCGAAGCCGAGACGAAGGCGACGGAGTGGCGCGAGCAGGTCAAGGCGCAGCAAGAGCTCCTCATGGAGCGCAAGGTCGCCCTCGCCGGCGCCCGCGAGAAGCTCACCGCAGCGCGCGGCACGCTCCAGCGCCTCACGCGCAGCGAAGCGGAGCTCTCGGAGCGCGCACGCCGCCTCGACGGCGAGCTCTGTGAGGGCGCACGCGAGCTCGGCGAGACCGCCGCCACGTTGGTCAAGCACCGCGAGCGCCTCGGCGACGCGCGCACCGCGGCGACGGCTGCCCACGATCTCCTGACCGAAGCGCGCACGGTGTTCGACGCCTTCCGCGCGAACCTCCAAGAGCGCGAGGCAGGTCTCAAAGACCTCCGCACGCGCTCCGAAGAGGCCAAGGACGCGCTCTCGCAGCACGAGATGGCGCTCCGCGAGCGCGAGCTGTCGATGGACCACCTGCTCACCGGCGTCCGCGAGAAGTTCCGCGGCCTCGAGCTCGGTCGCGTCATCGGCGACTACCACATGCGTCCCCCGCCCGACTCCGAGTCGCGCGGCCGTATCGGCGAGCTCTCCGGCCTCATCGATCGCATGGGCTCGGTCAACCTCGACGCCATGCGCGAGCACGAAGAGGCCGAGAAGCGCTTCGCGTTCTACACCGAGCAGAAGGCGGACCTCGACAAGGCCCTCGCCGATCTCGAGCGCGCCATCCAGCAGATGAACCGTGAGAGCAAGAAGCTCTTCACCGACACGTTCAACCACGTCAACGAGACGTTCCAGCAGCTCTTCCCGAAGATGTTCCGCGGTGGTCGCGCCGAGCTCCGGCTCACCAACCCCGAGGACATGCTCGAGACCGGCATCGACATCGTCGCGCAGCCCCCCGGCAAGAAGCTCTCGAGCATCGAGCTGATGAGCGGCGGTGAGAAGGCGCTCACCGCGGTGAGCCTCATCTTCGCGATCTTCTCGACGCGCCCCTCGCCGTTCTGCATCCTCGACGAGGTCGACGCCCCGCTCGACGAGGCCAACGTCGGCCGCTACTGCGACGCGATCCGAGACATGACCGATCGCTCGCAGTTCATCCTCATCACGCACATCAAGAAGACGATGCAGATGGTCGACATCCTGCACGGCGTCACGATGGGCGAGCCCGGCGTCTCGCGCCTCGTGAGCGTCAAGGTCAGCGAAGCGGCCAAGGCTGGGCAACCGGTCGGCAAGGCCGGCTCGAGCGGCCCGAGCGGCCCCGAGCAAGTCGCCGTCGCGTAACATTTCCCGACAAAACGCGAGCGTGCATTTTGCGAGCCGGCGAGCAAAATGGTTTCGGGCGCGTAGCGCCCGACACGCGAACAAACCTGAGTGAGTGCATTTTTGCGAGCCGGCGAGCAAAATGGTTTCGGGCGCGTAGCGCCCGACACGCGAACAACCTGAGTGCGAGCGTTTTGCGAGCCGGCGACACGCGAACAACCTGAGTGAGTGCACGTCGCGTTCGAAGTGCTAAAAGCAAGGCCCCTTGGCTTCTTCGAACCGTCTCTCCCCCCTCGTTGTCGCTGCCGCCACCTCGGCCACCCTCCTCGTGCTCGCGAGCGCATGCGGGGATCTCAAGACCGCCACGCCCGAAGGTGACGGCGGGACGTCCTCGGGATCGACCCTCGGCTCCTCTGGATCCAGCGGGTCGTCCGGATCGAGCGGCTCCTCCGGGTCGAGCGGATCGTCCGGGTCGAGTGGGTCGTCCGGATCGAGCGGCAAGGACAGCGGCGACCCTCCGGCGCCCGGCTTTGGCGCAGGCCCGCACGGCTCGCTCCCGAGCGGCTACTGCTGCGAGACGGACAACCAATGCCGTTCGCGTCACTGCGAGGACGTCAACGGCTCGGGCAAGATGTGCCTCGACGCATGCCGGTCGAACAGCACCTGCGAGCGCCCACCGGACTTCGCCTTCACGTGTGACAACGGCGGCTCGCGCTTCAACGACGGCTTCTGCAAGCCCACGAGCGCCTTCACGTGCATCCCCGCGTCGCAATTCGAGCGCGGGACGAAGCCGATCGGCGCCTGCTGCACCGCCACGGGCAACGGCATCGCGGGCCTCGAGTGCGAGGGCTCCTTGTGCGTCGCCGTCGGGGATGGCCCGTTCGTTTGCACGAACTACTGCACCTTGCCGAAAGACTGCTCGGGCGCGTTCACGTGCCAGGGGCAGATCAACCAGTGCTTCCCGGCGAACAGCCCGTACACCTGCAACTGACACGACGGTCGCTCGTCACGGCGGTGAAGGATTGACGGCGAAGGGTATTGCCGAGCTGCGCCTCGCGCCCTACGTGCGTGCGCATGCATCCTTCGGCATCGCTGGGGGTGAGCGTTGGGATGACGATCGTCACCCTGCTCGTCGCGGTCCTGTTCTGCCTTGGCGTGAGGCACGTGCGTCCATCCTGGACTCGCGCGGCTGCGTCGGGCGCGCTCGGCTGGCTCGCGTTCGCGTTCGTCGTCGCGTGGACGGGCGTGCTTCGACGGTTCGATGTGCGGCCGCCGCCGATGGCGCTGCTCTTCGTCGTGATCCTGGCGGGCGGGATCGCGCTCGCGCGGTCGCGCGTCGGTGAAGCGCTCACAGAGCTGCCGCTCTGGCTCCTCATCCTCGTGCAAGGCTTCCGCTTGCCGCTCGAGCTCGTCATGCACGCCGCCGCGAGCGAAGGGACGATGCCGCACGTGATGACGTGGACCGGCTACAACTACGACGTCGTGACCGGCGCGAGCGCGATCGCCGTCGCGCTCGTCGTGCGATCCTCACCGGCGAGCGTCGCCGCACGCGTGCTCACGCGCGGGTGGCTCGTCTTGTCCTTCGTGACGCTGGCGACGGTCGCGGTCGTCGCGCTCCTCGCCTCGCCGATGCTGATGCGCTTCGGGCCCGCGGAGGTGAACGACTGGGTCACCTACCCGCCCTTCGTGTGGCTCCCTGCGGTGCTCGTGCTGTCCGCCTTGGCGGGTCAGCTGGTCCTCGTCCGCGCGATGGGCGCGAAGAAGGGTCAGCTCTTCGAGAAGACGACGACGCCCGCGCAGCCCTGACCGCGCATACGGACCTCGAGCGGCGTGCCGGGCTTCATCTCGATCTGCCGGCTGTCGCTCTCGAGCGGCACGGCGCCTCCGACCTTCTTGAGATCGATCTTCGCCGGGCCGCTGGTGACGTCACGCTGGTAGGACGATCGCAACGTCGTCGCCGCTTGCGTGCCGGCGAGGACGTCGAGCGAGACCTCCTTCGAGGAGAACGCGATGACGTGCACCTGGGTGCCCTTGCCGCTCAGCGTGAGCTGGATCCCCTTGGCCGCCTCGGACAAGGGCTGCACGCGCTTCGTGAACGACTCGATCTTGAGAGGCTTGCCGCCCTCGTCGTTCTTCGCGCGGACGTTCGCCTCGACCTCGTCGAGGAGCTTCTCGAGCGCCGCCTTGTGGTCGCCATCGCACGCGCCGCTCTTCGCCTCCTCCGCCGTGAGCTTGTCGAGGGCCGCCTTGTCCGGGCCGGCCGCGGCGGGAGCGCTGGAGGCGCCCGCGTCGCCCGAGGTGCTTGGCTTCGTCGTCGAGTCCGACGCCGGCGTGGGCGCCGGCGGCGGCGGGCTGCTTCCGCACGCGGCGGCGAGGCCGGCGATGGCGAGGCCAGCGAGGAGAGCGGTGGGCGTGGTGGCGAGAACGTTGGCTCGGGGACGCATCGTGGGCCTCTCCTTCGCCCAGCTGGGCGCGCGGCGCAAGCAGAACGACGCATCGGCCGGGCGCCTCGTGATCGATACGATCACTCGAAAATCCAGCCGTTGATCGAATCGTTCACACTCGATTAACCAGGATCGATCCGCTCCCACGACGCGAAGGCCGCGTGCCGTCATCGTTCGGCACACCGTGGCCCACGACAAACACGCGCCCTCACGGCGTCACGTCGCGCGCCGCTCGCGACGAGAGAAAGCGGATCTTCACGCGCGGGCGCTCGCAGGCTCGCAACATGCACGAGCTCTCGGCATGCTCAAACGCACACTTTCTCTCGCGCTCTTTGCATCGCTCGGCACCCTCGTCGCGTGCACGGCCTCCTTGGATGACGACCATCCGCACGATGACGTCGACCCCACGACCCCGCTCGACACCGAGAGCGCAGGGCTCGCGGTCGACGAAGCCGGCGCGGCGGCGGCAGACGGTGGGGCGGCGCCGCTCGATCTTCGCAAGTCGTTCGCGGTGACGGATCAGGCGCTCCTTACGGGCTTCACGTTCAAGCGCGTCGTCGACAAGCTCACCGCCGAAGCCGCCACCCCCGTCACGTCACGTGCGCTCTACACGCAATGGTGGGACACGCAGCACACGAAGGCGCAGGGCATCGCGACCGGACCTCACTGCGACGACGCGTTGACGAGCGGCGTACCGAGCTTCAATGGCTTTCCTTGGCAATGCCCGCGCAACGAAGGCGATCTCGCGCAGACGAACCCCTTCGATTCGCTCGGCGACGCGTTCGTCTTTCCGATCGGCGTCTTCAATCGGTTCGACCTCGCGCCGGCGAACGGCGCCAACTGCGGCGAGTACCGCATCGTGTTCGGCAACACGCGCTCGCGAAACCTCGTGATCTTCGAGGCGGTGATGCCGAACCCGAACCCGTCGTGCGGGATCGACGCGTGCCGTCCGATCGCGCAGTTCTGGGCGAACCTCTCGAGCAACACGCTGACCGCGGCGCAGGTCAAATCGCGGCTCGAGCAGCTCTATTTCACCGGCGTCGCCGGCTTCGAGCCGGTCGTCAAGGTGAGTCACTACGGCGCCGCCGGCGGACAGATCCGATCGAACCAGTTCATGAGCGGCTCGAACGGACAGCTCTGGAACCTCAAGGAGTTCAAGCTCGCGAAGACGTGCAACGCGACGACCGGCGCCTGCACCCTGCGCGTGAACCCCGCGACGGTGAAGACCAACCCCGCGCCGCAGCTCTTCAGCGACGCGACCACCGACGCGCGGAAAGCCGACTTCCAGACCGCCTTCGTGGGCCAGGTCGCGAGCCTCGCGCGGAGCGACATCAACACGTTCGGCATGCGCCTCGCCAACACCTTCAACGCGGGGCAGAGCCACTCGCAGTCCTTCGATCCAGGCCTCAACTCGCCCACGATCACGAACGACTACGCGGCCGTCTTCAACCCGAGCGGCGCCTTCGCGCAGAAGATCCAGGCGCGCCTCACCCAGATCGGCAGCACGCTCTCGCCGAAGCAGATCGTCGATCGCGCGACGACGCAGTCCTGCGGCGGCTGCCATCAATTCACGAATGGTCGCGCGCTCGGCGGCAACCTCACATGGCCGTCCTCGAACGGCTTCGTCCAGGTCTCCGAGATCGGCAGCGAGGCCGGCGGCTTCGGCCCCGCGTTCCCGATCTCACCTGCGCTGAAGACGGTATTTCTTCCTCACCGCCGCGACGTCCTCACCACGTTCCTCAAGCGACCGAAGGTCACGTGCAACCCGGCCGACGGAGGCGCTGTCTCGGCGGCCGACGCGAGCGTCGAGACCATCGGCGGCGGCAGCTCCGTTCACTAGCGCTAGGCGCGCGCGCGGACGAGGAACGTGATCGAGCTGTCGGTGGTGCTCGCGTCGGTCGGCCGGCCCGAGCGCTCCCACATCTGCACGGAGCCGGGATCGAAGCCAGCGTCCGCGAGCTGGTCGTGCTGCGTCTTCATGTCGACGTAGTAGAGCATCGTGGCGTAGTCGTGGCTCTGGTCGTTGATGATCGCGTAGCCCTGACCACGCTGCGCGTGCCGTGTGTAGCGACGTCGATTCATGACGCGCACGGCCACGCGCTGGGCAAACCGCGCCGAGCGCAGCGCGAGCTTCACCGGGTTACGCGTGCCGCGGAGATGGTGGTCGGGAAACTGGAAGCCTCGCGTCGTGTCGCTCGACGCGAGGTTGTACGTCGAGAACAGGAAGTGGCCGCCCGGCGCGAGCACGCGCCGGATCTCGCGGAGGATCGCGAGGCGGTCCTCGTGACCGACCATCGCGAGGCCGTTCATGCTGAAGACAGCGAGATGGATCGATCCCGACGGCACGTCCTTCATGTCGCGCGCGTCGGCATGGGCGAAGCGCGCCTCGGGGTAGAGCTTCCGGCAGACCTCGACCATCTCCTCGGAGTAGTCGATGCCGAGGTAGTCCTCGCTGATCGCGCGAAGCCCCTTCACCGTGCGCCCACCGCCGACGCCGATGTCCAAGATGGGCTTGCCCTTCGCCGTCGCGCTCACCTTCTCGAGCGCCGCCTTCTCCGCGGGCGTGAGGGACGTGTTGTTCGCATATTCGCTCACGACGTCGCGAGCGCTCATCGTGCGTCGATTCAGCTGCTCTTGGAGGCTCATGGGCGTCCAAAGATACATGCAGCCCTCACGGGGCGCATCCCACCTAAGTTGGTGACAGGTCCGTCCAGACCAAATCGGGAATCAGACGTCGATTTCGACGGCTTCTTGCGCGTGTTCCATGATGAACGTGAACCGCGCGGACGGGTCCTTGCCCATCAAGTCGTTGATGACGCGATCGGTCTGGAGCGCGTCGGCGACCTCGACGCGGAGGAGGCGGCGGGACTTTGGCGAGAGCGTCGTCTCCCAGAGCACCTTCGGCATCATCTCGCCGAGGCCCTTGAAGCGCGTGATCTCGACCTTCGACTCCTCCTTGTTCTTCTCCTTGAGGATGCGCGCCTTGTCCGCGTCGTCGACGGCCCAGAACGTCTCTTTGCCGATGTCGATGCGGTAGAGCGGCGGCACGGCGACGAACACCTTCCCGTTCTTCAAGAGATCGGGGATGTGCCGGTAGAAGAACGTGAGCAGCAGCGTCGAGATGTGATGCCCGTCGGAGTCGGCATCGGCGAGGACGATGATGCGCGCGTAGCGAAGACGTCCGATGTCGAAGTCTTTCCCGACGCCGCAGCCGAGCGCGACGACGAGATCGGCGAGCTCCTTGTTCTCGAGCACCTTCGCGAGCGCGACCGACTCGGTGTTGAGCACCTTGCCGCGGAGCGGGAGCACCGCCTGATGCTCGCGATCGCGACCTTGCTTCGCCGAGCCTCCTGCGGAGTCACCCTCGACGATGAAGAGCTCGGTCTTCTCGCGCGCGTGGCTCGCGCAGTCGCTCAGCTTGCCAGGCAACGTGAGGCGGCCGCTCGTCGCTGTCTTTCGTGAGACGGCGGCGGAGGCGGCGCGTGAGGCCTCGCGTGCGCGCGCCGCGAGGACGATGCGCGCGACGATCTGCTCGGCGACGGTGCGGTTCGAGTTGAGCCACTGCTCGAGCGCGGGACGGACCGCGGCGTCGACGTACGACTGCACCTCGGGGTTGTTCAGGCGATCCTTCGTCTGCCCCTGGAACTGCGGCTCAGCGACGTACACGCTGAGCACCGAGACGAAGCCCTCGCGGATGTCTTCGGCGGCGATCGTCACGCCGCGCGGCGTGAGGTTGTGGGTCTCGACGAAGTTCCTGACCGCCTTGCCGACGGCGCTGCGGAGGCCGTTCTCGTGCGTGCCGCCGGATCCGGTGGGGATGCCGTTGACGTAGCTTCGCACGTGCTCGTCGGTCGACTCGGTCCACTGGAACGCGAGCTGGACGGTCGCGCCGTTCTCCTTGAAGAGCGTGAACGGCGCCTCGTGGATCGCCTTGCTGCCGCGCTCGCCGACGATCTTCTTCAGGTAGTCGACGATGCCTTGCTCGTGCTTGAACGTCTCGTCGGTGTGGTGCGCTTCGTCGACGAAGCGGACCTTCAGGCCTCGGTGGAGGAAGCTCGCGATCTCGAGGCGCTCGCGGATGGTCGCGGGGTCGAACTCGACGCGCGGAAAGATCGTCGGATCGGGCGAGAAGAAGACGGTGGTGCCGCTGCCGCGCGCCGGGCCGATCTTCTTGAGGCCGCCCTGCGCGTTGCCGCGCTTGAACTCCATCATGTACTCGGCGCCGCCGCGCTTCACCTTCGCGACGAGCTTCGTCGAGAGCGCGTTGACGACGGAGGCGCCGACGCCGTGGAGACCGCCCGACGTCTTGTAGTTGCCGCTCTCGAACTTTCCGCCGGCGTGGAGCGTGGAGAAGATGATCTCGACGGCGGTCTTCTTGTGCTTCGGGTGCTTGTCGACGGGCATGCCGCGGCCGTCATCGCTCACGGTGATGCTCGACCCGTCCTTGTGGAGCGTGACCGTGATCTCGGTCGCGTGGCCGTTCATCGCCTCGTCGACGGAGTTGTCGACGATCTCCCAGACGAGGTGGTGAAGGCCAGCGCTGCCGACGCCGCCGATGTACATGCCGGGTCGCTTGCGGACGGGCTCGAGCCCTTCGAGGACTTGAATGTCCTTCGCGGTGTACTCGGCGTTGGCCTTCGGTCGAGTCGATGGGCGGGGAGGCGGGATACTCGGCATGGCTTACTTCTTCCCGTTCTTCGAGGTTTCTCTCGGGCAAAGTCCGTGGAGCGATGGACGGCCGGTCGTCACTTGCCGTCCGTGCTGAAGGGCTCGGGCGCCGCCGGCGGCTCGAGCACGACCTCGGTGAAGGCGCCGCGTGTGATGACCTCGCGACCCTTGCCGCCACGTCCGGTCTTCTCGTAGCGACCGGTGTTGATGCGCTGCTCGCCGCCGAGCGTGGTCTTCACCACGATCGTGTCGCGGTCGTCCTTCGCCGCCTTCATCGCGAGGAGCTCGTCGTCGTCGGCGAGCTTCATCAGGAGCACGCCCTTACCTGCCGACGCGAGGTACTTCACCTCGCTGATGTCGCAGAGGAGCGCGCGGCGCTTCTTCGAGACGACGATCACCGTCTCGTCGCCCTTCACGATCTCGACGCCGATGATGATCTTGCCTTCGGACAGGCGCGCGTAGCGGCGGCCGCTGCGCGTGCTCGGCTCGACGAACGCCTCGAGGCCGAACGTGAGGCCGTTGCCGTCCGAGCTCGCGGCGACCGCGTACGTCTCGGGGTAGTGCTCTTCGTCGCCGGCGAGCTTGCCGACGAGGCGAGGATCGAGCGAGGCCATCGCGATGATCGACTCGCCGTCCTTCATCTTGAAGAGCTTCTGGATCGGCTCGCCGTAGCCCGTCGTCGCGGGGACGTCGGCGATGCGGCAGGTGTACGCCGTGCCGTACGTCGAGAAGAACACGACGGTGGCCTTCGTCGAGCCCGCGACGACGCTGAGCACGGAGTCGCCTTCGCGGAGACGCGTGGCGGCGGGGTCTTTGATCTCGCGCTGGCGCTTCACCCAGCCGTCGCGGGTGAGGAGGATGTGATTGTCCTCCGCGATGATGAGCTCCTCTTCGGTGAACGTGGCCTCTTCGCCGACGTCCTTGATGATCGTGCGGCGCTTGCCGGCCTTGCCGAGGCCCGCGTTGAGGACCTCGAGCTCTTCGCGGACGATGCCCCAGATGCCCTTCGAGCCTTGCTCGGCGAGGAGCTTCTTGATCGTGCCCGCGCGCTTCTTTTTGTCCTTCAGCTCCTCTTGGATGACCAGGATCTCGAGCTTCGCGAGGCGGTAGAGACGGAGCTCCAAGATCGCGTCGGTCTGCTCGTCGTCGAGCTTGAACTCCGCCATGATCTTCTTCGCGGCGTCGGCCTTGCCGTCGGATGCGCGGATGATCTTCAAGATGCGGTCGAGCGCATCGAAGACCTTCGCGAAGCCCTCCAGGATGTGCATCCGGCGGTTGAGGTCGTTGAGCTCGTTTTGCAGGCGCTTCGTGACGACGTCGAGGCGGAAGTGCAAGAAGTGCCAGAGCATCGCGCGCAGATCGAGGCGCTCTGGACGGCCCACTTCGGGGTTCTCGGTCGGGACGAGGCACGTGAGGTTGACCGCGAAGTTCGTCTGCAGCGGCGTGTTCTTGAAGAGGTAGGCGAGCACCTTCTGCTCGTCGGCTTCCTTCTTCAGCTCGAGCTCGATCCGGACGTCTTCGGTCGAGACGTCCTTCACGTCGAGGAGGAGCGGCATCTTTCGGCCGAGCACGACATCCGCGATGCGCTCGACGAGCACCGACTTGTTCACCGCATACGGGATGCTCGTGATGTAGAGCGTCTTGCTCCCGCGCTGCTCTTTGCCCTTCTCCCACGTCGCGCGGACCTTGATGCTCCCCTGCCCGCTCTCGTAGATCTGCTTCAGCTCCTCGGTGGTCGATACGATCTGACCGCCGGTCGGGAAATCCGGACCCTTGATCGTGCGACACAGCTCGCGCGAGCTCAGCGTCTTGCCCTCGAGCAGCGCGTCGAGCAAGCGCGTGGCCGCGGCGCACACCTCTTCCGGGTTGTGTGGCGGGATGTTCGTCGCCATGCCGACGGCGATGCCCGTCGCGCCGTTGATGAGGAGGTTCGGGACCTTCGTCGGCAGGACGACCGGCTCGCTCTTCGTCCCGTCGTAGTTCGGACGGAAGTGAACGGTGGCCTCGCCGAGGTTCGCGAGCAGCTCGGAGCTGATCGCGTCGAGGCGGCACTCGGTGTAGCGCATCGCCGCGGCAGGGTCGCCGTCGAGCGAGCCGAAGTTGCCGCTCCCTTCGACGAGCGGCATGCGCATCGCGAAGGGCTGCGCCATGCGCACGAGCGCGTCGTAGATCGAGGAGTCGCCGTGCGGATGGTAATTGCCCATCACTTCGCCGACGACGGTGGCGCACTTGCGATGCTTGGCGTCCGAGTAGAGACGCCGCTGGCCCATCACGTAGAGGATGCGGCGCTGAACCGGCTTCAAGCCGTCGCGCACGTCGGGGAGCGCGCGGCTCGTGATGACGGAGAGCGCGTAGTTCAGGTAACGCGTCTGCGCGAGATCGTGCAGCGGCGCGATCTCTTCGTTCGGCGGGACGAAGAGATCGACCGAGTCGTTCTTCTTCTTTCGACCGCCGCCCTTCGTCTTCGCAGCCTCGGGGCTCGCGGCCGCGGCCGCTTTCTTCGAAGAGCGCGTCTTCTTGGTGTTGGTGTCGTCCGAAGACGGCGGCGTTCCTGCGCCGGTCGCTGCTGCCTTCGAAGCCCTTGATTTCTTCGCTGCCACGCTGGGTCCTACCCTTCGCCCAGCCACTATACGGATGTCAAGTTTGGTGCCATTTCAGGGGTTTCGGAGCTCCGAGGACGGACCTGAGCCGAGTTCACCTCAGCTGAAAAGTTCTGGCATCACCATCCCGCAAGCCTTTGTCTCTATTGGGTTTCTGCGTGGAACAGAGATGGCGTGGTGCGTCGCGCCGAGTAACGTACCGAATCCCACACGCCATGCCTAACTTCGAAGCGACCATGCTCCCTCCTGCGGCATTCGACGATCTTGGCTCCTCGCGGAGCCTCGACGAGATCGGAGCGGTGACCGTCCTCGGAGCGATGGTCGAGCAACGACGCCGCTCGGCCCCTGACCTTCCCCGTCACTGCGAGCTCGATCCCGAGCACCTCTGCAGCGACGACGAGGACGACAGCGACGCGATCGCGACCCAGAAGCGCGAGGCGATCGACCCGAGCTGCGACGCCTTCATGAAGATTCGCTGAGCGGGCGATTTTAAAACCCGTCGCTCGTTCCCGACGTCCGTCGTTCCCGAGCGCGATCAAGTAGACTCGCGAAGACATGTCTTCGCCGATCCCCCTGCTCAAGCTCGCGTTCGACGCAGCCGCGGTCTGGCACAAGGACCAGAACCGCAAGTACCCGAACGTCCAGGTCCCGTACATGAGCCACATCGCAGGCGTGGCGGCGATCCTCTCGCGCCACGGCTTCGACGAAGAGGTCGTGACCGCGGGCGCCCTCCACGACGTGATGGAAGACTGCGCTGTCTCGCACGACGAGCTCGCCCAGAAATTCGGCGCGCGCGTCGCCGATCTCGTCCGGCACGTGAGCGAGGAGGACAAGTCCCTCTCGTGGGAAGAGCGAAAGCGCGCCTACCTCGATCACTTCATGCACAAGCCATGGGACGCGCAGGCGATCACGCTGGCCGACAAGATCGACAACTTCCAGTCGATCATCGTCTGCGCGCGCGTGCACGGTGACCCGTGGAAGATGTTCAAGCGCGGGAAAGACGCCCAGGTCGGCCGCTTCACCGAGCTTCGTGATCGCGCCACGCAGCTTCCCGCGCATCCCCTCATCGACGAGTACGTGGCGACCTTGAACGTCGTCTGCGCCGTCTAGCCTCGTCTGCTTCGCGCACCAAAAGGACACGCGCCCGCGATTGTGCTTCCGTTCTTTGGGCGTTTGCACGAGCCTTCGGCTGTGATCCGCCGACCGGGGGCCATTCTCGCTCTGCTCACAGGGCTGAACCTCCTCAACTACCTCGATCGCCTCGTCGTCTCCGCCGTCTTGCCGAAGGTGCAAGAGGAGCTCGGGCTCTCCAACTTCAAAGGCGGGCTCCTCGCGACCGTCTTCTTGCTCGGCTACTTCCTGACGTCGCCGATCTTCGGCCTCCTCGGCGATCGCTTCCCGCGCAAAGGGCTCATCGCGGCCGGCGTCATCGTGTGGAGCGCGGCGACCGTCGCGTCGGGCTTCGCGGTCGGCGCGTGGTCGCTCCTCGCCGCGCGCGCGATGGTGGGCGTCGGCGAGGCGAGCTACGCGACGCTCGCGCCGACGATCATCGACGACGTCTCCCCTCCCGACAAGAAAGGCCGCGCGCTCGCCGTCTTCTACATCGCGACGCCCATCGGAGCTGCGCTCGGCTACCTCGTCGGTGGCTTCGTCGAGAGTCACTGGGGTTGGCGGAGCGCGTTCTTCGTCGCCGGCGGCCCGGGCATCTTGCTCGCGCTGCTTTGTTTCTTGATCAAGGAGCCCGCGCGCAAGGTCTCGACCGACAAGCCCGATCTCCTCCGCGACGTGAAGAAGCTCTACGCCGTTCCGCTCTACCGGCAAGGCGTGCTCGGCTTCTGCGCCTACACCGCCGCGATCGGCGCCTTCTCGTACTGGGCGCCGAAATTCCTCTACAAGCGCTACGACCTCGATCTCGGCATCGCGAACTTCCGCTTCGGCATCATCACCGTCGTCGCGGGCGCGATCGCCACCGTCGTCGGCGGCCGCTGGGCCGACCGCAAATCCAGGGCGATCGCGGTGGCCCGAACGACCGAGCGCGAGAAGATGTATCGCGAGCAAGGCGACCGGGAGCCCACCGAAGAGGAGATCGCGCGTCGCGAGAAGGAAGACAACGACGCGCGCGTTCGTGGCCTCCTCAAGATCTGCGCGGTGGGCAGCGCGATCGGCGCGCCGATCGCGCTCGCGTGCTTTCTCTCACCGAGCCCGAACGCGTTCTTCGTCCTCGTGTTCTTCGCGATCGTGTTCTTGTTCCTCTGCACGTCGCCGATCAACGCCGTCGTCTTGCAAGCGGTGCCCACCGAGCTCCGCGCGAGCGCGATGGCGCTCAGCATCTTCGCGATCCACATCGGCGGTGACCTGTGGTCTCCGCCGTTCGTCGGCCTCCTGGCGGACATCCTGCCGATCCAGGTCGCGATGATGACGTTGCCGATCGCCCTCGCCGCCAGCGCCGTGATCTGGTGGCCGCGCAAAGATCAGTCGCAGTCTGCGTTGGGCTCGTCGTAGAGGAACGTCGCGGCGGGGTGGCCGTCGATCTCTCCGTTCACTTGGAAGACGTGCTGCGCGTGATCGCCGTAGCCGCTGCACTGCACGATCCACGCGCCGCCGAGATCACCGGCGCCGAGTCCACGGAATACGAGCGGGCGAACACCGAGCTCGCCCGCGCCTTCACCGCAGCTCTGCCAAGGCTTCTGCGGGTAGAGGCCTTTGGCCCAGCGCGTGTCGGGATCGGGGCCCGTGCCGTCGGTCTGCCAGACGCGCTCGCTGTCGCCTTCGACGTTGCATTGCGTGATGTAGCTCGCGTCGCCGATCGCGGCGCGGATGTGGAGCGCAGGGAACGGATCGCTGCCGGGCTTCGCGGACGGCTCGAACGGCTTCGGTGGGGGCGCTTGTCCGTAGTCCATCCACACCATCGACATGCCGCCGAGATTCCGGAACTGTCCGCGATCGAGCGTCTGCGAGACGCCGCGGTAGCCCGGGGCGGAGTTCGCGAGCAACAGCACGTCGCGCTTGGCGTCATAGCCGCGGACCGCCGACCAGTGGTTCCATGCGCGGCCGCCGATGCCGACGGCCATCTCGCCGGCCTTCGCGGCGACCTCGTCGAACGACGCCGAGGGCGTGCTGCCGACGTCGGGCGATCCGGTCGCCATCTCGCGGAGCGTCTGCGCGAGGCCCGCGCCGCTGGCGTCGCTCAGCCCTTGTGCTTGCGAGACGCGGCCGGTGCTGAGCATGCGGCTCGACACGCTGCTCCACGTCTCGTCGTTCGCGGTCGCGCGAAGCATCCATGTCGTCGTGTACACGGAGCACGACCAGTCGTCGCTCTGCGTCGACGCCGGGTAATTCGGATCGAAGCGGCCATCGAGCGCCGAGCTCGTGGTTCCCTTCTCCTCGACCACCTCGGGCGGCGCGCAGGCGGCGAGCGCCATCGCGCCCGCGCATGCCGCGACCGAGAGCGAGAGCCGAAGGAAGAGGGCACCGGAAGAAGCTTGGAAGGTCATCGTGTTCATCTCGCGTCTTGTCTTTCTTTGTTCTGCGTGGTGCTGCTCACTCGCACGAGGGATCGGGCTCGCTGTAGCGGAAGGGCGCGATCGGATGGCCGTTGACCGTTTTCTTCGGGTCGACCTGGAACACACGCGCGACGCCGCGCGTGTCGCTGCATTGGGTGACCCACGTCGCGCCGAGCTCGCTCGCCGCCGACGCCGGCTCGCTCCGGAAGACGAGCGGGTGGACGCCGTCGCTCGCAGCGCCGCACGCGCCGCTCGTGCGCTGCGGATATTTCGCCACCGCCCAGCGCGAGCTCTCGTCTTTGCCGAGGTTGGTCGTCTGCCAGACGCGCTCGTCTTGACCGCCGACGTCGGCGCATTGCGTGATGTAACCGCCGTCGGCGATCGGGCGGCGCACGTCGAGCGCCTCGAAGGGGCCGCCTTGCGGCCGGCCGGAGATGTTCACGGGCGAAGGCGCTGGCTCTGCTCCGCCTCCGCCTCCACCTCCACCCGACGATGGCTCGCCGCCTGGACCACGGTCGCTCGCGTCGTGCGGTGAGCTCGTGACGAACGCCGTGCTCGACCCCGGGAGCGAGGGATCTTCGTCCGCCGTGTACACGTCGATGTGCATCCCCTTGATCGCCCCGCCGGTGTCGTCGGCGCGGAACCAGTGCCCAAGCGCGGCGAGCCACACGTACGACCCGAGAGGGATGACGCCCGGATCGACCGCGATCGAGTAGCCCTTGATCAGCGTGCGTCCGCTCGCGCCGACGACGCCCGACGCCGGCGCGAAGCGCGCCGAGCCGCAGTTGCAGAGCCGGTCGTAGTTGCCACACCACCCGCCGCCGCCGCTGACGTACTTCACGTACGAGCCGTCTCTGCGGATGCCCGTGCCCTGCATCGCGACGCCGCGACCCGAGCAGAGAAAATCGCTCTCTGTCGCGAAGTCGGCCTCACGCGCGAGCGTGTAGTGCGTGACCTTCACCGTGCCGATGTTTCCGCCGCCGGAGGCGTGCGACTCCGTGTGGCCTCGCGGCTCGCTCTCGGGAGCCGCGCTGCATGCGGCGAGCGTCGTCGTGAGCGCGAGGATCAAAGGGTCCACGCGAAGCGCGGCCCGACCCTCCAACCATGTGCGCGGAGCGCGTGTCGTCGTCGTCATGCGGCTCGTCGTGGTGCAACGCATGAGCCACGTGCACCGCGCGTCGCGTTCGCCGAAACAGGCGCTTCGATCGGCCTATTTTTGCCTGGTATCCGCCGCACCTACAGGCTCGCGCGTGAGCCTGGATCCCCTCGCGCGACCTGGCTCGCCGCGGTTTCTCACGGCGATTTCGTCGGGTTCAGTGGTTGTCGATCGGTGACGGCGGGACGTCGACGTGGCGCGGGACCACCGGCACGGGCTTTCGCGTGGTCGGCTTCGTCGTGCTCGTGGGGTTCGAGGCGGAGGACGGTTTTGTCGACGGCGGCGGCGACGCGACGCTCGTCACGCTCGTCATCGGTGACGAGACCGGAAGCACCGCCGGCGTGGTCGGCGGAGGAGACGGCTCCACCGGGACGGGCGTCGGCGGCGTGGTCGCGGAGGTCGTCGTCGTCGTCGTCGCCGGAGGCTGCATGCGCGGGCGGACGAACACGAAGAAGACAAAGGCGATCACGACCCCCGCGATCCCGACGACCGCGACGAGACCGATCCAAGGCGATCGCTTGAGGAGGTTTGCAGGTGGCCTAGGCGACTCGCCCGCCGCTTGCTGCGGGTTTGGGACCGAGAACGCGGAGTGAAGCGACGCCGGCGTCTTTGCGCCTCGCACCGCTTGCAACACCGCGGGCGACGCGACGCGCGTCTCGTCCTGCGGCCACGCTTCGCTCGCGAGCATCGGCGAGACGAGCGCCTTTGGGACGGTGTCGCCCATGTTCGGAGGTTGGAACTGCGGCGCCGGTTGCGGAGGAGGCGGCGTCGGCGGCGCGGGCGGCGGCCCCGGCGGCACGAGCGCGGGCTTCGCGGCGGGCGGCGATGCGGCCGTCGCTACCGCGCCCGAAGGCGACGTGGGCACACCCGACGTGATGAGCGCCGTCGCGACCGGCTGCTTCGGCAGGGTGATGCGCGCCTCTTCGTCGCTCGACGGAGGCGCCTCGTCGAGCCGGCGCGAGGACGGCACACCCGACGCGATCGCCTTCGCTGCTCCGCTCGCGGCGAGCGCGGCGATCTCCTGGCTGTCGGCGAGGAGCGTCGGCGCGCTGCCGGTCGGAGGCCGATGCTCGCGCGGTGCCGTGCTATCCATCGCGAACGGCGCGAGCGCGCGGCTCAGCTCCTGCGCGGTCTGGTAGCGATCGCTCGCATCGCGCTCGAGGCATTTGCGCACGATCGCGACGACGCCGGCCGGCACGTCGGGCCGGAGCTTTCGCAGGTCCGGCGGATCGTTGTTCATCAGCTTCACGCCGAGCTCGATCAGCGAGTCTGCGTCGAACGGCAGCTCGCCGGTGAGCATGCGGAAGAGGACGACGCCGCACGACCACAGGTCCGCGCGCGAGTCGACCGTGCGCGACGAGATGAGCTGCTCGGGCGCCATGTAGCTCGGCGTCCCGAGCACCATCGTCGTCATCGTGAGCTCACCCGACGACGCCGGCGCGCTCATCCCGCCGATCTTCGAGATGCCAAAGTCGAGCAGCTTCACGACCGTCTTGTTGTTCGGACGCGTGACGAGGAAGAGGTTACCGGGCTTGAGATCGCGGTGGACGAAGCCGAGCGCGTGCGCCTCGGTCAACGCCTCGCACACCTGCATCATGTAGTTGCACGCATCGTGGATCGCGAGGTGCTTGCGGCGACCGAGCAGCTCCCCGAGGGTCTCGCCCTGGAGGTACTCCATCACCATGTACGGCGCCCCGTTCGCGAGGTTGCCGACGTCGAGCACGCGCGCCACGTTGTCGCTCGTGAGCCGCGCCGACATCTGCGCCTCACGACGAAAGCGCTCCACCACCACGCGATCGGCGAGCGCCTCGGGTAACAGGAACTTGATCGCGACGGGCGCTTGCAGCTTCAAGTGCATCGCGCGCACGACGACGCCCATCCCGCCTTCGCCCAAGATCGCCTCGACGCGAAACTTGTCGTCGATGACCGTCCCCGGCCGGATCGGCAAAGCGCCGCCCCCGTTCATGGGCACGACCTGGCAGCAGCGGCGACGAAAGCCACGAAGAAACGATATCGAAGCTCTGGAGCACATGCACTTTCCACGTCGGGTCTCTATGATTTGCGTATGCGCCCCGCGCGAGCCTGCAAGGGCGGCCTCCTGCTCTCGTTCCCGCTCGCTGTGGCAGCCCTTTCGTGGGCTGGCTGCGGCGAGGGCGACGACGCGATGCCTCAGGCGACGGCCGACGCGAACGGAGGTGACGCTGGCGCGACCGACAGCGGCAAAGACGACGCGGCGCCGCCCATCACCCCGAAGGGGTCGCGTGTGCTTGGGCTCGACATCGCGACCGATGACCCCGCCTATTACGACAACGTGCAGTTTGCACGTGATGCCGCCGCGATCTCGAGCTCGACCGTCCGCCTCACGTGGGACACGATCGAGCGCCCCGCGGACGGAGGCGCCGACGCCGAGGCGGGCGCGACCGACGTGTTCTTCGCCGGCCTCCATGTCTTCGGCCTCGTGCTGTCGTCGACCGGCGTCGGCGCTGCGGTGACGATCGACGTGCTCGACGCGAACGGCTTTCGAGGGCCGAGCGATCTCGCGGCCTCCCCGCTCGACTCGAGCGCCGTGGCCGAGCGCTTCGATCGCGTCACCGACTACGCGCTCGATCAGCTTCACGACGTGAACGTGACCGCGCTCTTCCTCGCCACCGACGTCGATCGCGTGTTCGGTGACGACCCGAAGCCCTACGCGGCGCTCGCGTCGCTCGTGGGACACGTCGCGACGCATGTACATTCCACGTATCCGAGCGTGCCGGTAGGCGTGGTCGTCTCGTACGACGTCGTGGAGGCGAAGAAGGAGCTCCTCACTCCGGTCTGGAACGCGTCGAACGTGATCGGGATCCGCTACATGCCGTCGAGTACCGCCACCAAACCAACCACGGACCTCACGGGCGTCGTGTTCACGGTGACGGCCGGCAAGCCGATCTTTCTCGCGGCGGGGTATCCGTCGGCAGGTCCGAGCGGGCCGGCCGATCAAGCGGCGTTCGTCCACGATCTCTTCTCCGCCTGGGATGTCCTCGGAACGAACATCCGCCACGTGACGTTCTTCGAGCTCGACGACGCTCCGCCCGACGTCGCGGCGGCGCGGGCGGCCGCGCAAGGACACGCGAACGACCCGTCGTTCACCGCGCGCGTCGGATCCTACGGGCTACGCGACACGGCTCATCGCCCCAAGGCCGCGTTCACCACGTTCGCGGCCGAGGCCCACGCTCGCGGATTCTGAAGCTTTCTCTCCACTTGTGATGCGCCTCGGCCGCGGAGCGCGACACGGCTCGTTCGAATATGGGGTCCTTGCGACGCAACGAGAGCAAGACACACGGACGGCGTGCGCGCGGCTCTGGGCATTCGCTTCGCGCGTTTGGGCGTGCGCTTTGTCGCGTCCATCGGCCAACACGTTGGAAATCCCAAACATAATCCGCTCGGACGCCGATATCGCTCGTTGACCTACGAGGCTCTAGTCGAGTACTGAGTCACCCGCAGCAGCTTCTCTTCTTTTGCGCGATGCACTTTTCCCTCGAGAAGGCCCGATCGATCTTGCGCGGGCTTCTGCTCGTCATCTCGCTGATCGTTCCGCTTATTTCGGTCGGCCTGCTGGCCTCGCCCGACGCGCTCGCGCAGGGCACGGACGCAGGCGTTGGCCCGGAGGCTGGACCGGTGCGAAACGCGGGTGGCGGCGACGCAGGGCGTGCCGCGACTCCTCCGAACAACGGACCCCGGCCTACCGCGGGTGACGGAGGCGCTCCCCGTCCGCAAGGTGACGCGGGGCCGCCAGGCCCTCCTCAAGAATCGGCGGACGGCGGCGCAGGGCCAGGCCCCGCCGATGAGGACGCGAGCGCTCCACCGACGCAGCCCGCGGGTCCGGTCATCAACATCCCGCAGACCGAGGCCGAGCGCGCCGAGGGCACGCCGATCCTTCGCATCGACATCAGCGGCAACCGCCGCGTCGCGAAGGAAGACATCGTCTCGTACCTCCGCGAGAAGAACGGTCACCTCTTCAAGAGCGAGAACCTCGCGAGCGACGTCCGCGCCCTCTGGGACTCGGGGTTCTTCGACGACATCGAAGTCGACATGACGCGTGACGATCACGGCGTCATCCTTCGCTTCCTCGTCCGCGAGCGACCCAACATCAAGGGCGTCGAGTTCGAGGGCAACAGCGAGATCGAGAACGACAAGCTCCAAGAGGCGATCGAGGTCAAGGCCAACACGATCTTGAGCGTGCCGGCCGTTCGGCGCAGCGTGCAGAAGATCAAGGACGCCTACGCGGAGAAGGGTTACTTCCTCGCCGACGTCGAGAGCGCGATCGAGCCGCAGCGCGACAACGAAGTCATCATCAAGTTCAAGATCACGGAGCACACGCCCGTCACCGTTCGCCGCATCACGTTCGTCGGCAACTACAACGTGCCGGAGGACGAGCTTCGCGCCGTCATGCAGACGGGCCAAGGCGGCTTCTTCGCGTTCGGCTCCGGCGGCCCATACCGCCAAGACATCTTCGAGCGCGACGTCCTGCTCCTCAACGCCCTTTATTACGACAAGGGCTACATGAACGTCTCGATCGGTACGCCGCGCGTCATGCTGACGACCGATCGCGAAGGCATCGAGATCACGCTCCTCATCCACGAGGGACCGCGCTTCAAGATCCGCCAGCTCAAGGTGTACGAGCGTGACGCCGACGGCAAAGAGGTCGAGCCGCTCGGAGGCCGCCGCGCGCTCCGCCAGCTGATCCGCGCGAAGAGCGGCGACTACTTCAACCGCGCCGAGCTCGTCCGCGACCTCGGCGCCGTCCGCACGCTCTATCGCGACGCCGGCTACGCGAACGTCGAGGCCGAGCCCGAGACCGAGCTCGATCCCGTCAAGCGCGAGGTCGACATTATCATCCCGATCCGTCGCGGTCCGCTCGTTCACGTCGAGCGCATCGAGATCAAGGGCAACACGAAGACACGCGACAAGGTGCTTCGTCGCGAGATGGAGATCGAGGAGAGCAATCTCTTCAGCGAGACCAAGCTCGAAGACAGCAAGCGCCGCATCGTCGCGCTCGGTTACTTCGAGCGCGTCGACGTCTCGACCGAACAGGGCTCCACGCCCGAGACGATCAACATCAACTTCGAGGTCACCGAGCGGCCCACCGGCACGTTCCAGGTCGGCGCAGGCTTCTCGAGCATCGAGAACTTCATCGCGACCGCGCAGATCCAACAAGCGAACTTGTTCGGTAATGGCCAGTCTCTCGCGTTGCAGGCGCAGATCTCCGGCCTCCGCCAGCTCATCAGCATTCGCTTCTTCGAGCCGTATTTCCTCGACTCCGATTGGTCGTCCAGCGTCGAGCTCTACGACAACTTGCTCGTCTTCCCGGACTTCGCGCGGCGAACGCTCGGCGGCGCGCTCACGTTCGGCTACGCGCTCATCCAGCCGTGGCTACGTCTCGGCGTGACCGCGACGGTCCAGCACGACGCAGTCGACACCAACCAGGTCAACACCTTCTTCGGATCGACCTCGGGCTTCGTCTCCGTCTTCCAGCGCCTCCCGCTCGCGAACCTCTTCAACGCAGGCCGCACGATCTCGCTCCGTCCGGCGATCACGTACGACACACGTAACAACCGCCTCTTTCCGTCGAGCGGCATCTTCCTCCAGGCGTCCACCGAGCTCGCGAGCTCTGCGCTCGGAAGCGAGATCGAGTTCCTCCGCCACGAGTTCATCGGCCGCTTCTACTACCCGCTCTTCGGGCAAGGCGAGCAGCCGGGCAGCGGCTTCATCTTGAAGATGAACAACAAGGTCGGCGTCATCACGTCGCCGCTGTCGCAAGGCGTGCCGATCTTCGCGCGCTACTTCCTCGGCGGCATCCTCGACGTCCGCGGCTACCGCCTCCGCACGCTCGGCCCGCGCCTCCCGCTCAACTCGTCGCTCGACGTGAACGCGCCGCCGATCCCGAACGGCGCCAACATCGGCGGTAACCTCCAGTACTACTCGAACCTCGAGTTCGAGTTCCCGATCATCGACAAGGTCGGCATCCGTGGCGTCGGCTTCGTCGACACCGGCAACACGTGGAACCTCGAGGATCAGTTCTGCAAGACGACGCCGGCGCCGCAATTCTCGACGCTCGTCTCGCCGTGCTTCTCCGGGAGCAGCCTGACCGACCTCCGCTGGTCGACCGGCATGGGCATCCGCTGGTTCTCGCCGCTCGGCCCGCTCCGCTTCGAGTGGGGCTTCCCGCTCAACAAGCTTTCGTACGAAGAATCGAGCGTGTTCGAGTTCACGATCGGCAACTTCTTCTGACCGGCGCGCCGTCCTCGCATCCAAACCTGGCGTCAGCGTCACAGTTATGCAAAGGAACGGGCACTGTCGCCATGACAACGCGCCGTCTTTCTTCGCATCTCTTCTCCGCCAGCCTCCTCGCCTTCGGGGCCCTCGTGAGCAGCACCACCGCCTGCTCCTCCGACAAGACCACGCAGACGACGTCGAGCAGCGGCGCCTCTTCGGGTGACGTCGGCGCGCGGCGCGAGTCGGTCCCGTGCAAGAGCGGAGACACCACGCTGCCGATCGAGGCCTTCGACATCAACACCGACGACCTCTCGCAAGGAAGCGTCTGCGAGTTCGCGAACGTCCTCGACGACGACGGCAAGGCCGCCGTGCTCTCGTACACCGGCCCAACGCCTCACAAGCTCGCCGGCCGTGACGTCGGCGGATGCTTCGCCGCGGAGTTCAGCGACGGCGTCACGCTCTCCTCGCTCACGATGAAGATGCGGTCGATCGGCAACGGCTGCGGCGGCGCAGCGTGCACCCAAGGTGGAGACGAAGGCTGCGGAACGGGATGGAAGGTCTCCATCTTCGTCGGGCCCCAGCTCTCCAAGCTGGAGTGGCTGCAACAGCTTTCGCTAACACAAGCGGATTATTTCGATTACCGCGTCGTCGTTTACGATCGCTTCAAGGCCAAGTTCATCGCGGTATGCCGTGAGCCCACCGCCGCGACGGGCGACTCCATCGCGATCGACGCGGTCTCTGGCTTCTGCGACTGAAAAGTGTCGTATCGTTAATCCGGCAGAACGATGGTGACGGCCGGCGACAGGTTTGGGGAGCACTACGAGATCCTTGCGGCCGTCGAGATGTCGAGCATCGCGTTCACGGATCTCTTCCGCGCGACCGACACGCGATCCGACGTCGAGGTCATCATCGAGATCCTGAAGCCCTCGGCCTCGTCGGTCGAGAAGGCGCGCTTCGGGACGCGCGCGCGGCGGCTCCTCTCCGCCAAGCAGCCCTCGCTCGTCGAGCTGATCGACGTCCAGCCAATGTACTGCGTCCTCGAGGCGCCGTTCGGCGAGCCGCTCTCGGATCACGCCGGCATCGCGATCGCGCGCTCACGACAGAAGCTCGCGTGGCTCTCCCAGATCGCGAGCGGCCTCGCCGAGCTCCACAAAGCAGCGATCGTCCACGGCAAGCTCGATCTTCAATCGATCACCGTGAGGCCCGACGGCGTCGTCAAGCTCTCCGTCCCCGTCGGCGGTGACGTCGGAGCGTCCTCGCTCGACGACGTCCGCGCGTTCGGCCGCGCCGCCTGCGAGCTGATCCTCGGCCACGAGGACCGAATGACGATCGAGATGAACCGCGAGGACGAGGCTGCGATCGCGGAGCGACTTCACAACGCCGGCATCGGCCTCGAGGCCGCGCGCGTGCTCGGTCGCGCATGCGTCGGGAGCGCGATGACGAGCGCCGATCTCGCCGACAAGCTCGCGCCGTACTCCGAGTACGCGGGGCCTTCGACCGAGCCGCTGCTCCAGGTGCGTGCCCCGATCGGCGAAGGCGGCGCGGGCGTCGTCCCCGGACGCAATCCGCGCCGCACCGATCCGATGGGCAACTGAACGCGCGACTCGACGCGCGCGGGTATCTCCCGCAGGCGGTCTACTTCAGGATGGTCGCGCAGCCGAACGTGAGGCGCACCGGCCGGCCGCCTTTCACCTCGGCGCACGACGAAGGGCACAAGACGATGCGCTTCTTCGCATCGTCGTAGTGCCATCCCACGCCGTCGCCGTCGCAGCTCTCGCTCTGCGCGATCGGCTCACTCGCTCCGTCGAGCGTGACGTTCACCTTCGAGAGATCGAGCACGTCACCGGCGGCCTCCGGCGTCGGGATGTCCACGGCGCACGTCCCCGCCGCGTCACGGATCGCCGAGAGCGCATCACCGAGCGCCTTCGAGAGATCCTCGGGCGATGCTTCATCGACCAAGAACGCCTTCGTCGTCCCGCCCGCGGCGGCGATGGCGTGCAGGTTGTCGAGCTTCGGACCCACGCCGACGACGAACGTCGGGATGCCGCTCGTCTCGAGCCCATCCTTCGCGACGGCGATCGCGCGCGCGGGGTCGTCGGCCTCGTTGCAGCCCTCGGGCAGCCCGTCGGTGACGAACACGACCACGGCTCGCTCCTCGGACGACTTCTGACCGATCGCGTGCGCCTGGAGGATCGCACCCGACAGCGCCGCAGCCGTCGGCGTCGAGCCGTTGGGGAACGTCGTCTCGAACACCGAGGCGAAGCTGTTCGTCGTGTCCGGCAGCGGCCGGAGCGTGACGCGCGGGACGAGGTACGAGCTCGCGTCGCACACCTCTTGCCTCTTCACGCCCGCGCCGAAGAACGACAGCGACGCTTGCATCGACGACGGCGGCGCCGACGCGAGGAAGGCCTTCATCGCTTGCCCTGCCGCGACCCATCGCGTCGTCTTCGTCATACCGAGCGTCTCGAGCATGCTCGCCGAGCGATCGAACATCACGACGAGGTCGACCGTGCGCACGTGGCTCTCGAGCGTCGCCTTCGCGCAGGCGAGGTCCGAGCTCGAAGGCGAAGACGAGGACGAGCCGACCGGTCCCATGTCCGTTCGCGACGCGTCGGTCGTGGGCTCGAACCCTTCCCGCGAGGAGCCACACGCGACGAGGAGCAGGGTCGACAAAACGAGGATCGCGCGATCTTTCCGAAGGAGAGTCGCGCCCCGAAACAAAGTAGAAAGGGAGGAGCGTACGGAGGTCATGTGCGTTCGCCGACCATGACGCCAGCCCGGACACGCCGCCCATTAAGCCGGCATTAATCGGCGCGTCCGGCGATGGCCTTCCTCGCTGTTCACGATTTGCGCAAGGCGATGCGCGTCTCGAGCGAGGGGTCGAGCATGTAGCCGCCACGCGCCGTGACGAGCGCCTCGCGAAGCCCTGATTTACGCAGCGACGCGCACGCGACGCGCAAGCGGTTGTGCGCGGGCGCCTCGGCGATTCGCTCCGCCGGCCACGCCGCGGCGATGAGCTCCGAGGCAAGGACGGGCGCGCCGCGACGCTCGACCCGCGCATGCGCGAGGCAACGGAGGATCGCGGCGAGCACCCGATGGACACCGAGGTGTACGCGCTCGCCGGAGGGAGGCGCCTCGAACCACGTCCCGTCGTCGGCGATCACGAGCTCGTGCCGATCGGAGTCGAGCGCGAGGCGCGTCGCGGGCGGCATCGCGGCGCGGCACACGCGGAGCGCGATGCGAAGATCACTCGAGCGCGGCGCTCGTCGCACCGCCTCGGCGAAGAAGCGAGACGCCTCCTCTTCGAGCGGCGCCGAGGCGAGGTCGAGCACGCGCATCGCGAGCGCGAGCGGGTCGGCGCTCTCCGCGTCGTGCTCGACGGCAGGCGCGGAAGTGAGGGAGGCATGCCCGCGTTGCGTATGCTTGGCGAGCGCTGCGTACGCGGTGAAGAGGTTCCCGTAACGCTCTTCGCCCGCTTTGAGCAGCGCGCGGCTCGCACGGAGCAGCGGGCCGAGCGCCTCGTCGTGTTCGTGCGCGTCACCGGCGCGCTCGACGTCGCGCTCGAACGCGAGCACGGCGAGGTAACCGCGGATGCAGTCGGCGGTGCGCGGCACTTCGTGGACGAGCGCGAGCGCCTTCTCGTAACGTGGCTTCGCCGCGTCGAGGAGACCTCGCGCGTGGAAGAACATCCCGGCGCCGAGCTCGGCGTAGCCTTCGACGAAGCGCTCCGAGGCCTCACGCGCTCCAAACCGCGCGCGCTCGATCATCTTCGGCGCGTCGTCGTCATCGAGCTCGACGAGGCAGAGCGCGACCTCGACGAGCGCGTGCGCGATCTGCGATCCGTGGTTCACCTCGAGCGCCAGGTCGAGCGCGCGCTCGGCGTCGGCGCGGGCGTCTTCGAGGCGGCCAACGTCACGCCGGTAGCCCGCGCGACGGAGCAGCGTCTGCACGAGGCCGAGGCGATCTCCCGCGCGGCTCGACGCGCGGATCGCCAGGTCGAACAGCGACGCGACCTCGTCGTCGCCGTCCGGTCGCACGCCGGGCTTCACCGCGCCCGCGCGCATGAAGGCGCGCTCGCCGAGCACGCGACCTTCGAGCGCGTCGTCTCCGCACTCCGACGCGAGCGCTAGCGCGCGGTCCTCCGCTTCGTCCGCCTTCGCGACCGCGTCGGGATGACCGATTCGTCGAAGGAGGCGGGCGCGCGCAGCATGCGCATGCCCGAGAACGCGCGGGCTCACGCGGGTCTCTTCCTGCGCGATCTCGGCCTCCTTCGCCGGCCGGGCCTTCTCGCGACGTCGCGCGCGCTCCCACGCCTTCACGCGATCGGGGTCTTGATCGATCTGCGAGGGTGAGCGCCGCTTCGCGCTCTCGATCGCGCGCTCGAGCCGCAATAGGACGCTCTCGGCGCCGCCCCACGCGACGACGAGCGGCATCAGCGCGAGGACGCAGCGGAGCGCGAGCTCCGGATCGTCTTCGGTCGTGCGATCGGCGACGGCGACGAGGTTCGCGCGCTCGTCGGCGAGGCGCCGTCGCGTCGCGACGTCGTCTTCTTCTTCCACGGGCCGAGCGTCGTCACGGAGCCCGCGATCGATCCACGGGCAGTGCTCGCCGAACCACGCGTGCTGCCTCGCGCACGCCTCTGCGAACGCGCCGCGCGCCTGGAGCTTCTCGAGCGCGAGCTCGCGGACGACGCCGTACATCCCGAAACGCGGCTCGGCCTCGGCGGTGGCGTGCAGGAGCGACCGCTGGCGAAGTGATTGAACGAGCGCTGCGCCCTGTGCGTCGGGCTCCTCGGCCTTCTTCGGCGCGGCGGCGAGGACGAAGACCGCCGCGTCCAGCGTGAAGCCTCCGTCGAACACGGCGAGCTCTTCGAGCGCGCGTTGCTCGTCCGCCGAGAGCGCGTCGTACGACTGCGTGGCGGCGCCGCGCATGCCGTGCACGGCCGCGCGATCGAGGCCGGCGTCTTTGCCGAAGCCGACGTACGCCGCGCGGCCCGCGGCGAGCCCGAGCGCGAGCGGAAGGCCGTCCATCCGCGCGACCACGTCACGCGCGAAGACGAGCTCGCTCTCGGTGATGGGATGGCCCGGGCGCGCCTCGTCGAAACGTTCGCAGAAGACGCGGAGCGCGTCGTCTCTTCCGAGCGGCTTCATGTCGATCACGGTGAGCTTGCCGTAAGGAGATGGCGGCTCGCCATGTTTCGGGATCGCAGGCCGGCTCCTCGACGTCACGACGAGCGACGCGGTGGGCGCGTCGATCCGAAGACGACGAGCGACGCTGCGGAGGATCTCGTCATCCATTCCATCGACGCCGTCGAGCACGACGAGCCGCGCACCTCGAAGCCGCGTCGCGACCCCGCCCTCTCCGTTGTGGCGCTCGATGTTCGCGACGACGTCGCCTACCGAGCGCACGCCCTCGGCGGCGATGAAGACGACCTCGGCAGGCGCGAGCGACGTGGCGAGCTCGATCGCGAGGCGTGTCTTGCCGATCCCTGGAGCGCCGGTGATCGCGGCGATGCCGGGGTGACCTTCTTTGTTTTCGTGGCGCGCGAACCAAGCGCGCAGCGCCTCGAGCTCACGCTCACGACCCACGATCGCGACGGAGAGCGCGTGAGGAAGGTGCTGGAACAAGGTGGAGCGTAGGGACACGAGGGCGCGTTTCGGCGGATTTTCGGAGCGTGAATCCACTCTATCCAATCCACCTTGGCCGCGGCTCGACTTGGGCCTCGCGGACAGCGCGAAGACATGGGAATTCCTCGCGAAATTAGCACCTTTTCCTCTTCACGCGCGGCGGGCACCTTTTCCTCTTCACGCGCGGCGGCCGCCGGACTAGATATCTACCCCGATGTCGAACGTCACTCCGCCGACTCCCCCGACCCCTCCGACGCCGCCCACGCCGCCCGGAGGCGCCACGCCGACTGCACCCAGCGGCAAGGGCCAGAAGAAGGACATCTCCATCCAGAAGGAGATGGAGCAGAGCTACCTGCAGTACGCGATGAGCGTCATCGTCGGCCGCGCCATCCCGGACGCGCGCGATGGCCTGAAGCCGGTGCACCGGCGCATCCTCTACTCCGCCTACGAGAACAACCTCGTGCCGACGGCGGCGTACAAGAAGAGCGCCACGATCGTCGGCTCCGTGCTCGGCTCGTACCACCCGCACGGTGACTCGTCCGTCTACGACGCGATGGTCCGCCTCGCGCAAGACTTCTCGATGCGCTACCCGCTCATCGACGGCCAGGGCAACTACGGCTCGGTCGACGGCGACCCGGCGGCCGCGTACCGATACACCGAAGCGCGCCTCTCACGCATCGCGCTCGAGCTGCTCACCGACATCGAGAAAGAGTGCGTCGACTGGGCGCCGAACTTCGACGACTCGAAGGTCGAGCCCACCGTCCTGCCGTCGCGCGTCCCGAACCTCCTCGTCAACGGCTCGGGCGGCATCGCCGTCGGTATGGCGACGAACATCCCGCCGCACAACCTGAGCGAGGTCATCGACGCGACGGTGCACCTCATTCGCACGCCTCAGTGCCCGATCGACGACCTGATGCGCTTCATCCCCGGCCCGGATTTCCCGACCGGCGGGCTCATCTTCGGTCGCGGCGGCATCGAAGCCGCGCAGCGCACCGGCCGCGGCAACATCATCATGCGCGCGCGCATGGAGGTCGAGAAGGTCCAGGGCAAGGGCGATCGCGAGCAGATCGTCGTCACCGAGATCCCTTACCAGGCCAACAAGGCGAAGATTCACGCCCGCATCGGCGAGCTCCAGCGCGAGAAGAAGATCGAGGGCATCAGCGAGTGCCGCGACGAGAGCGATCGCGAAGGCATGCGCCTCGTGATCGAGCTGAAGAAGGACATCGCCGCGCAGATCGTCATCAACCAGCTCTACCGCCTCACCGATCTCCAGACGTCGTTCAGCGTCATCAACCTCGCGATCGTCCGCGGCAAGCCCGCCGTGCTCGATCTGAAGCAGACGCTCGAGGTGTTCGTCGAGCATCGCCGCGACGTCGTGACCCGCCGCACGCGCTACGAGCTTCGTCAGGCCGAGGCCTCGCGCGAGCTCGTCGAAGGTCTCGGCATGGCCACCACGGAAGTGGACCTCGTCGTGAAGACCATCCGCGCGTCACGCGACACGGAGACCGCGCGCGCCGAGCTCATGAAGCTCCCGTTGAAGGGGCTCGAGGCGTTCGTTCGCCGCGCAGGTCGCCCCGAGACCGAGATCGAAGCGGCGAAGGCCAAGGGCGACTACTTTTTGTCGGAACGTCAAGCGAAGGCGATCCTCGAGATGCGCCTCTCGAAGCTCACCGGCCTCGAGCAAGAGAAGCTCGCCGCCGAGTACGGCGACCTCTGCAACGAGATCGCCCGCCTCCGCAACATCCTCGCGAACGAGAGCGTCCTCCTCGACGTCCTCGTGATGGAGCTCGAAGAGATCAAGTCGAAGTACGGCGACAAGCGCCGCACCGAGATCGTCTCGAACGACGCCGAGATCCTCGACGAAGACCTGATCCAAGAAGAGGACATGATCGTCACGATCTCGCACGCGGGATACGTGAAGCGCACGCACCCGTCCGCGTACCGCGCGCAGAAGCGAGGCGGCAAAGGCAAGATCGGCATGGAGGCCCGCGACGAAGACTTCGTCACGCAGCTCTTCGCCGCGTCGACGCACGCCTACCTGTTCGTCTTCTCCGATCGCGGAAAAGTGTACGTGAAGAAGGTCTACGAGATCCCGATCGCCGCGCGCAACGCGAAGGGCCGCGCGATCGTGAACTTCGTCGGCATGGAGCCCGGGGAGAAGGTCGCCGCGATCGTCGAGGTCCCGAAGATCGAGCCGGGCAAGTTCGTCGTCACGCTCACGCGCCGCGGTCAGATCAAGAAGACCGAGGTCACCGAGTACGAGAACTTCCGCCAGAAGGGCATCATCGGCGTGAAGGTCGAAGACGGCGATCATCTCCTGGCTGCCGTCCTCACCGACGGGACGCGCGAGTTCTTGATCGCGACGAAGCAAGGTCAGTCGATCCGCTTCAGCGAGGATCAGGTCCGCTCGATGGGTCGCGGCACGGTCGGCGTCAAGGCGATCGACGTCGCGGAAGACGACCAGGTCGTCGGCATGGCCGTCACGCATCCCGAGCGACAGCACGTGCTCGCGGTCTGCGAGAAGGGCTACGGCAAGCGCACGCTGCTCGAAGAGTTCCGCCAGCAAAACCGTGGCGGCAAGGGCATCATCCTCATCGACGCGAGCGATCGCAACGGCGGCGTGGTCGACCTCAAGCTCGTCAAAGACGGTGACGAGGTCATGCTCATCACCGACAAGGGCCAGACGATCCGCACGACCGTCTCCGAGATCCGCGAGACCGGCCGCAACGCCCAGGGCGTGAAGATCATGAGCGTCGAAGACGACGAGCGCGTGGTCGCGGTCGAGCGACTCGCTGAGTCCACGGCCGAGATCGGCGGCGAGAGCCAAGCCCCACCTCCCGGAGAAGACGGCACACCCGACGACGGCGACGACGGCGGCGGAGACGCTCCCGGCGACGACGGCGGCGGCGGCGACGGAGACGGTGGCGGCGGCGGCGGCGGCGCGAGCGACCTGAACTGAGCGCAGCTCACTCGACCGAGAGGACGTCCCTGCGCGGCAGAGACGTCCTCTTGACGTTTTGTCAACCCGATGCGGCAACGAGTGAGCACATGGGGATTGGCGCTACGGTCGAGGCACGGCGTCACGCTTTGCGCCGCTGCGATCACCACGAGTCGCGCGCTTACGCAGATCCCCGTCGGCGCGGATGTTGCGACCTCCTCCGCGCACACAGACCACCCGGCGCAGCAGGTCATGCGCCCACAAGCGCCACGTCGCCAGCTGCGCCAATTTCGCTGCGTGGAAGATAGAGAAGAAGAGGAGCTGTCGTCATGTCGAAGAAGACCCCTATCGTGCTCGCCGCAAGCGGAGCGCTCATCGCCATCGCCGCTGTGGGATGCGCGAGCGCGCCGCCACCCACGGCACGCCTGGCCACGTCCGAGGCCGCCATTCGCTCTGCACGGGAGCTTGGCGCCGAGCAAGACCCCCAAGCCGCGCTTCACCTCAAGCTCGCGGACGAGCAGCTCCAGACCGCGAAGGGTCTGATCCGTGACAACGAGAACAAGCGCGCGGCGCTCGTCCTCGATCGCGCGACGAGCGACGCCGAGCTCGCGGTGATGCTCACGCGCGAGAAGAACGCCAAGACCGAGGCGGACAAAGCCAAGGCCAACCTGACCACGAAGAAGGTCTCTCAGTGAGGAGGATGCGGACCATGCGACGAATCATCAACCAGAGCTTCCTCTTTTCACTCACGCTCACGCTCGCCGGGGCATCGACCCTCGCCTGCGGGACGACGATGCCGCCGAAGGAGCTCGCCGACGCCCGCGCCAGCTACACGTCGGCCGCCAGCGGCCCCGCCGCCCAGGAGACGCCCGCGCAGCTTCACAGCGCGAAGATGGCGCTCGACGAAGCCGAGCGCGCCTTCGCCGATGACGGCGACGAGCCGCGCGTTCGCGACAAGGCGTACATCGCGCAGCGAAAGGCCGAGCTCGCCGACGCGAGCGCGCAGACGCAGCTCGCGCTGAAGGCGAAGGCCAACGCCGACGCCGAGGCCCAGCGGGTTCAGGGCGAGAAGCTCCGGAACGCGCAGTCGGATCTCGCGAGCAGCCAACAGAACCTCTCGAAGACGCAAGAGCAGCTGGCGCAGGAGAAGATGGCGCGTGACGCCGCCGAGAAGAAGGCCGCTCAGGCGCTCGCGGACCTCCAGAAGATCGCGAACGTCAAGCAAGAGCAGCGCGGCATGGTCATCACCTTGTCGGGCTCGGTGCTCTTCGAGACCGACAAATCGGCGCTGCTTCCGGCGGCCACGACGAAGCTGAACGACGTCGCCGACGCGCTCATCAAGGGCAACCCCGACGCGAACATCACGATCGAGGGCCACACCGACTCGCAGGGCTCGCGCGATCACAACATGGTCTTGTCGCAGCAGCGCGCCGAGTCCGTGAAGGCGCAGCTCGTCAGCCGTGGCGTCGCCCCGGATCGAATCAAGACCGTCGGCGTGGGGCCGGATCGCCCGGTGGCCGACAACAAGTCGCCCGAGGGTCGCGCGAACAACCGCCGCGTCGAGATCATCGTCGAGGGCGCGAACGGGAGCGGCGGCTCGACGCCAAACAACACCACCCGCGGCCCGTCGTCGACGACGACGCCCAAGCCGTAAGCGCTCAGCGCCGAGGCGAACGAGGAGCGGGGACGCGCATCACGTGACCTTCACGTGAGCCGTCTCCCGCTCTTCTGCTTCCATCCCTGCTCGCCCAGCGTGCGGTGGGGTGGTGAATGGATGGTACGATTCACGATGTGGGACGTTCGTCCAGGCTCGCTTCTTTCGCCATCCCTTGCGTGATGACGACGATGGCGTGCTCGTGCTCGTTGGTCGTCGACACGAGCGACCTCGACACGGGCGCGCGCGATGGAGCCACCAGCGACGTGTCGGCGGCGACGGACGCAGGTGCGAGCGGCGGCGACGCGGGCTCGGACGCCGCCACGCAGACCGACGTGGCCACCGACACGGGACCGGGGATGCACCCCTACGTGAAGGCGGTGCTCGAGGACGGCCCCGCCCTCTACTACCGGTTCGAGGAGCCCGACGGAGCGAGCATCGCGAAGGACGAGACGACCACGCACGACGGCACGTACGTCTCGGGCGGCACGCTCGGAGTGGAGGGAGTGATCGGCAAGGGCATCTTGCTGAACGGGACGCAAGGCGGCGGCGTGGACGTTGGGCTCGTCTTCTCTTTTCCGGGAACACAACCCTTCACGACAGAGGCGTGGCTGCGTCCAGAGAGCTACGACGACGAGTATCGCTTTCTTTTTCACGTCAACGACTACCAGATGAACCTCCGCCAGAGCTACGGGACCTACGTCCACCTGACGAGCGGCCTGACGTTCGAGCGCTACGTCAGCGACGATGGATACGCCGCCAGCCTCAAGCCTCCTCCACCTGTGCAGCAGTGGCACCACGTCGTCAGCGTGTACAACGGTGTGCGCCTCGCGATCTTCGTCGACGGAGCGAAGCAAGACGACTCCAGCGACCCCCGCTCAGCTGTCGAGAAGACCACCGATTTCTACGTCGGAACCGACTCCGGTGGCCGTTCGCCGAAGGGCGTGCTCGACGAGGCCGCGGTCTACGACAAAGCTCTGTCGGACGATCGCATCCTCGTCCACTACAAGCTCGGCTCGAGCAAATAGGCCTTTTTGTCGCGTATTCGGGGTGTTCCGCTGGGCTGCGGTCCGTAGCAAGAGGACGCTCTCCTGGTGGTATTCTTGGGTCGTCCGTGTTCGGTCGGATCGGTCTGTCCTTTTCGTATGTCGGCTCAACCTGGCGAAGCAGGAAGTGATGGCGGCGATGGCGGCGAGCGCAAGGGCGCTCCCGCGCGTCGCGGCGATCCTCTCGTCGGCACCGTCATCAACGGCAAGTTCCACATCAAGAAGGCGATCGCCCGTGGCGGCATGGGCCGCATCTACTACGGGACGCAAGCGCCGCTCGATCGCCCCGTCGCGCTGAAGATCGTCAAGGCCGACTCCATCAACGAAGAAGAGTCGCAGTTCTTGAAGCGCTTCTTGCTCGAGGCCAGCATCCTCGCGAAGCTCCAGCATCCGAACGTCGTCACGCTCTTCGACTACGGCCGGATCGATCACGCCAAGGTCGAGATGTACTTCATCGCGATGGAGTATCTCGACGGGCAGACGCTCGGCGAGCGACTGCGCGAGCAAGGCGCGATGGCGACGTACGAGGCGCTGATCCTCTTTCGACAGATCGCCCGCGGGCTCCGCGAGGCGCACAGCCGAGGCGTGATCCACCGCGACCTCAAGCCCTCGAACATCATGCTGATGCCCGAGGCCGACGGCGGTGAGATCGTCAAGCTCGTCGACTTCGGCATCGGCAAGGTCGACGGTGAGGCTGAGGCCGAAGAGCTCACGCGCGATGGCGTCCTCGTCGGCACACCCAAATACATGGCGCCGGAGCAGTTCAACGGCCATTCGTCGCCCGCGAGCGACGTCTTCGCGCTCGGCACGATCATCTACCAGTGCCTCGCTGGCTCTCTTCCCTTCACCGGCAACACGCTCGCCGAGTGCATGATCGCCAAGCTGCAGCACCCGGTGCCGCCGATCCGCACGATCAACCCGATCTGCGACGTGACGGAGAACGTGGAGCGTCTCCTCTACGCGATGCTCGCGAAGACCCCCGAAGAGCGACCGACGCTCGACGAGGTCTTCGGCCAGCTCGCTGTCTGCGAAGACGAGATCTTCGGCGGCTCCGGCCCACGCCTCGGGATGAGCGGCTCGCGACCCGGGCTTGGGTTCCCGAACAGCTCGCGACCGCTCTCGCTCGGGGCGCTCCGTGTACCTTACACGGTCGTCCACAAGACGCAGTCGGGCGAGGTCGCTGGCTTTCACCCCGAGGGCACGACGAAGCTCACGCCTCGCCCATCGCTCGGACCCTCGACGTTCTCACCAAACCCATCGGGAGGTGTCGACGCGATGGGTGCTCCGCTGACGGCGTCCACTGGCGCGCACGTATTCTCGACCGGCAGCGGGCCGATGCTCACGGGGATGACGCCGCGTCCGATGGCCACGTCGGCGTTTCCGTCGTCGAACGCCCCGGTGAAGAAGTCGTCTGGACCGATCGCCGCGATCCTGGTCGCGCTCGTCTTCGCGATCGGATCGGTCACGTTGGCCGGCGTGTGGATCGCGAAGTCGAAGCTCGGCACGACCACCGCGGGCGCGGCGCCGTCGACCGCCCCTGCGGCTTCGAGCGCGAACGTGACGGTCGCAAAAGAGTTCACCCTTCACCTCGACTCGAACCCCAGCGGCGCGATCGTCCTCGAGGATGGAAAGACGCTCGGCGCGACCCCGATCGACCTGCGGATGGACCGTCAGGGACCCGCGCGATCGTTCCAGATCAAGAAGGAAGGCTTCGTCTCGACCGTGTTCGCGCAGGGCCCGAGCGAAGTCGACGTCGAGACGTCGGTGCCGCTTGCACCCGATGGCGCTCGCACCGTAAAGTCGCACGGCACTGGCAAGACGCCGCCCACCGGTCCAACGAAGACGGTGACCACGGCGAACCCGCCGCAGGGCGATCCAGACATTCGACTGAAGAGATAGAGCGGGCTGATGCGAAAGACGATGAGGAGATCGCGAAGCTCTCCTCTCGCGACGCGCCGCCTCACGCGGCTTCGTGTGCTTCGTGTGCTCCTCGCGACGCTATGCCTCGTGGTGCTGGCGTTCGTGCCGCGCATCACGCACGCCGACGACGTCGCCGACGAGGCCGATCACCTCTTCACGCTCGGCGCCGAGCACTACCAATCCGGCGACTACAAGAACGCGCTCCAGTACTTCCTCGCCTCGAACCGCCTCGTTCGCAACCGCAACGTGATGTACAACATCGCGCGCACGTACGAGCACTTGAAGCAGCCTTCCGACGCGTATCGCTACTACCAGCGGGCGCTCGACGGGGAGACCGACACCTCGGTCAAGGCGCGGATCAAAGAGGCCCTCGCGCGCATCGCGCCGAGCGTCGCGCTCCTCCGCGTCGACACCGAGCCGGCCGGCGCGACCCTCTACCTCAATCGCAAGGATCTCGGAGAGCGCGGCGCGGCGCCGCAAACGATCGCGCTCACGCCGGGCACGTACGTCGTCATCGCCGAGCTCGCAGGCTACGACGACGCGATCGCGAAGAACGTGGATGTCCGTCTCGGCGCCGAGAAGGCGATCACGTTGAAGCTCACGCGCGTCACCGGAACGCTCCGCGTCACCGGCGCGGGGGTGAAGGGCGCCGCCGTCCGGCTCGACGCCGACGACGCGCAGCCGCTGTGCGAAGCGCCGTGCGAAGCGGCAGCTCCGCCAGGCCAGCACACGCTCGTCTTGACGAAGCCAGGCTTTCGCATCAGCCGGCAAAACGTCAACATCAAGGCGAACGCGCTCACCGAAGTGAAGCCCGAGATGGAGCCCGAGACCGGCTCGCTCGTCGTGAACGCGGACGAGCGCGACGCCGTGATCGAGATCGATGGTCGCACGCGCGGCTTCACGCCGTCGGTGCTCACCGTCGCGGTCGGCACCCACAAGGTCCGCGTCACGTTGCGCGGCTTTCGCCCGGTCGAGCGCGAGGTAGAGGTGAAGGCCAACGGCCAATCGCAGCTCGACCTCCAGCTCGTGAGCGCCGAGGCGGTCGAAGCCGCGTCGCGCGTGGCCGAGCCGATCGAAGACGCGCCTGCGTCCGTCTCGCTCGTCACGTCACCCGAGCTCCGTGCGATGCACTACCCCACCGTCGCCGAAGCGGTGCGCGGCGTCCGCGGCGTCTTCATCTCCGACGATCGCGCCTACAAGAACGTCAGCTTCCGAGGCTTCGGCCGCCCCGGCGACTACGGCAACCGCGTCCTCGTGCTCATCGACGGTCATCCCGTCAACGACAACTGGCTCTGGTCATCGTATGTCGGCTACGACCTCCGCGCGGACATCGAAGACGTCGAGCGCATCGAGGTCGTCCGTGGCCCTGGCTCGGTCCTCTACGGAACGGGGGCGTTCTCGGGCGTGATCAACCTCATCACGCACACGCGCGACACGCCCGACGGCCGCGAGATCGGCGTCGCCGCGTCCGACGACGGCGTCGCGCGCGCACGCGCTCGCCTCACGCATCACTTCACCCAAGACGCCGGGATCACCACCTCGGTGGCGGCGGGTCGCTCGGCGGGCAACGACCTGTTCGTCAAGGAGTACGTGGCCGACGGGCCGCCGTCGGTCGCGGGCATGTCGCGCGGCAACGATGGCTTCAAGGTCGCGACGTGGACCGGGCGAGCCTTCTACAAGGCGCTCTCGGCGCAATGGAGCTTCAACACCCACGACAAGCGGCTGCCGGCCGGCCAGTTCGACACCGTCTTCGGCGACTCACGCACGCACCAAGCCGACTCGCGAGGCTTCCTCGAGCTAAAGCTCGATCCGAAGCTCTCCGAGCAGCTCACGAGCGTCACGCGCGCTCACGCGAACGTATACGTCTACCGTGGCGAGCTCGCGCGCCTTCCGAGCGACGGCAACCTCGAGAAGAGCTCCTACGACGGCGCGTGGGCCGGCGCCGAGCAGCGCATCGTGTGGACGCCGATCAAGCCGCTCCGCCTCACGGGCGGCGGCGAGTTTCAGTATCACTTCCTCGTCCATCAATACGGCTCGAACGACACCGACGGCCGCTTCTACGACAACAAGGATCCCTTCACGCTCGCCGCCGGCTATCTCCTCGCCGACGTCGCGGCGTCGGACGCGATCAAGGCGAGCGCCGGCGCTCGCCTCGACGCCTATTCGCTCGCGCCGGCGTCGATCAACCCTCGCGCCGCCGTCATCATCAAGCCCTACGAGGGTGGGAACATCAAGGTGATGGCGGGCAAGGCGTTCCGCGCGCCGAGCGTCTACGAGCTCTACAACACGGCAGGCGGCGGTCAGAAGCCGAGCGGATCGCTGAAGCCCGAAGACCTCTACTCCGCGGAGGTCGAGTACAGCCATCGCTTCTCACGAACCGTCATCGGCACCGTCTCGACGTACGCGAACTACATCAACAACCTCATCGCGCTGCGCGATCTCCCCGACGCCACGCCGTCGGCGCCGTCTTACGCTTACCAGAACACCGACGTGCCCGTCGGCACGCTCGGCGCGGAGCTCGAGGTCCGCCGCGAGTGGAAGGAAGGCTGGATGCTCGCCTCCTCCTATTCGTTCCAGAAGAGCCAGTACCTCGCCTCGCGATCGATCGGCGATTTCGTCACGCTCGAGCGCGCGCGCGACCTCCGGCAGGTGCCGAACTCACCGAACCACCTCGCTTCGATCAAGGGCGGCGTCCCGATCCTCTCGCGCGCGCTGATGCTGATGAGCCGTCTCACGTTCGACGGCCCTCGCTTCGATCGCAACGACGCGGTCACCGCGCCGGCGCAGCAGAGCACCGACGTCTCGTTCCTCTGGGACATCGTCTTCTCGGGCTCCGAGGCGCGCTGGAACCTGAGCTACTCGGTCGGCGTCTACAACGCGTTCGATACGCGCTGGGCCGTCCCGGTGAGCGCCGAGTTCCGCCCGACCACGATCACGCAAAATGGACGAACCTTCCTGGCGACCGCCGCGGTGACGTTCTGATGAAGGCGCCTCGAAAGCACGGACGACATCACGAGGGCGTCCGCCGCACGGCGCTCTTCGTCTGCGCCGGCGCGGCGAGCGCCTTGATCCTCAGCGTCGCCTGCGACGACCCCGATTCGTACGTGTATACTGCACGCAAATACGATCCAGCGGGCGATTGCCTCGAGCCGTACACGGCGGTCGAGCTCGTCAGCGGCGACCACGCCAGCATCACGTGCGACCCGACATGCCTCACCGTGGGCAAAGACACGGTCGTCAGCGTCGTGTGCCCTCCTTTCCCCGCGATCGCGACGCCGCTCGAGCAAGACGCCGCCGACTGCATCGCCGCGCTGAGGGTGTTCGACGCCGCGGCGTGCGGAGCGCCTTCGGCCGACGCTGGCGACGGCGGGGCGACGGGCGACGCCGACGACGACGCCACGCCTGGCGATGACGCCAGCGACGCGGCGAAAGACTTGGACTCTGGAACGGACGCAGACCAATGAGCACAGCCACCGAGAACACGAAGTCGAAAGCCAAGAACGCCGCGCCAAAGAAGAAGGCCGCGCCCGCGAAGACCGCCGCGCCGAAAAAGAAGAAGAAGGCGAAGCGCCGCGGCCCGATCGGGCGCAAGGACATGTCGCCGCCGGTGCCGACGCTCGACAAGCTCCGCGAGCTCCACCCCGACGCCCACTGCGAGCTCGTCCACGATGGACCGTTTCAGCTGCTCGTCGCGACCGTGCTCTCGGCGCAGACGACGGACGTCGCGGTGAACAAGGCGACGCCGAAGCTCTTCGCGGACTTCCCCGACGCGAAGTCGATGGCCGCGGTGGAGTCGAAGGTGCTCGAGCCTTACGTCTCGACGCTCGGCTTCTTTCGCATGAAGGCAAAGAGCCTCGTCGGCCTGTCGAAGAAGATCGTGGAGCTCTTCGGCGGTGAGGTCCCGAATCGCCTCGACGATCTCGTCAAGCTTCCTGGCGTGGGTCGAAAGACCGCGAACGTGGTCCTCGGCGTGATCTGGAACACGCCCGAGGGCGTCGTCGTCGACACGCACGTGCAGCGCATCTCGCAGCGACTCGGCTGGACCCGTCACAAGGATCCGATCGACATCGAACAAGACTTGATGGAGCTCATTCCGAAAGATCAGTGGGACATCGCCGCCCACCTGCTCATCTTTCATGGCCGGCGCATCTGCTTCGCCGAGAAGCCCAACTGCGAAGGCTGCGGCCTGAGCGCGACGTGCCCGAGCGCGTTCAAGGCGGAGAAGATCGGCCGAAAGCCAAAGCGCGATCGCGGCCCCAAGCCGGCGAAAGGGGCCCTCAAAGAGCGCGCGAAGAAGGCCGTGAAGCGCGGAGCGCGCGCGATCAAGAACAAGGCCGCGAAGGTCATCAAGTCGATGGTCGGGTAGCGCGCGCGCAACGCCCGGCTCGATGTAAAATGCCGGGATGCCCAAGCTGCTCTCGGTCGGGGTGATCGCGATGGCCATCACCGTCCTCGCGACGATCCACTGTGGCGGCGACGACGACGGCGGCGCGGGACCCGGAGACGGAGGTTCGGGCGAGGGATCGAGCGGCGGCGCAGACGGCTCGTCAGGCAGCAGCGGCAGCAGCGGCAGCAGCGGCAGCAGCGGGAGCAGCGGGAGCAGCGGTGATGGCGGACCGCCCTCGTCGTGCGAAGCCTTTGGCCACTTCGGACCTCTGCCGACGAAGACGTTCACGCTGCCCGCGGGCACGCCGACGATCTCGTATCCCGATGTTCAAGCGAGCTTCCCGAGCGTCGATTGGGCGACGCTCGAGCGCCTCTACATTCCCGCAGGCAGCTACAAGACGTTCGAGCTCGGCAACCTCCCCTCGCGTGACGCGAGCTCGCCGCTCGTCATCACGAACATCGGCGGGCAGGTGCGCGTCGGTCCGAACCTCGGAGGCAACTTCATCTGGTCGATGGGCGGCGGGAAGAACTGGATCTTCACCGGCCGCTACGATCCAGACTCGAAGACGGGCGACGTGAAGTTCCCCGGGCATCGCTGCGGGGCGTATGCGAATTCGCGTGGCACGTATGGCTTTCTCAGCGACGACGCGTTCGACCACTCCGGGCCCTACACGCACATGGGCATGGCGGTCGGCGGCGGGGCGACGGACTTCGAGATCGAGTACGTCGAGGTCACGCGTTCGGGCTTCGCCGGGATCCGTCTCCTGAATTCGATGGCGGGCGGCGCCGCGGATCCGACGAAGCCGATGGCGAACGTGAAGATCCACGACACGTACGTGCACGACCTCGACTCGGAGGGCTTCTACTTCGGTTGGACGGGGGCGCCGCCCTCGTACCTGTTTCCGAACCTCGCGATCTACAACAACCGCATCTTGCGTACCGGAAGCGACACGCTGCAGATCCAAGACCTCGGCAACGGCGCGCACGTCCACCACAACGTCTTTGCGTTCGGCGCGCTCCATTGGCTCGACAACTTCGGCCAGTACCAGGACGGATGCCTTCAGATCCTCACGCGTGAAGGCGCGATCGAGATCGATCACAACGTCTCGATGGGCGGCGCGGGGACGTTCCTCAGCTTCTTCAGCTCACCGGAGACCGGCGACGGCCCGCGCAACGTCACGTTCCACGACAACTACTTCGCCGACACGCGAAGCCTCGGCGCATACCTGAACGGCAGCTCGACGGCGGGGTCGAGCTTCACGTTCACGAACAACGTCTTTCGCGGCCTCGACTTTGGGTACAAGACGGTCGATCCGAACGCGACCGACCCTGGCGTCGTGTTCGGGATCAACGCCGCCCATCAAGCGCCGATCAAATTCCAAATGAACACGATCGAGCCTGGAAAGAAGCTCCTCTCGGGCATCGACTTGAACGGCACGAAGTCGAACATCGAGGCGACCGGAAACCTCAGCGCGGCCGCTCCGCCGGTCGCGTTCGTGGGCTCCGGATATCCCGCCGGCACGCCCACGCAGAAGCTGTCGGCGTGGGGCGCCAAGGCGACGCTCGCGCCAGGGCAGCCTCCGATCAGCTACGTCGCCGGCGATCTCGTGATGCACGACGCGCAGCTCTATCGGGCGAAGACCGCCAGCACGAACCTCGTCCCGCCCGATCATCCGGAGGCCTGGGAGAAGCTCCCGCAGCCGACTGACGACGTGCGCGTCGATCCGGCCTCACCGTACGCGGCGATGGGCGTGAAGTGACGTGACGCTCGTCAGAGCGACTTGAAGCGAACGAGGAGCTGCTCGGTGGCCGTGTACGGATCGAGCGTGCGCGCCTCGACCGCGGCGACGGCCGTGTCGAGCTCGCCGCCGAGCGCGGTCGTCGCAGCCTCGATGAGCGTCTCGCGAAGGGCTTCGCGGACCTCTTCGGCGAGGCGTGCGCGGCGGCGCTCTCGGCCGGCGGGAGAGTCTTCGATCCACGCGCGATGCTTCTCGAGCGACACGAGCAGCTCGGCGACGCCCTCGTTGCGCGTCGCGACGCATTTCTGAATCGGCGGCGTCCAGTGCGTCTCGTGCGCGGCGCCGTCGCTCGTGGGGAGCGCGTCGACCTTCACGCCGCCATGCACGACGTGTCCCTTTTGCTTTCCCATCGCGACGAGCGCTTCGCTGCCGAGGGCGACCATCAGCTCGAGGTCGCGCACGGTCCCGTCGGCGCCATCGCGATCGGCCTTGTTGACGGCGAACACGTCAGCGGTCTCGAGGAGGCCGGCCTTGATCGCCTGCACCTCGTCGCCGAGGCCTGGCGCGCAGACGACGAGCGTGGTGTGCGCCGTGCGCGTGATCTCGAGCTCGTCTTGCCCCACGCCGACCGTCTCGACGAGGACGACGTCGAAGCCCGCCGCGTCGAGCACGCGCACCATGTCTCGCGCCGATCGGGAGAGGCCGCCGAGGTGACCGCGCGTCGCCGCGGAGCGAATGAACACGCCGGCGTCGTTCGCGTGGCGTGTCATCCGGATGCGGTCACCCAAGATCGCGCCGCCCGTGTACGGCGACGACGGGTCGACGCACAGCACGCCCACCTTCTTGCCGGCCTTGCGCAGCGACTCGATCAGGCGATCGGTGAGCGTCGACTTTCCGGCGCCGGGGTTGCCGGTGATGCCGACGACCCACGCCTTGCCGGTGCTCGGGTAGATCTGCTTCAGCAGATCGAGGTAGCCCGGCACGCGATCGTCGACGTCGCGAAGGGCGCGAGCGATCGATCGCGTGTTTCCTTCGAGGAGAGCCTTCACGAGCGCGGAGGGAGAGGACATGGCGAGGGTCGCCCGGCGAGGCCGAGCTACTGCCATCGTTTAGAGCAGATCCGCGCGTGACGCTACTTCAGCTTCGCGAGCTTGCTGTCGATCAGCGCCACGTCCGCGCCTGCGATTTTTCGCGCGGATTCGTAGGCGGTCTTCGCCGCCTTCGGGTTTCCGTCCGCGCTGAGCGCGTCGCCCTGCGCGATCCAGGCGCCGGCGTGACCCGGGAAGTCGAGCACCGCGCGCTGCCCGAACGCCTTCGCGCTCGTGAGGCGATTGGCGGCGAGGCACGCATACGTCGCGTTGACGAGCGGCGCCGGATCGAGCGGGTCGAGGCCGCTCGCCTTTTGGTACGCCTCGAGCGCGAGGTCGATCTCGCCCTTCTTCGCGTACGCGTCTGCGACGAGCAGCTTCGCCTTGCCTTCGTTCGGCATCAGCTTGAGCGCGGTCTCGCCTTCTTTCAGCGCGTCGTCGGCCTTGCCGTCGGCGAGCGCGACGCGACCCGAGACGACATGCGCGAAGACGTCGTTCGGCGCGAGCTTCAAGACGGAGGCCGCGGCCTTCTTCGCGTCGGCCATGCGATTCGCGGCGATGTACGACTCGGTCAACGAGCGGTACGCCTCGACGTACGTGGGTCGCTCCGCGATCGCCTTCTCGAGCGCCGTGATGCCTTCGCTCCGTGTGAGCGGGTTTGCCCCGAGCACACGACCCAGCTCGTACTGCGCGATCGGATCACGCGCGTCGAGCTCGACGGCGCGGCGAAGCGCAGAGAGCCCATCGCGGCCGGTTCGCTGGAGCAGCGCGCCGAGATGAATCTGCGCCTCGTCGCGGCTCGGCGCGAGGCGGATCGCTTCTTTGTACGCGGCCTCGGCCTCGGCGTCTTTCGAGTCGAGCTCACGCGCGCGGCCTTCGGCGATCTTCGCGAAGTACTGCACGTCGGCTGGGACGTTCGTCTGCTTCGCCAGCTCGTTCAGCTCGACGAGCGCTTCGGTGCCTCGACGCCAGAGCAGATGCGCTTCGGCGGCGCACACGCGCTGCGCGAAGGCTCCGTTCGGGAGCTTCTTCAGCGACGCGCACGACGCCATCGCCGCGCCGAAGTCACGCTTGGCGATGTGCGTCCGCGCGATCTCCCACTCGACCAGAATCGCGTTCGCGTCCTTCGCGAAGATCTGTCCGCGACGGAGCTCGGTGAGGGCCTCGCTTTCGTGCCCTGCCCGCCGGAGCGCGCGCCCGTAGGCGAGCGAAGCCTCGGCGTTCGTCGACTCACGGCGCGTACGGTCCTTCGCTTCGGAGAGCGAGGTTTCCTGCGCACTTGCCGGGGTGGTGGTGGTGCAAACGATCCCCCCCGAGAGACAGACCCCGATCAAGACACGCACCGCGACGTTCGAAAGCTTCATTGGTCTTCTCAGCTTGTTTGCGTGTCGAGCTCGCAGAATGCACGCTCACCCTTGCGGTGCAGCGGGTATGCCAAACGTGCAAGCGTCTACAACCGCGACCGTAAGGCCTGAACGGCCCAGCCCGCCGCCTCTCGAACGACCGGTGAGTCGTGGTTCTGGCGGGCGTTTTCGAGGGCCGGGATCGCCCCCACGTCGCCGCGGTTTCCGAGGAGGATGGCGGCGTTTCGCGCGAGCCCGATCCGCGTCGCGCGACCGATCGCGCTGCCTTCGCGCAGGCGAACGAACGCGTCGTCGTCGAGCATCAAGAGGTCGGTGAGACGGAGCGCGTGCTCGCCGCGCCATCGCGCGTCGACGTCGAGCCTCGCCTCCACCGGCGCCGTCGCGCGCGCGCTCTTCGATGCGTTGAACGGGCACACCGTCTGGCAGTCGTCGCAGCCGAACAGATGCTCCCCTAGCTTGCTCCTGAGATCGGGATCGATCGCCGAGCGATGCTCGATCGTCAGGTACGAGATGCAGCGTCGCGGATCGAGCACCCACGCCTCGTCGAACGCGCTCGTGGGACATGCGTCGAGGCAGCGCGTGCAGGCGCCGCATCGCTCCGGGAGGATCGGGCTCGGCTCGATCACGAGCGTCGTCACCACCTCGCCGAGCAGCACGAACGAGCCGACGCCTGGGACGATGAGAAGCCCATTTTTCCCTACGAAACCGAGCCCCGCGCGCGCGGCCCATGCGCGCTCGAGGATCGGCTCTTCGTCGCAGAGCGGGCGCGCCTGGACGCCGGCGTCGAGGGTGCGAACGAGCGCCGCGAGCTTGCGAAGCTTCTTCCGCATGCCGTTGTGGTAGTCGCGGCCACGAGCGTAGCGCGCGATCGTGTTCGCGATCGGAGGCTCGCCGCCGTTCGTGTCGCCGTCGGGCTCGGCCTCCCGAACGTAACGGCGCGCGAGACAGATCACCGTGCGTGCGCCCGGCAGGATGTGCTCCCCGTCGACGCGTCGCCTCGCCTCGGGGAGCGACGCGAGCCACGCCATCTCTCCTTGCTTGTTCGCCGCGACGAACGCCTCGTAGCGGGCGAAGTCTTGGTCGAGCGGGACGTCGGCGCGCGCGAAGCCCACGGCCTCGAAACCAAGCCGCTGACTCTCGGCGATGATGCGTTCACGGGCAGGTGTCATGGGAACGGGCGGTCGCTCGACCCCGACAGACTATCTTGAGACGCCCCTTAACGCCTTGGAATCCTTCGATTTACACAAGATCGAACGGGCCGTGCCGCGCAAGCTCGCGAGGCGACCTGTCCATCGGTTATGAACGCCTATCTTCATGAGCAGCGCACCCCTCCTTTCCGCTTCCCAACCCACGCGAACCCTCGGCGCGAGGCGAACGCGTCTGTCTTCGATCCTCACGCACGCGGCGCTCGCGACGACGCTGCTCGTGGCGTCGTGCAGCAGCAACAGCGGCGACACGCCCGCGACCAACACCCCGCAGACGAGCGCGGCCTGCCAGCAAGCGCCGAAGGTGGAGAAGGACGCGTACTGCGAGACGTGCACGATCTCGCCGACCGCGCAGCCGGCCGCCTGCAAGGCTCCGCGCACCGTCAACGCGTGCTGCACGTGGGTCGCGCCGCCGTCGAACCCGCTCGCGCGCGGCACCGGCCTCAACCGCTACTCGGGGACCGACGCGACGATCAACCTCGCATGCCTCGACGCGCCGGCGGCGATCGGCGTCTCGAAGACCGTGACGCTCAAGGGCTTCGTGCGCCTCTTCTCGAGCGGCAACGACTCGACCGGCGTGAAGATCGAGATCTTCAAAGAGAACGACGACGGCTCGCTCGGCGACGCGATCGGCGCGCCGGTGACGACGACGAACGACGACAACAACGTGAAGAAGGAGACGTGGCTGTCGAAGTGTCCGGAGGGCGGCTGCGTGTTCCGCGGCTACACGTACCCGAACGTCCCGACCGAGACGCGCCTCATCGTGAAGACGTCCGACGCGGCCGGCGGCACGCAGTGGGCGGCGCTCTACGACTACAACATCTTCTTCCCGAGCTCGCTCGCGTCGGCGGACAACACGATCGACTACGATCCGTCGTGCGTCGCCGCGACCGACATCAACACGGTCGCCTCCGCGGCGGGCGGGTTCTCGCCGAGCCAGGACAAGGGAATGCTCGCAGGAGAGGTCCACGACTGCGGCGACGTCCGCCTCGCCGGAGCGACGGTCGACATCGACGCGGCCCACGAAGGCGAGATGTTCTACTTCGGCGAAAACGAGGCCGATCCCCTCCCCGACAAGACGCGATCGAACGCGGGCACGAGCAAGCTTGGCCTCTTCGGCACGCTCAACGTCACGACCGGCGTCCCGATTCGCATCAGCGCGATCGGCAACTACAATGGGCAGACGGTCCTCCTCGGCACGCACACGGTCCAGACCTTCAAGGGAGCCGTGACCGCGCTTCGGTTGCAGGGCCGCCGTCCCTGGCAGAAGTGATCGAGACCGAAACCAGGACCGAGCGACCGGGCGACGGCACTTTGTGATCATCACGCCTTCGAACCTCGACGACGACGACACCCAGACGACGCGCGACGCGCTCTTCGACGGAGCGCTCTCGATTCGTCAGCCTGCGCGAAAGCGTGGCTATCGGGTCAACGTCGACGCCCTGCTGCTCGCGGGCTTCGCGTCGTGCATCCTCGATCTGGGCGGTGCACCCACGCCGCCGCCGCCGCGCAGCGTGCGCCATGCGTTCGACCTCGGCTCCGGCGTCGGCGCGGTCGGCCTGTCGCTGCTTCATTTGGGCGCGGCCAAGCACGTCACGATGATCGAGATCGACACGCGTCTCGCCACGCTCGCGACGCGAAACGCGGTCGACAACGGCGTCGACGAATGCGCCGACGTCGTGAACGCCGACGTGAAGATGGCCGCCCGCGACTGCTCGGCGCTCGCCGACCTCGTCGTATGCAATCCGCCTTACGTCGCGCCAGGCCGCGGCTTCGCGCCCGCCGAGGCCGTGCGCGACGCGAAGTATGGAGACCTCGACCACTTCGTCGACGCGGCTCGTCGCGTCGCCGGACGCCGCGCGCGCGTGTGCTTCGTGTATCCGGCCGGAGAGCTGTCGGCGCTCCTCACGTCGCTACGCGAGCACGGCCTCGAGCCCAAACGCCTTCGCGCCGTGCATGGTCACGCCGAGGACGACGCGCGCGTGGTGCTCGTCGAGTCGTGCGCCGCCAAGCCCGGCGGACTGTCGATCGAGCCGCCGTTCGTCGAGATGGTCGGCGCCGAGCGAAGCGCCGCGCTCACGCGGCTGCTCGGGATGAAGCGCTTCGCGCGCGACGGCCATGGGTCGAGTCATCTTTTTTCGACATCGAGGACCCGAAGGTCGCGCGTCACGCGTTAACGGATCGAACAACCGTCCTCACGTGACGTTCGGATCGAGCTGTCATGGCTCCCCTGCGGAGCCCCCGCGAGATCCACCTACAAAACGCGCTCGACGGGCGTTGGTCTGCGATGTGCTTTCGGCCCGTCGTTCGACCTGCCGCTTCTTTCGTCTCGCTCTTCTTCTTGGAGGCTCGCTCTCATGCATCGCTTTCTCTTCGCACTTCTCGCCTCGGGCTCGCTCATCGGTCTCATCGCCGCGTGCAGCGACGACGCGACGTCGACGCCCGCGGCGACCGACAACACCGACTCTGGGGTCACCGCCGACGCCGCGACGACGACGACTCCGAACGACTCTGGCTCGAACGACAGCGGCAAGACCAACAACGGCAACACCAACGCGGACGGAGGGAAGCTCTCCTTCACCGCGTCGGCGCTGCCCGCTCCGCCGCCCGGTTCGAAGGCGATCGTGCTCTGGCCCGTGTCGTCCGGCAGCCCCGACTACACCTATGCGTTTGGCGCGGGCTCCTCGAGCGGAACGGACGTCTACGTCACCTTCACGACCGACCCGCCGCTCGAGGCCCTGAACTCAGGCAAGCTCGGAGTCGGGATCGTCGGGCTGGTCGACGCGAGCGTCGACATCCCCGAAGGCAAGCTCGCGAAGGGTGCGATCAAATCGTTCACGTACTTCGCCCCCGACCACGCCGTCATCTTTCGGAACACCACCGAGAGCGCGGTCTCGACGGGCTGGGACATGAGCTTCCCGCAGGGTTTCTCGTGCGGCGTCTGCGAACGCCACGACTCCGGCTTCGACTCCTTCACCAAGGTGGACTGTAGCGAGATCAAGCTCGCGCCGACCACGACCAAGCTCGATTTCTGCAACTGGACGTAGCTGCGTCAGCCGAGCAAGCGATCGAGCGCGATCGCGCACGCCGCGCGCACGCTGAGGTGATTCCAGTCGCCGGCGCCATGGATCGGATCGAGCACGAGGTGTGCGCCGTCGATGACCGACGGCGCAAGCCCCCAGCTCGTGCCGAAGAGGAGGAGGATGGGTCGCTCAGGCTGCCCCTCCTGCCCCTCTTGCCTCTCTTGCCTCTCTTGCCTCTCTTGTCTCGTGAGCGCGCGGGCATCGCTCCACGACGTCGACGTCTTGCCGACGACGCGCGCCGCGGTGACCCATGACTCGACCTCACCGCCTGGATGATCCTTCTTCATCGCGAGGACCGCGTCTTCGATCGACGGGACGACGCGCACGATCGCGAGCGCGTCTTTGCGATCCGGGATGCGCTTCGCGCTCGAGCCGTGCGTCCAATGGTCGACGATACGATGCGCGAGCTCGCGCTGCGCCGGGATCGGATGAACGATGTAGAGCGACTCGCAGCCGTACGTGCGCGCGCTGCGGGAGAGATCGTGCACGTCCATCGTCGTGAGCGTGCTCGTGCTCGGCTCACCCTTCGTGTCGAGCACGGGGTGATGAACGAGAGCGACGGAGAGAGGCCGCCGTGTGGCCATCAGCCCTTCGCCTTTTCGTTCGCGGCGAGCAGGTCGGGCCGGCGCGCCTCGGTCTTCGCGATCGACTGCGCGCGGCGCCACTTGGCGATCTCGGCGTGATGTCCGCCCGCGAGGACGTCCGGCACGGACAAGCCGCGAAACTCCGCCGGCCTCGTGTACTGGGGATATTCGAGGAGGCCTTCTTCGCTGTGCGACTCCTCGCGGATCGACTCTTCGTTGCCGAGCACGCCCGGGATGAGCCGCACGGTCGCCTCGATGATGGCCATCGCCGCGACCTCGCCGCCGGTCATCACGAAGTCGCCGAGGGAGATCTCCTCGTCGACGAAGCTTCGAACGCGCTCGTCGAACCCTTCGTAGCGGCCGCAGATGAGCATGATCGCGGGCTCGTCCTTCGCGAGACGCGTCGCGATCGGTTGCTTGAACGGCGTCCCTTGCGGCGTGAGGAGGATGCGCCGCGCCTTCGGCTCGCCCTTCGCGGCTGCCTCTTCGTCGAGGGCCTCCATGCACGCGACGATGACGTCGACGCGCATGACCATGCCGCTGCCGCCGCCGTACGGCGTGTCGTCGACCGCGCGATGCTTGCCGAGGCCATGCTCGCGTGGTGAGCGAAAGCGCGTCGTGAGCTCGCCGCCCTTCATGGCTCGCCCGACGAAGCTCGTCTGGAGGAACGTCTCGAAGAGCTCGGGAAACAGCGTGACGACGTCGACGCGCATCCGTCTCAGCCTTCGTCTTCGGACGCTTCGCCGGCGCCGTCCGCCGCTTCGCCGGCGCCAGCGGCGGCCTGCGCGGGACCACGGGGCGGCTTGACCTTCTTCTTCTTCAGCGGGATGCGCTCGAGGTCGGCGAGCGCGCCGCTGACGACGTCGACGACGTGCGCGTCGGTGTCGACCTTCTCGATGTACGCGTCGCTGAGCGGGATCTCCCAGTTGCCCTCGGGCTCGCCCGTCTTCACGAGCATCGCGTCGACCGTGGGGTACGAGATGATCTCGATCACCTCGCCGATCTTCGCGCCGGCCATCCGCACCTCGGCGCCGATGGCGTCGATCGCGTAGAACTCGCCGGCCTCGGGCTTCGGGAAATCGCGGCGGCGCACGCAGATGTGAGCGCCGCGAAGCTCGTCGGCGCGATCGCGGTCGTCGACCGAGTAGAGCTTCATCAAGATCGCGTCGTCCGCGCGGCGCGCGCCCTCGACCGAGACCTCGTGCTCCTCACCGTCTTCGAGGCGGACGAGCACCTCTTCTTGGTCGAGCAAGACGTCGCTCGTCTTGTTGAACAGCTTGAGGCGCACCTCCCCACGGACACCGTGCGGGCGCGCGACCACTGCCAGCGGCACCCACTGATCGAGATCCGTCACGAACAGCTCTCGCCGTCAGTCGACGATGTCGAGATGAGCGCGCTTGCCGAGCTTCGTCGATACGGCCGCGAGGATGGTGCGCATCGACTGAGCGGTGCGGCCTTCCTTGCCAATGACCTTGCCCACATCTTCCTTCGCGACGCGAAGCTCGATGAGGCTGTTGTGCTCGCTCGCGATCTCCGTCACCACCACTTGGTCGGGGTGGTCGACAAGCTCCATCGCGATCGCTTTGATCAGCTCTTTCAGCGCCATATCGATCATCCCCACCCCGGCTCGCCCAACTGCTGCGCGCGCGCGGGGATCTGGCTCAGGCCTTAACTGCACTTTGCTTCTTAAGTTTACTTCGCCGCTGCGGCTTCGGCCTTGGCGGCTGCCTTCAAGAGACGACCAAGCGTCTCCGAGGGAAGTGCACCACGACCCGTCCAATGAGCCAATCGCTCTTGGTCGATTTGAAGAGGAGTCTTGCCGTTCTCGGCCTTCATCTCCTTGGCGGGATCGAAGGTGCCGATGTTCTCGAGGAAACGACCGCCGCGGGGGCTACGTTGGTCGGTGACGACCACGCGATAAAAAGGCTTCTTCTTGGTGCCCGCGCGAGCGAGGCGAATATGAACGGCCATGAACCTTCGGTCTCCAGATCAACGTAGCAAATCGATGGTGGGAGGGTTAGCGAACCAACGAAATTCGCCAACTTCCACAGTGATGCGGGGCGCGCAAGCTACCGCCGCACCCCCACATCGTCAACTCGTTTTCTTCACAGAAATCAGCGAAACGATTCCCAACGAGATCGACACGATTTCGAGGCCCGGGAGAGCTTCTCGCGGCGCCCGACGCGATACGGGGAGCCTCTTAGCACGGATTTTCAGGGAGTTGCGGCCGTAAATCGGCCTTTTAGCCGTTCACGCTCATCACGCGCGTGAGGCGGCTCATCAGGCCCATGTGCCGGAGAAGGCCGTAAATCTTGAGGTCTCCGGTTCGCATGGCCTGGAGCATCGACCGTGTCGCGTCGAGGGACATTCGGTCCGTCGGCAGGGGAAGCGCGAACGGGCGTGTCAGCGGGACGTTCGACAGCCCCATGATCGCGTCGGCCGACCCGCGGACGGCCACGTCGGGGATCCCCTTGATGCCGTCGTGGATGGTGAGGCTCCCTCGCGACCGCTTCGAGCGCCCGAACAGGCGACCCCCGCGGCGCGACGCCTTGAACTCGAGCGTCAGCGAGACGTCCGCGTCGTCGGCGATGAGCGCGACGGTCCCGTCGAGCGTGTCGAAGTCCTTCTTCTTGTGCGGCTTGCTCTCGAGGTTCTGCCGCACGAGATCCGCGAGCATCGTCGCGAAGGCGTTCTCGCCCGCGCCCGGGGCAAGGACGATGCTGTTCTTCTCGTTGTCGCCTGTGTCTTCCTTCATCGTGGTCTCTCGCGTCATTGGCCTTCGGGACCGGACGTCTCGATGTTCGTGAGCCCGATCGCCTTGATCTGCGGCTCGATCTTCGCGCGCGGTCCGACGACGACGATGAGCGCGTTCTGCACGTCGAGGTAGCTCGCCGCGATCTTCTGGAGCGTCGCCTTGTCGGCATGCGCCGTCGCGAGCGCCGACTTCGCCTGGTGATCGGGCGGAAGCCCAAGCCCGGCGTCGCGCGCGAAGCGGGCGGTCGCCGACGATACCGTCTCGAACGCCTCGACGAGGTCCGCGCGCGCGAGCTTCTGCGTCTTGCCCACCTCTTCGTCGGTGAGGCCGCTCTTCGCGAGCGACTCCGTGTCGGCGATCATCGCTTTCACCGCGTCGCCCGTGTGCTCGGTATGCACCGCCGCCTGCGCGACGAAGAGGCCCTTCAGCCGTGTGTGCTGCACGCTCGTGTGCGCGCCGTAGCTCCAGCCGTGCTCTTCGCGGAGGTCCTGGTTGAGACGCGACGTGAAGCTTCCGCCGAGCGCGTTGTTCACGCGAACGAGCGGCGCCTCGTCGGCGTCGCCAGCGGCGACGGCAGGACGAACGAGGACGACCATCGACTGGGGCGCGTCGGCTCGATCGACGATCACGACGCGGCGCCCCGCGGGTTGCGGAGCGTCTTTCTCATTTCGCGGCGCGGGAGGTGCGGCCGCCGGCGTGGTGGGGGCCTTCCACGTCGCGCCGAGCTTGGCCTGATCGAGGGTGGCGTCGAGCTCGGCGCGCGTGATGTCACCGACGACGACGAGCGTGGCCTTGTCGGGGCGCCATTGCTCTTTGTAGAGCTTCTTGACGTCCTCGAGGCCCACCTTCGCCGCCGACGCGATCGTCCCGTCCGCCGGGTGGGCGTACGGGTGATTGGCCGGAAACGACTTCTTCAGCATGACGACGTCGGCGACCTCGCTCGGCTCGCTCTGCCGCTGCTTCAGCGCGTTCTCCCAGAGATCGTGGACACGCTTGAACTCGACGGCGCTCATCGTCGGGCTCGTGATGATGTCGCCGAAGATCGGCGCCGCCGCGCCGAGGTTCTTCTTCAACGCGGTGATCTGCACGTAGGCGAAGTCGGCGTGCGCTCCCGTGCGAAGCGTCGCGCCGAGGCGATCGACGTCACGCGAGATGTCGAGCGCGCCGCGTGAGCCAGCGCCTTCGTCGAGCATGTTCGCCGTCATCCACGAGAGCCCGCCCTTGCCTTCGGGATCGATCGCCGCCCCCGCGCTGACGACGAGCTCCATCGACACGAGCGGCACCGAGTGGCGCTCGAGGAGCCACACGGTCAGGCCATTTTCACGCTTGTAGCTCGTCGGGACGGGCGGCGTGAACGGCAACGGCTCGCTCAGCGCGGGCCTCGGGCCGAGCGGATCGACCGCCGCGGTGGGTGCGCCGGCGTCCGCTGGACGGGCGATCGGAGGAGGAGGCGGCGGGCGCTGAACGTCTTCACCACCACATGCGCTCGACACGAGCGCGGCCCCGAGCACGGCACCGAGCACGCAAGGAAGGAGCGCGGACGCGCGCGTCTTTGCGCTCGAGCGTGAGACAGAGGCGCTCATTTCTTCATCTCCTTCTTCGGCTCGGCGGGCGCCGCCTTCTTCGGGACGACGCGGAGGATCACGCGGGCGTTCGGCAGGAGCGTCTTCCCGGCGACGTCTCGGATCGCCTCCTTCGTCACGTTGCGGTGGCGATCGAGGTCCTTCTGCGCGAAGCCTGGGTCCTTGAGCTCCGCTTGGTACATGTTGAGGAGCGAGGCGCGATCGCGAACGCTCTCGAGGTGGCGAACGAACTCCATCTCCTGCATGTTCTTCACGCGCGTGAGCTCGTCGTCCGAGAGTGGCGTCTTGCGAACGAGATCGAGCTCCTTGTCGATCGCCGCTTCGAGCTTGTCGAGCGACACACCCGGCCGCGCGATCACGTCGACGATGAAGCGCGAGCCGAGGACGCCGGAGCTCTGCTCCGCCGTGACCTGCTGCGCGAGCTTCTGTTCGTACACGAGCGCCTTGTAGAGGCGGCTCGTCTTCCCTTTCGCGAGCGCGAGCGACAAGAGATCGAGCTCGGCGTCGCCCGGCCCGAAGTGCTTCGGCGACTGCCAAGCGATCACGACCTTGTCGAGCTCGACGTTGTCTTCGATCGTCTCGCGCTCCACCTTGGTCAGCGTGGTCTTCGTATCGCTGAAGCCCGGAGCGCCCGGATCGTGCGGCGCGGCGCGCGACGGGAGCGACCCGAACAGCGCGTCGATCCGTGGCTTGACGGCGGCCGGGTTGAAGTCACCGGCGACCACGATCGAGGCGTTGGCCGGGTCGTAGTGCTTGCTGAAGAACTGCTTCACGTCGTCGACGGTCGCGGCCTCGAGGTCCTCGTGCGAGCCGATGACGGGGTGGTGGTACGGATGGCCGGCCGGGTACATCAGCTCTGGCAGACGGAGCTCCACCTTGCCGTACGGCGTGTTCTCGCTCGTCTGCCGGCGCTCGTTGCGGACGACGTCGCGCTGCGCGTTCAGCTTCTCGAGCGTCATGAGCGGGCCGAGATCGCGCAGGCGATCGGCCTCCATCCAGAGGAGGAGGTCGAGCGACGACGGCGGGCCGACGTCGTAGTAGTCGGTGCGATCCTCGCTGGTCCACGCGTTGTTCCATCCGCCTGCACCTTCCATCCAGGCGTCGAACATCTTCGTCGGCACGCGCGTCGTGCCCATGAACATGAGGTGCTCGAAGAGATGCGCGAAGCCGGTGCGCCCGGTGGTCTCGTAGCGCGACCCGACGGTGTACGAGACATTCACGACGACGACGGGCACGTCGTGGTTCTCGTGAAGGATGACCGTCATCCCGTTCGGCAGCTGCGAGCGCGTGAAGGGGATCGAGACCGTGGCCGCGGTGGAGGCCGCCGCCGGCGCTTGGGGTGCTGGCTTCGGGTCCGCCGCCTGCGTCACCCCCGACCCTGCGAGCCCGGTCAGGAGCGCGGCCGTGACCACCGCCGTTGTCCTCGTGTTCATGGGCCACGTCCTTACGCCAGTTGGTTTCCCGATGTAAGGCCGCTCGGTTGGCGCGCGTTCTAGCCACGTGACAGGCGTGGCTGTGCTCCGACACGAACGATGGGAGGCCGAAATTACGGGTGGCCGGCGATCCCATCGCGCACCTCGGGGCCACGGAGACCCCGTCCAGGGCATGCTCGAGCCAAAAACAACCCCTTGGGTTGGGCTCCGCTCTATCTTGGAGCCCACGACGACACCCCCACGACGACTTGCGGCGCCGGCTCCGAAGCGAGCGGCCGCGAGACCGTCCGCGACGCCGATGGCCGACCAAGCAGCAGCGACGACCCGAGCAGCGGAAGACCTTGACGCGGTGCAGAAGCGCCGCGCCGAGTCGGACGCGCTCGATCGCGCGCTCGTCGCCAAGGCGCAGGCAGGCGATCGCGTCGCGCTCGGCGAGCTTCTCAGCAAGCACGGCCCCGGTCTCTATCGAAGCGTCCTCCTCCCGCGGCTCGGCAACGAGGCGGCGGCGAAGGAAGCGCTCAGCGAGACGTACACGAAGGTCGTCGCCAACATCGGCAAGTTCGTCTGGCAGAACGTCGGCTTCTACCCGTGGCTCCGCACGGTCGCGCTGCGCGTCGCGCTCGACCAGCTCCGCGCGAAGAAGCGCCTCGTGCTCTTCGAAGAGGACGACCTCACCCGCGAGGTCGACGCCGCCCAGACGACGACGCCCGTCGAGCAGCAGATCAGCGATCAGCGCGATCGCGATGCGGCGCGCAAGAAGGTCGAAGAGGCCCTCGGAAAGATCAACCCTCGCTATGCGCGCGCCATTCGGCTGCGCATCTTGGACGAGAAACCACGCGAAGAGGTCGCCGCCGAGCTTGGCGTCACCGCTTCGACATTCGATGTGCTTCTTCATCGAGCGATCGCATCGCTCAAAAAAGCGCTAGGAGAACAGGGAGAGCAAGGCGATGAGTAGCGACGAGCGAGACGACAAGCGCAAGGTCAGCGCACCGATCGCTCCGGTCTCGTCACCATCGGCCGAGATCGATCCGGATGCGCCGCCGACGGACGAGGAGGTCGCCGCTTCGCAGCGCCTTCGCGACGCGCTCGCGGCCAAGACGCTCGGCCTGCTAGACCCGAATGATCCGGTGCGCGACGCCGTCGATCTCGCGACCTCGCTCCACGCGGCGTGGTCGCCGGACCCGCTCGACGAGCGCCTCCATGCCGAGATGCTCGACGATCTGCCGACAGCGGAGGAGCTCGAGCTCGCGGCGGCGCTTCGAGACTCGCTCGAGGCCGGCCAGAAGAAGAAGGAAGACGACCTCGTCGTCGCGCTCCGCGCCGCATGGACGCCCACGGAGATCAAGGGCGAAGATCACCGCGCGATCATCGCCAAGGCGATCGGGGTCGAGGCGACCAAGCAGGCTCCGCCGGCGAAGGTGCTCACCTTCACGCCGCGCACGGTGCGCGTCATCACCGTCACGACCACCACGGTCCTCGCGCTCGCGGCGAGCGTCATCGTCTGGATGTCGACCGCGAACACGCAAGGCGGCAGCACGCAGGAAGCTCCGCTCGCGAAGGCACGCTCGACGCAGCCGCTCTTCGACGAGCCGTTCAAGGCAGGAGAGACGAGCGCACGCATCGACAAGATCGCGATCGCGCGGGCCTCCGATTACCGCGACAACCGCTTCGCGAAGTGGGGCGTGCGATGACGATCACGCGCTCGCAGCGCCGCGGGCTCTACGTCGCCGCGCTCTCGTTCGTGCTCGCGATCGGCATCGCGATCGGTTGCACGCGCGACGGGTCGCAGCAGGCGCAGCAGCAAGACAAAGACACCGTCGTCGACATGGAGCTCATGGCGTTCTTGTCGGAGGCACGTGCCCTTCATCACCAAGCCAACCTCAAGGAGGAGGCCGGTGATCTGGCCGGCGCGGCGGCGGCGATGGATCGTCTCGTCTCGGCTCGCCGCCCGCATGACGGCAAGGCGCCCGAAGTGCAAGAGGTGCTCGCCGACGCGTACGCACGCCTCGCCGAGATCCAGCTCCGCCTGAACGCGCTCGATCGCGCGGCCGACGCCGTCAAGACGGGCCTCACCCACACGACCGAGCCGACGTACTTCAAAGGTCATCTCGTCGAGGTCGAAGGCTTGATCGAAGAGGCGCGCGCCGCCGAGCTCACCGACGCCGGCAAGTCGGCCGAAGCCGCGCGCTCACGCGAGAAGGCGATCCAGCTCCTCGAAGAGGTCGTGCGCATTCAAGACCAGGTCATCCAACGCTCGCTCGCCTCACGCGACGCGCAAGCGGAGGCGGCGCGATGAAGCGCGTCTCTCGATGGTCGCCGCGACGCGGCGGGCTTCACCCCCATATCGCCTCGCTCGCGCTCCTCCTCGTTGCATGCGCCGCGGGGAAGTCGGCGCCGCCTGCCACCCCGGCGGCGGACGCGCCCGCTTCGGCGGGCTACGCTCAGCCCGGCTACCCGCCGCCTCCGCCCGCAGCGCCCAACGCGCAGCCCGGGCAAGCGCCACAGGCCGCGCCCACGAACGACTTCGCGCCGCCTCCGCCGCAGAGCCGCTCGGTCGCCATGTCGCAGGCCTCGAACGACGTCGAGTCGTCGCAGCGCGAGCTCGACGTCGCCGGGGGTGATTGCCGCAACGCCTGCCGCGCCCTCGGATCGATGGATCGCGCCGCCGGCCGCCTCTGCAGCTTGGCGCAGTCGAACGACGAGTCACGCCGCTGCACCGACGCGAAGACGCGCGTGTATTCTGCACGCGATAAGGTCAAAAATACCTGCGGATCGTGCCCCGACACGAGCGTCGACCGAAGCGCGCCGATCCCTTCGCGCTGAAAACGGGACAGCGCGCCCCCGATCGCTACACTGAGAGCAAGAGCGGGTCAGGGCGCGGAGCTCTCACCTTCTCGTCTCTCTCGTGGACTCTGATCCCCTCTCCCCTCCACCGCCGCCGCCCGCGCCGCCTTCGCCGGCGGCCGCGCCGGCGCCCAAGCCGAAGGGGCTCGTCGATCTCGTCGCCGAAGGGACGCGCGACGCCATGGCCGGCCTCGAGCGCGGGATGACGCGTGGCTTCACCGAGGCGAACGCTGCGCTCGCGACGCCGGAAGGCGCCGAGCTCGCCCCGCTCCTCGCGGCGACGGATCTGCCCGAGCTCCCTTCGGAGGGTCCGCTCGGACAGATGGGCGTGCGGCTCGATCGCGAAGCGGACTTGCATCGCAACGTGGCGCTCCGTGAGCTCGCGCGCGTCGCGTGGATGGCGCGGCTCACCCTCGTGATCCTCGTCGCGAGCGTCGTCGGCGAGCTGCTCATCGCCGCATGCACGACGCTCTCGGGGCTCATGGGATCGGGCGAGGGTCGCTTCGGCCTCTTCGCGCTCGCCGCGATCATCGTCGCCGGAGGCGCGGCGGGGTCGGCCGCGATCATCGCGAAGAGCCGCGCCGCGCATCGACAGCTCGCGAACGACGCGACGACGCGCGCACGCGCGGTCGAGGAGCGCCTCTTTCGCCTGGCGCTCGTGATGGAGTGGCGCGCGGCAGGCCCGGTGCTCTACCAAGACGCGCTCGCGCGCCTGGAGCGCGACGCGAGCCCGGTGCTCGGCGGTGACGCTCCTTCCCGCGAGTATTCCGCTTCTGACCGTCCGAGCTGAGTGCTACGTCTAGCGCGTGCCGCCGGACGTCGTCGCCATCTCCCAGAGCTCGGGCGCGCGAGATCGACGCGAGGGTGGCCAGTGGTCGCTGCCGCAGCGCGTGAAGAACGACGTCCTCTTCGTCGTCATCGTCTGCACGCTCGCCGTCGCGGAGCGCTTGCCACGCGCGCTGCTTCGCGTGCTGGGTCGCGCGATCGCGCGCGTCGCGTTCCTCGTCGTCCCGAGCCAACGTCGCTCGGCGCGAGCGAACCTCCTTCGCGCGTATCCCGAGCGGAGCGAGCGTGAACGCGAGGCGCTCCTTCGCCGCGTCTACCGTGAGATCGGGACGCAGCTCGGCGACGTGGTCGCCACGCTCGATCCGCGCCGCACGATCGAGCCGCTCCCCTTTCTTCCCGGCTCGCGCGAGTGCCTCGAGGATGCGATCGCGGAAGGTCGAGGCGTCGTCTTCGCGTCGGCCCATCTCGGGCCGTGGGAGCGGGTCGCCGCCTCCCTCGTGCTCGCCAAGGTTCCTTTGACGGTCGTCGCGCGCGAGCCGTACGACCCGAGGCTCGAGCGCGTCTACGATCGCTTGCGCGGCGGCCGCGGGGTCCGCGCGATCTACCGCGGAAAGAGCGGCGCGGCGATGTCGCTCGTCCGCGTGCTCCGAACCGGGGGCGTCCTCGGCATCCCGATGGACCTCCGCTCCCGCGTGCCCTCGATCGACGTGTCGTTTCTCGGGAGCGCGCCCGCGCCCACCGCCGTCGGCCCTGCCCGGCTCGCGCTTCGCACCGGCGCCGCCGTGGTCGTTGGGACGGTCGCGCCTTTGCCCCGTGAGGGCGCCGAAGCGCGCACACATGAGCCGATCGGCCTCTATTTTACCCGCCTCGAGGCCTCGGGGCGGACGGAGGCCGAGATCACGCAGGCCATCAACGACGAGCTTTCGCGACGTATCCGCGCGATGCCCGAGGCGTGGCTCTGGATGCACGACCGGTTCTCCTGACGCGACGGGAGGCTTTCGCGCCAAAGAACGTCACTCTCGCGGGCGAACCTCGCTATCCTCTCGATCAGTGGCCACCGCTCCGAAACCGGTTGAAAAGCTCCCGCGTGTGATCCCGAACATCGACATTCGGAAGCTCAAGATCGCTCCGCAAGAGGGATTCCTTCTCAGTCGCATCGACGGGAAGATCGGGGTCAAGGATCTCGCGCGCGAGACGGGCCTGCCCGACTTCTCGGTCGCCAACGCGCTCGAGCGCCTCGAGAAGCTCGGCGTGATCGAGATGTACGATCCGAACGCGCCGCCCCCGCCGCCGGTGGTCGAGCGCAAGAGCGCGATCGCGCAGTTCGAAGACGGCCTCATCGCGCCGAAGTACGACCCGAAGGAGCTCGAAGAGCCCGCAGACCTCGCGGCCGAGCAGAAGAAGCGCATCCTCGACTTCTTCTATCGCCTCGACGATCTCGATCACTACACGCTGCTTGGGCTGACGCGTGAGATCGACAAGAAAGGCGTCAAGCGCGCCTACTTCGAGCTCGCCGCGGTCTTCCACCCCGACCGCTACTACAAAAAAGAGCTCGGCTCCTTCAAACCGAAGATGGAGGCGCTCTTCAATCGCATCACCGAAGCGCACGACACGCTCGTCGATCCGCAGAAGCGGACCGAGTACGACGCGTATCTCGCCGAGGTCGCGACCACGCGCGGCATGGAGGCGATGCTCGAGCGCGCGATGGCCGACACCGCGCGTGCGCAGGAGGCCGCCGCCGCACGCCTCGCGCAGGAGCAGCAGCAGCCGCAGGATCGCGCGAGCGCGCCGCCGCAGTCCGCCGGGCGCATCTCGATCCCGACCGGTCCGTCGCCCGAAGAGATCCAACGACGCAAAGAGGTGCTCGCGCGCCGTCTGATGGGTGGGCAGCGTCCGCCGTCCGCGGTGGCGAAGCAGGCGTCCGAGAAGCCAAGCCCCCTCCGCTACGCGAACACCCAAGACGCGGTCGATGCGCTCAAGCGCCGCTACGAGGACCGGATCGAGCATGCGACGCAAGCGCACGCGCAGCGGTACGTCGCTGCCGCAGAGGACGCGCTCGCGAAGAACGATCTCGTCGCCGCCGCCACGTCGCTCAGCATCGCCACGAAGTTCGCGCCCGACGACGCCGCGCTCGCGATGCGCGCCCAAGAAGTGAAGAACCTCGCCGACAAGACGATGTGCGAGAGCTACCTCAAACAAGCGCAATACGAAGAACGGCAAGGCCACTGGTTCGAGGCCGCGCGTTCGTGGCAGAAGGTCGCCAAGATCAAGAACGACGCGATCTCCCACGAGCGCTCCGCCAACGCGCTATGGCGAAGCGCAGACGGCGACCTTCACGAGGCGGCCGAGCACGCCAAGCAGGCGATTACACTCTCCCCCAACACGATCGAAAACCACATCACGTTGGTCGAGGTCTACATCAAAGCTGGGCTATCCGCGTCCGCCCGCCGAGCCGCCGAGGCCGCAAGCCAGCTCGACCCGAAAAACATGGCGCTTCAGGGCTTACTGAAGAAGCTCCCGAAGGGTTAGCGGCTGGCCGAAATGAGACCAGGGGCGCCCTGAACGCGGAGGAACGCGGACCGCGCCCCAGAGCCCAGACGACGTACGATTAGGCCACGACAATAAAGGGCATTAACCGCCCTGGTCGGTGTAGGATCGCATTTCGTGCGCGTGCGCACGGGGACAGGCATCACGGTGCTCTGAGCACGTCGGATGTCCGAGTCCTCTCGACGAACTTGAGACGATGGAGACTCGCGAATGGAGAAGGTGATCGGCATCGACCTCGGCACGACGAACTCGTGCGTGGCGATCGTGGAGAACGGCACACCCGTCGTCATCCCGAACCGCGGAGGCTACAAGACGACGCCATCGATGGTCGCCGTGACCGAGGCAGGCAAGCGCCTCGTCGGTCACATCGCAAAACGCCAAGCGATCACGAACGCGGAGAACACGGTCTACGCCGCCAAGCGTCTCATCGGACGCAAGTGGAACTCGCCGCAGGTGAAGAACGCGGTCGCCACGTCGAGCTACCGCATCGTCGAAGGCCCGCACAACGACGTGCGCATCGTCCTTCGCGACAAGGAGTTCTCCGTCCCGGAGATCAGCGCGATGGTCCTTCAAGAGATGAAGGTCATCGCGGAGGACTACCTCGGCGAGACCGTCAGCAAGGCGGTCGTCACCGTCCCGGCGTACTTCAACGACAACCAGCGCCAGGCGACGAAAGACGCCGGTGAGATCGCCGGCCTCGACGTCATCCGCATCATCAACGAGCCCACGGCCGCCGCGCTCTCGTACGGCTTCGGGCGCAACATCGAGAAGACCGTCGCGGTCTACGACTTCGGCGGAGGCACGTTCGACATCTCGATCCTCGAGATCGGCGCGCACGGCGTCTTCAAGGTCATCGCGACCGCGGGCGACACGTTCCTCGGCGGCGAGGACATCGACGCACGCATCATCGATTGGCTCGTCTCGGGCTTCAAAGAGGAGCACTCGATCGATCTCCGCCAAGACCGCATGGCGCTCCAGCGCCTCAAGGACGCGGCCGAGAAGGCCAAGTGCGAGCTCTCGTCGGTCCGTGAGACCGAGGTGAACCTCCCCTTCATCATCTCGAGCGGCCGCAACGAGGCCCTCCACCTCCAGCGCACGCTCACGCGCCAGACGCTCGAGGAGCTCAGCGACGATCTCATCGAGCGCACGGTCGACATCTGCAAGCAGACGCTCGAAGACGCGAAGCTCGGCAAGGACGAGATCGAAGAGGTCGTGCTCGTTGGCGGTATGACGCGCATGCCGAAGATCCAGACCGCGGTGCAGTCCTTCTTCGAGAAGGAGCCGAACAAAGGCGTCCACCCGGACGAGGTCGTCGCGCTCGGCGCCGCGATCCAAGGCGCCGCGCTCGTCGACGACAAGCAGGAGATGGTCCTCCTCGACGTCACGCCGCATGCGCTCGGCATCATGACGTTCGGCTCGTACTTCGAGGAGCTCATTCCTCAGAACACGACCGTCCCCACCCACCGCACGAAGATCTTCACGACGAGCCGCGACAACCAGACGGCCGTGAAGATCCTCGTCATGCAGGGCGAGAGCCAGCGTGCCGAAGAGAACGAGCTCCTCGGCGAGTTCATCCTCACCGGTCTCCGGCGCGCACCGAAGGGCCAGGTCGAGATCGAGGTGACCTTCGAGATCAACGCCGACGGTATCGTCTCCGTTCGCGCGAAGGACCTCGAGACCGGCCTCGAGCAATCGATCCAGGTCACCGCGACGAGCGGCCTGACCCGCGAAGAGATCAAGACGATGATGGACAACGCGAAGGACGACCTCGTCGACCGCCGCACGTCCGAAGAGTTCGAGGCCGCGAAGCAAGAGGCCGAGAAGCTCATCGCCGAGATCGAGAAGCTGTTCCCGCAGGTTCAGCAAATCGTCGCGTCGAGCGACTTCGGTCGCGACGCGATCGAGAAGGCTCGCGCGATCGTCGAGAAGGCGCGCTCCGCCATCGAGCGAAAGGACGCGGCGGCGGTCAAAGAGCAAATCGAGGGTCTCACGCGCACGCACCGCATGTTCAAGGGTGTGGTCGCGAAGACCTGAACCGTCTGTTTGAATCGGTCGTCTCTTCTCATCTCCTGAAAAGAGACGACCCCGAGGATTGACCCAGCGGGGATACGTGCCGGACGAACCCGACAAGCCTGGGGGGGAAGCGGAAGCGAAACCCGACGCCGTGAAGGGCTCTGCGGACGATGCAGAGAACGAGCGGCCGACGGTCAGTCCTCCATTCGATCCGATCGCGTTCGCAAAAGAAATCCTTTCGACGCCGAGCTCGACGGCCATCCCGGCGATCCTCGCGATGGGCACCGCCGGCCTCGCGCCTCCACCCACGCCGTCGAAGGACGACGCGCCGGCGAGCGCGCGCGAAGACCTCCACACGCACGCGACGCCGCCGCAAGGCACCGAGCAGCAGATCGCCGCGCTCGAGGCCTCGCGCCGCCTCGGAGGCGCCCAGGCCGAGGTCCGGCGCAAGACGCCCACGAGCACGATCTCGCTCGCGAACGCACGCATCCCCTCGAACCTCCCGCCCCGCCTCGACTCGCCTTCGACGCCGATCTCCTCGCCGCGGTTCGGGGAGACGAGCTCGAAGCCCAACGATGGGCCCCAGAAGACCGAGAGCCTCAGCTCGATGAACGCGGTCGATCGCGAGTGGGCCGACCTCGAGATCGCGACGCGCCCGCCGCCGGCTGACAGCCCGCACGAAGATCCGGTGCTCGAGATCGAGCGCCCACCGAAGCTCGACCTCGATGACATCGATCTCGACGAGCACGCGGCCGACACGGTCCGCCGTCCGATCCCACCCGAGATCCTCGGCGTGCCCGGTTCGCCCGCGAAGGAGCCAACCGCCGCGTCCGCCGGCAGCGGCAAGATCAGCGAACGCGAGATGAATGATCGCGTCTCGCTCGGCGACTACAGCGGTGCGCTCGAGATCGCCGAGAAGCTCCTCAACGACAACCCGGACGATCCGGCCGCGAAGGCCTGCGCCGAGAACTGCCGCACCGTCCTCCGTCAGATGTACGCCACCCGCATCGGCCCGCTCGACCGCGTGCCGATCGTCATGATCCCTCGCGATCAGCTCCGTTGGCTCTCGATCGATCACAAGGCGGGCTTCGTGCTCTCGCTCGTCGACGGAGTCTCGAGCCTCGAGATGATCATCGACGTCTCGGGCATGCCGGAGCTCGACACGCTCCGCATCCTGAGCGAGCTCGCGCAGCAGCGAATCATTTCGCTTCGTTGAAATTTCGCGAACCCCTGAAACGACTTTCTGCTCCGTGCAACCCAAATCAAACAAGGGCCGACAAAGACAGAACAATCGATTGCAGGAGGTGTTGTTGCTCGCTACACCCTAAAGCGAGCCATGGAACCCGCAGAGACGCAGAGTCTTCGACTCGCGATTGAACGTAGCCTTCGCGGCGCGTTCGACCCTGCCGATGTGCTCCCACGTCTCGCGCGCCTCGCCCGTCTCGCCGCGCCTGCGAGCGATGACGGCGTCTTCGCGAACCACAAGCTCGCGGAGCTCCTCGTCGAGCGCGATCCATGGCGGGCCGCCCTCTACGTGAGGCGCGCCCTCGCCCATCGACCCAACGACGATCGGCCGTGGGCCATCCTCGCATTTTGCCAGACGCTGCTCGGGAACTTTCGCTGCGCCGCGAGCGCCTACAAGAAGGCGATCGCATGCGCTCCGTCGAACCCGTGGTACGCGCACAACCTGGGGCACCTGCTCGACGTCGCGCTCGGTGAGCCATCGCGCGCGATCGACTGGCTGAAGCTTGCCTACCAAGCGAAGAGCGACAACTCCGAGATCGTCGCGAGCTACGCCCACGCGCTCGCGCGGGCATCACGCACCGACGAGGCGCGTGCCGTCCTCGAGCGCGCCCGTGCACGCTTCGGCGCCTCCTCGTCATCGCGGAGCGCACGCGAGCTCGACGCGCTCGTTCGCTGGCTCGATCAAGGCGCGCCGGCCGAGCCGGTGGCGCGAGCACGACGCGGCACGAAGAAGAAGGTCGCGACGGAGTCTCTCTCTTCTTCTCGTTCTTCGCGCGCGGAAACGGCCGAGTCGCTCGAAGACTCTCTTTCTCGTTCTCCGCGCGCGGAAACGGCCGAGTCGCTCGAAGACTCGCTCCCTCGGCCTCCGCGCGCTCTTTCTCGTTCTCCGCGCGCGGAAACGGCCGAGTCGCTCGAAG
>JBGAFW010000107.1:0-31625 GCA_044227045.1 Labilithrix sp.
AAGGACTACACGTTCGAGTTCTCGACGCCGCGGCCGCACCTCGTCCACATGACGCCCGGGGACGAGTCGACGCACCTCGAGCCGAAGCAGACGTTCGAGCTGCGCTTCAACCAGCCGGTCGACCTGAAGGAGGTCGAGCGCGCGACGAAGATCGCGGCCGGGGCGAAAGGCATCGGGTTCGTCGCGTCACGCCCGAAGTCGGACGTGCCGATGCTCGTCAAGCTCACGCCGAAGACGCCGCTCCCGCTCGACGCCGAGATCACGATCACGGTGGACGCTTCGCTCCGCGGTCTCGAAGGCCCGCTCCCGAGCGGCGCGTCCGTCGAGAAGAAGGTGCACACCTACGGCCCGCTCGTCGTGTCGGAGGTGGACTGCTCGAAGACGGACAAGCGCATCTGTCACCCGCATGGCTCGGTCCACGTCGAGCTTTCGAACCGTGTATCGTACAAGGACTTCAAGGCGCACGTTCGCGTCGAGCCGCCGGTCCCGCTCCGGTGGTCGAAGATGCAGAACGACGACGACAAGGTGCAGTGGATGGGCGTGCCGGTCGACCTCGGACCGGCGCGCACGTACCGCGTCGTCGTGACGCCGGGGCTGAAAGACGAGTACGGGCAGACGCTCGCGCGCGAGCACGCCGTGACGCTCTCCACCGACGACGAGCGACCGGACGTGACGATCGGCCTCAGCGGCTCCGTGTTCGAAGCGGCGAAGGCGAAGGGCAAGGACGTACCGATCTCGTCGCTCAACATCGATCGCTTCGAGGCGATCAGCGGCGCGACGGACGAGAACGGTCTCCTGAAGCTGCTCTCGACGCGGCATCACCGCACTGAAGACACGTACCGCGCCGCGCGCGCGTTGCCAGGCGCGAAGATCGAAGACGTCAAGCCGAGCGCGCCGCGCAACACGCCGGCGATCAAGAACGTGAGCACCGACGCGCTGCTCGGGCCGAAGGGACGCGGGCTGATGTTCGTCGGCATCTCACGCCCGATGGACAAGCGCGTCAGCCACGACGTGCATTACGTGAGCGTCACCGACCTCGCCCTCAGCGCGAAGATCTCGCGCTTCGGATCGCTCGTGCTCGTCACGCGGCTCTCGGACGGAAAGCCCGTCGCGGGCGCGAGCGTGCTCGTGCGGGAAGACACGACCGGGCGCGAGCTCACGTCGGTGACGACCGACGCGCGCGGGATCGCGATCCTCTCGGCCGATCGCTTCCAGCCGGTGCACGCGGACGGCTCGATCGACGAGCACCTCGTCCTCGTCGCGCGCTCGGGCGATGACTGGACGTACCGCGAGGCGAACGACATCGTGCGTCGGGCCGACACGCCCTACATCGATCTCGCCGCGCAAATGCCGGTGTTTGGCATGCTGTTCACCGATCGCGGTCTCTACAAGGCCGGCGAGACGATCAAGGTGAAGGGCGTGTTTCGGCGGAATCTCCCGAAGGGGATGGAGACGCCGCGAGGAACGGAGATGACGATCCGCGCGATGGATCCCGAAGGCGCCGTCATGTTCGACCACACGGCGAAGCTCGGCCCCTTCGGTGAGATCGCGGTCGACATCCCGATCCCCGCCACCGCGCATCTCGGGCACGTGCAGCTCGAGGCGCTCTTGGCGACGCAAGCGACCGGAGGCAAGAGGAGCGAGGAATGGGCGCCGGCGCCGGCGTCGACCGGCGTGACGATCGCCGCCTACCGCCCCGCGGAGTTCAAGGTCGCGGTCGATCCGAGCCAGCCGGCCTTCGTGCGCGGCGACAAGGCGACATTCGCGGTCCGCGGTGACTACCTCTTCGGCGCGCCGATGAGCGGCGGCAAGGTCCGCTACACGGCGACGCGCACGCGCTCGTACTTCACGCCGCCGAAGACCGACGACCTCGTCGTCGACGACGAGGCGTTCCACTCCGGCCTCGTCGACGCTTCGCCTCGCTATGGAAAGATCCAAGGAGGAGACGGCGCGCTCAGCGAGAAGGGAGGCTACGAGGCGCAGGTCGCGCTCGCGCTCCCGAAGCAAGACGGCACCGAGAACATCACGTTCGAGGCGGAGGTCGAAGATCTCTCGCGGCAGACGATCGCGAGCTCTGCCACCGCGATCGTGCACCCGGCCGAGGCGTACGTCGCCCTGAAGCCGCCGAAGGACTCGTTCGTGACCCTCGGCGCCGGCGCGACGCTCAAGGCCGAGGTCGCGGCGGTGGAGCCCTCGGGCGCGCGCCGCGCGAACGTCAACGTGAAGGTCGACCTCGTGTCGCGCACCTGGCAGACGGCCACCGAGGTGCTCGGCGACGACGACACGCACTTCGAGTCGCGCCCGGTCGACAAGATCGTGGGCTCGTGCGAGGTGAAGACGACGACCGACCTGGCGAGCTGCGATCTCGCGGTAAAAGAGGCCGGATTCTACGTCGTGCATGCGCGGGCGACCGACAAGCGAGGCAACCCGGTCGCGGCGAGCTACAGCTTCTACGCGAGCGGAGACGACGCGCGCGTGGCATGGCCCGTGTTCGACGGCCCGCACCTCGATCTCGTGACCGACAAGAAGTCGTACGAGATCGGCGACACCGCCAAGGTGCTCATCAAGAGCCCGTTCACCGAGGCCGAGGCGCTCGTCACGATCGAGCGCCAGGGCATCCACAAAGAAGAGAAGGTCACCGTGCGCGGATCGATGCACACGATCTCGGTGCCGATCACGCAGGAGCTCTGGCCAAACGCGTTCGTGTCCGTCTCGCTCCTCAAGGGCCGCACGGCGGTGAGCGCCGCCGCGGCCAAGAAATCGAAGGCCGATCTCGGCGCGCCGTCGTACCGCATCGGCTACACCGAGCTCGTCGTCAACCCCGAGGCGCGCCGTCTCAAGGTCGACGTGAAGCCCTCGAAGAAGGAGCTCCATCCCGGCGACGAGGTCGACGTCGATCTCCTCGTCACCGATCGCGGAGGGAAGGCGACGAAGGCCGACGTCGCGTTCTACGCCGTCGACGAAGGCGTGCTCATGCTCACCGGCTACAAGACGCCCGATCCGCTGCCCATCTTCGCGGCGCGACGAAGCCTGAGCGTCGCGCCGATCGAGTCGCGCGACTCGCTCGCGAGGATCTTGCGGCTCGGTCGCGGCCCTGGCGAGGACAAGGGCGACGAAGGCGGCGGAGGCGCCGACGGCCCTTCCGCACGCGAAGACTTCCGCACGACGGCGTTCTTCCAGCCCTCCGTCATCACGGGCGCAGACGGCAAGGCGCACGTTCGCTTCAAGCTCCCGGACTCGCTCACCACCTACCGCTTGATGGCGGTCGCGACGTCCGACACCGATCGCTTTGGCTTCGGCCAAGACTCGATCGTGACGAGCCGTCCGCTGATGGCGCGTCCGCTGCTCCCGCGCTTCTTCCGCGCGGGCGACGCGGTGCAAGCCGGCGTCATCCTCTCGGCGAAGAACCTCCCCGCGCAGTCCGTCGACGTGAAGATCGACGCGAAGGGCGTGGTCGTCCAAGGCGACGCCACGCAGCGCGTCGCGGTGCCCGCGAACGGCTCGGTCGAGGTGCGCTGGTCGATCGGCGCGCCGGTCGCCGGCAAGGCGGAGATCGCGTTTCACGCGCTCGCGGGAAAGGAGCGCGATGACGTCGTCGTCAAGCGCGAGGTGGAGGTGCCGCTCAGCCTCGAGGCCGTCGCGCTCTATGGCGACACGGAGAAGGCCATCGCCGAGAAGCTCGGGAACCTGAGCGCGATGCGCACCGACACGGGCGGCCTCGATCTCCGCGTCTCTTCGACCGCGCTCGTGGGTCTCGACAGCGGCGTCGAGTCGCTCATGGAGTACCCCTATGGCTGCGCCGAGCAGCTTACGAGCAAGATGGTGCCGCTCGTGGCGCTGGGTGATCTCGCGCGCGACTACAACATCAAGCTGCCCGAGAACACGAACGCGATCGTCGACGACGCGATCGCGAAGATCTTGAAGGCGCAGCGCTCGGACGGATCGTTTGGCTACTGGCCAGACTCGTACAGCGGAGACACGTGGGTCACGGCCTACGCGCTTTGGGGGCTCCACCTCGCGAAGGAGCGCGGCCGGCCCGTGCCGCAGTCATCGATCGACTCGTCGGTGAAGTGGCTCCGCGATCAGATCGCCGGATGTGGGCTCGAGCCTTCGAACGCAGGACCGCTGGCGCCGCACAAGAAGAAGTCGGCGACCTACGGCATGGCGTGGCAATGCGGCGACGCCGATGTGATGCTCTCACGGCAGGCGTTCGTCCTCGATGTCCTCGCGATGACGGGGCACGCGGACGCCGGCTACGCGACGCGCCTCTTCGCGCAGCGAGATCGCATGGCGCTCTTCTCGCGCGCGCTCCTCGCGCACGCGATGGTGATCTCCAAGATGTCGCCGAGCGACGCCAAGACGCTCATCCAAGACGCCGAGGCGCACGTCCGCCTCTCGCCGACCGGCGCGACGATCGCGGAGAACCTCGGCGATCGCTATGCGCCGCTCCTCGACTCGGAGAACCGCACCACCGCGATGGTGCTTCGATCCCTCGTCGCAGTGGATCCGAAGCATCCGCTCGCGGCCCGCTTGGCGAAGGGGCTGCTCGCGGCTCGTCGCGGAGGAGCCTGGCGCACGACGCAAGAGAACGCGTGGGCGCTCCTCGCGCTCGATGACTACCGCAAGGCACAAGAGAAGGACGCGCCGGACTTCGACGCGCGCGTCTTCTTCGGCGACGACCTCGCGCTCGATGTCCCGTTCAAGGGACGGAGCGTGAAGAGCCACGGCGCGAGCTTCACCGCCGACAAGATCTTCGGTCGCAGCGGGCAGAGCCTCGCGTTCCAGGTGCAAGGGAAGGGGCATCTCTTCTACGAGGCTCGTCTCCGCTACGCGAAGAAGGAGCTACCGGCCACGCCGATGGACCGGGGCTTCTACGTGAGGAAGGTCGTCCGGTCGCTTCGACCCGAGGCGCTCACCGAAGCGATGCGATCGATCCCGCAGACGTCGATGACGACCGCGAACGCGAGCGACCTCGTGCTCGTCGATCTGCTGGTCGTGACCTCGAGCCCGCGTGAGCAGGTCGTGATCGACGATCCGCTGCCGGCAGGCCTCGAGGCGGTGCAGGCAGGTTTGGCGACGACCGCGCGCGATCTCTCCGTCACCGAGCCGGGCGCGGAAGGTGACGAAGGCGACGCCGACGACGCGCGAGATCGCGACGCGCGCGCGAGCGGCAGCACGTACCAGCGGTCTTGGTACCACCGCGAATTCCACGACGATCGCGTGCTCACGTTCGTCGATCACATGGCCGCGGGCATGTACCACTACCGCTACCTCGCGCGCGCGACCACGCCGGGCCACTACGTCGTCCCGCCAACGCGTGCAGAATGCATGTACGAGCCCGAGACGTTCGGCCGCACCGCGGGCGCGACGTTCGACGTGAGCGGAGCGGCGAAGACGAAATGACCTCGCGCTCTCTTCTCCGACGTCGACGAGGCCAGGCGTCATGACCAGGCTGGTGTTCGTCAAGACGTGCCGCGTGGTCGCAGGGCTCATGCTCGCGGGGCTCGCGTGGCTCTTCGTCGGCGCGGCGCTCACGCCGCTTCCGAAGGCGCTCGACGTCCACCGCGCGGGCGGCACGTACGGCCCGTCGATTCAGGTGCTCGATCGCAACGGCGACCTTCTTCGCGAGGTGCGCGCGGACGACGACGGCGCGCGCGCGGTGTGGGTTCCGCTCGACGAGATGGGCGCGAACGCGATCGACGCGGTGATCGCCGCCGAGGATCGGCGCTTCGGCGAGCACATCGGCGTCGACCCGTCGGCGACGCTCCGCGCGATCGGCTCGTCGCTGAAGGCGCGCCGCGTCGTCTCGGGCGCGTCGACGATCACGATGCAGCTCGCTCGGGTGGTGGAGCCGCATCCGCGGACCTTTCGCGGAAAGCTCGGCGAGATGGCGATGGCGGTCCGGATCGAGGCGTCGCTCTCGAAGCGCGAGATCCTCGAGCAGTACATGAACCGCGCTCCGTTCGGCGAGCGCGTGCGCGGCATCGGCGCGGCGAGCCGCTACTTCTTCGACAAACCTCCGCGCGAGCTCTCCCTCGCCGAGGCCGCCACGCTCGCGTCGATCCCGCGTGGCCCGAGCTACTACTCGCTCACGAAGCACCCGGAGCGCGTCCTTCGACGGCGTGATCGCGTGCTCGACCGCATGCTCGCCAACGGAGCGATCGATCGCGAGCAGCACGGGCGCGCGAAGGCCGAGCCACTCACGCTCCAGATCGGCAAGGGCGGGTTCGGCGCGCCGCACCTCGTGGACGCGCTGCTCTCCGGGACGCTCGATCCTTCGCTGCCGCCGCTTCGAGGAACGGCCGCGCGCATCGAGACGACGGTGGATCGATCGCTCGAGCGCGAGGTGGAGCTCGCCGCCTCCGAGATCGTCCGGTCGCTCGACAAGAAGCACGTCACCGCCGCGAGCGTGCTCGTCGTCGACAACGCGTCGGGCGACATCCTCGCGTACGTCGGGTCGCCGCGCTGGGACGACGACGCGCGACTCGGAAAGAACGACGGCGTGCGCGCGCTTCGCCAGCCTGGATCCACGCTGAAGCCCTTCGTGTACGGGCTCGCGATGGAGGAGCTCGGCTGGACACCGGCGACCGTGCTCCCGGACGTCGAGCTTCATCTCGATACGCCACGAGGTCCCTACTCGCCGCGCAACTACGACGAGCGCTTTCATGGCCCGGTGCGCCTTCGTGAGGCGCTCGCGAGCTCGTACAACGTGCCCGCCGTGTTCGCGGCCAACGAGGTGGGCGTGTCACGCGTGCTCGATCGACTCCACGCCGTCGGGCTCTCGTCGCTCGACGAATCCCCTGAATTTTATGGGCCGGCGGTCGCGCTCGGCGACGGCGAGGTGCGCCTCTACGATCTCGTCAACGCCTACGCCACCCTGGCGCGTGGCGGGATCGCGAGGCCGCTCCGCGCCGTTCGCGGCGGCGCGCCTGGAGAGGAGAGGCGCGTGATGCCAGCGGCGCAGGCCGAGATGATCACGGACATCCTCCGTGATCGCACCGCGCGCGTCTCTGCGTTCGGCGATCATAGCGCGCTCGATCTGCCGTTCGAGGTCGCCGCCAAGACAGGCACGTCGAAGGGCTATCGCGACAACTGGACGGTCGGCTACACGAACGAGGTCACCGTCGGCGTGTGGGTCGGCAACTTCGACGGCAGCGCGATGACCAAGGTGAGCGGGATCACCGGCGCGGCGCCGCTCTTCGCGCTGGCGATGTCGGCGGCGATGCGTGGCCGCGAGCACGCCGGCGAGGCTGACAGTCACGATCACGGAGACACCGAGCGCGTGAGCGTCTGCGCGCTCTCCGGTGGCCACCCCGGCCCTGGATGCACGCACACGGTGACCGAGATCGTCCCGAAGGGGAAGGCGATCGCGCAAGCATGCACGATGCACGAGACGGTGAAGATCGACATTCGCAACGGGCTCCGCGCGACGCCGTCGTGCCCTGCCGAGGTCGTCCGAGCGCGCGTCTTCGAGCGCTTCGATGGCCCGTTCGCCGCGTGGGCGCATGCGTCGGGGAGAAGTGAGAACGCCGCGCCGCTCGAGGAGTCGCCGCTCTGTCCCAAGAGCTTCGGATGGAAGAGCGTCGCGAAGGGCGGCGTCATCCGGTATCCGCACGACGGCGCGCGCTTCGCGGTGGACCCCGATCGCCCGCTCGGCGCGCAGTCGATCCCGCTGAAGGTCGACGCGCCGCAGTCTTCGGCCGTCGCGATCTACGTCGACGGCCACCTCGCCGGCCGAAGCCAGGGCGGCTCGCCCGTCTATTGGGGGCTCGTGCGCGGCGCCCATGCGATCGCGCTCGAGGTCGACGGGGAGCGCCGCGACGAAGTCGGGATCGTCGTCGAGTGAACCCGTCCTGATGCTCGTCGGGTGAAGGTCAGCCAATCGCGCGCGCGGCGTCGGCGACGGGATCGTGGCTCCACGCATGAAGACGCGCGAGCCGCTCGGCCGCGTGCCGCGTGCTCGCGTCGAGCGAGCCTGTCGATGCGAGTCGAAACGCCTTCGCGAAGGACGCCGCGCTCCCGAAGCGATGCGACGGCTTCTTCGCGAGCGCGATGCCGAGGACGAGCTCGAGGTCACGATCGAGCGACGGCATGATCTCGCGTGGACGCACGGGCATGCCGTACACGACTTGATAGAGCACTTGCGGGGTGTCGGAGCCGACGAACGGGCGGCGACCTGTCAGCGCGCGGTACGCGACGGCGCCGAGCGCAAACACGTCAGACCGCACGTCGACCTCACCGCCTTCGGCTTGCTCGGGAGACATGTACCCCGGCGTTCCGATGAGCGCGCCCATCGTGAGCGTCGCGCTGCCGTCGACCAGCTTCGACACGCCGTAGTCGAGGATCTTCCACGACGGCGGCGGACCCATCGTGAGGAAGAGGTTTTGAGGCTTCAGATCGCGGTGCACGACGCTGGCCTTGTGAAGGAGCTCGAGCCCGCGGGCGACGTCTTCGATCAGCGTGACGACCTCACGCACCGGGAGCATCGTGCGCTCGCGGAGGAGGGCTGCGAGATCGGTGCCGACGAGGAGCTCCATCGCGATGTAAAGCGATCCGTCGGGCGCCGTCCCGGCCTCGAGCACCTCGACGAGGTTCGGGCCACGCACGCGCGTCGCGATCTCGGCCTCGCGCAGAAAACGCCGGACGATCTCGGGGTCATCCCGGCGCGCCATTTGAAGCAGCTTGACCGCTGCGCGCGGTTCGGCGCCTTCCACCGAGGCGGCGTAGATTTCACCCATCGCGCCGCGACCGATCACCTCGTCGAGCCGAAAGCGACCGACGAGCTCGCCGCTGAAGCGACCGCGCTTGCCTGCGCCCGCGCGGAGCGCCGCGTCGAGGTTGTCACGTGCCTCGTCGAGCTGCGCCTCGCGTGTGCGAATCACGCGGACTGCTTCGTTCGAGCGCGAGATCGCGTCGAGCGTCGCCTTTCGGCTGAGGCGCGCTTGCACGAGCTGCATCGTCATCACCGCGGCGACCATGAGCGTCATCGTCATGCGCTGCGCGAGCGGGACGTTCTGCGGCATGAACATGCCGACGTCGGGCAGGATGCGGAGCGCGATCAGGCCGGCGGAGACGGCATATCCAGCGATCACGAAGATCGCGATCGGAAACAGCGCGCGGACATCGTCGCCTTGCCCGAAGAACGCCAGCCCGAGGATCACGACGGTCGTGACCGGCGAGAAGACGCCGAAGTACTGCATGAAGACGATCGCGGCGAGCCCGGCTGACACACCGAAGACGCGAAAGACGAACGGCGAATAGGTCTTCGCGTCGCGCGATCGTGACCACACCCAAATGCCGATCAGGCCGAGCAGCACCTGGGCCGCGATCATCGCGGTGCGAAGCGGCCGGCTCTTCTCATCGAGCATCAGGAAGCCGAGGCCGACGCCGCAGAGGATCGCGACGACACGGCCGAACGACGCCGCGCGCGCCGCCTCTTCGCCATGCATCGCGACCATCGTCGCGTCGGCGAGCGTCTGCGGGACGACGCCGGAGACGGTAGGATCGTCCGGTCCGGTGATGACGACGTTGATCGCGCCGGATTGCAGCTTCGGTCCACTCGAGACGGCCGCCGAAGGTCCGGTCGGGCCGGTCGGTGGCTGGCTGTTGTTGTTGCTGTTGCCACTCGGCTGCATGAGCGCGACCTGAGACGTGAGCTTAGCGTGGTCTCTCTGCCCGACGGACGGTCAGAGGGATGTGGGAAGGTGCGAGAAAGGACAGGAAGACGGCGAAGCCTTCGAGTCGCACCTGACCCCCTCCCTCCCATCGTATCACCGGTCGCGCGCCGGTCAGCCCTTCGGGTTCGTGACGCGGCCCATGAAGAGGATCCGATTGTGCTTCACGTCGCGGATGAAGAAGACGAAGGGATGGTCTGCCTTGAATTCGATGGGCGGGGGCTCGATCGAGGTCGTCTCGCGCGCCATGATCACCGCGGTGGACGCGGCCGCCTCGGAGCCTTCCTCGTCGATCGCGATGAAGGCCTTGTGGATGACGTCGCTTACATAAAGGTTGCCGCCGGCGGCACGCGCGGAGCCGATCCCCGTGAAATCCGCGTTGCCCTCGTCGAAGGCGGTCGTCATACCGAGTTTCTTCAGCGGGTCCTTGATCGACGCCCCGTTCGAAAACGTGAGCTTCGGAAACGTGACGCTGACCTTCTGTTTGTGAAGCGACGCCGTCCAAATCGAGAGCTGACCACGATCGAGCTTCTCTTCGATCGCGCGGAGACCGGTCGCGGAGTCGGGGAGGATCACATCCATCGCGAGGTCGCTCTTGTCGTAGGGCATCTCGAGCACCTTCACGCCGCCCTGCGTCGCGATCGCGAACGAGCCCGTCTGGTGCATCATCGGGACATCGACGTGCGCTTTCCCTGCGCCGAGCGCCGGGCTGAAGAACGGCTCGTCGCGCGTCGCCGTCTTGCTGAACTGCGTCGCCCAGACGCCCTTGAAGTAGATCGCGTTCGTGATGACGAGACGCGTGTCGGTCGTGATTGATGGGGGAGGCAAGAGGTCCTTGATCCGATCGTTCGTCTGCTTCTGAACCCACGCGTTGATCGTCAAGCGCGCGTCGTTCGGCGTGTGCGCGAAGTCGACCGGATCGACCGGTGAGCCATAGGCGTTCATCGCGTTCGTGACGAAGTCGGGCTTCATCGTGAAGCCCTTGTCGGTCCAGAGGCGGTTGGCGATCGCGAGCGTGGCGGCGCCCTTGGCGCTCGTGAGATCGGTCATCTCGCTCTTGGCGTGAAGCGCGCTCGTGGTCGCGTTTGGATCGAGCTGGATGGCGGAGGACATCTCGTTCGCGGTCTTTCCCTTTGCGCCGAGGTACGCGATGCCGAGCGCCTCGCGGATGCTGGGCGCAGAGAAGAAGAGGTTGCCGTTGTCCTTGGCCGATGACCCGAGCGACTTGTAGATCGCGAAGTTGAAGTCGTTGGCGGGGTCCACGCCGGCGGAGGGCAGAGAAGGAGGAGAAGGAGGAGGAGCCGGCGCGGCGGAGGTGACGTCCGCGAGGAGAAGGGTCGCGGCGAGGGAAGGAAGAAGAGCGAAGAGTCGAGAGAAGGAACGCATGGTCGTTTTTCTTGGAAGAGGCCTGAAAGCTTGGTTGTGGGGTAAGGCGCCTCGAGGCGCCCCCAAGAGACGTGCGATCTGCCCGCTTGATCTCCGAACGCCCAGAAAAATAGAGGTGTAAGGTTCCTCTCGTGCGTGCGTTCCACCCGATTCCCCCGCGCTCGAGCGTGAGGCTCGTAGCCCTCAGCACCCTCGTCGCGTGCTCGTCACCACGCCCTCCGCCCGTGCCTGTCCCCGACGCGCCCGGTCCCTCGTTCACAGCGCCAGCGCCGAAGACGACGGCGAAGACCACCGACGCGGGGGCGGCGCCAGTGGAGCCGAAGAAGCCCGCCGGCGTCCGGCAGCTCGCGATGGTCACGCCGCGTGAGGGCTGGGCGATCGACTCGCGCGGCCGCGTGCTGAAGACCGACGACGGTGGCGATCACTTCGTCGCCCTCTCGACCCAGCCACCGCTCGAGTCGATGAAGACCGAGCGCGTGCATCCCTACTTCCCGATCCACGTCGCCGCGCTGAGCGCGCGCGTCGCATGGGTCGCCGAGCGTGTCGTCGACGGCGCCCCGAAGCCCGGGGGTGGTCCGTCGGCGCGGGTCTTCGCGACGACCGACGGCGGCGCGACGTGGCGCCTCGCGCTCGTCTCGTCGCGCTACGGATCGGAGACCTACCGCGTCGACCTTCATCCGTTCGACGAGCAGGCGGTTTGGCTCACGATCATGCCCGATCGCGGCACGAGGACGAACGAGCAGCTCGTCTTGAAGAGCAACGACGGCGGGCAGTCGTTCGACGAACGCGACGTCGTGATCGGGACGAGCGACCTCACGCTTCGCTCTTCTGTCGACGCGTTCACCACCGCCGCGCGCAGCGTGAACAGCATCGCGCCCGATCTCCTGCGCACGAAGAACCAAGCGGCGTCGTGGACGACGATCCCGCTCGGCTTCGGCACGCTCACGAAGGACGAGAGCAGTCGCCTCTACGAGCCGCCCGCGTTCTGGGGCGCCCGTCGCGACGACGGCGCGATCCTCACGACGATCTGGGAGACGAACGCGACCGACCTCGTCCTCTTCACGACGAACGACGGCGGCACGTCGTGGCAGCGCACGAAGCGAAGGCGGCTGCCGCATACGTTCTGCGGTGGCTCCGTGAGCGAGCATGGCTCGATCGCGATCGCGAACGACTTCGAGGACAAGATCCATGTCCTCATCGGCGACAACAAGACAGGCGCGTGGCGCGAGACGGGCATCCACGAGATTGAAGGCGCGTGCTCCGCGCGGCCCCACCTCGCGTATCTGATGTCCCCCACCGACGCGTTCCTCGTGTTCGATCCGAGAGGCCTCGTGCGCGATCTCGCGATCTGGTCCTCCAGCGACGCGGGCAAGACGTGGACGAAGAGGTCCGCGCAGATCCGTCCGTGAGGCCTTTCCGCCTCTTACATCGTCGTGCGACGACGGAATACGGACGCGCCGTCGAAGGTTGACGGGCTCTCTCTCCTTCACGAGGATGACCGCATGCCGAACGATCACGGGCGCAGCCCGAAGCCCGCTTCTTCCTCACCGAACGCACCCTCTTTGCATCGTCGCGACGTGCTGCTCGGCGCCGGCGCGCTGTCGTTGGCGCAGCTCGTGGGGCTTGGATGCGGAGGAGGCGAGACGCCTCCGCCGGCCACGGCGAAGCGCATGCCCGCGCCGAGCACGGTGAAGGTGGCGCCGCCGCCGGGCCTCGTGCTCGCGTACTTCGGATCGTTCGGCGTCGACGAGAAATTGATCCGCGAAGGCCTCGCTGCCGCGCTCTCCCGCGGCGCCGACCGCGCGGATCTCTACTTCGAGCACAAGGTGTCGACGTCGATGACGCTCGAAGACGGCGAGGTGAATCGCGCCAACACGAGCGTGAGCCTCGGGGTCGGCATCCGCGCGGTGAAGGGTGACCAGACGGGGTACGGCTACACCGAGGAGCTGACGGCGCTCGCGGTGCGAAACGCGGGCGCGACGGCGGCGGCGGTGGCGAGCGGACCGCGTCGCGAGTCGCCCGCGGCGTTCCGCGTCGGCTCGCTGCCGAATCGCTACCAGGCAAAGATCCCGTGGGAGAGCGTTCGCGCCGATCAGCGCATCCCTGTCCTCGCGAAGATCGACGCGGCCGCCCGCAGCTCCGACAAGCGCATCAAGAAGCTCCGGATCTGGATGGCCGACGAGCACGGCGCGATCCTGATCGCCGACAGCGAGGGTCGGATCTTCGAAGACGTCATCCCGAACACGCTCCTCTACGTGACGTGCACGGCGGAGGACAAAGGACGTCGAGAGACGAACGGCTACAACGTCGCGGCGCGCTCCGGGATGGAGCTCTACTCGGACGAGCGCGTCCTTCGCATCGTCAAGGAGTCCGTCGCGCGCACGGTGGTGCTGTTCGACGCGACGCCCGCGCCGCTCGGCGAGATGCCGGTGGTGCTCGCCGCGGGCGCGTCCGGCATCCTGCTGCACGAGGCGATCGGCCACGGAATGGAGGCGGATTTCAACCGCAAAAACACGTCGATCTACGCCGATCGGATCAACAAGCCGATCGCCAAGGACATCGTCTCGATCGTGGATGATGGGACGATCGACTTCGCGCGCGGCGCGATCAACATCGACGACGAGGGCAACGCACCCGAGAAGACGCTGCTCGTCGACAAGGGCACGCTCGCGACGTACCTGCACGACTCGATCTCCGCGAAGCACTATGGCGTGAAGTCGACCGGCAGCGGCCGCCGCGAGAGCTTCCGCCATTCTCCGATGCCGCGCATGCGTGCGACCTACATGCTCCCGGGACCGCACGGCGAAGACGAGATCATCAAGTCGGTGAAGAAGGGCATCTACTGCTCGAACTTCACGAACGGGCAGGTCAACATCGGGCCGGGCGACTTCACCTTTTACGTGAAGAACGGCTTCCTCATCGAAGACGGAAAGCTCACCAAGCCCATCACGGACGTGAACCTGATCGGGAACGGACCGCGCGTCCTCGAGGACGTCGATATGGTCGCGTCGAAGCTCGAGTTCGACGAGGGCGGCTGGACATGCGGAAAGAACGGGCAGTCGGTGCCCGTCTCGCTCGGTATGCCGATGGTCCGCGTGGCGAAGATGACGGTGGGAGGTCGCAAGTCATGAGCACCTCGGCCTCGGAGAAAGAGCTCCTCGACTCGGCGCGGCACGTGCTCGCGCTCGCGAAGAAGAACGGCGCGACGGACGCCTCGGCGACGGCCACGCGCTCGCGCGACGTCGAGACGGTATGGCGTGACGGAAGCCTCGAGAAGGTGAGCGACGCGACGTCGCGATCGATCTGGCTCGCGCTCTACATCGACGGAAAATATGGCTCGATGTCGACGAGCGATCTTCGCCCGCAGGCGCTCGAGAAATTCGTCGAGGACGCGGCCGGGCTCGTCCGCGCGCTCGCCAAAGATCCGCACCGCAAGCTCCCGGATCCTTCGCTCTACGCCGATCGAACGACGGCCGATCTCGAGGTCTTCGACGAGAGGATCGCGTCGATCACCCCCGACGATCGCATCGCGCGCGCCAAGGAGATGGAAGAGGGCGCGCGATCGATGAAGAAGGTGAGGGGTAAGACGATCTTCGTCACGTCGACCGTGTCCGACTCGACGAACGAGATCGCGCGCGCCTCCTCGAACGGGTTCGAGGGCACCTACCGCACGACCTCCGCGTGGAGCGAGGCCGAGGTGGCGATCAAGGACGAAGACCGGCGGCCATCCGATTGGGAGGCGGCCGGAGCGCGCTTCGTCTCCGACATGCCTCCGGCGCAGAGCATCGGCGACGGCGCGGCGTACCGTGCCGCCTCGCGTGTGCAGCCGAAGAAGATGAAGTCGGCCGCGATGACGATCGTCGTCGAGGCACGCGCGGCGGGATCGTTGCTGCGTCATCTCGCGGGTCCGCTCAGCGGAGGCGCGCTTCAACAGAAGGAGTCGTTCTACGAGGGAAAGCTCGGAACGCCGGTCGCGAGCAAGATCCTCTCGATCATCGACGATCCGCTCCTCAAGCGCGGCCTCGCCTCACGACCGTTCGACTCGGAGGGCATCACGACGAAGACCCGACCCGTGATCGACGCAGGCGTGCTGAAGATGTTCTATCTCGACGTGTATTATGCAAACAAGCTCGGGATGGCGCCCACGACGGGCCGCGGCTCGAACGTCGTCATCACCCCGGGCAAGAAGTCGCTGCAAGAGCTCCTGCACGACATGAAGAACGGGATCCTCGTGACGAGCTTCCTCGGCGGCAACTCGAACTCGACCACGGGCGTGTTCAGCTTGGGCATCCAAGGCCTCCGGATCGAGAACGGGGAACGAATCGAGGCCGTCTCCGAGATGAACCTGAGCGGGAAGCACACCGACTTCTGGAAGCATCTCGTGGCGGTCGGCAGCGATCCCTATCTCCACTCGTCGTGGCGGAGCCCGTCGCTCGTGTTCGAGGGCGTCTCGATCGCGGGCAAATGACGTGAAGTTGCCTAAAATGTCCTGAGCAAAGCGGGGCGCGGACGGCGTCGAAATGGCCGTCGCCGGCGCTGGCACGAGTGGGAAGACAGGTCTATCCTCGACTTCCCATGAGCAAATTCGCGACGCTCGTCGACATCTATCAAGACTCGCTCAAGACCTTTCCAGACAACCCGCTCTTCGGCACGAAGAAGAACGGCGTCTGGACATGGCTCTCGTACCTCGAGTTCGGGAGGATGACGGATGGGTTTCGCGCAGGCCTCGCGTCGCTCGGGCTGAAGAAGGGTGACCGCCTCGCGATCATCGCGAACAACCGGCCCGAGTGGGCGATCGCCGCCTACGCCTGCGCCGGCATCGGCGTCGCGTTCGTGCCGATGTACGAGGCGCAGCTCCCGAAGGACTGGGAGTTCATCGTCAAGGACTGCGAGGCGAAGGCGCTCATCGTCGCGACGGACGCGATCTGCGAGAAGACGCGTCCCTTCCTCGAGTCTCTCCCGAGCCTCCAGCACATCATCTCGATGGATCCCGCGACGAAGACCTCGGACAAGGTGAGGTCGTTCAAGGAGCTCACCGAGACGAAGCCCAACGTACCTTGCCTCGACGTGACGGCGAAGGACACCGCGGGCTTCATCTACACGAGCGGCACGACCGGCAACCCGAAGGGCGTCATCCTCTCGCACGGCAACCTCGCGTCGAACGTGAGCGCGATCCACGAGTGCTTCCCGATGTCGTCGATGGATCGATCGCTGTCGTTCCTCCCGTGGGCGCACTCGTTCGGTCAGACCGTGGAGCTCCACGGCCTCTTCTCGATGGGCGCGAGCCTCGCGATCTGCGAGAGCGTCGACAAGATCCTCGACAACCTCGCCGAGACGAAGCCCACGCTCCTCTTCAGCGTGCCGCGCATCTTCAACAAGCTCTACGCCGCGGTCCAGAAGCAGATCTCCACCAAGCCTGGGCTCATCCAGGCCGCGGTGAAGAGCGCGCTCAAGACGCGCGCGAAGCAGCGCAAAGGCGAGGAGGTCTCGCTCGGCGAAGGCCTCGTGCTCGCGATCACCGACAAGGTCGTCTTCTCGAAGGTGCGCGCGCGGTTCGGCGGCGAGCTGAAGTACGCCTTCAGCGGCGGCGCCGCGATCTCGACCGAGGTCGCCGAGTTCATCGACAGCCTCGGCATCACCGTCTACGAGGGCTACGGCCTCACCGAGACGAGCCCGATCGCCACCGCCAACTGGCCGAACAACCGCAAGATCGGCAGCGTCGGCAAGCCGATCCCCGGCGTGAAGGTGAAGATCAGCGAGGACGGCGAGATCGTCGTCTACGGCCCGAACGTCATGCAGGGCTACCACAACCGAAAAGAAGAGAACGACGCCGTCATGGCGACCGACGGCGGCTTCAAGACGGGCGATATGGGACGCATCGACGACGAGGGCTTCCTCTTCATCACGGGTCGTTTGAAGGAGCAGTACAAGCTCGAGAACGGCAAGTACGTCGTGCCGACGCCGCTCGAGGAGCAAATCAAGCTCTCTCCCTACGTCCTCAACGTCATGGTGCACGGCGACAACAAGCCGTACAACGTGGCGCTCGTCGTCGCGGACGTGAGCGCGGTCAAGAAGTGGGGCGCCGAGAACGGTGTCAGCGATTCGGATCCGGAGAAGCTCCTCGCCAACCCGAAGGTGCGCACGCTCTTCAAGAACGAGCTCGATCACTACGGCGAGAAGTTCAAGGGCTTCGAAGGCGTCAAAGATTTCGCCCTCATCGGCGAGGATTTCACCACGGAGAACGGCATGTTGACGCCGAGCCTCAAGGTGAAGCGCCGCAAGGTGTTCGAGCACTACCAGGACGTGATCGAGGCGCTCTACACGAAGAAGAAGGAGAAGGCGCCCGAGAAGGCCAAGGCCGAGGCGAACGCGGAATGATTCTTTGGATCGAATGAGCTGAAGCTTCGTCCAAGGCGACGCACCGTTCCGGAGGTCGCCGGATGAAGAAGGTTCTGTTCATCGTCAAAGAGATCGAGGGCGCCGAGCCGCTCGGCGCGCTGTACGTCGCGGGTTGCCTGCAGGAAGCGGGGCACGAGTGCGCGTTCATCGGGACACGCGGCAACGACGTCGACGACGCGGTGAAGCGGTGGAAGCCCGACGTCATCGCCTTCGGCGCGACGACGGGGCTTCACAAGTACTACGTCGGCCTCGCCGCGCACCTGCGTGAGATCCATCCGGGCGCCGTCCACCTCATGGGCGGGCCGCACGCGACGTACTTCCCCGAGGTCATCTTCTCGCCCGGCATCGACGTCGTGTGCCGCGGTGAGGGAGAAGACGCCGCGGTGGAGCTCGTGAACGCGCTCGATCGCGGCGCCGACCACACCCAGATCCAGGACCTCTGGGTGAAGCATGAAGGAAAGGTCTACAGAAACGAGGCGCGCGCGCTTCGCCGCGACCTCGACGCGATCCCGTTCCCGCCGCGTGAGCTCCTCTACGCGTACGACGACAGCCTGCGGCAGCGCCCGCTGAAGTCGTTCACGACGAACCGCGGCTGCCCATTCCCGTGCAGCTACTGCTTCAACCCGTCGCTCGTCGAGCATTACGGCTCGTCGTGGAAGAAGGTGCGCATTCGCAGCCCCGAGAACGTCGTCGCCGAGATCGCGAAGGTGCGGTCGGCCGGCCCGCTGCACGTGATTGGCTTTCGCGAGAGCATCTTCGTCTACAACGCCAAGTGGCTGCGCGAGTTTGGCGAGCTCTATCGTCGCGAGATCGGTCTTCCGTACTACTGCCACCTCCGCGCCGACATCCTCGACGAAGAGATGGTCGATCTGCTCGCGTGGTCGGGCTGTCACACCGTCAACCTCGGCATCGAGACCGCGAACGAGACGATCGCGAACGAGGTCTTGAAGCGGCATATCAAGATGGACCGCCTGAAGGCAGGTGTCCGGATGCTCAAGAAGGCCGGGATTGTCGTCTTTGCAGACAACATCATTGGCATCCCGGGGACGACGCTCGAGGACGATATCGACACGCTAAAGCTCAATGCGGAGCTCGATGTCGACTACGCCGCGGCGACGCTTTGTACGCCGTATCCCGGAACGGGCATTGCCAAGTACGCGATCGAGAACGGTTGGTTCAAAGGTGATTTCGACGCGATCGATGACAGCTATTACACGGAGAGCTGCCTCACGTTTCGCCATCCAGAGGAGAAGGTTCAGGTCGAGAACCTCCATAAGGTGTTTGCGGTCACGGCCGCCGTGCCGGCGCTTCTCCCGCTCGTGCGAAAGCTGATCAAGCTCCCGCCCAACGACTTCTTTTATGCGCTTTTCCGCGCGTACTACCTCACAGTCCACATCACCGACGTGATGCCGCGGCGCCCGGACTGGGCGCAGCTCAAAGAATGCGCGCTGTCGATCTTCGGCGTGTACCGCGGCGTCGATCCAAACTGGCATTCGCCACCACGGCCCGAGTGGCTACCCACCGTCGATGTCCCAAAGCCGGCAGAGCGCCCGCTCGTCCGCCTCGGTCGCGCGCGAACGATGGAGGAGAGCCATGCACGCTAAGCCCGAGAAGGTCCGCGCGCGGCGGATCAAGCGGCAGATCAAGGCTGCGTTGTCGATCGGCGTCGCGGTCTGCGCCGGGGTGTTCCTCGCATGCCAGAAGAGCCCGCTCGCGAGCTCCGAGGCCGGCGCGCCGAACGCCGGTCCGACCCAAGGGGAACCAAACGTGGACGCGACGAGCCCGAGCGAGATCAACGTCGACCTCGACGACGGGACGTCGAAGCGCACGGCCGACGCGACGCCGGGCAACGGCCCGTCACCGAGCGACGCGGGCCACAAGCCCGACGCGCTCGCGCGCGTCTTGCCGACCCCCACACGCGACGCCGCCGTCGACCGCAACGAGCATCGCAAAGGGATGCCCGTGCCCGACAACCTGCTCGAGTGACGACGCGTTACGGCACGCGGACGACGACGTTGTCGAAGCGGGTCGAGATCGTCCCAAATTCGACGCCCGAGAAGAAGGTGCCGACGAACACGCCCGCGTAGTTGCATCGGTCGTTGTAGGTGACCGGGATCGTCCCGACGGACGCGCCGTTGACGAACGCCTCGGTGTCTTGCGTGCTGCTCGCTTTTGGCTTCGCGACGACGCGCAGGTGAAAGGGCACGCCCATCTGGTATTGCCCGATCGTGGTCTCCGGCTTCGAGACCCAGGCGAGGGTGCCGTCGTTGTGAGCGGCCACCCCCGAGAACGCCGCGCAGCCTTCACCGACGATCTGGAACGCGACGAGCGCGGCGTACGTGACCGTCATCGCGTCGATCACGACGTTCGTGTCGAGGATCACGCTCTTCAGCGCATCGAAGGCTTCCTGGGTAGCGGCCACCTCGAGGTTCACGTTGGCGCTGCGCGTGCCGTCTTCTTCCCCGAGGGCGATCTTGAGCGCGTTGCCGCGGCCCAGCGAGCTCGGCGTCGACGGGACGAGCGCGATCGTCTGCGACGCCGTGTTCGAGATCGCGTCGAAGCCGAAGCGCGGGGCGACCTGAGACGGCGCGTCGTCGAAGTCGATGCATCGCTTCACCGCCAAATCGGCGCGCTCGGTCGTGCAGAAGACGGGTGCGTTGCCGCCGCCTTCGACCGCGCCGTCGCTCACGACGCCCGACGAGCCGCCGTCACCGCCGTCGGGTCCCGCGGCCACCGGCGCGCCGCCGACGACGCTCACGCCGCACGCCATCGTCGCTGCGGTAGCGCAGGAGAGAGCTCCGAGGAAAGCTGCGAGACCCACACCGCGCGTCACGTCGAAGCTCCGTTTCCGTTGATCTACGAAGATACCATTCTTCGCTCACGCCGTCGGGGCCGCTCCACCGTCGGTCCCGGCGCCGCAAACGAGGGCGCATGGCCTCTCGCGATCGCGGAGATAGGCGTCGGTTTTGTGCGTGAGCATGGCCGCGACGGCGGCGGCGCCCGACAGCTCGACGCCGACGCCGACGTTCTTGAGCAGGAAGCGGGCGGCCGCGTACATCTCCTCGTCGGTGACGAGCACGATCGCGTCGACGTGGTCGCGGATGATCTCGAACGTGTAGATGTTGCTCTTTCGAGGCGCGAGCGTTCCCGCCTTCGTGGTGATGGACGGGAGCTCGATGACGGCGTTGGCGCGGAGGCTCTCGTAGAGCGTCGGCGCGCCGACCGGCTCGACCCCGATGATGCGCGTCGCCGGGTTTCTCAGCTTCGCCGCCGCCGCGACCCCGGCGATCAGCCCGCCGCCACCGATCGCGACGACGAAAGCGTCGACGTCCGGGAGCGCGTCGAAGACCTCGAGGGCGATCGTTCCTTGCCCGCCGACGACGTCGGGATGCGCGAACGGGTGGATGTACGTCATGCCTTCTCGCTCGGCGAGGGCGAGCGCCGCCGCGTGGGCGTCATCCCAGACCTCTCCTTCGCGAACGACCGTCGCTCCCCAGCGGGCGATCCGCTTCGCCTTCTCGGGGGAGGTGAGGCGCGGCAGGTACACGGTCGTCGGGACGTCGATCGATCGACCGGCATACGCCACCGCGAGGCCATGATTTCCGCCGGAGGCGGTGACGATGCCGCGGCGAGCCACGTCGCGCGGCAACGACAAAACGCGGTTCAGCGCGCCACGCGCCTTGAACGAGCCCGTGATCTGCAAGCATTCGAGCTTGAGCCACACGTCGCGGTCGAAGCCTTCGCCAGGAGCGTCGTCGATCTGCGGAAGGGACATCACGCCATGTCGACGGCGCGACCTCTCCGAAGACGCGTCGCGCCCCCCGAAATCGAGGCCCGGCCCAGGCGGTACGACGCCCGGATGAACGTGGACGAGCGGCGTGTGGACGATCTGTCCGTCGAGACGACCTCGCGCCACCTCGAACATCTCTTTCGTGATCACGGTGATGAGCCAACCATAGTCGTCAACGTCGCCTCCGGCGCAGCAAAAGGAGGGCGGCGCTCACCGCCGCTGCGCTCGCTGCGCCCGCACCCGACGACGGACGAGGAGAGAGCGCGCAGTCGCTGCCGCCGGCGCCCACGGGCGCGTCGAGCGGGCCGCCCTCGGTGCCGCCGTCCGCCACGCCGCCATCGCTCCCGCCGCCCTTCGGCGCCGCGCCGAGGCACACGCCGTCTGCGCATACCGAACCGATTCCGTATGCGAGGCACGCGGCGTCGGTCGCGCACGAGACGCTCGCTCCGTTCTTGCAGCCGCGAAGCGAGACGCACTGGAGGTCGCCGGCCTCGGTCGTCGCGCGGCAGGCGAAGCCCTCAGCGGGTTCACCGCAGTCGCTGTCGCGCGCGCACGCACGCCCGCACGCGCGGCCAAGGACCGTGGCTGGTGCTGCGCCGGCGGCGACGTCGACGCACCGGGCGTCGTCGCCGGCGCTCTCGCACGGCGACGCGACGTCGGGTGAGCATGGCGCGCAGACGTCGAGCCGGTCGCCGCGCCGCTGGCACGACGCCGCGACGCAGACGAAGTCCGCCGGGCAGGGGCCTTCGCCGCCGGCCGTCGACGGAGCGGCGCATCCTCGCGTGCCTGTGCCCGGGTAGAGCGCGCACACGCCGTCGACGTCGTCTTTCTCGAGCGAGCGCCAGCGAAGACCCGAGCCCGAGGCGTTCATCGTCGCGCGTGCGTCGCTCGAGTGGCCAAGGCCGAGCGCGTGACCGATCTCGTGCGTGAGGATGCTCCGAATGTCCTGCGTGCCGGCCGCGCCGTCCGTCGAGAAGCGATACTCGGCGCCGTTGATGTGAATGTCCGTGTCGTGGAGCTTCCCGCTTCCGTCGACGTGCACGATCGTCTGCGCGAGCGCCCCGGCGACGAGCTCCGAAGGCCAGGATGTGTCGTGAAAATAGACTCCGTTCACACCGTCGTCGGCGGCAGGGTTGGTGAGCGAAGCGTCCTCGCCGAGCGATCGCGCGCGAAAGGACGTGCACGGCGCGCGTCCCCAGGTGCGTGTCGCCACGTCGAGCTCGCCGGCTGCGCTGGCGCCGAGATCGCGGCTTCGAGGCGGGGCGAGCGCGAACGACACGGGCAGCTTCGCCGTGTCCCAGATGCCAGCGGGCGTGTTGGCGACCCATGCGGTCGACGAGAAGAGGGGCGCGAAGCTGACGCGACGATCGTCGTCTTCGCGAAGGTCGACGCGAACACGCGCGCCGCGCACCGGCACGACGTAGCCTGCGAGCCGGGTGTACGGACCGCCGACGACGCGCACGACGCGCTCACGCCCCGTCGACTCTTCGCGCAGCGTCGCGGTGGTGATCGATTCCCCGGCGAGCGCTCCCGTGCCTTGGGTAACCTCGGCCGCGATGACAATCGCGCTTTCCACGTTGCGGTAGTAATAGCACCGGACCAGGACGGGACAGGACAGGACGGGATGACCATGCGAGTTGCTGCTGTGATTCAGCTGTCGAGTCAGGACGACGTCGCGAAGAACCTCGAACGTGTCAGCGCGCTCGTCGGGGACGCGGCGCGCTCCGGTGCCGAGATCGTCGCCCTCCCCGAGAACTTCGCCTTCATGGGCGAAGAGGAGAAGAAGCGCGAGATCGCCGAGAGCACCGAGGGCGATTCGGCAGGGCCGATCACGCGCGCGGTTCTGGCGGCGGCAAAGTCGCACAAGGTCTGGATCGTGGCGGGCGGGATGCCCGAGGCGAGCGGCGACAAGGCGCGTCCGTTCAATACGTCGCTGCTCGCGTCACCCGACGGTCAGATCGTCGCGCGCTACCGCAAGATCCACCTCTTCGACGTCGACCTCCCCGACGGGACCAAGCTGCTCGAGAGCAACGCCACGCAGGCGGGGAGCGAGCCTGTCCTTCATGACATCGGGAGCGTGGGGCTCGGCATGACGATCTGTTACGACCTTCGCTTCCCCGAGCTCTATCGCTCGCTCGTGACGCGAGGCGCGCGCATCGTCACGGTCCCCGCCGCGTTCACGGTGACGACCGGCAGAGACCACTGGCATGTCCTCCTTCGCGCCCGCGCGATCGAGAATCAGGTCTTCGTCCTCGCCCCTGCCCAACATGGAAAGCACCCCAAGGGTCGCACGACGTACGGCAAGAGCTTGATCGTCGATCCGTGGGGAGACGTGCTCGCGCAGTGTGCCGAAGGGGAGGGAATTGCTCTCGCACGGCTGGATTTCGCCTCCCAGGATCGCGTTCGGGCATCACTTCCATGCCTTAAACACCGACGCCTGTAGTTGTCTGCCCTCAGGAGACAGACGGATCTCGAGACACGCATGCCGGAAGCGCTCGAACCGCGATACGCTGTGCCCGTGGTCGAGTCTCTTGCGGGTACACGCCTCGGGCGGTTCCGCATCACGCGATTGATCGGCAAAGGTGGGATGGGCGAGGTGTATGCCGCGCTCGACGAGCACCTCGATCGCGAAGTGGCCATCAAGGTCCTCGGGGCGGCCGTCGACGTCGAGCCCCACCGCCGTCGCTTCCTCCGCGAGGCAAGGCTCGCGGCGCGCCTGAACCATCCCAACATCGCGTCGATCCACGAGGTCGGCGACAGCGACGGCCGGCTCTACATCGTCATGGAGCTGCTCGAAGGCAAGACGCTTCGCACGCTGATGCAGGAGCGTCGCCTCACGATCGACGAGTGCGTCTCGATCGCGCGAGACATCGCGCGGGCGCTCGCACGTGCGCATGCCGGCGACGTCATCCATCGCGACATCAAGCCGGAGAACGTGTTCATCACGTCCCCAGCGCCCGACGTGCTGTTCGCGAAGGTGCTCGACTTTGGTCTCGCGCGCGATGAGACGCTGAGAAAGCAGGCCAACCACGAGGTCACCGCGACCGACCTCACCGGCCCCGGCGAAGCCTGCGGCACCGCAGGGTACCTCGCGCCCGAGCAGGCGCGCGGGCTTGCGATCGACGTGCGCGCGGACATCTTCTCGTTCGGCGCCGTGTTCTACGAGATGCTGACGGGCAAGCGTGCGTTCGACGGACGCAACCAGCTCCAGCGCATGCTCGCGGTCGTGAAGAACGAGCCCGAGCCCGTTCGCAAGCTCGTCCCCGACGTGGCGCCCGAAGTGGAGGAGCTGCTCGAGTGCTGCCTCGCCAAAGCGCCGGCCGACCGCTACGCCGACGGCGGCGCGCTCGCGATCGCGATGGAAGCGCTGCTGCGCGGAAGCCAGCGCGCGATGCCGATCGTCGACGTATCCCCCGAGGCGCTCGCGTTGCTCGACAAGACCGCGGCGATGGAGGGGGGCGGCCCGATGGCGTCACGCAGCCCGGAGCCGCCTGACGCGAACGACGCGAAGGACGCGAAGGACGCGAAGGACGCGAAGGACGCGAAGGACGCGAAGGACGCGAAGGACAAGAAGTCGCTTCCGAGCTTGAGCCCGCCACGCGTGCCGCCGCCGCGACCGCCGCCGCGCGTGTCGTCGATCCCGCGGGCGACGACGCCGGCCGCTCCTCCTGCTCCACCTCCGAAGCGCGTGGAGGCGCAAGAGTCGGCCGACGCGATCGGCGAGATCTCGTCGTCGAACATTCTCTCGAGCGAGAGCGCGCGTGACGTGGGCGTCGCGGCGCTCTCCTCGAGCGACGTCCTCGCGACGTCGTCGTCGCCTTCGCTGCCCGGTGACGATTTGAGCCCCGTTCCGGCCGCCACCGCGTCGTCGGTCGCGCAGACGAAGAAAGACAAGCCGCGATCGGAGCCGATTCCTTATCCCGAGCTCTCACGCTGGCTGTCGAAGGAGCAGCAGCAGCAGCTGAAGCCGCTCCTCCTCGTCGCGGCCGGCGGTCTCTGTATCTCGTTCGTGATCATCCTCATCATCTCCGCGACGACTGGAGCGAAGCCCGCGGCGAGCGCGAAGAAGGCGAGCGACCATACCTCGTCGTCGCCGGCCATCGCCGCGGCCAACGAGGTCCCACCGGCGACCGCGATCGCGCCGGCAGCGACCGAGCCGACCCCCGAGGCGACCGCGAGCGCTGCAGCGCCTTCACCGGCAGCGCCACCCGCAGCGACCGAGGCGCCGCCGGGTGACGAGGCACCGCCGTCGGCGACGGTGGCCGCGGCGCCGTCGGAGCCGGATCCGCCGACCGGAAAATCATCGCGGCCGCGTCCTCCGCCAGGCACCGGATTTACACGGCTCCCGAGCGTGCATGCGAGCGCGACGAGCGTCGCGGCGGCGTTGCCGTCTCCGCCACCGGTCGCGCCGACTCCCGCCGTGGCAGCGACGCCCAAGGCGACGACCGGAGTCGTCCACGTGTCCGGTGACGTGATGACGATCGTGATTGATGGAGAGCATCGCCGCCTGAGCGGTGGCGGCGTGACGGTGGCCTGCGGCCGTCATCGCATCCGCGTCGGCCTTCGCAGCGAGCAAGTCGTCGACGTCCCGTGCGGCGGATCCATCACGCTCTGACCGTCACGCTCTGGCGCGCGGGCTACTACTTCGAGCTTGGTGGGGAGTCGGCAGCGGCGGTGGCGGCCGCGGGAAGCATCGAGGCGCCGGGTAGGGAGGGATCGATCCCGCTCAGGTTGCGAAATCCATCGCACGACTTCTTGAGGCCCAAGAAATACGGGACGGACCGCACGGTCATCTTGAGCCACGCGACGAGCTTGCGGACGAAAGACGGCTCGAGCGTGTGCGGAAGCTCGCGCGCGACTTCGTCGAGGTCCACGTAGTAGGTGGTCACGCTCCCGAGGCCTTCGAGCTCTTCGTTCGCGGCCTTCCCGTGCTTGCGAAAGTCGTCGTCGATGCGCTCGAAGACCGGCTCGCTCATGAGCGCATACTCGGTGACCGGGACGCTGTTCTTCAGCAGGCGATGGACGAAGATGACATCGACGCCCGCGAGCTCGGTGTAACGCTTCACCTTTTGGAACGCGACCTCGCCCACGTGCGCCACGAACTTGAGCTTGAGCTGCCCGGCCTGCATGCAGCTGTCGCAGTTGCAGAGGCGATCGGTCTCGAGCTCCATGCGGCGGGTAAGAAACGCGTGCCGGATGTTCGAGACGATCGACGCGAAAGCGGCGACGTCATCCTTCTTCTTCCCCTCGGGCACGAGCGTGTAGAAGAACGCCGCGTCACCCTCGAGCTTCGCGAGCTTGAGGCGAGGCTCGGCGCCGTCGATGACCGCCTCGAGGAGCTGCGCCACGATGTATTGCGCATGCGCGAGGTTCACGCGATGAACGCGCATGAACTTCGTGTAACCGCCGATGTCGGCGATCACGAGGAGGGCGCGCTGGCCCATCAGACGGCGCTCTCGATCGGCGGAGCCATGGCGTGCGCCACAAGACTACCCCTAGAGATGATCGCGCGCGATATCTGCCCACGTACCGGTGGGCTCGAGCTCGAGGTACTTCTTCCAGTGGATGCGGGCGCGCGCCTTGTCGGCGAGGGCCTCGTACGCCATCGCCAGGTTGAAATGGGCGTCCGCGAAGCGGGGATCGGTCTTGATCGCGGCCTCGAAGTAGACGACCGCGCGTGACGCGTAGCCGCGCTCGAGCATCACGTAGCCGAGGTTGTAGTGGGCCTCGGGCTGGCGCTCGTCGATCTCGAGGGCCTTGCGATAGAGCTGCTCGGCGCCTTGCTCGTCGCCGCGACGAAAGCGGATGTTGCCGAGGTTCGTGTAGGCGATGGCGAGCTGCGGATCGAGCTCGATCGCGCGCTTGTAGAGGCCTTCGGCCTCGTCGAAGGACGACGGATCCTCATCGAGCGTGCTCGCCCGCATGTAGAGATCGTAGGCGGAGCGAGCGCGGAGACCGTTGGGCTCGTGACGAAGCACGCGCACGATGTCGTCGCGGAGGTTGTCGACGCGGAAATCGAGCACCATCTGGCCGCTGACGGGCTCGTACACGCCGTCTTCGGCTTGCACGACGACCTTGCGGCCATCGGACACGATGCGAAGCTCCTGGAGAGGGCGGGTCACGCGAGGAAGCGCGCGGCGAAGCGCGCCGATCGCTTGGACGACGTCCTTCAGGCGGACACGCTGGGTCAGGAGACCATGCGTCGCGCGGAGCGCGATGAGGTCCTGGAACGTGTAGGCGCGGCGACCGTTGCGCATCGCGCTGGGCGACACGATGTGGGACTTGTCGAGGCTGCGAAGGCGACCCGGCGTGAGGCCGAGGAGCTTGGCGACCTCGCGCGGCGAGAACACGTCGGTGACAGGCTCACCCGTGCTCGGCGCGGGCGGTGTCTGCGATGGCGTGTTGCTCGATGGAAAGGAGGAGGGCGAGGCCGACCCGTTTTGCGCGGAGGCCTTGTTGTTCGAAGGCGAGGGGAGGTCCGCGTGACGAATGCGTCCGCCACCGGGGCCAAACGCGACGTGGATGACCTCGCCGCCTTGGTGACCCGCACCCCCGCCTTTGTTCTTCTTGCCCTTACCCGTCTTGGGCGACTTCTTCGATGTCGGCATGCCGTCGATGAGTTGTGTCATGGCAAGGTCCTCTTGACCCTCCGCCTCTCTATCAAAGGCGCCTGTACGTCGACGTCAATCCTCAACCCCCTCGGATCGTCACGGAAGTGAAGCTCACACGCCACGCGACCGAGCATCCCCGGCGCGCGGCTCTGTGCTTCGCGATGTGCACAACGCAGAGCATGCACGTGCGCGTGCACGTCTTTTTGGGCCACCGCGAGAAGCTGCGCACGATCTTCCAACGAGGTTTCCACAGGAAGCTCAAGGATCAGGCTCGTCGACCCGTACCAAGTTCGGTCGCCGTTCCTTTCTTCCTTGGCAGCGCCCTCGCTTACTGCATCGGCGGCTTCGAACAGCTCACGCCAGCGTCCTTCGGTTGTACGCACCATCTCGCCGCCGCGCTCGATGAGACGCGGGCGGCGAGTCTTCGCGAGACTCGGACCTCTGACCACGAAGCGATCGTCGCAAACCCGGATTCCGGAGCGCAAACTTCGTGATGCTTTTGCGCGCGCGCGGCCACTGGGCGCCGGCGAAAGAGCGCGATCGAGATCAGCGAGCGGCGCGAAGCTGGCGCGGCGCTTCGAGCGGGACGGTGATCTGCTCGACGTGGATGCCTTGCGGCGTCGACTCGATCCACGTCGCGTGCGCGACCTGCGGATGCTCCCCGCTCCCAAACGAAGGAGGCGTGGGGAGACCGTCGGGCGCTTCGCCGATGCTCCCGACGTTGATGACGCGCACTCCGCCGATGTCGCGATCGAACGGCGTGTGGCTCATCCCGCAGACGACGACGTCGCCACAATCATCCCCGAGCAGCGCGTCGATCTCTTCGTCGGTCATGTCGAAGGAGAGCGCCTCGTCGGGATGAAGGGGAGAGCCGTGCACGAGGACGAGCTCACCGCCGTCCTCGAGCGGGACGCGCGAGTGGGTCGGGAGCCGCTTGATGCGCTCGAGGACCAGGTCCCCAAGCTCGGCGCGAACGGCCTTCATGCGATCGAGCATGAGGCGCTCGTGATCGCTTCGCGGATGAAGCGCGTTCGGGTCGAGCGTGGCGAGCGCCTTGTCGGACACGCCTTGAACCATCACTGCGCCAGCGGCGGAGAGTCGACGCCAGGTCTCGAGCGGCTCAGGTCCGGGGAAGACGATGTCGCCCGCAACGAGGAGCTTGTGAAACGCGCGGCGCTCCGCGGTCGCGAGGACTGCGCGAAGGGCGTCGAGGTTGCCGTGGATGTCTGAAACACAGAGGAGAAGCATGTTCCTGGATTTGCGCTCGTCCGAGCGTCCGAGCAGAGGATGCGAGGTGAGGTCCCGCTCTTCGAGAGCGGCGCATCCTAGCCGCGAACGCCAAGTGGCGCGAGCGCTACGGGAGCGGTCAGAGGCACTCGGGTTTGTAGTGCTTTAGGCCCTTTTCATCGATGTAGTAAGGAGTGGAGCAATCGGCCGCCTGGGCGTCGCGCGGCATCGCGACCTTCAAGCATGGGCGCGGCGGCTGGAGAGGAGGGGCCGGGCCGCCGTCCCAAGGCTCCACGACAGGCACGGCGGTCAAGCAAGGCGCCGGCGAGGTTGCGTCGGGGCCTGGCGCCGGCGCGGTCGTCTTGCCGCAGGCGATCCCCATCGTCGCCACCGCCGCGGCGACGAAGCGCTTTCGTCGCGCGAGCACCGCCTCGCGGCTCCTTCGCTTCTCGTGGTCGGCGTTGTCCGCGTTGGCGTTGTCCGCGTTGGCCGTGCCGGCGTCGCCCGTGCCACCGTCACCGCGGATCGTCATACCGCCTCTCGAAGCTCGCGAACGAGCGCACGAACCTGCGCGATACGTGCCTCGGGTGACGTCGCCGTCTCGATCCGGCGAACGATCTCGGATCCCACGACGACGCCATCGGCGCCGTTGGCGGCGACACGCGCGCGCGCGGCCGAGTCGATGCCAAATCCAACGACGGTTGGACGAGACGTGGCCTCGCGAACGCGGGCCGCTTCGGCGCTCGCGCTCGCGAGCACGTCCGTAGCGCCCGCGCCTCCGGTCACGCCGGTCATCGACACGTAATAGATGAACGGAACGGGTGAGGTCGCCGCGATCGAGCGGATCATCGCGATCCGGTCGGGCTTCGTGGTCGGCGCGACGAGCGGGATGACGCCCATCCGATGCGACGTGGCGGCCTCACGAAGGGGCATCGACTCGTCGATCGGCAAGTCCACGACGAGGAGCGCGTCGACCCCAGCCTCGGCGACCGCGCGCGCCGCCTCTTCGTCACCGCGGACAACGAGCGGGTTGTAGTAACCGAACAGCACGATCGGCACGCTCGACTTGGCGCGTACGGCCTTGGCGACGCGAAGCGTCTCGGCGAGGCCACCTCCGCGTGCGAGCGATCGCTGGCTCGCGCGAGCGATCGCCACGCCATCCGCCGACGGATCGCTGAACGGACACCCAAGCTCGAGGATGTCGGCGCCTTCTTCGGCGCATGCGAGCGCGAGATCGATCGACTGCGACTCGTCGGGATCACCGACGCAGAGATACGTGATGAGGACCTTCTTGTTCTCCGCCGCGCGGGCCTTGAACGCAGCCTCGATTCGTGACGTTGTCTTCTTTGCCTCTGTCATCTCGAGCCCTACGTCGTGGACGATTCTGCACGGGGAAGCAGCCGGAGGAGAAGTGTCTCGAGGTCTTTGTCTCCGCGGCCCGAGAGACAGAGGACGATCGTCGCCGGGCGGCCGAGCTCGCCGGAGACCTCCGCGGCGATGGATCCGAGCTTGGCAAAGGGATGCGACGTCTCGAGCGCCGGGAGGATGCCTTCGGTTCGGGCGACGAGCGCCGCGGCCGCCAACGCTTCGTCGTCGGTCGCGGAGATGTAACGTGCGCGGCCGGACTGCTTGAGCCACGCGTGCTCGGGTCCGACACCGGGGTAGTCGAGGCCGGCGCTGATCGAGTGGGCCTCTTGGATCTGACCACCTTCGTCGCAGAGCACGAAGCTCTTCGATCCGTGAAGCACGCCGACGCGTCCTGCGGTGAGCGTCGCGGCATGACTTCCCGTCGCGACGCCGTGGCCCGCGGCCTCCACTCCATAAAGCTTCACGCTCGGCTCGGAGAGAAAACCTCGGAAGAGGCCGATCGCGTTCGAGCCACCACCGACGCACGCGACCGCGGCGTCCGGGAGATGTCCCGTGCGTTCGAGCAGCTGCGCCCGTGCTTCGTTGCCGATGACGGACTGAAAACGCGCGACGAGCTCGGGATAAGGATGCGGACCGGCCGCGCTACCGATGCAATAGTGCGTCGTCGCGACGTTCGTGACCCAGTCACGTAGCGCCTCGTTCATCGCGTCCTTGAGTGTGCGCGACCCCGACTCGACCGGGATCACCTTCGCGCCGAGCAGCTTCATGCGTCCAACGTTGGGCGCCTGCCGTTTAACGTCCTCCGCGCCCATGTAGACCTCGCAGGGCAACCCGAAGAGCGCGCACGCCGTGGCGGTCGCGACGCCATGCTGGCCGGCGCCGGTCTCCGCGATGATCCGGCGCTTGCCCATCTTCGTCGCGAGCAAGATCTGGCCGAGCGCGTTGTTGATCTTGTGCGCTCCGGTATGACAGAGGTCCTCGCGCTTCATGAAGAGACGCGCGATCGTCCTGTTGTCGGGGTCTAGCGCGTGCACCAACCGAGACGCTTCGGTGAGGGGCGTTGGCCGTCCGACATAGTTGGTGAGGAGCTCGTGAAGCTCGGCCTCGAATGCAGGCGACGCGGCAATTTCCGCTGTCGCCGCCGTGAGCTCATCGAGCGCGGGGATGAGC
>JBGAFW010000108.1:0-31273 GCA_044227045.1 Labilithrix sp.
CGGTCCTCCGTGCGCTCGGCTTCGTGCCGACGTGGCTTCGGGCGAAGGCCAACCTCGGCGCGCGTCTCCGTGGGCTCATGAGCACGGACGCGCAGGCCGAGCATGCGCGCGTCGATCCGTTCGATCGGATGCTCTCGCGCATGAACATCGACGGGCAGCTCCGCGGGCGCGGCCGGGTCGAGCAGGCCTCCTATCTTTGGTCGAAGCTCGCGCTCGAAGGCTACATCCTTCGCACGCTCGGAGACGGAATGGAGATGGCGCACTCGATCGAAGGTCGCCTCCCCTTCCTCGACCACCGCTTCTTCGAGGTCGTCCGATCCCTGCCCACCCACTTCAAGATCACGGGCCTCGATGCGAGCGGGAGGTCGATGACCGAGAAGGCGGTGCTGCGCCTCGCCGTCGGTCCCCTCCTCACGGAGGAGCTGCGCACGCGCCAGAAGCATCCCTTCCTCGCGCCTCCGCTCCTCGCGAGCGCCGCCAGCAGCGTACGCGAGCGCATCGCCGGCGCTTCGCTCCCCCGCTTCTTCGACCAGCGCAAGGTCTCCGCGCTGTTCGATCGATTGCCGTCGATGACGGAAGACGAACGGATCGCCGTGGAGCCTGCGCTGATGATGATCTTCAGCACGTCGATCCTGCACACCACCTACCGACTCTGACCGGACGAAGACACATTCATGCAATCTACATCCAAGACGTGGTGGCACGATCTCTACGACGATCTCCTCGCTGAGATCCTCCTCGTACGGAGCGACAAGGACGAGCTCGCCGCGACCGTTCGCTTCCTCGTCGATCAGCTCGGGCTCTCGCCCAACGACCGCGTCTTCGACCAATGCTGCGGCATCGGCAGCCTCGCGATCGAGCTGGCGAAGGAAGGCATGCACGTCGTCGGCGTCGAGCAGGCCGCCGCCTACGTCGAGCGCGGCAACGCGGACGCGCGTGAGGGGCTCGTCGGCGAGCGGGTCGCTCTCTCGTGTGGTGACGCGCGCGCGTGGACACCGACGGCGCCCGTCCGCGGAGCCTTCAATTGGTGGACGAGCTTCGGCTACAGCGAAGACGATCGCGACAACGCGAGGATGCTCGATCGCGCGTGGGACGCGCTCGAGCCTGGCGGCGTGTTCTTGCTCGACACGATGAACCTCCCGGGCGTCCTCCGTCACTTCGAGGAGGAGGTCACGACGCGCAAGCAAACGAAGCGTGGTGAGCTCACGTTGATCCGTCGCTCGCGCATCGACCTGCACGCAGGCGTCATGAAGAAGCGCTGGTCGTACGTGCTGGAGGGCGGGCAGATCGTGACGAAGGAAGAGAGCGTCGTGCGCCTCTACATGCCGCACACGCTCGTCGACATGCTGCGGGCGTCGGGCTTCGACGACATTACGTTGATCGGCAACATTCGCGGCGAGCCGCTCGACCTCGACAGCCCACGTTGCATCTGCCGCGCGGTGAAGCCGAAGAAGAGGTCCTCATGAAGCCCAAGAACGGCGCGCCGGATCCGCTCCGCCGCGCGCTCCCCTCACCCATCTCCGATGCGCGAGCCGGCCTCTACGCGGGCGACCTCTTTCTGCTCTCGCCCACCGGTGCGTCACGCACGCTCGTGACCGACGTCCGCGCGCTGCTCGAAGAGGAGCTCGGCGGCGAGAACATTCGCGAGATCCCAACCTCGCTCGACAACGACACGTGGTTCAGGAAGATCGGCAACGTTCGCCGCGCGCTCTACCTCGGCGACCACTTCCACCGGCGCGTCCGCGATCTCCTCGAGTCGTATGGGTTCGATCCAGCTCGGACGGCGTTCGATCCGCTCCGGCTGCGCGCGATCGCCCATCTCGGTCACGAGAACCCTCGCGCCGCGCCCGTGTACTACGCGCATCGCGACACGTGGTACGCGCACTCGCAGGCGATCGTGACGTGGTGGGTGCCGCTCGATGACCTCGGCGAAGAAGAGACCTTCGAGCTCTACCCGGACCGCTTCGCGACCGCCGTGCCGAACGACTCCGAGGTGTTCGACTACGACGCTTGGGTCAAAGACGGCTGGAGCCTCAAGATCGGCTGGCAAGATCCGGAGGCGGGACGTCGCGCGCGCTACCCGAGCGTCCTCGGAAGCCCTGATCCTGGTCGAGCGATCGGCTTTTCATGCAAGCGCGCCGAGACGTTGCTCTTCTCCGGCGCACACTTTCACAAGACGCGACCGCAAGCGACCGGCCGCGCGCGCTTCTCGCTCGACTTTCGCGCTGTCGATCTCGACGACCACGCCAAAGGGCTCGGCGCGCCGAACGTCGACAATCGCTCTCGCGGCTCGGCGTTGCCCGACTACACGATGCCGATCGCGATCACCGCTCCGGCATGACCACGTTCCTCGAGGCGCTCGAGCGCGTCGTCGCGCAGCATGGCGATCGTCCGGCGGTCGAGGACGAAGAAGGCGCGCTCTCGTACCGCGAGCTGTGGTCGTCCGCCGGCGAGGTCGCGCGTGCGCTCGAAGAGCGCGGCGCCGGCGCGGCCTCGGTGGTCGCGGTGCGCCTGCCGAAGTCGCACCGCGCGATCGTCGCGCTCGTCGGCATCTGGCGCGCAGGGGCCGTGTATTTGCCGCTGGACGATGACGCGTGGCCGCCGGCGCGGACGCTCTTCGTCCTCGAGGACAGCGGCGCGCGCATGGTCATCGACGAGCACTTCTTCGCGAGTCTCGTTGCGGGAGGCGGATCGTCGACCGGCTCGGCCCCAGGCGTCGTCGGATCCGAGTCCGCTGCGGCGTACCTCATTTACACATCGGGGAGCACCGGCACACCCAAGGGCGTCCTCGTCTCGCACGCGGGCATCGTCCCGATCGTGTCGGCGCAGATCGAAGAGCTCGCGCTCGGCCCAGGCAAGCGCGTCCTCTTGATGCTGTCGACCGCCTTCGACGCGTCGCTCTCGGACATCGGCACAGCGCTGCTCTCCGGCGCGACGCTCGTGATGGCCAAGGGCGTCAGTGCCGCGGAGCCCGCGCGCGTGAACGCGACCCTTCATGACAAGCGCATCACCCACGTCGATCTCCCTCCGTCGATCCTTCCGAAGCTCGATCCCGCCTCGTTGCCGCCGTCGCTCGAGCACGTCGTCGTCGGAGGCGAGGTGGCGGACGCGGAGAGCCTTCGTGCGTGGGCGAGGCGCGTGCGCGTCACGGTCGCGTACGGCCCCACCGAAGCGACGATCTGCACGAGCATGGTGCGCGTCGATCCCGAGCGCTGGTCACGCCCGCTCATCGGCAAGCCGATCGCGGGCATCTCGTATCGCGTCGACGAGCCGAGCGGTGAGCTTCTCATTGCGAGCGATCACGGCGCGCTCGCCCTCGGATACGTGAACAACCCCGACCTCGATCGCGAGCGGTTCATCGAGCTCGAGGACGGACGCCGTTGGTTTCGGACGCGCGATCGCGCGGTATTTCGGCCATCCAGCGCGGACTACGAGATCGCCGGTCGCCTCGATCGCCAGATCAAGGTGCGCGGCGTCCTCGTGGCGCCGGAAGAGATCGAGGCAACGATCGCGGAGGCCGCTCGGGGCACGAACGTCACGCGCGTCGCGGTGGTCCATCGGCCGATCCGTTCTTCGTCGCTCACCATGACGGGCGCGCGACGCGGGCTCGTCGCGTTCCTCGAGATGACGAGCGAAGACCATGCGAGCAGAGCGGTCGAGATCGTGAAGGCGCGCGTACGGGGCGACCTCCCTCGCGTGATGTGGCCGCAGCGATTCGAGATCGTGGCGCGCATGCCCGAGACGTCGTCGGGCAAGATCGATTTCGCCGCGCTCCAGCAGCGCGACCTCTCTTCCGCGCCGACCGTCCCTCCGCGCGACCGCCCGCTCGACGTCCGCGAGATGATCCTCGTCAGCGCCTGCGAAGAGGTCCTCGGGCTCGAAGACGTCTCGTGCGACGACGACTTCTTCGCGCTCGGCGGCGACTCCTTCGCGGTCCTCGAGCTCGCGGCCGCGGCCCGCGCGCGGGGTCTCGTCGTTCCACCGAACGCGGTCTACGAGGAGCCCGTGCTCGGTCCTCTCGCCCACGGGCTCGAGCAGACCCGCGAATGGATGGCCGCCGGCGATCTTCGCGCGATCGCCGAGGCTGCCGTCGCCGCGCTGCCGGCCCCCCACGACGCGCCGCCGCAGGCGCGGCCACGGCGCCTCCTCCTCACCGGCGCGACCGGCTTTCTGGGATCGCAGATCCTGCGCGAGCTCCTTCACCAGCGATGCCCCGATCCCGATCTGCACATCGACTGCCTCGTCCGGGCGCCGAGCGAGGCGGACGCTCGCCGTCGCCTCGCCGCAATCGTTGGCTCGGACATGCTCGCGAGACATCGACGTGTTCGTGTCCTCGCGGGTGACGTCGCGACGCCGCGGCTCGGTCTTTCGGAGGAGACCTACCGCGCGCTCGCCACCGACGTGACGGACGTGATGCATCTCGCCGCCCAGGTCGACATGGTCCGGCCCATGGAGGCGCTTCGCGCCGCGAACCTCGACGGAACGCTCGAGATCCTGCGTTTTCTGCGTCTTTTTGCGCCCAAACGCCTGCACTATGCATCCACCCTCTCCGTCTTCGCCCTTACGGATCGCCACGAAGGCCTGCTACGTGAAGACGACGATCTCCGCGCGACCGAGCGCGTGTACGGCGGATACGCCCAGACGAAATGGGCGGCGGAGGTCGCCGTGCGCGAGGCCTCGCCTCCTCGAGCCACCACGATTCATCGGCTTGGCCTTCTCACCGCCGCGATGGGCGAGGGCCCGCGATCGAACGCTGGCGGTGAGCTCGCCCCACCGACACACTGCCAGCTCACGGCCTTTCTGCGCGGGCTCGCCGAGATCGGCGCCGGCCCGACGGACGACGTCGCACGCGACCTGGCGCTCGACGTCACGCCCGTCGACTTCGCCGCGCGCGCGATGCTGGCGTCCATGTTCGACGACGACAAGGACCACGTGCCCCGCACGATCCACATCGCGAACCCGTCGTCGCTCGACCTCGCGACGATCCTCGCGCGCTTCCCGGCAGCGCTCGAGCGTCTCGACACGCACACACTCTTCCGCCGCATGCTCACGCCCCCGATCACCGAGGCGAAGGCCATGCTGCTTGCGTCGCTCGCGCGCCGCCTCGACGCGCGATCGATCGGGCACTCGACCGACCTCTTCCTCGCGACGAACGCAGACTTCGACACCGCGCGCACGATCGCACGGCTCGCACGCGCGGGGATTCATTGCCCGTCGCCTCAGGCTATCCTCGACGCGCATCTCAGGTATGTGACGCATCGATGACGGCGCCCGCGCGAACGCGAAAGGTTGGGTTGGTGCTCGGCAAGTTCATGCCGCCGCATCTCGGGCATCTTCACCTCATCGACTTCGCAGAGAGCTACGGCGATGAGCTCGTCGTCGTCGTCGGCACGCTCGCGAAGGAGCCCATCCCGCGCGATCTCCGCTTCGCGTGGATGCAGGAGCTCTGCGCCGGCAAAAGCAACGTCCGCGTGGTGCACCTCACCGACGAGAATCCGCAGGATCCGAGCGAGCATCCCGACTTCTGGAACATCTGGAAAACCAGCCTCGAACGCGTTCTCGACGCGTCCGGTCTCCCGCGACCCACGCACGTGTTCGCGTCCGAGGCGTACGGGAAGAGGCTCGCCGAGGTGCTCGGCCATGCCGCGTTCATCCCCGTCGATCCCTCACGCGAAGGCGTGCCGATCAGCGGCACGGCGATTCGCGACGACCCGATGCGCCATTGGGAGCTCATCCCGCGCTGCGTGCGACCTTACTTCGTCAAGCGCGTGTGCATCTTCGGTCCCGAGTCGACGGGCAAGAGCACGCTCACCAAGCAGCTCGCCGCTGCCTTCCACACGATCGCCGTCCCCGAATATGCGCGCACGTATCTCGAGGCCTACCCCGTCGACGAGGAGCATCCGGTCGACGCGGCGGCGATGGATGTCATCGCGCGCGGGCAGATCGCGAGCGAAGACGCGCTCGCGCGAAGCGCCAACCGCGTCCTCTTCTGCGACACCGACACGCTCACGAACACGGTCTGGAACGACGTGTTGATCGGTCCTGGGAGTAGCCCGGCGTGGATGCTCGAAGAGGCCGCACGACGCCGCTACGATCTGACGCTGCTCACCGATGTCGACATCCCGTGGGTGCAGGATCCCGTCCGCTTTCGCCCCGACGATCGCAGGTCGTTCTTCGACCGATGCGAGGCCGCGCTCGTCGCCGCCAATCGCCGTTATGTGGTTATCCACGGATTGGGCCAAGAGCGTTTCGAGCGTGCAAAACAGGCGGTGACGGACGCTTTGTTCGCCTCGCCTGGAGCCACCGATAAAGGGCTTTCGCCGGATAAAGCCATTGACCGATAAAGCCGTCCGGCACGTCATCACCGTCAACGCCAAACGTCGTAGGCTGATGGTTAGGGCAATAAAAGGTCCCAAAGGCGATATCCCAAATCGGAAAGAGCGCCGCGAAGTTCTTGTCGCGCGCCGCCGGCTCGCTCGAGTGGTGCCACCGATGAAAGAGCGGCGTCGCGATCACGTACCGGAGCGGGCCAAACGTGAACCTGACGTTGGCATGGAGAAAGACACCCCAGAGGCCGACGAACGGGAGGATGGAGGCGAGGACGCGCGGGTCTACGCCGCAGAAGAGAAGCGGGAGCCCGATGATCACGCGCGCGGTCAGCTCGCCGAGCGGATGGTTGCGCGCAGCCGCGAGCCAGTCGAGCTCACGTGACGAGTGATGGATCGCGTGGAGGCGCCAAAGAACGGTCACGCGATGATGGAGCCGATGGCTGACGTAGCCGAGGAAGTCGCTCGCGACGAGCGAGAAGACGACCTGCACGGCGACCGGCAGGCGTGAGAACACCGCCGCCGGATGCGCGACGTCCCATTGTCCGTGGCGCATGAACACGATCGCAGGGATGGCGAAGACGATCGCGGCGAAGAAGCCAAGGTCAGCGACGACGTTGCCCATCGGTCCGCTGACGAACCAATGCAGCACGTCGACCACGACGCGATGGACGCGACGCCCCGTCCTCTCCCGAGCGCGCGGCCGCGCCGGAAAGAAGTGCTCGAGAAGTCGCAGCGACGTCCCGAGAACGACGAACGCGACCACGACTTCGATGGCGTGCTTCATGGGGAGAGACCTCTTCTGAAAGAGGTCGGTCACCTCCGCGGCGAAATTTCGCGTGCCGAATCAAGGGAGAGAATTTCTTCGCCCGGCTGGAAGAGAAACGGCGTCCGACTTGTAGGAATCCACGAAGGCGACGGTCGACCGACAAAGACAACAAGTCTGCTTGGTGTGTGATGGCTCAGCCCTCCCGCGCCATCACCGAGCCCCCCCAAGCTCCTCCAACCCACCGTTAGCCTTCGCCAACTTCCGTTCTACGACCACCCCTCTCGCCCCCTTTCCAAACCCCGAACGAGCACAACAACAAGACATCGAAGACGAAGCCCAGCGGTTCGATTCTCTTCCCTCTCGATTCCCGAAAAAGGAGCCGGAAAACAACGACGAAGCAAACCGACCAACCATGTGAATGCTGCAACTGAAGGAGCCTCCAACACCTCGTGTTGGAGGCTTTTGTTTTTGTCTCAGCCAGCGCGAATCACGCCCTTTTTCGCACCATTTTCATCGTCTTGCACCGTTGCGCAGACACTTCGCCGCGCTTAGGCTGTCGTCATCTAGTCTTCATGACTGAAAGAGGTACTCGGTATGGCTGACGCCCCCACGCTCGACTTCAACGCGTACGTCACGAGAAAACGAGAGGAGCGTGCAGGAGGCGCTAGTGCGGGTGAGTTCGACTACTCCTTCGTGCTCGATCGCCAGTCGAGGGCCACCGTCGAGTCCGCGCGCCCCATCCAGCTCGCGGTCGCGAGCACGGTTCGCATGTGGAAGCAGGTGTGGCGCGGGCAGCTCCTCGGGAGCGCCGTCAAGGTCTCCGACCGCCAGTTTCCCCGCATTCATGGCCTCACGCGCGAGTGCGCCGAGCAGCTCGGCATCCACGTCCCGCAGGTCTACATCGTCAACAACCCGACGTTGAACGCCGGGACGTTCGGCACCGACGACGAGTCGTTCATCCTCGTGCACTCCGCGCTCGTCGATCACTACTCCGACGAAGAGCTCCGCACCGTCATCGGTCACGAGTGCGGCCACATCCACAACGCGCACGTCGTCTACCTCACGACGCTCCACTACTTGAAGACGATCGCCGCCGCGTTCTTGCCGTGGATCGTCTACCCCGCGATGCTCCCGCTGAACGAGCTGTCGCGCCGCGCCGAGATCACGTGCGACCGCGCCGGCATGCTCTGCTCGAAGAACGAGCAAGTCTCCGCCCGCGCGTTGACGAAGCTCGTCCTCGGCTCGCGCAAGCTCTACGACGAGTTCAACCTCGACGCGTTCCTCGAGCAATACGAAGAGGGCAAAGACTCGATCGGTCGCTACATGGAGGCGCTCGCCACCCACCCGTATCTGCCGAAGCGCGTGCTCGCGATGCGGGTCTTCGCGCAGAGCGAGCTCTACAAGAAGACGGCGAAGGTCTCCCCCTCGAGCGGCCTCACGATGACCGAGGTCGACGACCGCGTGAAAGCGCTCCTCAAGGGCGACGCGTAAACCGCGAACAAACCCGAGACGTAAGACAGAGAAAACGCCCACGACTTTGGCGCGAGGAAAGAACATGCTCGAAGGATTCCGCGAACGAAAGCAAGAAGTGACCGTGGCGCTGCAAGAGCTCGGCGAGATCGCCACGGGCCTTGGAGCGAAGAGCCTGAAGGAGAGGCTCGATCGCGAGCTCGTCAAGAAGCTCGATGAGGATCGCTTCCACCTCGTCGTCGTCGGAGAGTTCAATCACGGCAAGTCGACCTTCGTGAACGCGCTGATCGGCGAGACGGCGCTCCCCGTCGGAGTGACGCCCACCACCGCCGCGATCCATCATCTCAAGTACGCGGAGACCCCCGAGGCCACCGTCGTCTACCAATCGGGCAAGCGCGAGACGATCAACTTCGAGGAGACGCGCAAGTTCGCCGTCGGCGGCGGATCGAGCGTCGACGAGGTCGACTATCTCGAGGTCGGCTACCCCGCCCCGCTCCTCAAGGAGCGCATCCTCCTCGTCGACACGCCAGGCGTGAACGATCTGTCGCTCCAGCGCGCCGACATCACGTACAGCTACATCCCACGCGCAGACGCCGTCCTCTTCCTCCTCGACGCAGGACAGATCCTGAAGGAGAGCGAGCGGCAGTTCCTGAACGAGAAGCTCCTCAAGGCCTCGCGCGACAAGATCGTCTTCGTCATCACGAAGTGGGACATCTTGAACGAGGAAGAGAAGAAGGAGGCGCTCGCCTACGCGCGCACGCAGCTCGCGAACCTCGTGAAGGATCCGGTCGTCTTCCCGATCAGCGCCGAGACCGCGCTTCAGGGCGGCGGCATGGAGAAGAGCGGCATGCCGGAGCTCCTCGCGCACCTCACGAACTTCCTCGCCGAAGAGCGTGGTCGCATCCTCCTCGACAACGCGCTCGGTGAAGGCGTCAACGTCGGCAACCTCCTCACGAAGGGCGTCGATGCACGCCGTCGCTCCCTCAGCATGAAGACCGAGGAGCTCGAGCGCCGCATCAAGACGCTCGAAGAGGACCTCAAGGGCACCGCGGGGACGATCGAGCAGCGCCGCATGAAGATCCGCGAGGAGATCAGCGGGATCAAGGTCGGCGCCTCGAAGGATCTCGAGCGCTTCGTCGAAGACACGATCCGCCAGCTCCCGAACGTGATCGAGTCGGCCAAGCAAGACGACCTCCGCAAATTCTTGCCGGCGTTTCTCGAGGACACCTTCCGCCAGTGGGCCGAGGCTGAGTCGAAGGAGATCGCCGCGAAGCTCGAGGCGCTCGCCGAGAAGACGATCGCGCTCATCAAGGAAGACGCGCACGACGCGACGAAGCGCGTCGGTGAAGCGCTTGGTCACGACGTCAAGAAGCTCGACATCCAGATCGACACGTTTCGCTACGACGCCGGCATCGCCGCTGTCCTCGTGCTCGGTCTCGGCATGATGTTCGTCAACGTCATGGTCGGCGGTCTGCTCACGATCGCCGCGCCGATCATGGCGCTCGTCCTCCGCGACCGCATCGACTCCGAGTACAAGAAGCGCGCGAAGGATCAGGCGCCGGACGTCATCCGCCAGGCCGCGAAGCAGGTCGGGCCGAAGATTGACGAGATGATCGAAGACTTCGCGAAGAAGCTCGACACGTGGGTCGTCACCGCCGGCGAAGAGCTCTATCGCGAGGTGCTCGAGGTGCTCAACGCCTCGCGCGACGCACGCGCGAAGGCCGATCACGACGAGGCGAAGGCCAAGGCCGAGGTCGAGACGCAGGACACCCGGCTCGAAGCCGCGAAGAAGCGCGTCACCGAGCTCCGCGCGGCGCTCTGGCAGCCGAAGGATCAGAAGGTCCGCGTCGCCGAGCCGAGCAGCGGCGACGAGCTCCCCGCGACCGACTGAACGACAAGGCCGCTTGGCGATGAGCGGTAAGCACGTATCCGAGACACCGGCGACCGCGTTCTTGAAGAAGAACAAGGTCGCCTTCACGGAGCATCCTTACGACTATGAGGAGCACGGCGGGACACGTGTCTCTTCGGAGAAGCTCGGCGTGCCCGAACACAGCGTGGTGAAGACGCTCGTGATGGAAGACGAGGACAAGAAGCCTCTCATCGTGCTCATGCACGGCGACATGTCCGTCTCGACGAAGAACCTCGCACGTCAGATCGGAAAGAAGCGCGCGTCGCCGTGCGATCCCGACGTGGCGCAGCGCCACTCGGGCTATCAGGTCGGCGGCACGAGCCCGTTCGGTCTTCGCAAGGCGATGCCGATCTACGTCGAGCGAACGATCCTCGACCTCGAGCGCATCTACATCAACGGCGGGCGGCGCGGCTTCCTCGTCGGCATCGACCCAAAAGTGCTCCTCACCGTGTCACGCGCGACGCCGGTCGACGTCGGCCTCCTGCACTAAAACGAAACAGACGAAGCTCAATCGAAGTCGTCGTCGTCGGCCTTCTTCGCCGGCGTCTTGGTCGCGGGCGCAGGAGACGGCGTCACGGCGGGCTTCGACTCGGGCGGCAGGCGCGCGTCGGCGCCCGCCTTCACGAAGACGCGACGCTCGCCGATCTTGAGCGGCGCGATGATGCGCTGGCCGAGCGACCAACGGTGTGACGCGGCGTCGAGCAGCTTGAGCGCGTCGCCGGGCTTGTCGGTGGAGTTGATGAACGTGTCGTAGTGAACCGGCACCATGCGCGCGGCGCCGAGATCGACGAACGCTTGCACCGCCTCCGCAGGATCGGTGTGGTACTCGCGCATCAAGTCGTGCGGCTCGATCGGGCCGATCGGAAGCAGCGCGAGATCGATGTTCGGGAAACGCGAGCCTGTCTCGACGAAGTACTGTTGGTTGTAGGCCGTGTCGCCGCCGAAGTAGACCTTGATCCCTTTGTATTCGATCACGTAGCCGGTGAACGAGTCGGGCATCCACTCGCGGTCGAGGCCGTAGCGGTAGCCGACGTGATCGACCGGCACAGCGGTGATGCGAAGGCCGTTCTTCTCCCACGCCTGCCACGTTCGAAGCTCGTACGCCGGGAAGTTGAAGTCCGTGAGGTAGGCCGTGCCCCCGCGAGGCATCATGAGCGCGCGAACCTTCGACTCGATGTCGTCGAGGCTTCCGAGCGACAGGTGATCGTAGTGCATGTGCGAGATGACGACGGCGTCGATGGGCGGAAGGTCCTTCGGATCGACCCCCGGCTCGACGAGGCGCTTCGCGACTTGCCCTGCGGTGTCGCGGAAGATCGGATCGGTGAGGATGACCTTGTCTTCGATCTGGACGAGCGCGGTCGCGTGCCCGATCCATACGACGGCGAGCCGTGCGTCGTTCGCGACCGGACGCGTGTTCTTCGTGACGTGATCCGGCGTCGTGAAGAGCGCGGTGGTCGCGTTCGCTGCGGCGCGCCCGATCCGGCACGACGACAAGAGCGGCGACACGACGAGGAGCGCGAGGAGCCCGAGATTACGGAGGCGCGGCAAGATCCCTCCCAACATCGACAGCAGCGAGGCGAACGCGAACGCGGATCGCCGAGCCAGGCAACAGATCGGTCTTCGTCGAGACGAGACGTACCGTCTTCGTGTCCCCGTCTTCGAGGTCGGCCTTGCAGTCCTCGTGGTACGCCGGGTCCTCGGGCACGAACGTCACGCGCACGCAGTACGTGCCGAGGTTCTTTCCGAGGCGCTCGTGACCCTCGAGATCGACCTCCACCGCCACGGTCTTGTCCGCCTGGCGGTATGCGCGTGCGTCCGTGACGTCGATGAGCACGTCCGGATCGTCGCATCCGCTCGCCCCCACGGCAGAGAGAAGCGTCATCATGCGGAGCGCGTCTTTGATCGAGCGGCGCATCAGAAGAACCGCAACTTCAACGTCGCGATCGCCGCGAGCGGGTCATGCGCGGGCGCCACCGTGACCTGGAATCCCAAGAAGCCGGAGAGGATCCACGCGCCCACGTCGTAGGCGACGCGAAAGCCTTCGTAGCTGTACGCCGAGGTCCCGAGCGAGACCGCGAGGAACTCCCCGCGCTGCGCCACGGGCAAGTACATGCGAAGCCCCGGACGCGCGATGACGCGGTCGACGTGGCCGCCGATGTACTCGAACGCCGTCGCGAGCTCGAGCGAACCCGACAGGCGTGCGATCGGATCGACGACGAAGAAGCGCCAGCCCGATTGCCGGCGATGAACACCCCATGACCAGAGAAGGGGCGTGAGCTCCCAGCGAAGACCAAACGCGGGCGAGATCGACGTGTCGACCGCGCCGTTCACGTCGATGTGTCGCTGGCGACCGAACGCGAGCTCCGGGCTTGGCAGGAGCTGAAGGAGCGCCCATGGCAGCGTCGGGTTCTGCGTGGGCACGTGGTACGTGAGCGAGCTCTCGGGCAGCGGCGCGTAATGGACGTCCGGATCGCGCGCCGGTGGGGCTGCGGGCGGCGCGTCGGCGGCGTGCGCGTGCGGCGACGCGAGGACGAGCGCGGCAGCGATGAGCGCGTACCGAACCTTCACAGACCGAGCGCCTCCAAGAATCGCTTCGGGCCCATCGCCTCGATCTCGATGCGCCGTGAGACGAACCGCTGCCAGCGCTTACCGACCCGGATCGCGTCGTCGGTGATGCGCGTGATCGTGAACCGCAACGCGGCGAGGATCGACTCGTCGTAGAGGCAAGCGCGATCGCCCTCTTCGAGCTCCCGAACGCTGCGGTATCCACGGACGATGGAGGCGGCCAAGGTCATGTCGAGCGAGGAGCCGTACGACCACGAAAGGATCGTGACGGCAAGGTCATAAGCAAACGGTCCGTCGTGCGCGCTCTCGAAGTCGAGAAGCGCGGAGAGCTTACACGCATTCACGTCTTGCCAGAGGACGTTGTCGCGGAAGAGGTCGCCGTGGATGAGCCCCATCGGGATCGTCCGCGCGTCGCGATCGCGGCGATCCGCTTCGCGAAGGACCGCGTCGCGAAGCGACCCGGCGAGCTGCGCCGCCTCCGCATCGCGGGACTCGGCGACGCGCGTGCACCGGACGGCCAGATCGCGTGGACCGAAGCGCCCTGCGTCGAGGACCGTGTCGGGCGCATGACCGGCGAGGTGAATCTGCGCGAGCGCCGCGCCGACGACCTCTCCATGGCGCGGCGTCACCCTGCCCTGGCACACGATCTCGCCGTCGATCCACGGAAAGAGCGCGGCTGGCTTGCCGGCGATCGCACGGGTCGCCGCGCCGTCCTTGCCCACGACGGGCGACGGCGTCCTCACGCCACGCGCGGCCAGATGACGGAGCACCCCCGCCTCACGCGATGCTCCGCGCGCGTCTTGCTCCTCGTAAATTCGAAGGAAGTACCGGCCTGCGTCGAGCTCGAGCAGGTAGCTCGTGTTGACCGTGCCCGCCTCGAGGCCGCGATGCTCACGAAGGCTGCCCAAATCGTAGGCAGCGACCAGGAGGTCGAGCTCGGCGTGGCTGGGGACCGTGAGAATGGCCATCGAACGGGCGCATCCTACTCAACACCCTGGTTCTTGGTGAGGGTCCTCGCGAATCGCGCGGGTACGCCCCGTCCTACTTGCCCGTTTCGTCGTGGTTGGGGTACTGAGGGAATGAGTTTGCCCAATTAATTCGTGGACGCGGCGCTTTCATAAATGGTATGCGGCGCATCTTGCGAACACTTAAGAGCGCGACGGAAATGGCCACCAAGAAGACCGCCAAGGGGAAATCAGACGCGAAAGGCTCCAAAGGAGCAAAACCCTCGGCACAAGCGAAGGTGCAGAGCACGCCGGAGGCCCCGAAGCGAAAGCTCGGCCTTCGCGGAGCCGCCCCTTGGGCTGCCCGTCACGCGGCAAAGCATGCCGCGGAAGCGCGTGCCCGGGCCGCTGAGCCGCCGCTTCCCGGAAGCGCCCGCGCCACGATCCGCACGCCTGCGACCGCCGAAGCGATCAAGGCGAAGATCGCCGATCTTCACAACGCGCTTCAGCAGATCAAAGGCTTCCGTAAGAACCTCGCGAAGGGCTTCTACGATGTCGGCCTCGTCCTGAAGGACATCCAGGCCCGCCGCCTCTTCGAGGCCAAGGGCTTCGGAACGTTCGAGGCCTTCCTCGAGCGCGAGACCGCCGAGCTCGGCAAGACCACGGCGCTCCGCCTCGTCCGCATCGCGAGCCTCTTCCAAAAGGAAGCGGCCCTCGAGCTCGGCATGGACCGCATCTTCATGGCGCTCATGTCGATCGAAGCCGGCGACGGCGTCACCCCCGACGCTCGCCCGAGCGGCAAGATCCCTCCGCCCCCGCTCTCGTCGTCGGTCCTCCCGCTCAAGCCCCCGGGCCGCTGATCCTCTCGGCCGCACCAGGCGCACACGCGCCTGGCCCGGGCCGGCACGCCGATCGGTCGGGCCAGCGGCTCGAGCCGAGCGACCTATTCCGCGGCGACCAGCGCTTCGGCAAGACGCTCGCGCGTCTGCGCGTCGGGCACGGCCTTGTCGAGCATCGCGACGCGCTCTTCGAGCGTCGAGCTTCGCGGGAACGTGAAGACGTCGCTCGTCACTGTGGCGCGTGAAGCGGCAGGCCCGCTGGCGTGCGCGCGCGTCTCGACGAGGACGAAGCTGTCGACGGTCTCGATCACGTCGATGTGATTGCGCGTCGGCACGAGGCGGCGACCTCGCTCGCTCGTGAGGTCGGCGTCGACGAACCGCGTCACGCGGCGGATGCGATCGCGATCGATCTTGTACGCGGCCTTGCGCTGGCGAAGGCTCGCGTCTTTGTCGCTGAACGGCAGCGTCGTCACGGTGACGAGATGGCCTGGCGTCGCGGCGACGTCGTCGCTCGCCGCGCCGATCGCGAGCACGTCCGCTTTGTAGTCTGCGCGCGGCCGGCCGATCGTGTTCGAGACGAGCACGAGCGCGCTCTCCGGGCGGCGCACCTTGCCGGAGGCGCCGGCGCTTCCCTCGCCTGCTCCGCGCGGCGGCGCCTTCGTCTTCGCGGTCACCGTCATCGCGGTCGCGGGCGTCACGCCTTTTGCGGTCAGACCGCTCAGCGATTGAGAGAGGTCTTTCTTCAGCGACGAGAGACCTTCGGCTTGCGTCGCGGTCGTCGTGAAGAGGAGCAGCGCAAGCCACCCCAGCGCCGGTTTGATGCCCATGATGCGTGCTCCAACAAAACGGCGCCGCGCAAAGCCAGCGCCGAGCGACTCAGCGTCCCATCGGGATCGAGACCGTGACGCGGGCGCCTTTGCCTCGCTCGCTGTCGATTTCGACGTAGCCGCCGTGCTGGTCGACGATCTTGCGCACGATCGAGAGGCCGAGGCCCGTGCCGGCTTCCTTCGTCGTGAAGAACGGGTCGAAGACGTTCGGGAGCAGCTCCGAGGCGATGCCGGGCCCGGTATCGGCGATCGTCATCAGCACGTGCTCGCCTTCGGGCCGGACCCGGACGGTGAGCGTTCCGCCTTGCTTCATCGCCTCGAGCGCGTTGACGACGAGGTTGATCGTCACCTGCTTCAGCTTCTCGCGGTCCCCGATCGCGACGCAGCCGTCTTCGGGGAGCTCACGGATGATCTTCACGCCGCGGCCGCGCGCGCTCTCCTCTTCGAGGTCGAGCACCTCGTCCGCGAGGCGCGGGACGTGGACGGGCTCGCGCGCGATCCCTCGCGGGCGCGCGAGCTCGAGGAACTCGGTGAGGAGTCGATTGAGGCGGCCGATCTCGTCGCCGACGATGCGCACGCGATCCTTGAGGGCGACGCGCGTGGCCTCCTCGGCCTCGAGGCGATCGAGGTTGCGGTTCAGCAAGTGAAGCTGGAGGACGGCGGCGTTCAGCGGGTTGCGGATCTCGTGCGCGAGGTTCATCGCGAGCTCGCCCATCGCCGACAGCGCCTCAGCGTCGGCGGCGCGCTTCTCGAGCGCGCGCTTGTCGGTCACGTCGATGCCGATCCCGTAGACGAGATCGCCCGACTCACGCGAACGTGAGAGGTGCCATCGAACGCGCTTCGTCCCGCGCATGTGGCCGACCGCCGTCCCCGATCCGGTCGATGAGCCGCCCATCGACGTCGACATCGAGGTCGAGGTCGTGGTCGCGGCCGGGGGCAGCTTGTCGGTGAAGCCCGTCTCGACCTCGGCGGCCTGGTTCTGCGTGCGCGTCATCTCGAGCGCGGCGTGCATCGCGGCGCGATCTTCGTCCGGGATCCACGACTCGAGCAGCGAGCGGCCGAGCGCCTGATCGCTCGTCGTCCCCGCGAGGCTCGCGGCCTTTCGGTTCATCAGGGCGACCTCGTCGTTGCCCGAGAGCGCGACGACGAGCACGTCCGTCACCTCGACGAGGTCGCGATACCGTCGCTCGAGCTCTTCACGTTCGTGCTTGAGCTCGACCTTCGTCAGCGCTTGGTCGACGATCGAGATCAGCTCCTCGGGACGGAACGACTTGAGGACGAAGGCGAACGCGCCGGATCGGAGCGCGCCGATCGCCGCGTCGACGCTCGCGAAGCCCGTGAGCAGGAGCACCTCGGAGAACGGCGAGACGGCGCGGAGCGGCGTGATGAGGTCGATCCCGCTGACGTCGGGGAGCTTCACGTCGACGATCGCGACGTCGAAGCCTTTCTGCGCCATGCGGAGCGCCGCCGCGCCGCTCTCGGCGGTCTCGATCATGCTGTTCGGGACGCCCGACGCGATGACGGCACGGAGCGTGTCGACGAGCTCGGTGTTGTCGTCGACGATCAGGACACGGCGCACCTGCGACGGCGCGCGCGGAGCCGGAATGGGCGGCGCAGAGCCTGGCCTGGAAGGGATGAGATTCTGGCTCATGGGCACGTCACGTAGGGTTCTCGAGCAGCCGTTTCAATGTCTCGTTGACGAGCTGCGGGTTGGCGCTCCCCTTCGTCGCCTTCATCACCTGGCCGACGAAGAAGCCGAGCATCGCGGTCTTGCCGGCCCGATATTGCTCGGCCTGCTTGGCGTTGTCGGCGACGACCTTCGCGCACGCCGCTTCGATCGCGGCCGGATCGGACACCTGCGCCATCCCGAGCTCGGACACCATCGCCGCCGGAGATGCGTCGAAGCTCTTCGCCGCGGCGTTCTTCTCCTTCACCTTCGCGTAGAGCTCCTTCGCCTGCTTGCCGCTGATCTTCTGCTGCGACACGAGGCGCAGGATCTCGACGAGCTGCGTCGGTGACAGCGGGAAGTCCGCTTCGATCCCGCGCGTCGTCACGTCGCGAAGCACCTCGCTCTGCACGAAGTTCGCGACCGCGAGGGCCTCGCGATGGAGCGTCGCCGCCTCCTCGAAGAACGCCGCGATCCGCGGATGCTGCGTGAGCACGTGCGCGGCGTAGGGCGTGAGGCCGAGATCGCTCACGAACCGCTCTCGCTTCGCGCGTGGGGTCTCCGGCAACGCGGCGCGCAACGTCTCGACGAAGACATCGTCGAGCGTGAGCGGCAGGAGATCGGGCTCGGGGAAATAGCGGTAGTCCTGCGCCGTCTCCTTGCTTCGAAGGGAGAACGTGGAGCTCGTCTTCTCGTCCCAGCCGCGCGTCTCTTGCTTCACGCGCCCGCCGCCTTCGAGCACGTCGCGTTGCCGCGCGATCTCACCGGCGATCGCCTTCTCGACGAAGCGGAACGAGTTGATGTTCTTCAGCTCGACGCGCGTGCCGAGCTTCGGATCGCCGGCGCGCCGAATCGAGACGTTGGCGTCGCAGCGGAACGATCCCTCCTCGAGGTTGCCGTCGTTCACGCCGAGGAACACGAGGACATCGCGGAGCGCGCGAAGGTAGCCCGCGGCCTCGGCGGCGGAGTGCAGATCGGGCTCACCGACGATCTCGACGAGCGGCGTGCCCGCGCGGTTGAGATCGACGATCGACGCGTCGCCGCCCCCATGACCGTGGAGGTTCTTGCCGGCATCTTCCTCCATGTGGATGCGCGTCAACCGAGCGCGCTTCGTGATCGTCTTCGGTTGTGTGGCGCCTTCTTCGCTGTCGTCGGCGGCGACTTCGTACTCGACGACGCCGCCCTCGGAGAACGGCTCGTCGAATTGGCTGATCTGGTAGCCCTTCGGGAGGTCCGGATAGAAGTAGTTCTTCCGCGCAAACCGGCTCGTGTTCTTGATCGTGCAGCCGAGGGCGAGCGCGGTCTTCACCGCCATCCGCACCGCCTCCGCGTTCAGCGCCGGCAGCGCGCCAGGCAACCCGAGGCATGTCGGGCACACGTTCGTGTTGGGCGGCGCGCCGAACGACGTGGCGCACGGGCAAAAGAGCTTCGATCGCGTGAGGAGCTGGGCGTGGACCTCGAGGCCGATGACGGCCTCCCACCGAGCGCCGTCCGCGCTCGATCCCTGTCCCGCTTCTCCTACCGGCCCCGCGCCTCTGCTTCCGCTTCCCATCTGTGCCTCGAGAATCTCCGTTTTCTGCGTGTTTTTGGCCTTCGGCCGCCGGAGGAGGAGCCTAGCACTGTCATAAGTTTTCCATCCGTCGAGGTGCGGATTAGCCTGGCGCTTCCCTCTGGTCGTTCGGCCGGAGCCCTGGAACCGCTCCGCGGACCACGCTCTGTACCGACCGACACGCCGCCCCTCGACGAAATGCCCTCCGACGCCTGGCTTCGCGGACTCCCACTCGCCGTGCTCACCGTGTCTTTGATCGCGGTGCCGGTGCTCGTGCTCGAGCCGCAGGGAATGCCGCGCATGCGAGCGCTCGACAAGGAGCTGAAGGAGGTCGAAGCGGAGAACGCGGAGCTACGTCGTGATGTCGCCCGACTTCGAACCGAGGTGAAGGATCTCCGCGAGAACCCCACCGCCGTCGAGCGCATCGCGCGCGAGCAGCTCGGCCTCGTCCGCAAGAGCGAGGTCGTCTTCCAGTTCGACAAGAAGTAGCCGTGGTCCCGAGCGGGAATTGCTCGTACAAGATCACGAAAAGACGATAGATTGTCGCCGTGGCCGCGGACGAGCTCACGAAGGCGCTCCTGCTCGAAGAGGTCGCGACGCCGCGCGCGATCGCCGACGCCTTGTTTGCGTCCGTCAACGGCGGCGTCCCGCTCCTCCAAGCGCTCGTCGACTCCGGGGCCGCGACGCCCGAGACGCTGAGCCGCTACCTCGCGCGGAGCGAAGCGCCGTTTCTGCGGCAGGTGCTCCCGGTGACGGAGCTCGTCGAGAAGCTGCCGCCTGGCCTGTGCGGCCGCCTCCTCGCGATCCCCGTTCGCCGTGACGCGATCACCGGGACGATCGACGTGGTGGTCGCCGATCCGGCCGACCCGCATCCCGCGAGCGAGATGGCGTTTCACCTCAAGGCGCCGGTCCGCGTCGTCCGCGCGCCCATCCAGGCGATCGAAGAGGCGCTTCGCCGGCTCCGCATGCTCCGCACGCACGCGACGATGACGACACGCGCGCAGAACGAAGCGCGTGAGCGCTTTCAAGAGGCGGCGCGCGCGGCGGCCCACGAAGACGAGCGCCTCTACGATTCACGTCCGCGGGCCCCGTCGGCCTACGAGCGGATGCAGCCGCTCTCGCATTCGCCGTTTCCGGCGCCGGTGCGCCCGAACACGGGCTCGCATCCGTCGCTTCCGCCGCCGAACGAGCTCCTGTCGCACGCGATGCCGAGCCACGAAGACGTCCCGCCACGGCGCGGCGGCCTCGTGATCGAGCCCGACAGCGCGCCGCCGCCCGCCGCTCCTCCGCCGACACGCATGCGAACGCCGCCGTGGGGCACGCCGCTGCACATGATCGAAGGGGCAAACATCCCGAAGGGCACCGATCCGCCGCGCAGTGGCTACGGGTCAGAGATCCCGATCCCGCTCACGCGTCGCACGATCGGCCCCGCGCCGCCGCCGCAAGGAGCCGCGCGAAACGCGCCGCAGTATGCGCTCCCGTCGCTCCCGTCGTTCTCCTCGCATCCGGTGCCCTCCGCGCCTCCTCCGCAGGCGCAGTTGCAGCCGCAGCACCACGCGCAGCACCCGTCGATGCAACCCAACCTGTCGCCGTTTCGTGGCGGCACGCAGCGACCGCCGGCGCTGATCGATCCTTCCGCGTCGCCGCTCGGGGAAGGCTACGCCTTCGACACGACGAACCTACGCGACGTCGTCGAGAAGACGGCCTCTCCTCGGATCGAAATGGGCGCGACCTCGAACAGCGTCGCGATGCCACCGATGGGGCAGCCGATCGGCTCGTTCATCCCTGGTCCTCCGCCGCTCCCGGGGTCCATGGGTCAATTCGCGGCGTACAGCCCGCAGCTTCCCTTCCCCGAGATGGGCGGGATCCTCGCCGCGCTTCGCAACGCGGGCTCACGCGACGAAGTGCTCGAGCTCGTGCTGACGGGCGCACGCATGGTGGCGCTCAAGGTCGCGCTCTTCGTCGTGAAGAAGGGCGGTTACCTCGGATGGGTCGGGACGCCCGAGTTCGCGGATCGCGCGTCGCTCCAGTCCGTCCTGATCCCGCTCGAAGCGAACAGCATCTTCGATCGCGCCGTCCGTGAAGACCTCTACCTCGGGCCGATTCGCTACGACGAAGTGCACGCCCCGCTCCTTCGCGTGATCCGCAATCCGAGCCGTGACGTCGCCGCGGTGCCCATTCGCGTGAGCGGCAAGACCGCGGTCATCATCGTCGCCGACGAGCTCGGTGACACGATGATCGGCACCCGCCGCCTCGAGGAGCTCGCTCGCGCCGCGGGCGAAGCCTTCGCGCGGATCGTGCGCACGCGCCGCTAGTTGCGGCTCGCGCTCGTCTGCGGGCTGCGGCACTTCGTCATTTCATCGCGGTCCCACGACTCCGACCACTGGAGCACCGAGTCGCGCGTGACCGGTCCACCGTGACCGATGTGGAACGTCTCGACGCCGTCGTCGAGCAACGCTTGCACATTGCATCTATTTCGCGCGGGATCGAGCTGGTAATAGTGATCGCCTGCGGCGCGTCCGTGAAACATGCCGCCCCACATGCCGCCGAGGATCATGTCGCCGACGATGGCTTCGCGCGCGCGAGGCCTCACGACCAGCGACCCGCGCGTGTGCCCCGGCACGTGGGTGACGATGACGCCCGGCAAGCCCCAGGGCGCGAGATCGAGCGTGTCGTCGACGAGGACGTCGGGCGTGAACGGCTCGTAGTCGAGCTTCACGAACGGCTTCAGCGCGCGAGCGAAGAGCCCGGTCGGCGGCATCTCGTCGTTCTTGCCGATCGTCGTCTGCAGCTCGTCACCGCGTCCGACGATGATCTTGGCGCCCGCTTTCTGGAAGAAGCTCCCCATCCCCGCATGATCCCCGTGGCCATGCGTCAGGACGACCGCCTTCACGTCGGACGGCGTCTTGCCGATCGCCGCGAGCGCGTTGACAGTGCGCTCGACATCGGACGGGCTGCCGGCATCGACGAGCACGAGGTTTGATGTCGCGCCGCGCAAGAGGAACATGTTCGAGTAGCCAAGCTCGATGCGATCGATCGAGACGGCGGCGGGCTCGACGAGCGGGACGTTCGACTCGCGCACCGGCGCAAAACGCGCGGCGCAGCCTGCGGCCATTGCCGACGTGGCGACGAGCCCGAGGACCGAAACGAGGCGACTTGTGCTGCGCGCCGTCATTCCTTGGCGCCCGTCGCCGGAGTCTTCGCGACCACGTTGTATTTGGCGAGCCCCTTCGCGGTGCGATCGAGCTTTGGAAGATCGTCGGCGAACGTGAACCACGGCACGTGCGCGTCGAAGAAGACGTGGGCGGCAGGCGGCTTCACCCGAGCGGCGTCGTCCACGCACGCGAGCGCGATGTGCACCTCGCCCGGCGCGAGCACCGAGCGGAAGAAGAGCGTCGTGCCGCACTTGCTGCAGAACCCGCGATCGCTCTGCTCGGACGACGAGTACCACGTCAGCCTGTCTTCCCCTTGCACGAGGCGGAAGGTGGTCTCCGAGACGCCGAGCCACGTGACGAACGCCGCACCATGAGCACGCTGGCACCACGCGCAGTGGCAGTGCGCGCAGAAGAGGAAGGGACCCTCGGACGAGAACCGAACCGCGCCGCAGAGGCAGCCGCCGGCGGCGTGCTGCGCGCTCGAACCCATGCTCGCCTGCTCGGACGGAGTCGTGCCGCTCATGGGCCGAGGCTTAGCACGTTTCGGCGGGGCGACGGCGCGCCGTCGCTAGCGACGTCCGTTCGCCGTGCTCGCATGGCCATTGCCGGCCGGGGCGACGCGCGAGGAGGCAGGCGCTGCGGCCGCCACCGCCGTCGCGACGTGTGCAGCATCACCAACGTGCACGGTCATGACGGGCACCTTCGCGGTGCGGACGATCTTCTCGGTGACGCTGCCGATGAGCGCTCGCGCGATCCCTCGACGGCCATGCGTCCCCATCACGATGAGCCCGGCGCCGAGCTCCTCGGCGGCTTCGTTGATCATTTCGTACGTCTCGCCTTGCTTCAGGATCCCGCGCACCGTCACGCCGCGGTTGTCGCGCGACGTGATCTGGCGCTCGAGGCCCATCTGCGCGCTCTCGAGGATGCGCGTCGCGATGTCCGCGGTCGCGACGAGCGCGCCGTCGGGGAAGCCGATGATCGGCATGTCGTAGGCGTGGAGGAGGACGACTTCGCCGCCGAACGCCCGGGCGTAGTCGATCGCGAGATCGATCGCCGCGTCTGAGACTTCACCGAAGTCGGTGGGCACGAGGATGGTCTTCGGCAGCATGGCGTTCACGGTCTCCTTCTCGTTCAGGTTTGTTCGCGTGTCGGGCGCTGCGCGCCCGAAACCATTTGCTCGCAGGCTCGCAAATGCACGCCCACCCGAGGTCGGAGCAATCGACACGCCATCCTCGCCGAGGTGGCCCGATCTGGCCCCGGGCCAGGGAAAAGCTGGCCCGGGCCAGGTGAGCGCGAGTGGAAGTCATCGGAATTGCACGACCCGAGTCGTGGCATGAGTGCTGCTGAGGCGGAACGTCATGGTCACACAGACAGTCTCTTCGTCCTCCTCTGCATCCATCTCCCCATCCACCTCTCCGCCCCCTTCGTTCGCTCCCTTCCCGCCATCGCTCCTCTCAGCCGAAGAGAGAAAGAAGGCGCTTCGCTTCGCCGCCACGTTCCTCTGGGCCGACCTCGAGGTCGCTGTGGCCGAGCGTGCGTTCCTTCACGATCTCGCGCGCGAGCTACGCATCGACGACGCCGAGCGCGCCGTTGATGATCTCCTCGAGCAGCCGCCCACGCCCGAGGACATCGATCCGACGGAGGTCCGGTCGCGCGAGACCGCCGACGTCATTCGTGGGATCGCGCTACGCGCCATCGCCGCGGACGGGGTCGTCGCCGAAGAGGAGATGCGGATGTTCGAGCTGCTCGACGACTTGCTACCGCGCCCTCCGGCCTAGCGCCTGACGAAGCGGGAAAGCGGGAGGCGTTGCCGAGGGTGCAAGGCTGTCGTCTCAGGGCGTCTGGTAACCGCGGAGGTGAATCTTCACTGCCTCCGCGCCCCAGATCTCCGTCGCGTATTCCCTGATCGTTCGATCGCTCGAGAACGGGCCGACGTTCGCGATGTTGCGGACGGCCTTCGAATGCCAGCTCGCTTTGTCGAGGAAGGCATCGCTCACCTTTTGTTGGCAGGCGATATATGCGTCGAAGTCTTCACACAGCATGTACGTGTCGTGATCGAGCAAGTGATCGGTCAGCGGACGGAAGAGCGCGGGGTCCTCCGAGCTGAAGAAGCCGTTCGCGATCAGATCGATGACCTCCTTGAGGCGTGCGTTCTTCTCGTAGATCGCGCGAGGGCGGTAGCCCGTCCGCTGGAGGTCGAGCACCTGCTCGGTCGTGAGGCCGAACAGGAAGAAGTTCTCTTCGCCCACAGCTTCGCGGATCTCGATGTTCGCACCATCGAGCGTCCCGATCGTCAGCGCTCCATTCATCGAGAGCTTCATGTTCCCGGTTCCCGACGCCTCTTTTCCGGCCGTCGAGATCTGCTCGGAGAGATCCGCCGCGGGGATGATGCGCTCGGCGAGGGAGACGCGGTAGTTCGGCAGGAACGCCACCTTGAGGCGACCACCAAGGTCGACGTCGCCGTTGACCACGTCCGCGATCGAGTTAATCAGCTTGATGATGAGCTTCGCGGCTCGATAGCCCGGTGCTGCCTTTGCGCCAAAGAGGACCGTTCGCGGTGTCTTGATGGCGTTCGGGTCGCGCTTTGCGTCGAGGTAGAGGCGGATCACATGGAGCGCGTTGAGCAGCTGGCGCTTGTACTCGTGCAGGCGCTTGATCTGCACGTCGAAGAGCGAGTCGGGATCGAATCGCAATCGATAGTGCTCGAGACAATACTGCGCGAAGTCCGCCTTGTTCTGTCGCTTCACGGCGGCGACGCGCTCGACGAACGTGGAGTCCGTGGCGAGCATCGACAGCTTGCCGAGATCATCGAGGTTGGTCAGCCACTGCGGGCCGATCGCCTCGGTGATCACCTCCGAGAGGCGCGGGTTGCACTGGTGAAGCCAGCGCCTCGGCGTCACGCCGTTCGTCTTGTTCGAGAATTTTGCCGGGGTCATCTCGGCGAAGTCTCGCAAGACGTCGCGCTTCAACAGATCGCTGTGAAGCGCGGCGACGCCGTTGACGGCGTGCGAGCCGGCCACCGCGAGGTGCGCCATGCACACCTTCTTCTCGGCGCCTTCTTCGATGATCGACATGCGACGCACCCGGGCGTCGTCGCCGGGGAAGCGCGCCATCACCGAGCGCACCCAGCGGCGATTGAGCTCGTAGATGATCCCGAGGTGACGCGGGAGAAGTCGCTCGAACATCGCCACCGGCCACTTCTCGAGCGCCTCAGCGAGGAGGGTGTGGTTCGTGTAGCCGAGCGTCGCGACGGTGATGACCCACGCGTTGTCCCACGGAACCTTCTCGAGGTCGACGAGGACGCGCATCAGCTCTGCGACGGCGATCGCAGGGTGCGTGTCGTTCAGCTGAATGGCGTTCTTCTCGGCGAAGTTGTCGAACGTCTTGTGCGTCTTCTTGTAACGACGAACGATGTCGGCGATCGCGCAGGCGACGAAGAAGTACTCCTGCTTGAGTCGGAGGTCGCGACCGGCCTGGTTCTGGTCGTTTGGGTAGAGGACCTTCGAGATGACCTCGCTCGCGTTCTTGTCTTCGACGGCGCGCACGTAGTCGCCGTCGTTGAAGACCTGGAGGTCGAACTCCTCACCCGCGCGCGCTTGCCACAGGCGAAGAGTGTTCACCGTCTCGTTGCGGAAGCCCGCGATCGGGGTGTCGAACGGGACGCCGAGGACGTACTGCGAAGGGTTCCACTTCGCGTAGAGCTCGCCGCGCTCGTCGATGCCTTCTTCGACGCGACCGCCGAAGCCGACGTAGACGGAGTACTCCGGCCGCATGAACTCCCATGGGTTGCCGAAGCGAAGCCACTCGTCAGGACGCTCGACCTGCCAGCCGTTTTTGATGTCCTGCTCGAAGATGCCGAACTCGTAGCGGATGCCGTAGCCGTAGCCGGCGTATCCGAGCGTCGCCATCGAATCGAGAAAGCACGCCGCGAGGCGGCCGAGGCCGCCGTTGCCGAGGCCGGGCTCTGGCTCGGACTCGAGGAGGTCGGCGAGCTCGATGTTCGCGCCCCCAAGGAGCTGCTTCGCCTTGTCGTAGAGGTTGAGCGCGTGGAGGTTGTTCGCGAGCGCGCGGCCGAGGAGAAACTCCGCCGAGAGGTAGTAGATGCGCTTTGCGTCGACGCGCGAGTAGGTCTCCTGCGTCTGCGCCCACCGGTAGGTCAAGCGATCGCGCACCGTCAGCGCCATCGCGATGAATTGGTCGAGCTCGGTGGAGTTGCCTGCGTTTTTGCCGAGGGAGTACGACAGATGATCGAGAAACGCGCGTCGGAGGGACGCGTCGTCCATCCCGGTGCGATCGTCCTCGACGAGCGTCCGCTGGGAATCCAGGTCGATGCTCGGCGAGGTCATCGGGGGCTTGTCGCTGCCGGGGTGCTTGTCTCTCGTCGTCATTTGGCTCAAGCCAGCAGCGTCTCGGATCCGAGGCATTGTTTCAACCAGTTTGTCTCGTCGCGTCCATCCGTTACGACGGACAAGAGACACGAGGATGGCGCGTGTAACGATCGGATGACGACCTCAAGGCGCAGCCGGCGCGGCGCCTGGCGTCGATGGGAAGACGAGCACGTACGACTTGTCGCTGATCACGTAGAGCGTCGCCTGGTCGATGGGCTTGGCGCTCGCGCGCTCGGCCTCGAACGACGCGAACCACGGCAGCTTCTCCCACGTCGCAGACTTCTTCACGTACTCGGGCACGATGAGATCGAGCTCGACGTAGCGTCCTTGCGTGAGGCGATCGAGCTCGGGGCCGAAGGTGAACTCCTTCATCGCTTCGCTCGGCGCCAGATCGTTGTGCAAGGCGCCGCCGTAGGCGACGACGGCTCGCTCGCTCGCACGAAGGCCTCCGTCGGGCGCCGCGCTGGTCGACTTCTGGTTTCGTTCGTAGAGCTGGCCGAGCTTCGCCTGCGTCAGGCGCTTGATGAGCCCGAGCGACGCGCCCACCGTGTCGGCTCCTGCGTCGGCGAGCATCGAGAAGTCGTCGCACGTCGGCCGCAGGAGCCATGGCGTCATCCCCGCGTCCTTCGCCTTCGTTCCGAGCACGACGTATTCGTTCTGGTTCGTCTTCGCTTGCACGTCGGTCACGGGCTTCTGCGCGCTCGCGACGACCTTCACCTCCTTCATGCACTTCGGGTCCGGCGCCCACAGCTCGACGACGATGTCGGTCGATCGTGGGGCGACGATCGGCAAGAAGGACTCGGTGAAGCGCTTCGTCGACGACGCGATCGCCTCGGTCCCCTTCTGCGCATGCGACTCACCGACGGCGAGGATCAGCGGGTTCTTCGAGAGGACATGACGAAACGCGTCGTCCGCCGTCACGAAGCGGAGGCAACGCGGCGCCGCGCCGCCATCGGCGGAGGGCGTCGACGCGCACGCGGTGGCGTTCGGCGGCAGAGGACCGTCGGGGGCCCGTGGGGGTGACGGCGCCGAAGACGCGGAGGACGAAGACTTGGGGGCCGAGGCTCCTACGTCCGGGCTCGCGGGAGACTTCGAGCAGCCTTGTGCCGTCATCGCGAGGGTCACGAGGGTCGCGGTGGCGAGCAGACGTGAAGGGGGAGATTTCACCGGCTGGAGCCTATCGACCCTCCTCGGTCACATCAACGTCGGGCGCGAAATCAGCTTGAATTTCGCAAGACTGGGCAATCGTCGTCGATCCGATGGGGCCATCCCCCGATCGGTCTCATAATCGACGCGGTCTGCTCCCACCTAGACCGAAGATGCGTCCTTTTCTTCCTCTTCGACTTCCTCTTCTTCTTTGCGCGGCGGCCGCGTTCGCGGCGGCGTGCTCGTCGTCTCGCGCGGAGGACGAGGGATCGGTCCTCACCTTCGAGCTCGACTCCGATCTCGCGGCCGGGCAGGAGGCGCACTTCTGCAAATACGTTCGGATGCCTGCCACGACGCCAGCGTCGGCGGCGGCGCCCGCGTCGTCGCTAGCGTCCGCGCCCATCTTCGTGCGCGGCGGGTCCCACGATCTGTCGCCTGGGACGCATCACTACCTCCTCTATCGGACGCGCCTCACCACGTGGACCGAAGGGATGGATCGCGTCGTCCCGTGCGACGAGCACGAAGCGATCATGAAGAGCGCGACGTCGTACGTGACGGGCGGGCAGACGCCGCACGAAGACGCGGACTTCCCGGCGGCGGCGGCGCTCTCGTTTCAGCCCGGCGAGATCCTCCTCTTGCAGGGTCACTTCGTGAACGCCTCGACGAAGCCGCGGCAAGCCCACGTGAAGGTCGATCTTCGCACCGCGCCGTCGTCGGCGATCGAGCACACCGCCGGCGTCCTTCGTTATTACAACCCGTTCATCGTCGTGCCTCCGCGCGGCAAGTCGACGGCGAAGATGAGCTGCGCGTTGCGGAAGGACGTCACGCTCCTCAGCGCAGCAGCGCACATGCATGCGCGCGGCGTCGCGTACCGCGCGTACATCGATCCGAAGGACGGGCCGCCGAGCGCGACGCCCTTCTATACGACGAAGGATGGTCTCCATCCGACGTTCTACGCGGGCTTCTTGGCGCTCCCGGCGGGGACGACGATCCGCTTCGAATGCGACTACGAGAGCGCCGACGACGTGCCGATCGTGCAAGGTCTGTCGGCGACGAACAACGAGATGTGCATGTTCAGCGCGTTCTATTACCCCGCGATGGACGCGGCGGACGAAGCCTGCGAGGACATGCACGGGCACGGCACGGGCACAGCGACGTGCCTCGAGACGGTGACGTGCCTCGAGTCGTGCCCTGTCACCGATCGTCCAAACTTCGCCGAGGGAGATCCCCGCGTCGGCTCGTGCTGGCAGAGCTGCATCACGTCGTCGTGTCCGAACGTCACGCGCGCCCTGTTTCCAGAGCTCACCTGCACGTCGTCGAAGTGTTCGAGCGAGTGTGCCGTGATGGGTGAGCCGTGCCGCGCATGCGTCCGCGAGAAATGCGCGCCCGAGCTGAACGCGTGCATGGGCCTCGCATGCGCGCCCTGAGGGTGCGCCTCCGCGCCGTCGCGATCGTCGGGAGCGCGTGGGTGACTCAGGTCGCCCGCCTCTCGTCTGCGCACGCCGGCAACGTCTTCGAGTATCCGGAGCAAGGGTCGGAGCCGCTCGGGCGCGGCGGCGCGTGGGTCGCGCGGGCGACCGATCCGATCGCGATCGCGCGAAATCCGGCCGGCCTCGCCGGTCAACCGAACCGCGTCTCGGTAGGCTACGACCTCGCGCTTCGCCACATGTGCTTCACGCGCACGAAGGCCGCCGGTGACATCACCGAAGACGGCGTCGCGCCCGGCGGAAGCTATCCGCGCGTCTGCGATACCGGCGCGCCGATCCCCGTGGGCTACGTCGCGTTCGCGCGCCCGATCACCGAGCGCCTCACGATCGGCGGCGGCATCGTCACGCCCTCGGGTGTCCCGCGCACCGAGCTGCCGATGTTCGTGGGCACGTCGCCCGCTCCGCAGCGCTATCTCCTCCTCGAGTCCACCACGCTGATGGCGATCCCGACGGTGAGCGCGGCCTACGAGATCGTCCCGAGCACGCTTCGCGTGGGCGCGTCGCTCGGGTGGGGCATCGCGTGGGTGCGCACGGCGGCGGCGGCGCCAGGGATCATCGAAGGCGCGGTTCGCCCGGCCGACAACGACGTGAAGGTCCGCGTCACAGCGCTCGATGTCTTCGTGCCGCGCGTGACGCTCGGCGCGCATTGGTCTCCCTCCCCCTTCGTCGAGGTCGGCGCGTCGGGGATGTGGTCGGACTCGATCCGCGCGCGCGGCGACGCGGTGACCGAAGCGAACGCGTTCACGCCGCGAGCCGCGGCCGGGGACGACACGAAGGTCGCGCATGGAGACACGTCACGATCCGATTGCGGTCGCGCGGGGAGCACGGCGTGCGGAGACGGCGGCAACGCTCGGCTCGATCCCCCTCCGCCACCGTCACGCTCGCGTGTGCGCGCTTCGCCTTCCACGCTCGGCCTCGCGGAAGGTGTGAGCGCGATCGATCGACGACGAGGTCTTCGGACGAGATCGACGCCTCGTGGTCGAACAACGAGAGCATCGATCGCTTCGGCCTGCGCTTCCAGGGGCGCCGGGGCCACCATCCCCGTGCCCGGGACCGCCGGCATCCCCCGAGAACGCCGACACCGAGCGACGCTACCGCGACGTCGTCGCGTTTCGGCTTGGCGGCGACGCGGTCGTCGTCCCTCATCACCTCTCGATCCGCGCGGGCACGTTCCTCGAGTCGCGCGCCGCGGTCCCTGGATATGTCGGCTCGAGGCGCTCGCCGGCCAGCGCATCGGCCTCGCTCGGCGCGCGACCGCGCGCTTCGATGTGGGCAGCGCGCAGGCCAACACGAACGGCAGCGCGCGCCGCAAGGCCGGCGCGATCGATCTTTCCGTCGCTTACCTCCGCATGTTCGTCGCCGACGTCGACAGCGTCGCCGATCGCAGGGCGGCATCGCCGCGATCGCAGGGACCTCTCCGTACCGAACGCCGTGGCCCGTGAGCCTCGGTCGTGATCTCGAGCAGCCTCGACGTCCTCCACGTCGGCGCCGCGTATCGTTCCTGACGTGGCTGGTGTGCGCGGCTGTTAGCGCGCTTACGCACGCCGGGCGAACGGGCAAAACAGGCCGATTTCTACACGCTGAGCGGATGGCATGTCGAGTGCGTCTGGCTCCGGCGTCCCTCCCTCTTGTGCGCGCGCGGAGCCGCCCGCCCCATCGCCGGAATCGCCCGCTCCGCCCGGTGAGGGCCTGCTCGCGCCACACCTCCTTTGGGCCTCCTTGGTGGAGGTGGCGTCTTCTTCTTTCCATTCGGAGCTCATGGTCATGTCCTCTTCTTCTTCGTCTCCGCGGTCGTCTTCCGTTTGCTGATGAAGCTCGGGCTGGGTCCGGTGGCAGCAGCGATGATCGTCTCGGCGGCGCTCGCGTCGCTCACCGCTGCTCGTCGAGCACCGAGCCCGCGCAGCCTGCGCCGCGCCGCCGGCGGCCTCGAACACGGTCCAAGATCGAGAAGGCTCCGTGCGACGAAGGGCGTACCGCGTCTCGAGCGGGGCATGCGAAGCGTATCGGAGGTCGCGGTGACGCGATCGAGCGTGACGCTGACGCCCGCGCGCGATCACCACACCACCGCCGTCGTCGAGACCTCGTCGGGCGCATGGCTCTACGTGCTCGGCGGCACCGACTCGTGGGAGGCGATCTACGACGACATCCTGCGCGCGAAGATCAACACGGCCGACGGGACGCTCGGCGCCTTCGAGAAGGTCGGCAAGCTGCCGGTGCCACGCGCGGGCCACTG
>JBGAFW010000109.1:0-30427 GCA_044227045.1 Labilithrix sp.
AGGAATTGGATCGCCCCAAGCCCCGCCGCGGCGCCCGCCAGACCTCCGATCAACGCGAGCACGACGGCCTCGACCAAGAACTGCGTCATGATGTCGGCCTTCTGCGCGCCGATCGCCATGCGAATGCCGATCTCACGCGTTCGCTCGGTGACGCTGACGAGCATGATGTTCATGACGCCGATGCCGCCGACGACGAGGCTGACCGCGGCGATGCACACGAGCAGCACTGTGAGGAGCGAGTAGATCGCCGTCTGCATCGCCTGGAACTCTTGCTGGGTACGGATCCAGAAGTCGGGCTCGCGGCCTTCTTCGATCCGATGGCGTTGCCGCAAGATGCTCTCGACCTGCGCGACGGCGCGGTTCGTCGTCTCCGCGCTCGTGGCCGAGATCAAGAGGACGCCCGCGAAGCCTGGCGCGGTCTTCATCACACGGCCGCGCATCGAGCCGATCGGCATCAGCACCTGGTTGTCCTGATCGCCGCCGAACGGAGCCTCGCCCTTCGACTCGAGCACGCCGACGACGCGGTAGGCATGGCGGCCGATCCGGACTTGCCGCCCGATCGGATCCTCTTCGCCGAAGAGTCGCGTCGCGACGGTGCTGCCGATCACGCACACCTTCGACTTCGTCGCTTCGTCGTGCTCGTCCCACTCCGAGCCGCGCACGACCTTCCAGCTTCGCACCGGGAAGAACGATCGCGTGGTGCCGATGATCTGCGTCGACCAGTTCTTCTCGCCGGCGACGACCTGTCCTCCCGAGCGGAGCGCCGGCGCCACCGCGGTGACGCTCACCGCGTCGCGAAGGATCGCCTTGCCGTCTTCTTCGGTGAGCCGCGCGCCTGCCCCGAGCGCGCCCTTCGCGCCCGACGCGGCGGCGCTCTGGGGCGCGACGAGGATCACGTTCGACCCCATGTTCTGGATCTGCGACGAGACCTGATCGCGCGCGCCTGCGCCGAGCGCCGTCACGGTGACGACGGCGGCGACGCCGATCAAGATGCCGAGGATCGTGAGCGACGCGCGGAGCGTGCTCCGGACGATCGAGAGGAAGGCGAGGCGAAAGCCGGTGAGGATCGCGGCGATCATCGGCTACTCCGTCCTCAGCGCTTCGATCGGATCGAGCGACGCGGCGCGGCGCGCAGGCAAGAAGCCGAACACGACGCCGATGAACGCGCTCGTCGCGGCGGCGACGCCGATCGCTCCGGCCGACGGCACGGCGTTCCATCCGAGCGCCTTGCCAAGCCCGATCGTCGCGACGGAGCCGACCAAGATGCCGAGCACGCCACCCGCCATCGAGAGCACGATCGCCTCGACGAGGAACTGCACGAGGATGTCCCGCTCGCGCGCGCCGATCGAGAGGCGAATGCCGATCTCGCGTGTACGCTCGGCGACGCTGACGAGCATGATGTTCATGACGCCGATGCCGCCGACGATGAGGCTCACCGCGGCGACCGAGAGCAAGAGCGCCGAGAGCACGCCCGCGATCGCCTCTTGCGCCTGCCGGAACTCCGACTGCGTGTTGACCTTGAAGTCGGGGTCGCGCCCCTCGGGGATCCTGTGGCGCTGGCGGAGGATCGAGATGATCTGCGCCTGCGCGCGCGACGTCGTCTCTTCGGAGGTCGCGCTCGCGAGGAGCATGTCGACGCGACCGGGCGCGGTGCGCATCACGCGCCCGCGAAAGCTCCCGATCGGCATGAGGAGGCGATCGTCTTGATCTTCACCGAACGGCGAGTTGCCCTTCGGCTCGAGCACGCCGATGATGCGGTAAGGGTAGCGCCCGATGCGCACGGTGCGCCCGATCGGGTCGTCGCTGCCGAAGAGCTTCTCGGCGACCGTCTGCCCGATGACGATCACCTTCGTCTTCACGAGCTCGTCGCTCTCCGTCCAGAGCTCGCCTTTGCCCACGCGAAAGCGGCGGATCGGGAAGTAGCTCGTCGTCGTGCCGATCAGCATCGTCGCGACGTTCTTGTCGCCGTAGACGACCTGACCCGCGGTGGAGAGCCAGGGCGCGACGCCCGAGACGCTCACAGCCTCGCGGTTGATCGCGCGCATGTCATTCTCGGTGAGGCGCCCCGTCGTCTTCGACCGCACGCCCGACTGCTGCACGTTCTCCGGGTTGATGAAGATCGCGTTCGCGCCGAAGTTGTCGATCTGATCGCCGACGCTCGCGGACGCGCCGCCGGCGAGCGCCGTCACCATCACGACGGCGGTGACGCCGATCAGGATGCCGAGCACGGTGAGGCCCGCGCGCAGCTTGTTGCGAACGATCGCCGAGAGCGCGAGGCGAATGGCACCGAGGAGGAGCGTCATCGCACCCTCCTCTACGCAGCCTTCTTCTCGCCACGAACGGGCGCGACGAGCGGAGCCATGAGCGCGAGCACGAGATAACGCGCGAGCGCGATCGTCGCGAGGCCGAGGAGGGCGATCACGAACGCGAGCGCGATCCGCGGCCCGGAGAGACCCTCGAGCCGCTCGAGGAGCGCCTGGCTCCACGGCATCCAACCGAGCGCCGTCATCGGCGCGAGCACGAGCGCGACGCCGAGCGTGTACGTGAGCGAGACGCGGACGCGCTGATCGCTCGTGAGCGGCCGGCTGAGGCTACGGCGCGCGTACCAAGCCGCTGCATAGGCCTCGAGCACGAACCCGAACGCGATCGGGATCCACGTCGACGAGATCCCGAGGACGGCGTGGGCGTAGATGTTTCCGAGGAGGAGCCCGACCAGCGCGGCGACGACCATCGCGGCGTAGACTCCTCGCGGGACCGGTCCGCCAAGGCGGCGCCGCTCGGCGGCGATGGGATCCTCCGCGGCTTCGTCCTTGCCGCCGCTCGTGTCGGCGGGCGGGAGCTTCTCGAGCTCGCGCGCCGCGTCGATCGGCTTGTCGCGCGTGTCGCTGACGACGCGGCCATCGCGAAACGTGACGACGCGCGAGGCGCAGGCCGCGATGTCGTGCTCGTGGGTGACGAGGACGATCGTGATCCCTCGCTCGCGATTGAGGTTCTGGAGGAGCGCGAGCACCTCGAGGCTCGTGCGTGTGTCGAGGTTGCCGGTGGGCTCGTCCGCGAGGAGCATCGGCGGGCCCGTCACGAGCGCGCGCGCGATCGCGACGCGCTGCTGCTGGCCGCCCGAGAGCTGATTAGGTGTATGATGCACGCGATCGGCGAGACCGACCGCCGCGAGCGACTCGAGCGCGCGCTTGCGCCTCTCGCGGGGCGACACGCCGCGATAGACGAGCGGGAGCTCGACGTTCTCGAGCGCCGTCGTGCGCGGCAGCAAGTTGAACCCCTGGAAAATGAAGCCGATCAGGCGATTGCGGAGGATCGCGCGCGCGTCGCTCGATCGACTACCGATGTCGAAGCCCGCGAGCTCGTAGGCGCCGCGCGTGGGGCGATCGAGGCACCCGAGGATGTTCATGAGCGTGCTCTTGCCCGAGCCGCTCGTCCCGACGACCGCGACGAACTCTCCTTGCTCGATCTCGAGGTCCACCTCGCGGAGCGCGCGCACGGTGCCCGCGCCGGACTCGTAGTCCTTCGAGAGGTTTCGGCAGGCGATGAGGACTTCGTTCACGGCGGATCTCGATGCGTTCGATGCGTTCGTGGTGGGACGATCCGTGAGCGGAGCTCAGAAGATCTTCCCCTTCTTCTTCTTCTCGAGATCATCCATCTCGTCGGTGACGAGCTTCGCGCCTGGTTGGAGGCCGCCCGTGATCTCCGTGTTGATGCCGTCGGTGACGCCGACGTTGACGATCTTTGGCTCCGTCTTCTCGTCGCCCGGCTTGTCGCTCGTCAGCAAGAAGACGCGGCCGGTGCCTTTGACGAGCGGCGCCTCGGGCGGCTGCGGGAGCGGCTTGCCGTTCGGGCCCATCGGCGGCGTGGGCTTGTAGCGGAGCGCGGCGTTCGGGACGCGCAGCGTGTTCTTCACTTCCTTCGTCTTGATCGTGACCGTGGCGGTCATGCCGGGGCGAAGCTTCTCTCCCGGGTTCTCGACCTCGACGACGGCCGAGTACGTGACGACGCCTTGGACGTTGTTCGGGCTGTAGCGCACCTGCTGGACCGAGCCCTTGAACGACTCGCCGGGGAACGCGTCGACGACCGCCTCGGCCTCCATGCCTTCCTTCAGCTTGCCGACGTCCGCCTCGTCGACGTCGGCCATCACGCGCATGCGGTGAAGGTCTTGCGCGATGACGAAGAGGACGGGAGCTTGAAAGCTCGCGACGACGGTCGCGCCCGGATCGATGCTGCGCGAGACGACGACGCCGTCGACGGGCGAGTAGATCTTCGTCCAGCCCACGTTGGTCTGCGACTGCTGCAGCTGCGCGGTGATCGCGCCGACCTGCGCCTCGGCGGCGGACGCGTTGGCCTTGGCCACCTCATACTGTCCTTGCGCGGTGTCGAGCTCGCCCTTCGACGCGAGGCCTTGAGAGAAGAGGCGCTGCGTTCGATCGAGCGCGACCTTCGCCGCCGCCTCGTTCGCCTTCGCGCTCTCGACTTGAGCTTTCTGCGAGAGCACCTGCGCGTTCGCCTGCGTGACCTGCGCGCCGTATTGGATTGGATCGATGACGGCGAGGACGTCACCCTTCTTCACGACCGAGTTGAAGTCGACGTTGACGACCGAGACGCGACCGTTGACCTGCGAGCCGACGTTGACTTGGAGGATCGGTTGAACGGCGCCTGTCGCCTGCACCTTCTCGGCGACGTCCCCGGTCGAGGGAGCCGCCACGACATACCGCGGCGGCGGTACGGGGCGGTTTTTGGCTCGGTAGACGAGGCCACCGCCGACGAGCACCGCGATGACGCCGAGCGCGGCCACCCGTCGAAGCCAGCGACGACCTCCCTCTTCGGCGGCGAGGGCACGGCGTACATCCTGTGTAATTGCGGCACGTTCGGTCATAGGTTGCGCGTGGTGGCTCGAAGAAGAGGAAGAGGAGGGATCCGAGCCATCACCGAGCGGCGCCATAAGGTCGCGCGAAGCATAGATATTCCTCTGTGCACGGGAAAGCTCTAGGACCCGCTTTTCTCGAGGTCTACGAGCTTTGTCATCGGCTCGGTTCCTTGGATGCCGGCCGCACGCTCGATGTTTTGGTGCCGGGAGGACGCCGTAGGTCGAAGAAAGCGAAAATCATCGCTTCTTTGCGTGTCATGCCCAAGGATGAGCGCGCTCCTTTTGTCAGAACGGCCGTGGACACGGTATCGTCGTTTGCCCTTCCCGGCATCGCCTCGTCTGAAGAGGAAACCGCCTTTGGTCGTCTCTTCTCTGTTCCGTCTCCATCGCGTGGTGGTGAAGGTGGCTCGAGCAGCAGCAATCGCATCGCGAGCCATCCCGAGGTCGGACCGGTCTCCCATACCCGTCCAACGACAACACCTCCTCATCACTCGGGAAATGGCGGTGGCGGCAAACGAAATTCGCCACCGCGCCGCGCGACCTCCTCGGGATCAGGGCAGATGACGCAGCAAGAGCAGCCGACTTCGACGCCCGCCGAGACTCCCTCGAAGAGTCTTCCGAAAAACGAGAGGATGAAGCCCACTGATCGCGATCTCGTCGACCGCGCCCGCGAGGGTGACGCGAACGCGTTCGGGATCTTGGTCAAGCGGCATCAGCAACGAATTCATCGGCTTGCCGTGCATATGCTGCGCGATCGCGCCGAGGCCGAGGACGTCACGCAGGAGACGTTCATCCGCGCGTACCAAGCGCTCGCCCGCTTCGACGGGCGAAGCGAGCCGTACACCTGGTTTTACCGCATCACGATCAACCTCTCGCTCAACCGCATCCGCTCGAGGAAGACCGCCAAGACGACCCACGACACCGACGATCCCCGTCTCGACGGAGTGCTGATCGACAAGCGCCCCGAGACCAGCGATCCCCAAGCGACCGCGCAGCGCCACCGGCTGTACGAGACGCTCGTGAAGGGGATCGACCAGCTCAGCGACACGCTTCGGACGACGCTCATCCTCGTGTGCATCGACGGTCGATCACACGAGGACGTCGCCCAGATCCTCGGCGCGCCCGAAGGCACGATCGCATGGCGCATCCACGAGGCGCGGCGCAAGCTGAAGGAGTTCATGCAGGCCCGGGGCTATGACCCCGAGGGAGATGGGACGTGAGTGAGACACGAGGCAAGAGCCAGGGTTCGCTGAACCTCGACGCCGCGCTGCGAGAGTGGCCGGACGCCGAAAAACCCGAGAAAGACTGGGATGACAGGGCCCAGTCCATCACTGATCGTTTGCGTAGAGGCGAGCGTGGAGCGAGCGCTCCATACGTCCCCGACGAAAATTTATTCGTAGCACCCCTTGGACAATCCCCAGAGGACGGTCATAACTCCGCGACGCCTGGGGTAACGACGCACCACCCCCCAAAGCATGAGGGAACACCGATGACGATGCCTGCTGACCGTGAGCGCGATCGACGAAGCCTTCAAGAGCTCGCGAAGATGGCCTCTGGCCTTACGCCTCCTCCGCCTTCGGCGATCTCGAGCCAGCCGATGAGCGGCGTGATGCGAGCGCCCGAAGCCAAGAAGGACGACTCGGGCATCGTGGATCTCGCGGCGGCCTCGCAGGCCGATCCGCAGGCGGCCGTCCGCGCGCAGAGCACCCCGCTCGCGAGCCAAGGCCTCTTCGATGAGGAGCCCGCATCGATCCGTCCGCCGATGAGCGCGCCCGCGCCGATGAGCGGCGTCGCCTCTGCGCACGGCCTCCAGCAGCCGGCGCCTTCGATTCCTCCGATGCCCGCGTCGCTTCCGCCCGCGAGCCTCGCGCCGCAGCACTCGCTCACGCCCTCGGCGCCCGTCGTGGGGTACGCGCCGCACGAGATGGCGAGCGTTCATCCGCTCCCCGCAAAGAAGAAGGGCAACGGCGCCGTCATCGCGCTCGTGTTCGGTGGTCTCGTCGCGCTCAGCGGCGCAGCCGCCGGCGGCTTCTTCTACATGAAGTCGCACAAGGCCGCGGCCCCGCAGCCTGTCGCGATGAACAACCCCGCGCCCACCGTCGCCGCCGATCCGACGCCCGCGCCCGTCCCCGCGCCGGTCGAGACCGCGGCTGCGCAGCCGGATCCCACGCCCGTGGCCGACGAGCCGAAGACCACCGCCAAGCCTGGCGCGAAGGTCGCGGTCGCCCCGAAGGGTGGCGCTCCCGTGCAGGCCGCTCCGCCCGCCGCGAAGGACCCTGGCCCCGCAAAGATGACCGAGAAGGATCTCGCCGCCGCTCCCACGGGCCCCGCGGGCGATCTCGGCGCCGCGATGAAGAAGGAAGTCGGCGACAAGGAAGTGAAGCCGGCCGCCGCTTCGAACAACACGGGCGCCACGGGCAACGTCCCGCAGAAGCCCTCGCAAGGCGCCGTCACCGGCGCGATCGGCGCGGTCCTTCCGCAGGCACGTGGTTGCCTCGGTCCCGACGATCCGATCTCGCGCGCGTCGATCGTGTTCGGCTCGGACGGCTCCGTCCAGAGCGTGAACATCTCGGGCGCGGCCGCTGGCAAGCCCGCGGAGGCGTGCATCAAGGGCGCCCTCACGAAGGCGAAGCTCGCTCCGTTCGCCGAGCCGTCGTACACGGCGAACATCACGATCCGCCACAACTGATCGTCGTTTCATCTGCCGACCGGCGTTGCCTCGACGAGGCAACGCCGTTTTGCATTTCGCCCTGTGCTCGACGCGAACGGGCTCGACGCGAACGGACGAAGCGCCCGCTTGACACCGGGAGCAACTTTCGCCATGTTGCCGGGCCCTATTCAGTGGCTCTCACGAGAGCAGAGGACTTCGAGATGGTTTCGTCGACCCAGCAGTTCGAGCGTATTCGCAAGCGTAAGCAGACCACCTCCGGCAAGCGCAACAAGCGCGATCGTCGTCGCATGGGCACGCCTGCGTTCCCGATCCACCAAGAGGGATACAGCACGACGGCCGCCGACTCGAAGAAGACGAAGTCCGAGTAGGTTCGCTGGGCTCACGCCCACGTCGCCACGTGGCTCACGATCGGGACACGCCGATCCAGCCACGTGATGTCATTTAAGAGATCGCGACGCCGATCGCGTACACCGCGAGCGCAGCGAGCCAGGCGACGACACGCGAGCGCATCCCGTCTTTCCATGCCCAGAGGGGCGCGAGCGGCGGAACGACGAGGGCGATCGCCGCGCGCTTGAAGGCGCGTTGCTTCAGGAAGCCGACCGCGATCGCGAGGTGCGCGCCGGCGTGAACGACGAGCGCGAGGAGCAGGATCCACGGGAGCGTGACCGCGAGCGTCGCCTTCACGACGAGGTCACCGCGTCGTCGCCCGGACGCGGATACGGTTGCGACGGCGTGCGCGCGAGGCCCCACCAGCGGATGGCGCTGCCGATGACGATGAGGAGGACGCAGACGAGGAGGAGCGACGTCACGATCACGTTGACGTATCCCGTCGTCGCGGTCGCGGGCTTGGCGGTCATCGGCAAGAAGAGGTGGCGGATGCTCTCAACGCCCGCCGCCATCGTCGTGGTGCCGACGAACGCGAGCGGCGCCAGCGTGATGAGCGCGTAGCTCTTCTTCTTGGCTTCGCGGAGCAAGATCGTCGTCCCGACGCAGAGCGCGGTGCAGGCGAGCAGCTGGTTCGCGATCCCGAACATCGGCCAGATCGTGGAGATGCTGCCGGTGAGGATGAAGTACGACCAGCCGGCGACGATGATCCCGGTGGCGATGAACGCGCCGGGCTTGCTCGTCGACTTACCAAGCTCGGGCGACACGCGCCCCATGAACTCTTGCATCAAGAAGCGGCCGATGCGCGTCCCGGTGTCGATCGTCGTCAGGATGAAGAGCGCCTCGAACATGATCGCGAAGTGGTACCAGTACGCGAGCAGCGTCGACATCCCAGGCAAGCCGCTGAACACGCGCGCCATCCCCACCGCGAGCGAGACGCCTCCGCCCGTGCGCGCCGCCACGACCTCGTCCGACTGGCGCTGCAGCGCCGGCAGCTCCTTCACCTTCACGCCGAGGCGCGCGAAGTCGGCGTCCTCGAGCATCGTGGCGCGTGGGGCCTCGGGATCGACGTTGAACTCGAGGGTCGCGAGCGACTTGTTCGAGAGCGCGAGCGCGTTCGAGAGCGTGATCTTCTTGTTCGCGAGCGTGGTCGCCGACTCCCCTGCCCCGAGGCCGAGCAGCTGCCGATCGTGCGCGGTGAGGACGGGGTCGAGCTTCGCGAGGTCCGCTTCGCTCTTCGCCAGCCCTTCGCCCTTCGAGGCGGACGACGCGACGACCGCGACCTGCGGGTTCGTGTTGATCGCGACGTAGTCCTCTTGCGGCATCGCGCAGGCCGCGATGAGCGCGGTGATCCCGACGAGGCCTTCCATCAGCATCGCGCCGTAGCCGATCGCGCGGCAGTCGCGCTCCTTGTCGATCATCTTCGGCGTGGTGCCGCTCGAGACGAGCGCGTGAAAGCCGCTGATCGCGCCGCACGCGATCGTGATGAAGACGAACGGGAAGAGCGGCCCTTTCACGATCGGGCCGCCGCCGTGGATGTACTCGGTGACGCCCGGCATCTGGATCGTCGGGTTGACGAGGATCACGCCGACGACGAGCAGCGCGATCGTCCCGATCTTCATGTAGCTCGAGAGGTAGTCACGCGGGCAGAGCAGCATCCACACCGGCAGCACGCTCGCGATGAAGCCATACGCGGCCATGCCGAGCGTGAGCGTGGTCTTCGAGAGCTTCAAGTGCGTGGCGAAGGAGGAGTCGCCGATGTGCTTGCCAGCGATGAGCGCGATGAAGAGGAGGATGACGCCTGCGATCGTCGCTTCACGAATGCCCCGCGCCGACCCGCCACGCACGCGATGAATGTAGAGGCCCATCACGAGCGCGATCGGGATCGACATCCCCACCGTGAAGACGCCCCACGCGCTCTCGGCGAGCGCGCCGACGACGACGTTGCCGAGGCCCGCGAGCGCGATGACGACGATGAAGAGGATGGCGATCGCGGTGACGAGGCCGAGCACCGGGCCGAGCTCCTCGCGGGCGATCTCGGCGAGCGAGCGGCCGTTTCGGCGTGTGCTCGCGACGAGGATCACGAAGTCGTGCACGGCGCCGCCGAGCACGACGCCGAAGAGGATCCAGAGAAAGCCTGGATAGAACCCAAACTGCGCGGCGAGCACCGGCCCGATCAGCGGGCCTGCGCCCGTGATCGCCGCGAAGTGGTGACCAAAGAGGACCACCCGATTCGTGGGGTGGAAGTTCTGACCGTCTTCGAGCCGATGCGCGGCCGTTCGTCGCGTGTCATCGAGGCAGAGGACGCGCGTCGCGATGAAGGCCGAGTAATACCGGTACGCGATCGCCAAGACGGCCAGCGCCCCGAGCATCCACCACGCCGCGTGAAGCATGACGCTTCTCTTAGCCGTTCCCGCGCCAGGGCTCCAGATCCGCGGCGATGCGGCAGCCCTGGTCTTCTCCGACGCATCGCATCGCGAGACGACGCGAGCCCGTCATCGAGATCGAAGAGCCGCTCGATCAGATGCGCATTAGCTCGACACGCATGACGCGGTCGAGGTTGTTTCGCGTGGCGTCGACCTGCTGGCCGATCGCTTCGGCGACGCGGGCGTAGCGGGAGGTCTCCGGCATCCCGGTCGCCGACTTGAACGCGTCGCGTCCCGCGCGGGTGAGCACCTCGAGCGCGGCGGATCCCACCGTCTGGAGCGAGCGGTACATCGCGCCGCCGACGGCGAGAGCGCGCTCTACGTTCACCGCGTCGAGCTCCGTCGCGACGTCCATCGCGAGCGCATATGCGATCGCTTCACCGAACACGTCGTGGCTCTTCTTGACGTCGAGGACGACGGCGACCTTTCGAATGACAAAGCGCGCCGCCGCCTCGACCGCACGCTCGCCGAGCGGCGCCGCGCCTGCGCGGACGTAGCCCTCGACCACGGCCTTCGTGAGCGGCTTCGAAGGCGCATGACCACGCCGCTCCATCACCTTGCGCGTGATGCGCCGGAGGAGACGACCGAAGAGGTAGTCGTCGACGAACGGGACCGGTACGAACGGCGTCAGGCTCGAGCCCACGGCCTCCGCGAGGACGACCATCACGAGATCACGTGCGTGCTTCTCGGAGATGGCGACCTTCTCGATCTCGCTGGAGGAGCTTTTGCTCGTTTTGGGGTCTTCACCGGCCATCCAAAAGGAGTCGCATCCGCTCGCGCCGTTGGCAAGCGGCTCGACTCGGCTCTCCTTCTTGCGCGAGTCGAGGTAAGATCCGATCGTGGCTCGCTCCCGCTTTTCCGCCACACGCCGCGTGGGCGCCTTCACGTTGGGAGCCCGTGCCTCGTTCCCGAGCCCTCCCGCGTTCACGTCGGCGGAGCGACGTGAGGCCCGCGACGCGCAAGATGCGCAAAGGGGAGTCTCCGAGGCCTCACCTCGCGCCGCTCTGCGTCGTGGTTCGTCAGCTGGCGTCCGAGGTGCGGGCCAGAGGGCTCAGACCCTCGCGATCGCGCTCGCGCTTTTTAACGATTTTCGTGGCCATCCCGCGCGGGCCGTCGCATTTGGTGAATTTCGTCGTCGTTGGCGTCCGCTTCGTCGTCTCGGTACGAAGCGATCGCGCCGATCGGCACCGGTGGCATGGCGACTGTGTACGTCGGTCGGGCGCGTGGTGCGGTCGGCTTCTCGCGGCTGGTTGCCCTCAAGCGCGCCCACTCGCACGTGAAGAACGACGAGAAGCTCGCGGCGAGCATGAAGCTCGAGGCGCGCCTGGCGTCGCGTCTCCACCACGCCAACGTCGTGAGCGTGCTCGACGTCGAAGAAGACGACGGCGATCTCATCCTCATCCTCGACTACGTCGAAGGGTGCACGCTGCGCACGCTCTCGGTGCGGGTCGAAGAGCACGGAGAGCGCCGGCCGCGAGAGATGATCCGCGTCATCCTCGACGTCGCCGCGGGGCTTCACGCGGCACACCAGACGACGGACGAGAATGGTCGCTTGCTCGGCCTCGTGCATCGAGACGTGTCGCCGAGCAACATCCTCGTCGGCGTCGACGGCGTCGCGCGGATCGCCGACTTCGGCATCGCGAAGGCGATCGTGGAGGGCTCGGAGCGCACCGAGACGGGCGTGCTCAAGGGCAAGAGCTCGTACATGGCGCCCGAATACGTCATGTTTCAACGCGCGAGCGCGCAGAGCGATCTCTTCTCGCTCGGCGTCGTCGCCTGGGAGGCGCTCGCGGGCGTCCGGCTCTTCAAGGGGCCGAACGAGATCGAGACGCTGAAGCGCGTGATGAACGCCGAGGCCCGCCCGCTGTCGGCGCACGCCCCCGAGCTCGCTATGCTCGACGGCATCTTCGAGCGCGCCCTCGCGCGTGAGCCCTCCGATCGCTACGCGAGCGCGCTCGAGATGGCGACCGATCTCGAGCGCGTCGCACGCGCGCACGATCTCGTCGCGTCCCATGCCGAGGTCGCGATGCTCGTCGAGCGGGTCGCGCGCGCAGAGCTCGCCGAGCGCCGCCGTCTTCTCCGCGTGCACGCAGGGGACGATTCGACCGAGGAGGCCGAGACGGTGGTCGCGCCGTCGCTCAACCAGCTTCGAAGCAGCGGCCGCGCGATCCCGAGCGTGCCGAGCAGCGCCCTGCCCGCCGCGGGGATGCCGCCTCCTTCGCAGCGACATGGCGACGTCGCGTCGCCGCTCATCCCGGGCGCGGCGCCGCTGAGCGTCGCGCCGATCACCGTTCCGCCGAGCAGCGGTCGTGGCGCTGTGCGGTCGTCGACATCGACCGGCGCGCTGCTCGTCTCGACCTCCTCGCCTGCCTCCGGCTCGCCTCCGTCGGCGTCCGTCAAGCAAACATATCCGCCGCGCGACCTGTCGCGCGCCGCGCTCGCCGAGTCGAAGAGCCGGGGCCGTGAGATGCTCGCGCTCGCTGGCGCGTTCGTCCTGCTCGGCCTCGCGCTCTCCGCGATGGCGATTCAGCTGGGGACCGCACCCCCCGAAGACGAGTCGCCCGTGATCGTCACGACATCGACGGTGACGGCGCAGGTGACGGCACCTTCTTCCGAGACGTCCGCGTCGGCGAGCGCGCCGGCGCCCTCGGGATCGAGCGCGCAGCCGGCGATCGCCGGAGACGCGGCCGCATCCCTCCTCGACGGCGCCGCGACCGATGCGAGCTCGGCGGAGGGCAAAGGCATGCACATCCGCGGCACAGCGCCGAAGACGCTCGCGCCGGGCGCGACGCCGAAGAAGACGCCGCCCGCGCCTTCGCACTGACGCGTCAGAGCTTCGTGACGCTGCGCACGCGAAGGACGTCGCCGTCGATCTTCGCGTCGAGATCGCAGGAGCCTTCGTACGCGATGCGCGCGAGGCCAAGCTTGCTCACGCCGCTCGTCGACATCGCGACCTCGATGAGCTTCGCGCGGTACGCCTCTTCGGCGGAGGGGAACGACTTCAGCCAATCGATCGTCTTGAGCAGCTCGAGCGTGTCTTCCGACGCGGGGTCGACCGGATTGGCGACCTCCACGCTCGCTTCGACGTCGTCTCCCCAGACTCGAAGATGAAGCGTCGACGACGGGCCCTGCCACTTGCCGTACTTGATCGCGTTCTCGAGCAGCTCGGCGGCGACCGTCGCGAACGAATGCACGCTGCCGCTGTCTTGGAAGATCGCGGTGAAGCAATTCATGATCGACGTCCGCAGGAGATCGACGTTCTCCCAGTGGTTGCGCACGGGAAGATCGATGAGGAACTTGAAGTCCTCGACCTTCCTCTCCACTTGGCTGCCTTTCGTGGTCGTCATGAATACGGAATCACACGAACCCAGTAGACGAAGCGTATCTCCCTCTTCGTTCTTCGGGCTAGCTTCACGCGCCCATCCCGAGAGAGCTATCGCCGGCGCCGACCCCAACCTTTCGTCGGGTGTAACAATCCAGAATCCGCCGCTCGCCGCCTCTTTTCGCGTACTTAGACGGCTGAGTCGCGCCCGATCGTTCCTCTTTAACGGCGTTAAGAGGAGACGCCGGTAGAATGGATCCTGAGAGACTGGAATGGTGAGCCGCGCGACCAAACCCGCGACCCCTGCCGCGGTGGCAGAGGCACAGTCGGGCGGCCCCCATGGGGTTCCGACGTCGCGGATCGAGACGGCGCCGACGGTCCCGCCGCCGGACGACGCGCACGCCGACGCGCGTCTGCCCGAAGGCACGATGATCTCGGATCGCTACCGCGTCGCCGACGTCCTCGGTGAAGGCGGCATGGGCGTCGTCTACCGCGCCGAGCACGTGCTCATGCGCAAGGAGGTCGCCGTCAAGGTCCTCCACGCGGACATGTGCAGCGTGCCGGAGGTCGTCGAGCGCTTCGAACGCGAAGCGATCACGGCGGCCCACATCGAGCATCCGAACGTCGCAGGCGCGACCGACTTCGGTCGCCTCGATGACGGCTCGTGTTACCTCGTCCTCGAGCTCCTTCGCGGCGTCAGCTTGCGTGACGAGATCGCCAAAGGGCCGATGCCGCTCCCGCGCGCGCTCCGTCTCCTTCGTGGGATCGCGTCGGGCGTCGGCGCCGCGCACGCGAAGGGCATCGTGCATCGTGATCTCAAGCCCGAGAACGTGATGCTGATCGATCGCGACGGCACCACCGACTTCGTCAAGGTGCTCGACTTCGGCATCGCGAAGGTCGACACCACCGTCGCGGCCGCGCCGCAAGCCGGCGGCAAGGTGCTGACGCGCGTCGGCGCGGTGTTCGGAACGCCCGAGTACATGTCGCCCGAGCAAGCCGTCGGCGACACGGTCGATGCGCGCGCCGATCTCTACGCGCTCGGCGTGATCTTCCTCGAGATGCTCACCGGGAAGTGTCCCTTCCAGGGCAAGCCGCTGTCGATCTTGCGCGAGCGCATTCTCGCCGTCGGTCCGCCGGACATGTCGGAGGTGACCGACCCCGGCGCAAAGGACATCATCACGCGGCTGCTCACCCGTCAGCCCGACGATCGGATGCAGACCGCCACCGAGCTCGTCGCCGCGATCGACAACCTCCTCGGCGATCGCAAAGGCGGATCGCTTCCGCCGCCCTCGGGCGAGCGAGGCACGAACCCGCCGCCGGTCGTGTCGGGCCCTGCCCTTCCGTCATCGCCTCCTCCCGCCGCGACCACGGGCGCGACCGCCGAGACGACCGCGCTCGCAAGCGGCAGCCGAGCGCGATGGATCATCCCCGTCGCCGCCGCCGCGGCGATCGGGATCATGGTCGGCGCCTTCGGGTTCGTGTCGATGCTGACGAAGCCGCACGCGCCGCCCTCGGGATCGACCGCGATCGCCCCCTCCTCGTCGATCGCCACGCCTCAGCCGTCCGCGTCCGCGTCACCGACCGAGTCGAGCGAGAACCCCACCGCGTCCGCGCAGCCGCCCGCGGTCGATCTCGACGAGCCCACGCCGCCCGCTCCGACCGCCTCGGCCGCGTCCGCCCGCGCGACGCCCCGCCCCAAGCCGGTCATCAAGCCGAAGCCGCAACCAAAGAAGGGCGGCATCAACATCCCGCCCCCCAAGGACTGGATCCCGCACTAAGCGCGCGGAGGCCGAGGGAGCGAGTCTTCGAGCGACTCGGCCGTCTCCGCGCGCTTACATGAGAAGCGTTAGCGATCGTCCATTTTTCCATCGAGCAGATCGAGGCGGTTCTTCGTCTCGATGAACTGCTCGCGCGTGACCGTCTTGTTGTCCTCGAGCATCGTGAGGAGCGTGCGCGCGAAGAGCGCGAGGGAGCCGCAGTCGTTCTGCAGCTCGACGCACTTCGCCTCGAGCGCGGCGATGCGTTGATCGGCGCTGCCGCCCGCGACGCCCACGCTGGCCGCCGCGCCGCCCGCGAGCGATCCCTGCGGCGAGCCTTGCGTGCGCGTTCCGGTCGACCACTGCATTGCATCGGGGAGACCACCCATGTTGCCCACGTTGCCCATCGGCGCCTGCTGCGGCGGCGGCTGCTGGCCCATCATCGGGTTCGACCCCTGCACGCCATACGGGTTGGGGGCGCCACCGTACGGAGGCATGCCACCCATTGGGGGCTGTGGCATGGGCTGTTGCGGATCGGGTTGTCCGAATTGTGCGGCCGGCGCGACGAGACCTTTGAGCCAGTTCATGGGGGTAAACCTTCCTCGCGGCGATGATCTCCACAAACGAGGTCACAGTCCACGCTCGACCCGCGATGTTGGGTGGAAATGAGCTCGACGGCTGCTTCGCTCTCCTCCCGAACGTCCCTCTCGCGCTTCGTCACTGCCGCTCTCCTTTCCGCGCTCGCCCTCGGAAGCGTGGGGTGCCGTCCGTCGCACAATGGCCCGAGCGCAAAGGCGGAGCCCGTCGTCCATGCCAAAAACAAGGCCGTGTCATCGCCCATCAAGCCGGCGTCTGCCCCCGCAGCGTCCGCGACGCCGAGCCCTGCGCCCACGCCGCCTCCGCCCGCGCGTGTCGAGCGCCTCCTCGTGCCGGGTGATCTCGTGGCGTCGGTCGTACGAGGCGCGGACGGCAAGGCTCCCTTGACCGTGTTCCTGCCCGGCATCTGCTCGAACGCGAACGCGTACCTCCAGAATTTCCCAGAGGCAGCGAAGAAGCAGGGCGGCGTCGTGGCGATCGAAGGCGATCAGCCGTGCGGGAACCTGCAGGACTTCCGGTCGTTCTCGTGGGACGCAGGTCGCCAGCATGCCCGCGTCGAGGCGGCGCTCGCGGCGGCGGGCGTCACCGAGATCCCACGCGAAGGGATCACGCTCGTTGGCTATTCGCAGGGCGCGGCGCTGGCCGAGCAGATGGTGCAGCGATGGCCGGGGCGCTATGCGCGGATCGTATTGATTGGAGCTCCAACGGATCCATCTCCCCGTAACCTCGCGCGTGCGCGTGCGGTCGTGACGATGGCGTGCGAGCGCGACGTCACCGCACGGATGAAGCAAGCGGCGACCGCGACGTCGAAGGCGGGCGTCCCCGCCACCTACTTCCAGATGCCCGGCTGCACCCACGGCAACATCGCCGACGGCGAGCGCGTCTTCGACGCCACGTTCGACTGGCTTCGCACGAACGAGCGGGCGCCGGACGCGCAGGCGACGGTCGTGCGCATCGCCGGCGAGCCGGCGTCGTAGGCCGCGATTCGCAGGGAGATTGCTGCTTTTCGCGTGTCCGCGTAGCCTCGCGGGCGATGAGCATCGAGAAATCGCCGGCAGCATCGCGGAGCGTGAGCACGCTCGCGATCCTCTTCCTGTCGCTTTCGCTGTTTGGATGTGCCGCGGCGTTTCGCGGGACGAAGGACACCGTTCGCGTCGAGTCGACGCCGGCCGGCGCGGAGGCGAAGAAGGGTGAGCGCAAGCTCGGCCCGACCCCTGCGCAGTTCGAGACCGAGCGCAGCGGCGTCACCCAGATCACGCTCACCAAGGACGGCTTCGAAGATCACCACGGCGTCGTCAAGAAGCAGATGAACGCGGCGTGGCTCGTCCTCGACATCGCGACGTGCGTGATCCCGGTCGCGCTCTGCATTCCGATCCTCGTCGATGCGATCACGGGCGCTTGGTACGACGTCGAGAACCGGTACGTCGCGACCTTGAAGCCCGGAGTCTCCGCCTCCGCAGCAGCCGCAGCGGCCTCGGCTTCAGGCTCGGCAGCGGCGGCCTCGAGCGCTCCACCGGCGACGAGCGGCAGCGCGCCTCCGACCGTGATCACGGGTCCGCCGCCCGACATGAGCGAATCAGAGCGGAAGGCGACCGCGCGCGCCGCGTTCCTCGAAGGGGTGAAGCTGCAGGAGTCCGGCGACTGCCCCGGCGCGCTTCCTCGTCTCGAGGCTGCGCAGAAGTTCTTCGACGCGCCGACGCACCTCCTCCACATCGCGCAATGCCAGGCGGCGACCGGCAAGCTCGTCGAGGCGTCGGAGAACCTCGAGACGCTCTCGCGAAAGACGTTGCCCAAGGACTCGCCCGACGCGTTCCGGCAATCGCAAGACGAAGGCAAGAAGCTCCACACGCAGCTGAAGCCGCGCATCCCGACGTTGAAGATTCAGATCACGCCGGCGGCGAGCTCGCTGAGCAGCCTCGTCGTGAAGCTCAATGGCAACGTCGTGCCGAACGAGGTGCTCGGGATCGCGCGTCCGGTCAACCCCGGTCACTACAAGGTGACGGTGTGGGCGGCTGGGTACAAGGAAGCCAACTCCGAGGCTGACGTCGGCGAAGGCGTCGCAAAAGCACTGGATTTGAAGCTCGCCAAGTAGCGCTCGTTACCCTCTTCGAGGAAACGAAGAACAGAGAAAGAAGAAGAAAGCGCCGCCGAACGCACGCGCTCGCGCTGGACGGACCGGCGACCGTTTACAAGAGCGAACGGTCGGCGAGATGATGCGTGCTGAATGCTCCAGGCAGCACAACCCCTCGGCCGACTCCTCGTGGCGTCAGGCCTCCTCACGCAGCAAGCGCTCGACGAAGTGCTGCATTTGCAGAAGACCGACGGACGGCGGCTCGGTGAGCTGCTCGCGGAGAAGGGCCTCGTCCGCCCTCATCAGCTCGCGCAATTCTTGTCGCATCAGCTGGCGTGCCCTTGGGTCTCGCTCCAGCGCGTGGAGGTCACGCGCGAAGCCGTCGAGATCCTCCCGCGTGACATCGCGCTGAAGCACCACATGGTGCCGGTGCATCTTCGCACCTCGAAGGGCGCGACCGCGCTCTACGTCGCGATGGACGATCCGACCGACGACGTCGCGCTGTCGGAGGCGACCGTCGCCGCGACGATGCCCGTCAAGCCGATGGTGGCGCTCACGAGCGAGATCCGTGCGTTGCTCGATCGACTCTACGGCGGCGGAACGAACGCAGGAAGCGTCGCGCCGCGCGGCGTCCCGAGCGGCGCGCCTCCTCCACGATCGCCGTCGTTCGCGTCGATCCCAGTCAACGTGTCGATCACGGAAGCGACGCCCACGCCGCCCGCCGCCGCGGTGCAGGCCCCCGCGACGCCTCGTCCGGGCGCGACGTCTCCGTCGGCGCGGCCGCCGAAGCCGCCGCCGCCCAAGGCGAGCGCGCCTCCTCCGCGTGACGCGGCCGTGCGCGAAGCGCGTGACACGCGCGAAGACCCGTCGATCCTCGACGAGATCGACATCCTCGAGGACGGCCCGACGTCGCTGCCCGTTCGCCCTTCGCAAGCGGCGAAGGTGCTCCTCGTCGACGCGAGCGAGCCGTTCGTCGTGAGCGTGCGCGCCGCCGCCGCGAAGCTCGGCGGAGACGTCGTCGCGGTGTCGCTCGCCGAGGCCGAGAAGGCGATCGCAGACTACGCGCCGTGCGCGCTGATCGTGACCGAGGCAGTCTACTCGAACGAGCGATCGGGCCTCGACCGGATGGCGCTCGAGGTCGGCGCGGTGCTGATCGTGTCGAACGAGCAGTTCGAAGGCCGTGAGGGGTTGCTCGAAGGGGCGATCAAGCGCTGGCGGCAGTCGTCCTACGAGAAAGGGACGATCCTCGAGGGCCGCTACGAGCTGCTGCGCGATCTCGGCGGACGCGTCGCCGGGTCACGCTGGGAGGTGCGCCACCTTCGCACCGCGCGTCGATCGATGCTGAAGGTGGGCGTTCGCGCGGCGCACGACGAGACGGACGCCGACGCGGTGCGACGCGAGCAGCAGGCGCTCGCGCGCGTCCATCATCCCGGCGCGCTCGACCTTCGTGACGCGGGCAACACCGAGCTCGGCGATCCCTACATCGTCGTCGAGATGGCAGAGGGCCGCACGCTCGAAGGCCTCGTCGCCGCGCGAGGCGCGCTCGACCCGAAGGAAGCGTGCGCGCTCATTCGCCAGGTCGCCGACGTGCTCGTCGCCGCGCACGACGCGGGCGTGCGCCATTGCGAGGTCCGCCCCGAGAACATCCTCATCGTCCGCGACGCATGGGGCGTCGAGCGCGCGAAGCTCGTTCATTGGGAGTCGGCGTCCGTCTCCGACGGCGTCCCCGACACGGCGATCGACCTCGCCGGCATCGGAGCGTGCGCGTTCCTCGCGCTCGCGGGACGCACGCGCAACCCCGGTGAAGACACGATCACGACCTCGTCGTCGTGGCCGAAGGCGTTCGCGCCGGAGCTCGCCGCGGTGATCGCGCGCGCGATCGGACGCGGCCCCGGCGGAGCAAGCGACCGCTTCACGTCGGCGAAGCATTTCGTCGACGCGCTCGAGGCGGCGTCGCCGCGCCGGCGCGACTCGATGGCGTTCCTCGCCGCCAACCCCGAGCGACGCGCATCCCATCGCCCGGCGTCGCTCGACGAGATGGCCGCGCAGCAAGCCGCGACCTCCGACGACGCGAAGAGCGACGCGAGCTCCGAGCCGGCTCCCGCGCCGAAGGTCGAAGAGCTTCGACGCTTTCCACGCGCGCCCTACCGCACGCCGGTGCGCGTCGAGGTCTCCGGCGTCGGCGCGGTCGATGGCCGGAGCGAGGACATCTCGGAGGGCGGTCTCTTCGTCGTCACCCGAGGCAAGATCCCCGACGGAGCGCAGGTCACCGTGCGCTTCGCCCTGCCGATCGACGGCAAGGTCGTCTCCGAGGCCGGCGTCGTGAAGTGGAGCCGCTCGCCGCAATCGGGCGAAGGCGGCGATCCGCGCGCGATCGGCATCGAGCTCACCTCGGCGGGCGCCGAGTCGGTCAAGCAGATCGCGCGCTACGTGTCGTTCATGGCGATCGACAAATAGCTCAGCGCCCCGTGAACTTCGGCGGGCGCTTCTCCATGAACGCCGTCATCGCCTCCATCAGATCGCGCGACGCGAGGAACGCCGAGTTCCACACCGCGGCGAAGCGCTCTCCTTCGAGGATGCGTCGTTCGTCGCCGTGCGCGAGCACTTGCTTGATGCCCTGGACGGCGAGCGGCGGGTTGTTCGCGATCTGCCGCGCCATCTCGAGGCTCGCGGCGAGGAGCGCGGACTCGTCCTCGTAGACCTCGTTGACGAGCCCGATCGCCAAGGCGCGCGCGCTGTCGATGTCCTTGCCCGTGAACGCGAGCTCGCGCGTGTGGCCGTGCCCGATGATCCTGGGCAGGCGCTGGAGGCTCCCGAGGTCGGCCACGATCGCGATCTTCACCTCGCGGACGCTGAACTTCGCGTCGCGCGACGCGAGGCGGATGTCGCAGGCCGACGCGATGTCGATTCCGCCGCCGATGCACGGGCCGGCGATCGCGCAGATGACGGGCTTGGTGCATCGCTCGATGCAGTCGGCCGCGCGTTGCCAATCACCGATCAAACGAAGCAGCTTCGTGCGCTCGGCGGCGAGGTTCTCGCTCGAGAGCAGCGGCATCAACGTGGGCGCGACGCTCTTGAGGTCGAGCCCGTACGTGAAGATGCCGCCCTTGCCGCGCAGGATGACGACGCGAACGGACTCGTCGCGATCGAGGTCGGTGAACACCTCGGGCAGCTCGCGAAAGAATGCCGGTCCCATCGCGTTGCCCTTGCCCGGGCCGGTGAGGACAACCTCGGCCACGCCGTCTCTGCGCTCGACGGTGAGGGACTCGAAGCTGGTGGTCGTCGTCGTGTCTGTGCTCGTGCTCATGGAGCCGAGCATCTTAGCGAAAGGCGACGCGGGACGAGAGTCTTCGCGGCGGCCTCAGCGAGGCGCGATGAAGACGCCGGATTCCTCGGTCCAAACGACGTTCGTCGCGTCGACGGCCATGCCGCCGATGAGCGAGCGACCACACGCGATGAGGCGCTCGTCGCCGGTCGCTCCTAGCTTCACCTCGCGGATGACGTGCTTGACCTTCGCGTCGGCTTGCTCGCTGCCCACGTAGAGCGCGCCGCCGTTGATCGTCGACATCCCGAGACGCGCGGCGACCTTGCTCTTCTGCGCGTCGAAGATCGTCGTCGGGTTCGCGCCGGTGAGGTCGCGACGCTCGATCGCCTCGCCGGTGGTGATGAACGCCGCGCTGTCGTTGACGGCGAGGTTCACGTTCGAATAGCTGACGCCGAACACCTCGGTCGGCTCACCGACCGCGTCGGTCACGTTGCCGTTGTCGTCGGTCACGTTGATGGCGACCTTGAACACGCGCTGCTCGTCACGCACGTACCACACCGCGTTGCTCGCGACCTGCGGGTTCTTGATCGCGTTGGTCGTCGTCACGATGTTCGTCTGCGCGAGCGTGTCTTTGTTGAAGCGGACGATCGACGTCCCGGCAGCCGTGTCGGCGAGGACGTAGAACGACGTCTCGTCGGACGCGAAGATGCGCGTCCCCGCCGCGTTGAAGTTCGCGGTCGTCGTCGTGCCGAGCGTGTTCAGCGCGCCGTCCTTGGCAGCGGGAAACTCGGGGAAGTCCTTCGACGGGAGGATCGCGGGCGCGGCCGGATCGGCGTTCGGCGTCACGTCGGCCGGGTTCGCCTTGATCACGCGGATCGTCGTCGTGTCCGGCGCGTCGGCGGCGGCCTCGAGGACGATCAACGACGTCGCGTCGACGTAGGAGCGGACGAGATCGGTCGACGTGTAGATCTCTTTCGTCGCCTTGCCGTCCTTGGTCACGCGAAGGACCTTGGGGCCCGACGTGAAGAACACGGCCTTGCCGGCGAGGTGCGCGTCCTTCGCGTCCTTCACGTCGCTCAGCGCGGTCGCGGCGGGCGCCGTCGCGCACGCTTGCTCGGCCGGCGTCGTCGTGACGCCGCCGCCCGTGGGATCGGTCGTGCCGCCGTTCGTCGCGCCGGGGGCGTTCGTCTCGGTCTTGCCGTTTCGCAGCCCAGGCGAGTTGTCGTCGCCTCCACACCCCACGAGAGCCGCCGCCACGAAGACACCGACGAACATGCCGAGAGCTGAACGCATCAAGCACCTCATCCCGAGTTGGACGAAACACACGCTGGGCGACATGCCACTCGTCGCGCGTGCGGAGAGGAGGAGCCGCGAGGGCGTCCGTCATCTCGTGCTTGGGGTTACTGCAGTCGCTATGCCGACCGATAAAGGAGCCGTTTTTCGAGAATCACCGGATTTTTACAGCATCACCGGCGCGTCTCACGCACCAGGGCTGGATCTTTCTGATCCTGTTGTCACGCGGTGGCGACGCTTGTTTGCGCAATTCAGGCGGCGTGGGCGCCGCTGAGGAACTGCGCGAAGTGCTCGGCGACATAGGCGGCGGAGTCGGCGACGCGCGTCGCGAAGCGCTCGTCGGCGTCGATGACCTCGATGATCGCGAGGCAGCGGCCCCATGCCATCGCGGGCGCGGCGACGAGGGTGCGCGGCGCGCCGACGGCGTGGAGGCGCTTCGGCGCGAGGCGCGGGAGCTCGCCGTCGAACTTCATCGTCACGGACTTCTGGTTGCAGATGACGGCGGACGCGACCATGTCGTCCTCGCTCGCCTCGGCGGAGCCGATGATGTCGAAGTCGCCATCGCCGTGCGCGCCGATCGCGCGGAGCTCACGGCTCATGAGATCGTGCGTGTGAATGACGACGGCGCGAGCGCCAAGCGCGCGGGCCAACGTCTCGGCGCACATCTCGGCGGCTTCGCCCGTCGATTTCGCGAACGTGAGGCCGTACATCCCGTCGAAGATGAGGTCGGTCGGATCGTTGATCGAGAGGCGCGACACGGAGGTGCCTGATTTTGCGGGCGGCGGCACGTGCGGAGCCGGCTGCGGCGCAAAGGCCATCGGCGTCATCACGCGAGCGACGGGCGCGGGCGCAGGGATCGACGCAGGCGGCGGCGCGACCGAGACGGGCGCGGGCGCAGGGATCGACGCAGGCGGCGGCGCGACCGAGACGGGCGCGGGCAGCGTGGATGGAGGCTGCGAGACGGGCTGCTGCGAGACGGGCGCGGCAACGACAACGGGCGCGGGCGCGGCGACCGGCGCACGCACCGAAGCTGGCATCTCGACGTCGACCGAGATCGGATCGTCGAACGTCGGGACGCGCGGCGGCGTGAAGGCCAGCCCTGGCGTCGGCATCTTCGCGCCCGACGGAACCGGGACGGAGACCTTCGACGGGACGACGCTGCTCTGCGGTGCAGGCGGGATGCTGCTCTTCATCGCGACCGGCGCGGCGGGCGCAGCCGGGCGAACGGAGAGCGGAGCGGCCGGAGGCATCGAGGTCTTTCGTGGCGCGGGCGGCGGCGTGGATTTGATCGGCGCGACCGCGACGCCGACGATGTCACCGTCGTCGAGATCGAGCGTCGCGAGGCGCTCACGGACCGGCGCTGGCGCGGCAGACGCGGGCGCGACCGAGGTCTTGGCCAGCGTGGGGCCAGACGCGGGAGGCGGGGGGACCGACGCCGTGGGGCGCGGCGGGTTAACCGAGGTGGAAGCGGCGGGCGCCGTGGAAGGCTTCGAGGACGGACGGGGAATCGACGGTCGGACGCTCGCACTCATGCCTTGGAGACGAGCAAGGGACGTTCCGCTCGGGGCGGGATTTCGATCTGCTGGATTTTCCGCTAGTTCGAGCTACTCGAACCTCAGCCAACACCAATTCGAGACCGCGTTCCTGGATCGCGGCTCCTGACATCGCGGCCTACCAGAATCACTGCTTATCCACGGAATTGCTGGATCTTTCCGCCAAACCGAAGACGCAGTATCAGCCGATTCTCACCATGACAGCGGACCGCCCCTCCTCTTCTGCGTTGCGGCCTCCCTTCGAGGTCGACTGGGAGCGCTGGGTCCCGATCGATCGCGCGACGCTCCTCTTCGTGATCGACGAAGCCGAGAGGCGCGTCCTCCTCATCGAGAAGAAGCGCGGCCTCGGGGCCGGCAAGGTGAACGGTCCAGGCGGCCGGATCGATCCTGGAGAGAGCGCGCTCGACGCGGCGGTGCGTGAGCTGCGCGAGGAGCTTTGTGTCGGCGCGACGGACGTGGTCGAGCACGGCGAGCTGAGCTTTCAGTTCGTCGACGGCTACCGCCTTCACTGCCACGTCTTTCGCGCCACCACATGCCTCGGCGAGCCCACCGAGACGGACGAGGCGACTCCCCTATGGGCGCCGCTCGACGCGATCCCGTTCGCGCGCATGTGGGCCGACGACGCGCTCTGGCTGCCGCTGCTCCTCGAAAAGAAGCGCTTTCGCGGCCGCTTCCTGTTCGACGGCGATCGCATGGTCAGCCACGAGATCGCCGTCCTCTAGCCAACGCGGCGGGCTAGTGCCAGGCGCCCGCGACCTTGACGGGCTGGTTGGTGCGGTCGTGCTCTTTCACGAGCGCCATCGCTTGCGGCATGCACTTCACGCAGGACGGGAAGTTCGAGCCGTGATCGCACGTGATGATCGTGGCGGTGGCCGGCGGCTCGAAGTCGGCCTCGTCGAGATGCTTCCCGCACGCGATGCAGTGGATGTGCTGGTGGCCATCTCCTCCCGCGGCGGCTTGCTGCGGGCGCGGCGGAGCGAGGGCTTTTCGTTCTTTCTTCGTGAGCTTCGGCTTGCGCTTCATGGAGTGGACGGCAAATTACAACCGCTCTTGGTGGGATGTCATCGCCTTAGGTGTTGGCGCCTCCACAAACACAAACGCGCGGGAACTTTTCGAACCTCTTGCGTACGAAGCTAGAGGTGCGCGTCCACGACCTTCTCCCCGCGGGTGTTCCCCTTGGTTTTGTCCGGGCGCGTTACAGGATCGCTCGCCTTTTCTCGGAAGCGCCGCTGCTCTTCTTCGGCGTCGTGATCGGCGTCGCCCTCGTCTTTCGTGTGGGTATCGGCGCCATTCGCACCGCGAGCGCCGATGAGCCGAGCCGCAGGCGACCGCGCGTGAAGCGCCCCGCGTCGCCAGGCCTGGCGCGTCGCTCTCCGTGAAAGCCGACGACGATCCGACGATCAGGGCCAAGAAGAGCCCGAGCACGCCAACCACACCAACGACGACCGCGCTCGACATGCCGGCGGACAAGCTGACGCCGGCCGCAAGCGCGACGGTGCCGCACCGAGCCAAGGCGCGCGCGCGACGTCATCCCTGAGCTCCCAGGCGAGCCCGAGAGGGGCCGAAGACGTTGACAAGGCAGGCCCGCGCCCGTACGCGTTCGGGCACGCCCATGTGCCGCAACATCCGCGTTCTTCACCATTTCGAGCCACCGACCACGCCGGAAGAGATCCGCGCCGCCGCGTTGCAGTACGTTCGGAAGGTGAGCGGAATCACGTCGCGTGAGCCAGGCAAGGCCGTCGCCCCCGAGGTCGAGCGCGCCGTCGAAGCGGTGATGAAGGCGACGACGCGGCTGCTCGAGAATCTCCCCGCGCGCGGCGCCGCACGAACGCGCGAAGGCGAGAAAGAGCGCGCCCGCGCTCGTTGGGTGTCCCGCGAGACCCGGATCCTCGCGCGCAGCGAACGGAGCAGAGCGAGCCGTCGACGAAGAAGAAGCCAGCGTCAGGGAAAGCGTTCGTCGCCATGATGATGGGCCGCATCGACGAGGTCGATGGGCACTACATCGCGACGCGCTTCGAGGCATTCCTCCTGCCGGTCGAATGCTTGTATGTTGCACCGCGATGGCCGCTACGATGAGCGGACGCGGAAACGATCTGCGCATTCAAGCCGACTGGCGCAGCGTGATGCTCTACTTTGGTCGCGTGTGGCTCCCGATCCTCGCCGCCGCCCTGCCGGTCGTCGTCACCTCACGACGCACACCGTACCGATCATGATCCCTCGTCCTCGGCGTGCTGATGGTCGTCGTCGCAATGCTCACGCGGCGCACCGGCGAGCTCCCCGAGCGCGGGGAAACTCGCCTTCGCTTGCTCGGGACGGTGACCGGCCTTCGGATCGATCCGTCGAAGCTCCTGCCGACCACGCGCGAGGTGAAGCGCGAGTCGCTGCGCGAGCTGATGGAGAAGGGTGGCATCCCGACGACGCCCGCCGAGATCCTCTCTGTCCTCGACGACATCCCGATGCCGGCGATGCCGCTCGTCTATGGCTTCGCCTGCTACGCGGGCGATGATCCCGAGTGGCGCGAGTGCGCGCAGCAGGTGTACCTGCGCCACGAGCAAGGCGACATCTAACGAGCGGGCGCTTAGCTGCGCGAGAGGCGGCGTCGCTCGAGCTTCGGAGGTCGCGCGCCATGAAGGAGCGCGCCACGGACCTTCGTGTAGGGCAGCTCCTTTCCATCCTCGACCGCGCGGAGAAGCAGGCCGCCTCGGCTCATGTCGCCGCGCCCGACGAAGTCATGAGGGAAGAGGAGCGAATCGCCGAACACCTCGAGCAGCGGGGAGGTGTACTTCGCCTGCGCGACGCTGCCGAGGAGGACGATCTCGCCATCCTCACCGAGCGCGGACCGCACGAGCTCGGCGTCGCGCACGAGCGGCGCTCGAAACGTCTTGTCGGCGGCGTGGATGTTCGTCTCCGCGAACGCCTCGACGTGATCGATCGTGATCCGTGTCTCGGCCGGCACGAGGCCGCGGTTCGACGTGATGACGAGCGCGCCACTGCCGAGCCACGTCCCCTCCGGCGGCCGAGCGAACCTCTTTCCGTACGCGAGCTTGCCGCGGAAATAGAGGCCCGAGAGGTAACGAAAGACGTCGCCGATCGCCGCACCCTCGCGCGTTCGAAGCGCCGCGGCCATCGCCGAGGTGCTTCGCTTGCTCGGCTCGCGGAGCGCCTTGGCCCGCACGCCGTCGAGGCGCGCGGGCGACAAGAGAAACACGCGCGACGGCATGACGACGAAAGGTAACCCTTCCGGGCCGGCTCGTCAGGGGTCGCGGCCGTGGAAGAGCTCGACGAACGGACGGATGAAGCGACGCTCCACCGACCAATCGAGGACGGCGAACGTCACCTCGTCGAACGCGTCGCGGAAAATCGCGGTGGAGGCTCGTCGTAGAATGCCTACGCGACGCGCGCGGATCGTTCAAACGCACCGCAGCCCCGCGCCGAGCACGGGGTCGCGATGTACCGTGATGAACGCAGACGTCGAGAAGCCACGTGACGCGCGTCGTGAAGCGCGTCCTCGACCTCCTGCCAGCGCCTGACCTGCGATCGAGCACGGCCTTGGCGTTGGGCGCAGGGGACGTGACGAACGACGCAAGCCACGGCTCGTCGAGCAGCACGCCGTCGTCGTCGATGAAGACCGGCACGTCGGGCGAATAGATCATGAAGCTTGCGTAAATGGGATCGTGCTGGCGCGCGTGAAAGGCGTACATCGATCGTCCGGCGAGGCAGGCGTAGAGCGACGACTGGCGGCAGAGCGACTCTTCTTGCGCGCGCGCGCCGTTCAAGCCGCCGCCGTGTTTGGCCGACGCGAAGTTGAGGATGAGCGGCCGCTTGCCCTGACGCGCGTGAGCTCACGGCCGGCCTCGAGGCTCGTCCCGTTGAAGACGGTCGTGTGCATCGGGCGGCTGCGTCGCCCTTCGTCCTCGCGGGTCGCGCGCCGAAGCTCGGCGTCGGGACCATGCTCGACCGTGCTCGCGACCGCGCGCCTCACCAGATCGTCGATCCGAACGCGGCGTCCTCCAGCGTTCGTGTACTCGCCGCGCTCGGTGATCGCGACGGCCTCGCGCGCGAGGCGCGCGGCCTCGTTTCGCGACGGCCCGCGCGAGGGAGTGAAGTGGAGATCGAAGGGAGGAAGAGACATCGTCCCAATAGAGTAATTACTACTTTTTCATCGTCAATGCGCGGCCGCTGCACGAATCACCGAACCTGGCGGAGGCCACTTTTCTCGATGGATCATGGAAGGTGCTTATGTAGGCTTTTGTGAGCAATCGGTGATCCATCGCGCCCCGCGAACACCCGAGAAATCTGCGGCAGCGCGAGCCGCGTAGGTCTGGCGCGTGGCGTGCAACTTCTCGAGACGAGTCGCATCATGAACCTGTCGTTATCCCGTCTTCCCCTTCCCCTTTCTCAGGTCGCGCAACGTCACGCGAAGAGCTGGCTCGAAGAAGAGGAAGACAGCGCGCGGCTCAAGCGGCTTCGTGCGCTCGTCTCGCTCTTCGCGCTCTACGCGACCGCGCTCCTCGCCGTCATCCTGATCTCGGATGGGGCGGACATCGGCTGCATCCTCGCCGGGATCGCCGGACATGTCCTCTACGCGAGCGGCAAGACCGCCCTGGCGTGGCGAGAAGCCTCGTGGCTCGAGCGCGCTCGAGCACGCGTCGCCAAGCGGATGGCCCAGCGGCCTTACCGCTTCGCGCTCAACGTCGCGCGCGAAGACGCGCTGAGTCACGCGCGTCGCGTCGCGGCGCCGGAGCTGGCGATGAGGCCAAGCGCTCAGCGCGGCCAGCCATGACGACGTCGCCGAGCTCGCCGAAGCACGCGACCGCGCGACCTCCGCGCGCCGCTGCTCGACGTGGGCTCGGGTGCACTTCGCCGTGAGGCCGTGCCTCGGGTTGGTCGCACGCGGTCGCGTCGAGCTTTCCGGTGGGTGATGCGGCGGTCGAGACGATGCGCGTCGCCGTCGTCGGGTAGATCGCGCAGAGGCCCTCGCTGTCGTCCGCGGTCAGCGTGCGGAGCGCGGTCGTCCCGGGCTTGTAGCTCGCGAACATCGTCGCCTTCGAGTCCGTCGCGTGCGCGAGCCCGAAGAAGTGACCTGCCTCGTGCGTGATGACGCTCGCGAGATCGAAGCCGTTGGCGGGGACCTGATCGGTGATCGAGAGGTTGCGCCCCGACGCGTTGATCTCCATGTCCGCGTCGAAGATCTCGCCGGTCTCGGCGTTGAACGTCACCGTGGTGAGGCCGAGCGTGCTGTTCGGATCGCTGTAGGGCCAGCCATCATCACGAAACACGATCAGGTTCTGGTTGGCCGACTCGGGGTTGTAGATGACCTGATCGCACTCGGCCTTGCCGGCGTTCGAGACCGCGATGCCGGGCGCTTCGCCCGTGTCGGCGCACTGCACGTTCATCCAGCGCGCGAACGACTCGTCGATGATGCGCTTGGCGTCGTCGAACGGGATGTTGCGGCTCGCCGCCTGGTTGATGCTGTAGCTGACGCAGGCGCCGCGCCAGTAGAGGAAGAGGCCGTCGGTGAAGCACTTCGTCGGGCTGTAGCTCGCCGGAAGAGGCTGCGTCGTCGTACGACAAAACGCATGCGCGTCGCTCGCTTCGAGGAGCAGGACGAGAGAGGCGACGGAGAATGAAGTTGTTAAGAAAAAAGCTCGCCGGTAAGCCACGGGCATCACCTCAAGGTAGCACGTGACTTCTAGGTGTGCGCCGCCCCTTCGGACGGATCAGATTTCGCGCGAGGAATCGAATCGGCTCGAATCGGCTCAGTATTGTGGGCCGTAGGCGGGTCCTTGGTAGGGCCCACCCGGATACGGCTGCGCGGCTTGCTGGGGCATCGCCGTGAGCACTTGCCACGAGCCCTCTTGGCGAGCCGCGATCTGACGCATGATCGACACGACCGCGATGGCAGCGACCACGGAGAAGAGGTGACCCACCATCTTGCCCGGTCCGCCCGAGCTCGGATCGCTCATCGTCGCGACGGCGACGACGCCGCCGATGAGTCCTCCAATGAGATACATCGCCCACCACAGCGGGAGGATCCCCGCCGTGGGCGCTGTCATCCATCCCGTTGGTCCATTCTTCACGGCCTCGGGATCGCTCGCGCGCCAGATCTCCTTCATCGCTTGGTACGGCTTGACGAGGCTCATGAACGGGATGAACCACCAGCCGATGCACCAGCCAGGCGTGAACTCGAGCGCGCCTTGTCCGAAGGAGCGGAC
>JBGAFW010000110.1:0-30621 GCA_044227045.1 Labilithrix sp.
AGCTTGTCTTGGTTCGCGGCCGGGATCATCGACTTCGGGACGCACTTGCCGCCCGACCCCTTGCCCTGGCAGCAGGAGGCGAAGGTCTTCGCGGGCTGCTTCGGGGAGTCGCACGACACGCTCTTGCACGCGCCGGTCTCCTTCCCGTCGAGCGGGCTGAAGCAAGGCGTGCAGCGCTCGTTCGCGTCGCACGTGTCTTGAGGAAGGCTCGCCTTCTGCGCGTCGACGGCCGGGATGTTCACGTTGAGGCAGCGACCTTCGGCGTCCGCGGCCGACTTGCACGTCTTCGGCAGGTACTGGCCACCGGCGGCGATCGACTTCTCGGGCGCGCAGAGGCCGCCCGCGCAGGTCTTCAGCATCGACGCCGCGCTCGCCGGGACGAGGTTCGACGGGACGCAGCGCGCGCCGTCACCGCACGTCGGGAAGGTCTTCACGTCGACGACGGCAGGACCCGTATAGGGGCACGTGAGCGGCGCCGTGTTCGACTTGGCGTTGCCCTTGTCGTTGTCGCCGTTGTTCGTGCACGACGCGGGCTGCGGCTTGCCGATCTCGCACACGCCGGTGGGCTCGCCGCCCTTCAGCGGGTTGTTGCACGGGACGCAGCGCTCGTCTTCCGCGCACGTGTTGCCTTCGCCGCGGTTCAAGAGCGTGCCGTTCTTCGCGACCTCGGGGACGCAGAGGCTCATGCAGCGGCCTTCGCCGAACGCAGACTTGCACGTCGGAGGCGCTGCGCCGCCGCTCTTCACGAGCGGATCGGGAACGCAGACCCCCGCGCCACCTTCGGTGCACGAGTCGAGCTGCGAGGCGACCTGACCGGGGACTTTGTCCTTCGGGACGCAGCGCGCCTTGCCGCCCTTGGCGCACGCGCATGCGGGGAACTTGGCGGGGTCTTCGGGCGTGAGGGCGGCGGCGCCGGTGCACTGCTCGGTGCTCGCCGGGTGCGTCGAGTCCGCCGACCGCTTGCCGCCGATCGTGTCGCCCTCGAAGTCCGCGTTGCACGCCATCACGAGCGCGCCCATCACGAACACCGACGCGACGATCTTTCCCGCTCCGCTCATTCTCGTTCCCCTGAGCGTGTGCGCTTCAAGAGTCAGACCATGCGCAAACCGGGTGATCCGGGGGGTTTCTTATCCATCCCGTGATCGGAATGTGCCTATTTTTTACCCGCGCTTGCCGACATTTGCCGACATGACTCGTTCGTCCATCCACATTTCTTGGCCCATCGTCGATGCGCCGTCGATCCAACTGGATCGCGCCGCGGGGCCTCGGCCAGGTTACGCCCACGACAAGATTTGAACGAGCTCGGCGCGGGTCTTCACCCCGAGCTTTCGCATCGCCGACTGGAAGAGCGCCGCGGTGGTGGAGACCGGGATCCCGAGCTCGTAGGCGATGTACTTGTACGAGTGCCCGAGCGCCACGTAGGTCGCGACGCTCGTCTCGCGTGAGGTCAGCGTCCGAAGGGGCGCCGTGCGCGGCTCGTTGCGGCAGACCAGGATGGTGCGCTTGCCGTCCCGCTCGACGTTCTCGAGCAGCGACCAGCGACACTCGACGAGCGCCTTCCACACGTCGAGCCGCTCCTCCGGGCTCGCGCGCCGGAGCTTCGCCTTCTCGGATCGACGGAGCGCGTCGATGAGCGGGGCCTGCGTGTCGCCTTCTCGAACCTCGCTCCGCGCGTGGAGGACCTTCCCGTTCGGATCGAGCACGGCCTCGACGACCGACTCGTTGGGGTCGGGCTTCGGCAAGAGGGATCGCAGGCGGAGCGCCGAGCTGATGTGTGCGCCGACGCAATCGAGCGTGTGTTTGTCGCGGGCCGAGTGCTCTTCATGGTCCTTGCACACGAAGACGACGAGCGCGCTCTCGACACCCGCATCACCACCGCAGAGCCCCCACATCGCGGGCGGCGTTCGGTAGGGGGCACTGTCGAGCGTGGCGTGGAGGTCGAGCCCGAGCTCGTCGGCGATCTCCGCGAACACACGCTGGCTGAAGCTCAGGGGAAGCGGGGCGTGGACCCGGCGGTAAAACGGAGGCGGCTGCAGCGTCACCTTGCGCGCCTCCTCCGTGTCGGCCGTGCTCCGGTTGACGAGCGCACGCATCGCGATGGGATCGGCCAGCGTCGAGACGTACGCCAAGATGCCTTGGCTCAAGCTGTAGGGCTCGAGCGCGTGAACGACGCCGTCCAGCCACTCTTCTTCGGGGGCGAACGAATAGACGGCTTCGAGGATGCGGTCGACGCGCGAGCTCACGTGTGCCGATCGTAGAGACGACGCGATCCGGCCGTCCAGGTGGCCTTGGAAAAATGACCATCGGCCTTGCGCTCGCAAAAGAGTAACTTATACTTTTTCTATGCGCACGAGCGAGACGGGCCCGAAAAGCGAGACCATGAGCGAAAACACGAACGAGAACGCCACCTCCAGCACCAACGGCGAAGCCAAGGATCAGGACGAGCGCATCGCGCTTGGGGCCGTGCTCGGGGCGCTCGTCGGCGACGCCGCGGGCGCCGTGCTCGAGTTCTTCCGCGGCACGATCCGCGAAGAAGACGTCACGCACGCGCTGCGGATGCCAGGGGGAGGCACGTGGGGCGTCGCGCCAGGTCAGGTCACCGACGACGGCGAGCTGACGATGAGCCTCTTGCACGCCCTCGCCATGGACGTCGCGCCGATGTCCCCGACGGAGCGCGCCGCGCGACGGTATGCGGCGTGGGTCGCGTCGCGTCCATTCGACATCGGGTCGACGACCGCGAGCTCGCTCGGCTGCCTCCGCCACCCGGAGCATCGGGAGGCGAGCGAGCGCGAAGGCGCCGCGCCGGTCATGACCAGGGTCGCGAGCGTGCGATGCATCCAGTCGAAGGCCAACGGCAGCTTGATGCGCGCGACGCCTCTCGCGGTGTGGGGCGCAAGGCAGTCTGCAGACGACACGATGCAAGCGGTCCTTCGCGACGCGCGTCTCTCCCATCCAAACGACGCGTGCGTCGGCGCCGCGGTCGCGTACGTCATGGCGATCCGTCATCTCATCCTCGCGCCGAACGACGTGCGTGGCGCGGTCGCGATCGCCGAGGTCCTCGCGCGCCCCTTCGCAGAGCCGACGCAATGGCTGCGTGACGCACGCGACGGCGTCGTCGTTCCGTTCACGCCCCAAGATGGCTTCGTGCGCATCGGCTTCACGCATGCGTTTCGCCACTTGATGCTGGGGACGAGCTACCTCGACGCCCTCCGCGAGACGCTGCTCGGCGGCGGCGACACGGATACGAACGCGTGCATCGTCGGCGGGCTCGTCGGCGCGCGGGTCGGGATGAATGGCATCCCGATGGAGCTCCTCACGCCCGTCCTCGAAGGGGACACGCAGCGAGGGAAGAACCCGCGGCCGGACGAATACCATCCGCGGCATGCGCGTAGTCTCGTGCGTGAGCTCCTCCATCCGTCCGCGCGAAAGACGAGATAAGAAAACATCCTTGGCTCCTTTTCGCGGAGTCGGGGATACTCTTGCCGACATGGCGAGAGACGCGGCCAAGCGCAGCACGACCCGACGCTCGGCATCGGCCGCGACGCCCGCGCCGAAGTCCTCGCGTGGGCGCCGCGACGCCGAGAGCGCAGAGGGATCGAGCACCGAGATCGCGCCCGAGAGCGATCGCGCCCCCGGTCGCGGCAAATACGATCGCTCGCGCAGCGCTGACGACCGTCACCGCGAGCAGCTCGGGCGGCTGCTCGACGCCGCAGGACACGTGTTCGCCGAGATGGGATGGGCCGACGCGACGGTCGAGGCGATCGTCACGCGCGCGGGGATGAGCCGGCGCACGTTCTACGAGCACTTCGACGATCTGAAGGACTGCCTCCTCACCTTCCATCAGAAGGCCACGCGACGCGCGTTCAAGGCGGTCGAGATGGCCGTGCAGAACGCCGAGTCGAAGCAGGGCGAGCGCCTGCGCATGGGCGTGACGGGCTTTCTCGGCGGCATCGGCGCCTTCCCGCATGTCGCGCGCGTGATCTTCCGCGTCGTTCGCTCGGCAGGCCCCGAGTTCGAGGCCGCGCACGAGCAGATGATGGGACGCTTCGCGAAGCTGGTTTACGACGGGGTCGCGCAAGCGCACGCGATCGGCCGCACCGAGCTCCCACCCGACGAGCTTCGGGTCTTTGCGCTCGTCTCGGCGATGGAAGCTGTTGCAATGCGCTACGTCTTGCGAGGCGAAGAGTCGCGCGCGATGGAAGCGGCGCCCATTCTCATCGACATGGTTCAGCGCACCTTCGGTGGCCGCCCCGAGCCCTGAGCCCGGGCAACCGCGCGACCGAAAAAAAAGTCTCGTGGGAGCGCGACCGACGTCGCGTTCGTGCATCACCATCACACCACCGGTGTGCGCGATGAGCTATTCCTCTTACGCTGTAAAATATCTTCACTGACGATAACGACACGTGGTTCGTCGCACAGGTTTTCCACATCGAGTCATTTCTGAAACTCGAAGTCCTTCGTGTTGCTACGGTTCATGGGAGCGGCACCGATCGATTCTGGTGCCAGAGTGCACGCACGGGAGCTGCGTTGAGGACCTTTGCATTCGAAGCCTGAAGACGAGGAGGGTCGGCTCGCGAGCGAGATCGTTCCTTCGAGAGGAACCTCTGTGCGCACAAGCCAGCCGCCCGCTGCGTCGTCGGCGTCGGCCGCTCCGATGATGGAATCGATCGCGCGCCTCGCGAGCGGCGTCGCGCACGACTTCAACAACATCCTCTCGGTGATCTCGATCTGCGCCGACGAGGCGCTCGCGTCGATGCCGCTCGACGCTCCTGCGCGCGAGTGCCTCATCGACATTCGCCATGCGGTCGAGCGCGGGTCGTTCGTCACGCGCGATCTGCTCACGTTCAGCAGGCGCGACATTCAGGAGCCACGCCTCGTCGACTTCAACGACGTCGTGAGCGAGTCACATCGCGCGCTCGCGCGTCTTCTCGGTGATGATATCTCGCTGAAGATCTCGCTCAGCGCCGCGAATGCTCGCGTGCGGCTCGATCCCGCGCACTGGTCGAGCGTCCTCACGAACCTCGCGCTCAACGCACGGCAAGCGATGACCAACGGCGGGTCGTTGACGATTCGTACGCGGGACGTCGAGATCGATCCGGCGACGTTCGGTCGTCCCGATCGACCTCCGGGTCGCTACATCGAGCTCGAGGTCGTGGATGACGGATGCGGGATGCCCGCGCACGTGCAGTCCAAGATCTTCGAGCCGTTCTTCACGACGAAGGGCTCGATCGCGACGGGACGAACGGGCCTTGGGCTCTCGGTCGTGCACGGAGTGGTCGAGCGCGCGAACGGCTTCATCGAGGTCACCTCGCGCATGCGGACGCTGTCCAAGATCGACGACGAGCCGTCCGGGACGACCTTTCGCATCTTCATTCCCTGCGAGAGCGCCTCGCCGACCGTGCTCGGCGCGTCGTCGGAGTCGCCGCACTCGGCGAGCTTTCTGCGAAGCTCGTCCCCGCGACGAGCGGAGCTGACGCTGCTCGTGGTCGAGGACGAAGATGCTGTCCGGCGTGTGGCGCAGAAGACGCTCGAGCGCGCAGGGTTTCGCGTGCTCTCCGCGCCGAGCGGCGAAGATGCCATCGCGATGCTCGACGAGATCGATCGCTCGCGGTCAATCGAGGCCGAGCGTGCCGAGGCGGAGAGCCGGCAAGCCCCCTTCGATCTGCTCGTGACCGACGTGATGCTCCCCGGCATGAACGGACGCCAGCTCGCCGACGCGCTCCGCGCACGTTACGAGCACACACTCGTCCTCTACACGAGCGGGTTCACCGACGACGACATGCTGCGCCTCGGCATCCACCGGTCCGAGCTGCGGTTCCTGCCCAAGCCGTACACGACGAAGGTGCTCGTCACGCTCGTGCGCGACATGCTCGGAGTGAAGGTCGACTCCGAGGAAGACATCTCCGAAGCGAAGAGCTCCGCGCGCTAGTTCGGCGAGGGCTGCTGCGTGGCGTTGAACCAGATGTAGAGCGGCGTGGTGCCCGCAGTGCCGCCCGCCGCGCTTGGCGCGGGGCAGATCGTGACGCGGAACGCCGTGATGCCCGGCTGCGCGCGGAAGCCGCCAGGGCTCGGCGAAGCGCACGCCATCGTCAAGGCGTTCGCCTTGTTCGTGCAGGTCGATCCGGCGAGGTTCGGCAGCGCCGTCGGATCGGTGCAGTTGTCGTTCGCGACCGCGTATTGGTTGCCCTTCTCGTCGACGACGGCCGTGATGACCGGGTCGCCGGATCCCGTCCCACCACCGCCCGGCGGCGAGCAGGTCGTAATGTCGTACGAGCCGCCGGCGACGATCTTGTTGATCGTGATGTTCACGCAGCCCTTCGTCGTGTCGACGGCGGTAGGCCACTGCACCCACTTCCAGCCGCCACCGTTGCACTCGTCATCGGTGGTCGAGTCGCAGCCGTTCGTCGCGGCGTTGAACGGGCAGCAGTTGTCGCCCTTCGCTCCGCACTTCGTGATCGGCTGGTGACAGAGGATGTCGCACGTGGCCGCGCTGCCGGTGCTCTGGTAACACGTGTACTGCTCGGTGCCGCACTTCGGGCACTTCGCGATCGGGTCGCACGTCTCCCCCTTCTCGAGGATGCCGTTGTTGCAGACCGGCTTGCAGTCGTTGTCGTTGAGCGAGTTGCAGCCCGCGGGGCAGCACCCGTCGCTGTCGATGCACTTCGTCTGGTTGCCGCTCGGCGTGCACGCCGCCTGGCACGTACCTGCGCCCGTCAGCGTGTAGAGCTGACACGCGACCTGCGGGCACTTCGTCGGACATGACGTGAGCGGATCGCACGCCTCGCCGGACTCGACCACGCCGTTGTCACACTTCGGCTTGCAGTCGTTGTCGTTGTTGGCGTTACAGCCAGGCGGGCAGCACGAGTCGTTGTTCACGCACGAGCCCTGGAGGCCACTGTCGACGCACTTCGCCTGGCAGGTACCTGCATTCTGCAACGTTTGCAGCTGGCACTTGTTCTGCGGGCACGCTTGCGGGCAAGAGGCGAGCGGATCGCACGTCTCTCCCGCCTCGAGGACGCCGTTGCCACAACCCGGCTTGCAGTCGCTGTCGTTGTTGGCGTCGCAGCCCGCGGGGCAGCAGCCGTCGGCGTTGATGCACGCCGTTTGAAGCTTGTCGTTCACGCACTTCGCCTGGCAGGTCCCCCCGCCTTGCAGCGTGCGGAGCTGGCAGCCGATCGGCGCGCAGCTCGAAGGACACGTGCCGACCGGATCGCACGTCTCGGCTCCCTCGACGACGCCGTTGCCACAGACGGCCTTGCAGTCGTCGTCGTTCGTCGCGTTGCATGCGCCGCCCGCGGGGCAGCAACCGTCGCCGTTGATGCAGGCGACCTGCATCGCGCCGTCGACGCACTGCGCGTTGCAGGTCCCGGGGTTTTGAAGCGTGCGAAGCTGGCAGCCATTGGCCGTGCACGACGTCGGGCACGACGAGAGCGGATCGCAGATCTCGCCTGGATCGACCTTGCCGTCGTCGCATGCCGGAGGCGCGCCCGAGTCGACGCCCGAGTCGACGTCCGCGTCGACCTGCGGCGCTGCGGTGTCGGGAGCTCCCGAGTCGGAAGGAGGCGTCACGGTGGGGCCGCCCGAATCGGGAAGCTCGATGACGCCTGCTTCGAAGCTGATGGTGGGAACCGTCGCGTCCTCGCATGCCGACGCGGCGACGACGAGCGCGCTCACGGCGACGGCGATGGCGGACCAGCGGGCCCACGAGACAAACGGGGAGCGGCGATGATGACTGCGAGGACGGTCCATCACCCGGCAGCGTAACCCACGATCGGCCCGCGACCGAACCCTCCGTGACCGATTCGATGTCACCTATTGGGATGACTCCAGAGGCGCACACCCAACGAAAGTGAGTCGAATCAGAAGGTCACGCCCGTCGTCGCGCCCATCCGGTGGACGCCGTCGACGTCGGGGATGAAGAAGACGTGGAACGGCGTGTAGATGCTCCCGACGCGTGGCGTCCATCCTGCCGCGGCGATGAAGTGCGCCTCGCTCCCCTTGAGAGGTGAGAGATTCGCTCCGACGCCGATCTGAAACGAGTTCTTGATCTCGGCGCCGATGAGCAAGTTCGCCGACGGCAAGAACTTGCTCTGCTCGATCCCAGCGACCATCCCGTTCGCGAGCAAGAGCACGTTGAGCCACGAGTGGCTGACGACGCGATAGAGGATCTCGTAGCCAAGGAGGAAGTGGCTTGGGGCGCGCATCCCCGTCTGCTCCTTGAGGCTCTTGCCTTCGAACGCGGGCACGCGCGCGTCGTAGTTCATCACGTATCCGTAGCCGAGGCGGAAGCCGTGCAAGAGCACCGAGTCGTCGACGGACTTCTTTCCCTCGGCGCTGGCGGCGCGATCGGCGTTCGGCGGGGTCGACGAGGTCGCCTCGAGCGTCATCTTCACGGTCGAAGACGCAGGTGGCTGCGAAGGCGCGGGTGATGCCGCCGGCGATGGCGTGGTTGGTGCGGTTGGAAGCGGCGCGAGCGGCTCTGGCTCTGCGAAGCTCTCACGCGCGACGAAGAGCAGCGAGACCACGCCGAGCCACGGCTTGATCTTCTTGCACGAACGCATCATCGACGACATCAGGTCCTCCTTCGAGATATCGAAGACCGAGGTGCAGGTCGTATGCCGATCGTGGCGAAGGCGATCTTCCCTACGGAAGACGCGATCACGACGCGCGCGCTGTGCAACGCGCCGCTCAGAGGTTGCTCATCATCGTGCAACGACGTGCACGATGCGCGCGATCGGGCTCAAGGGCTCGGGAGGGAGTCGTTCAGCGGGCGCACGAACGTGCTCACGAGCTGCCGCATCACGTCGAGGTTGGCGACGTAACGCTTGAGCGCCGCGTCCGAGCCCGGGAAATCCGGGTTCACCTGCGGCTGGCCAGCCTTCAGCTTCAGCTTCGGCGTGCCGTCGGCGTTGAGGACGTAGTAGCCCTGCGCGTCGACCTCGCAGATGTACGCCTCTTCGAGGAGGTTGTTCGCCCAGTCGAGCATGCGCGCGCCGACCGTCTTCTGCTTGTCGACGCCGAAGATCTTCTCGGTGCCCTTCGTGTGTGCGCGGTAGGTGATGCTCGTCACCGGGTCGACGAACGTGATCGTCTCGGCGGCCGGCCACGAGAGCTGCTCGTTCGCGAGCGCGGTGATGCGCGAGTCGTTGATGAACGCGTTCGACCAGCTCGTCGGGAAGAGCATCGTGCCCCACACCATCGCGTAGAGCTGCTCGTTCCAACCGAACGCCGGATCGACGAGCTTCGGCTTCGCGGTGCGCGTGCCCCAGCCGTCGAGGTTGTGCCACTGCGGGTAGACGAGGTTCGCGTTCGGGATGCCGGTGCCGTTCGCGTCTGCCTCGGGCGCGAACGACTCGATGTCACCCGTCATGATCGCGGCGAAGAGACGGCGCGTCTGCTCGGGGTAGATCGTCGCGTAGTTGACGTTCTTGTAGCGACCGTCGACGAAGTCTTCCTTCGAGTTCGAGATGAAGGAGTCGAACGCCTCGGAGAGGTAGTAGATCGCCCACGTCTTGTCGTAGAACGAGCCGACCTGCTTCTGGTAGTCGCTCCACCAGTAGCCTTGGTTGTAATCGAAGTCGTTGTGGATGTAACGACCCGAGCCGAGCGCCACGTTGAAGCCATAGGCGGTGGTCGCGGGGAGCGGATACGCGTCCGCCATCCAGATGTAGTCGAGGAGACCGGGCGGCTGAATGCCTGGGCAATTCGAGTCGCCGGTGGAGCAGTAGGAGCCGGGCTCCGGCCGCGTGAGCATGCGCGCGAAGAGATCGAAGGCGACGCTCGCGCCGGCCGCGGCAGGACCGAAGTTGCCGTCGACGAGCAGCTGCGGGGACGGCTTCGACGGGTCGTCGACGTCGAGCACCATCGCGAAGGCGAACGCCTTGCTGATCATCTGAATCGCGTCGAGGTAATGCGCCTGCACGCGAGAGACGACGTCCCACGAGTTGAACATCGTGCGGTTGCGGCGGAAGGCATCGAGGATGTAGCGATTCTCGTACGCGCTCTCGAGGAACCGGATCTGCTCGTACGGATCGGCGCCTGCGTCGTACGCGAACGACGGAACGTTACCGCTGTCGGCGTACTCGTCGGAGCTGAACATGTAGCCGCGACGCACGCGGCCTTGCGGATCGACCGCGTTCTTCACCGAGGCGAAGGCGGCGTACTCGGGCACTGCGACGAAGTCTTTGAGGTCGCGGTAGTCGGCGACGTCGAGCGGCGCGCCTTGGCAGGTGGTGCCGAGCGGCGACTCGCTGTCGGGGTGACAGCCGTTGAGCAGCCCGAACTTCGCCGCGTACTGCGAGTAGTGGATGTAGTCCGACTCCGCGCCGCCGGGCTTCGGGAAGTCGATGACGCCGAAGAGGCCGGGTGACGTCGAGAAGCCCGTCTCCGCGAACGCGAGCGCCTTGTTGTCGCCGTCGGCGTTCACGCTGACGCCGGGCTTGTTCCACACGTCGACAGTGCCGCCGTATCCGAAGCGAACGGCCGCGCGGTCGTACTTGCCGATCAAGAACATGTCGAGCTGCTGATCGCCCGGGTAGTCCATGACGCTGGAGGTGGCGTAGCCGCCGATGCCGCCGTTGATCTCGTCGTCCGTGAGCGGGTCGGAGTAGCGGGGGCCGACGCAGTCGTTGCCGTCTTGCGTTCCTGCGGCGCACACCTTCGTGACCGTCCCGTTCTTCGTGCGGAGCTGCCAGTAGTGGTTGTCGTAGTTGAGCGAGTCGAACGTGCCCGCGAAGTTGTGGCGGAGGCCGACCGAGTGACCGAACTCGTGCGCGTAGACGCTCGCGGAGTACGACTCGCGACCCCACTGGAAGATCTTCGCCTTGTGCTCCTTCAGCGCGGCGGCGTCCTTCGGATCGACCTTGCCGAAGAGGTTCTGCGCCTTGCGGGCCAGGCCGAGGAGGTGATCGGTCTCGGGCGCCTCACGGCGGCACGAGTGGCGCTGCGCGCGGCCGATCTTCATCTTGCGATCGAGCGCACGGCGGAGCAGCGGCGCGGTCGACGCGAACGGCGCGGCGCGCTTGATCGTCTCGGTCGTGACGGCGTCCTTCGGGTTCAAGCCGGCCATCTGCGCGACGTCGGGCGTGACCATCTTGGCTTCGATCTCGCTGCCCTGGAGGCGCTTCATTCGCTCCATGATCGCGCCGTTGCCCATGCCGAGCTTTCCGGCGAGCGCGAGATCCTTCATTCGCTGCGAGCGGCGCACCGACGCGGGCACCGCCGAGCGCGTCTTCGCCCCCGCAGGTCCTGTCGCGAACGGCGCCATCGCCTTCGGATCGAACGCACCGAGGCGCGTCTTCAGCTCGTCGGCGCTCATCGCCGCAGGGCGCGCGGTGGTGCCGAGCGCGGTGTTCGACCGAACCCAATCGGACACGTCGCGTCCTTGGATGAACTGGTCGGGAGGCGTGACGCCGTTCAAGAGGTCGACGAGATCGACGAGCTGACCGGCCGCGCGATCGAGCGTGGCGCCGTATTGATTGACGCTGCCAGCGACCTTCTCGCCAGTGAGCGGATCCTCGGCGTCGACCATGATGCCCCACGGCGCCTGCACCTGCGCCGAGACGACGTACGAGAAGAAGTTGTAGCGAAGGTCGCCCATACGCGGGCTCGTGCCTTCTTTGCCACATGCCGGGTCATCGCCCTTCGCCGGGTCGACGGGGTTATGGCAGAGCACGAACACCTTCGGCACCTCGGCGCCGCCGTTCGCGCCGACCGGCGGGACGTAGTCGTCCGACCATGTCTGCGGCCAACCCATCGCGCCCTCGCATCCCTCTTCGTGCGTGCGGCGGCATTCGGCGAGGCGCGCGGTGATGATCGCGACGCGGATCGTGTCACTCCACTTGTCGACGACGTTCTTCGACGACTCGAAGAGATCCTCCGGGAACTCCCGGTTGACGTGCCACGGGATCGTCTTCACCTTGCGATCGCGAATCGGGATCGTGCAGAGCTGCTTGAACTCGTCACACTTCGATCCGCGACCCACCGCCGTGCACTCGTCTTCGGTGCCGTCGTTGTTGTCGTCGCGATGCGGGCTCGCGCTGGGCGGCGTGGTCTCGGGCGTGTTGCACGCGACCTTCGCCTCGGCGTGGGACTTCTCGTAGACGTTCCAGCGTGACGCGAAGCGATGCCAGCGGTCGTCGACGACCCCGTAACGACGATCGTATCCGTACCGATCGTTCGTGAAGTAGCCGAACATATCCATCCGGTTGCCGTCGTAGTCGAGCGGCTCGTAGTCGGTGTCGACGACCTTCTTGAACGCGAGGCGCATCTTCACCTCGCTCGGATTGCAGCTCACGCGCGGGAACTCTCCGGTGAGCATGCACACCGGAAAGTCGCCGTACTCCTCGTCGTGGATCATCTGCGGCGAGGCGAAGGCCTTGTTCGTCAGATCGAGGTAGCCGCCCTTGATGTCGAGCATCGGCGCGTCGGGATGCTCGGGATCGGTGACGTTGTACGCGATCGGCTCCCACTTGAAGCCGCCGTAGAGGCCCGCCTGGGACGCAGCGTCGAGATCGTAGGCGTCCTTGACGAGGTTCTGTGACCAGTCGACGCGAATGTATTCGCGCTGCGTCCAGGGACGGTCCTCGTCGTTCTCGACGATGACATTGTGCTCTTCGCCGGTCTCCGCGTTGTAGCTGCGCCGAATGTCGAACTGCTTGTCGATCTTGAACGCGGCGACGATCTGACCGTCGGTGGTGGGTCGCGCGGGCGCCTTCTGCGTCTTCGTCGCGCGCTGTTCTTCACCGCGAGGGTCAGCGCCGTTCGTTCCCTTGAGGTCGGTGTTGTTGACGAGCTCGTAGGAGAGGCGGGCGTTGATCTGGTGCTCGGTGATCTCCCAGCGAATACGAACGGTCGGTTGTGCGTCCGAGCTCGTGAAGAGCTCCTCGGAGTCAGCGCCAGCCGAGACGTCGACGACCGTGGTGCGGAAGTAGAACTCCGGATCGTCCGACGCGTCTTGAAGCTTCTCTCCGACGAAGAACGTCTTCGGAAAGACCCCCACTTGCACGCGATTGATCGGATCGCGCTCGCCCGCACATCCCTGTGCGCCAGCGATCGCCATCAGCGCGGCTGCCCCCAACCAATGACGCGGTCTCACGATCCCACGCACCCGATCGAATAGAGTTTGCATTTCCCTGCTCGCAGACCTGCGGCTGTCACGACGTGCCTCTCCCGAACACGCCACGAATCACCCCGAGGCGGCGGCGATGTAGCACAAGGCCTCAGTCGCGCCAGCTTCATGCTCAAAACGCGCGAGATCCTGCGCGTTGGCCAACCGGATGAGGGTCGTCTGCGGCTTGGCACGCGTTGGCTGGTATCGTCGCTCGTTCCCCATGACGAAGAGTGTCGGGCTCGACTTTGGAACGACGAACAGCGCGATTGGTGTGACGGAGAACGGCGGCGACGTCACGCTCGCGCGGTTCGAGCATGGTCGCCATGGAGAGAAGCTCCTCTCCGACACGTTTCGATCGATCCTCTATTTCCATCCCGAGGCGCGTGACAAATACGGACGCCTCGAGGCGGTCGCTGGGCCCCGCGCGATCGATCGGTACCTCGACGCCGAAGGTCGCGGCCGCCTGATCCAATCGCTCAAGTCGTACTTGGCCGATCGCGGGTTTCAGGCGACGAACATCTTCAACCGGACGCACTCGCTGATCGATCTGATGACGCTCCTGCTCGCGGACTTGCGCGCGCAGGCGGAGGCGAAGCTCGGCCCGCTCGGCGAGCGGATCGTGGTGGGCCGGCCGGTGCACTTCGCGCACGCGTCGCAGCCAGAGGACGAAGCGCTCGCGGTGGAGCGGCTCACCGCGTCGCTCGCGAAGGTGGGCTTCACCGACGTCGTCTTCGAGCACGAGCCGGTCGCGGCGGCGCACTATTACGAGAAGCAGCTCGATCACGACGAGCTCGTGTTCATCGCAGACTTCGGCGGCGGCACGAGCGACTTCACCATCATCGACGTCGGCCCATCACGAAAGCGACGCGACGATCCGAAGTCCGCGATCCTCGGCACCGACGGCGTGGGCATCGCCGGCGACGCGCTCGACGCGAAGGTCCTCCACAACGTCGTGGCCCCGATGCTCGGGCTCGGGTCGACCTACCGCGCGATGTTCGGCCGCGAGCTCGAGGTCCCGGTGTGGATCTACGCGAAGCTACGCCGCTGGCATCACCTCTCCTTCTTGAAGACGAAGAAGAACACGGAGCTCTTCGAAGAGATCGCGTCACAGTCCGACGCGGAGACGCGCGCGAAGATCGAGGCGTTGATGCACATCCTCGACAACGATCTCGGCTACCACCTCTATCGCGCCGTCGAACGCGCGAAGGTGGACCTCAGCACGAAGGAAGAGACGCGCTTCGTCTTCTCCGATCCGCCGCTCCTGATCGAGAGGCAGATCACGCGATCGCAGTTCGAAGGATGGATCGCCGAAGAGACGAACGCGATGGCCGAGTGCGTCGATCGCCTCCTCGCGAGCACAGGCATCCCCGCGAGCAGCATCGATCAGGTGTTCATGACGGGCGGCACCTCGTTCGTGCCCGCCGTGCGCCGGATCTTCGACGAGCGCTTCGGCAAGGAGAAGATCCGCGCCGGCGGTGAGATGATCTCGGTCGCGACCGGCCTCACGCTGCGCGCGGCCGACCGGGAGTAGCGCGTGAAGGGCTACTTCCGCTTCGCCAGAACGACCGCGAGCGCGCCGTAGGCGACGAGGAGGACGACGATCGCGACGGAGCTCGCACGGCGGGATAGCTCGAAGCACATCGGTCCACCGAGGAGGCTCGTGACGTGGCCACGCGGCGTGAAGAGCGCGCCGAAGCCCGCGCCGGAGCCGAAGATCCAGTCGACGGCGAGGAAGACGCCGCGAAACGCGCCGCGACCGATCGCCGAGCCGGCGCAATAGAACGCCGCGTAGGCCGCTCCACCGACGAACGCCACGCCGAAGGACATCGGGAGATCCGTGGCGATCGGGGCGTCGCCCCCTCCACGCGCGAGCACCGTGATCGCCGCGGCGACGACGCCGGAGACGATCGCCGAGGTGATCATCGCGACGCCGATCGAGGCAAGCGCCGCACGCTCGGGTGCGCCGCCGAGCGCGACGACACCGCGGAGCGACGCGCGGAGGCCACCGCCGCCGAGCACCGCGCTGACGATTCCATACGTGAGGAGAGGCAGCGCGACGAAGCCGAAGGTGTCCTTCATCACGTGGTCGACGCCGTGCACGCGCGACGTCGTGTGGGCGATCACCGCGGCGACGAAGGCAAGCATCGACCAGCCAAGGATCGGAAGCCAACCACGCGGCGATCGCGCGAGCCTCGCAAACGGGACACGCGCGTAGGTCATGAGAGAGCTCATGTCTTTGGCGCGCCCTCCGTCGGCGGTGGTTGCTGGGGAGCGGGTGGCGGTGGCATCGGCGGCACCGACATCGGCGGGAGCGATCCTGCCGGCGGTCCTGGCGGAAGAGACCCTGGTGGGGGCGACGCAGCACGCGCCGCGAGCGCGACGCGGAGCGCGTCGAGCGGGAGCGCGATCGGCTCGATCAGCTCGACGTCGACGCGCACGACCGCGACGGCGTGCGTGATCGCCTTCGAGACGACGGCGAGGTCGCGGCCGGTCACGATCAACGCGATCGCGCCGGACGTGCGCGCCGAGTGGGACTCGACGTGCGTGATGCCATCGTTGTTGCCGATCGCGGCGACGAGCTTCGTCGCACCGGCGCGTCCCTGCGCGGGCGTGACGACGACGCGCACGGAGACGCTCTTGTTCTCCTTCGCGAGCTGCGCTTTGTCTTCGACCATGTGCGTCGGATCGAGCGACTCGTAGCGGCCGTTCGTGAGGATGCCGAGCCGGTCGCCGATGCGCATCGCGTCGCGAGGTGATGCGGTGCTGGCGAGGATCGTCTTGCCGCGCGTGAGGCTCGCGTCGCGGAGCGCGTCGATCACGAGGCGCGGCGCCACCGGATCGATCGCCACGAGAGGCTCTTCGACGAGGAGCACGGTGACTGCCGTCGAGGTGAGCGCGAGGGCGAGCGAGACCGCGCGTCGCTCTTCGACCGTAAGCGAGCGCGTGCGTCGCTTGGCGAGAGCGGTGAGGTTCAGCACGCCGAGACGCTCGCCGATGGGCTGTCGCGGCTCACCGCGGAGATCGGAAGCGAGCTCGGCGACCTCTTCGACGCGGAGCGCGTCGGGCAGCGGCGCTTCGAACGAGATGCGTGCGATCGCGGGCGACGCAGGTGCGCCGATCCGTCCGGTCACGGGCTTCGCCAGGCCGCCGATGAGGTCGAAGAGGAGCGACGTTCCGTCTTTGGGCGCCCCCACGATCGCGAGCACCTCGCGATCGGTCGTCGCGAAGCTCACGTTGACGAGCGACGCAGGGACGACGCCGCGTCCCTTCGCGCGTGCACTGACGCCGTCGACACGGACGCCGCTCACGACGGCTCCTCCGCGCGCTCGAGGAGGACGACGTCTCTTCGCACGAAGAAGAGGCCGATCGCGACGAACACGCCAAGGGCGATGAGCGCACGCACGCAGCGAAAGAGGTCCACGCTGCCAGGCGAGAGCGAGGATCGAAGCGCCGCGAGCGCCGAAGGGATCGCGCAGAGCTCGAGGACCTCGCTCGGGACGCCGCTCGAGAGGGCCCAGGTGAGCGTCTCGGGGAGCACCAGGATCATCAGCAAGAAGAAGTAACCCGAAACACGGGAGCGAGCGCCAAGCGCAGCGAACGCGATCGGCGCCACGACGACGGCAAACGCGACGGAGAAAAGGACGGCCGCGAACGTGGCGTGCGCAGTCTTCAGCACGGTGTGCCCGCGCGTCGCGGCGAGGATCGCGACCGTTCCGATGAGCAGCGTGCCGCCTCCGACGACGATCGAGAGGAGCGCCGCCAGGCCGCCGACACGCGCGAGGATGTATCCGCGCAGCGACGTCGTGCGCGAGACGAACAGATGACGCACGCCTTCGGTGCGATCGCGACGAAGCGCGCTCGCCGACGCAGAGAACGCGTGAAGGAAGCCGCCTCCCCACGCGATCAGGCTCGAGGCCAGGAGAGGGACATCGTGGACGGGCGCTTGCGCGCCGCGCGCCACGAACGAGAGCGCGACGACGGCGAGCACGAGGATCGTCAGCGCCGAGATCGTGAGCGAGACCACCGGCATCGCGCCTCGACGCGCCAGCGACGCCCCGAGCGCCAGGAGCGGAAGCATCCTTGGACGAAGGCGTGCGCTGGCGGAGGGGGTGGGCGGCATCACGTGGAGGCGGGACGAAGCGACGGCCCTCAAGAAAAGACCACAGCTTGGGCCGGTCCGAAAGGGGACAATGGCCGGTTTCCCGTGGATTTTCGCAAACGTCCGGAACGAGTCGGGGGAACAGGAGCCCGCGCTTGGTCCCGCGGCGCGGAGCCTCCCGCCGTTGATGGTATAGCGGCTCGGCTCCCCTCGATGCTCTCGCGACACCGCCTCCCGCTGCTCATCGCGTTTCCCGCGCTTTACGTGGGTTTCGCCGCGGTGCGCTCGAACGAGGCGCGTCCGTCGGCCTGGCTCCTCATCGCGATCGCGGCGCTCGTCGCGCTCATCGGTGGTCGCGTGCGCGAAGGGATGGAGCAAGAGGCCGCACGCCTTCGTCTTTGGACGGCGAGCGCCCTCTCGGTGACGATCGCCACCGCGGCGCTCTCGACGCGGCCAGGTTGGGCCGCGATCGCACGCGAGCTCGCGACGGCGCTCGGTATGTTCGCGGCGCTGCGATCGATCCGAGCCATCCACGGCGACGTCGGCCTCGCGCCGAAGGCGACCGAGGCCGCGGCGATCCCCGGCTTCAACCCGCGCCACATCTACCGCGGCGGCGCCGGCGTCGTCCTCGGAGCCTGGGCGATCGCGGTGCTCGTCGATGCACAAGCGATGTTCTCGGGCGCGGCGAGCACCGAGTCGCAGTTCGTCGCGCCTGCCACGGCGGCGGCCACCGGCGCGATCGCCCTCTTCGCGCTCGGCACGACCGCGCTCCTCACCGGACGTGCGCGACGTCTCGAGCTCGAGGTCCCGCCGCGCGCGCTCGCGTGCGCAGGCGTCGCGGGCGCGGGCCTCGTCATCGCCGTCGCGCTCGCGCTGTCGGGCGTCGTGTCGTCCGACGCCGCGGTGGCGCTCGGCGGCGCGATCGCGGCCGCGCTGATCACGCGCGTCGCGCGCACCCAAGATCCGCTCGCCCTCGCGCGCAGCGGTCGTCGCGCGCTCACGCTCTTCGTCTTCGGTGGCCCTGTCGTCGCGCTCGCCGCGATCGCGGTCGAAGGCCGGATGGTCGGCGCCAGCGTGGCGGCGCTCTTGCTCGCGACCGTCGCGCTCCTCGTCGGCTCGATCGCGCACAAGCTCGAAGAGCCCTTTTTGCCCGTAAAAGGCATCATGATCGACGCGCTCAACGAGGCCCGTGAGGCGGCCCGCGAGCGCGAAGCACGCACGGCGATGGCGCACGCGATGGTGCGCATCCGCGAGGCGTGCGCGGTCGGCTTGGGGCCCACCGCGGCGCCGTCCCCCGAGCTCTGGCTGCTCCATCCTACACGCGTCTTGACCGTGAACGCGGCAGGCTACCTCCAGGAGCGCTCTGCCGATCTCCCGCCCGGCATCTTCGACGTCGCGCTCGGAGAGCCCAACGCGACGCTCCGCACCTCCGTCCTGCGTGCGCTCGAGGTGCGCCGCGCCGATCTCCGGCCGCTCCTCGCATGGCTCGAGCAACGAGACGCGCTCTTCGCGACCGTGATCGCCGAGTCCGACGATCCCGATGGCCTCTTGGTCGTCCCGACGGGAGCGCGCACCGAGGAGCTCACGCTCGAGGAGGCGCGAGCGGCGAAGCGGGTGGCCGACGCATTCGTCGCCGTCTCCCAAGCGACGAGCGCCAAAGAACGTCACCTCGCACGCGAGCGCGATCTGAAGAAGGAGATCGAGGCGCTCGAGGATCAGGAAGCGCGCCTCCAGCACACGATCGACCTCGACGTCGGCCGCCACGTGCTCGCGTCGATGCGCCTCGCCCGCCCGGCCACCGTCGGCATCTACTCTGCCGCGTCACGCATGGCCTACGAGGCCCTCGAAGGTCGAATCGCGAAGGACGCGCCGACGGTGATCCTCGCGCGCGGCGGGATCGACGTCGTCCCTTACGTCGCGCGCGCGCACTTGTCGGGTCCGCGCAAAGACGGGCCGCTCGTCATCGTCGACGGCACCTCGTCACGCGAGCACGACCTCGAACGCTGGAGCGACGAGAAGACGAGCCCGCTCGCGCTCGCTGACAAGGGGCTCCTCGTGCTCGTCGATGGCCTCGCGCTTCCTCGCGACATTCAGGTGCTGATCGCGCGCGCGATCGCCGAACGCCGGCCGCCGTGGGAGCGCAACGTCGTCCTCGATTTCGGGATCGTCCTCACGATGACCACCACCTTCACCCGCGCCACCGGCGTGTGGGATCCCGCGCGGACCACCGCCGCCGAGGACACCGACGAGAGCATCTTCACGGCGCAAGAGCTCGTCGACTCCGGACGCATCGCGCCCGAGCTCGCCGCGCGCTTCGACGGCGCAGGATGGGGCGGCGCCGAGGCGATCGTCCTCCCAGGCCTGCATGATCGACCCGAGGATCTTCGATCGATCGTCGCCGATCGCCTCGCGCGCGAAGGCCTCCGCGCGCGTGGCCGGCCGGTCGGAATCGACGCCGCCGCGTTCAGCCGGCTCGTCGAGTATCGCTTCGACGGCGAAGACCACGAGCTCGCGTCGATCGTCACCCGGCTCGTCGCCCGCGCGCATGCCGCCGACTCCGACGTCGTGCGCGCCGCCGACGTCGACGCGCTTCGTCTGGTGATGGACGACTCCCGCGCTGAGGATCGCGAAGACACCGACGACGAAGACGAAGACGACAGCACAAAGCAAAGCGCGCGAGCCCCGAAGGGTCCGCGCGCTCTTTAGGCAGGCAAAGGAAGAAGTCGGAGGTCGGGATCAGTAGCGGCAGACGCCGGCCGAGCAGTAGTAGCCGGACGTGCACTTCTTGCCGCAGGCGCCGCAGTTCTGCGCGTCGCTCTGGAGGCTCACGCACTGCTCACCGCACATCGCGAGGCCGGTGCTGCAGCTCGCGTAGCTGTGCGTCTCGCTCGAGCGGGTGATGAGCTCGACCCAACCTTGCGGCTGGACGATCTGACCGCCGCCGAGCTCGCCGAACGTCTTCTTGTCCTTCTTCACCTCGCGACGCTCGCGCGTCACGGTGATCGAGAGCGAACCCGACGAACCCGAGGAACCCGAGGAGGACGAGGTCGTGCCCGTGCTCGCGTCCGAGACCTCGCGGATGACGTCGCGCGGGATGCTGAAGGTGCCCGACTTGTCGTCGGCCGTGCACTTCGCGCTGCCGGCAGGGCCGGACGCCGTGACGGTGACGGTGTCCTCGCCGGGGACCCAGCCAATCGCGAGCGCGCCGCTGCCGAACACTTCGGTGCGCGAGAGCTCGCTGAGCGGCGGGTTCGTCTCGAGGAACGTGGTCGAGAGGAACTTGTCGTCGAACTTCTCGAAGCCTGCCGCGGTGCCGCCCGAAGCCTGAACGCGAATCTCGCTGCGCGCCATGAAGGGCGCGCCGTTGCCGTTCGGCGTGATGCCGTACGGCGGGAAGAGCGTGATCGACTGCGTGGTGCCCTGGAAGGCGATCGCTCCGGCGTCGAAGCGCTCCTTCTTCTTGCAGGACATGCCCGCCTCCGGATCGCTCCCGCCCGAAGACGAAGACGACGAGACGTTCGAGCCGGTGAAGTAGCAAACCTCGCCCGCGTCGCATGCCTTCGTGCATCCCTTGATGCACTTGGCCTCGCACGAGTCGTTGAAGGCGCAGACTTCGCCGCTTGCGCAGCCGGCGATCGTGCCGGTCACGCACGTGGGGACCTGCGTCACCTCGCATGCGCCCATCTTCTTCGTGCACGACTTCGTCAGCTTCGCGTCGGGGACGAATGACGCCGAGATGATCGGGTTCGAGTCGCCGGTGCCCGTCGCCCGGGTCTCACCGAGGACGATCGTGCCGAGGGCGTGAGGAGGAGCCGTCGCCGGATCTTCGTCCGTCGCCGCGGGCTCGTTCTCACCAGGAGGAGCCGTGTTGCCAGGGTTTTGCGCCGGATCCGTCGCGGTCGTTCGACCTGCCGCGCACGCCGAAAGCAAGACAACGAGAGCCAAACCAAACGTGTGTGCAGTGCGCATTTACCAGAACCTCTCCGGCACGCTGATACGAGGCCCTGGAGAGTTCCCTTCCCTACATCCCTCGAGAATTACAAAATCATGGATTTTCCATGACTTGCGCCCACCTTCGCGTGGTCAGGATACGCGCATGGGGCCGATCGTCTGCACCCAGGACGAGGCGAGGAACTCGCGACGAAGATCGCCGTCGGTGATCTGGGCGGCGCGGTCCTCGATGAGAGAACGAGCGCGCTTCGCGGCGCCCTCGGCCTCGGGACGTCCGAGCTTGCGAAGCGACTCGACGAGCGCGACCCACAGATCGAGATCGAGCCCGCCGCGAACGACCCGGCCGCGGCTCATCTCGATCACGAACCCCGCCTGAACGTAGGCGGTCTCGTAGTCGCCCATCGCGAGCGTCACGTTCGCGAGCTGCATGCCGGCGGTGGCTCGAATCGCGAGCAGGCTCGTCTGGTCGAGGCTCCAGAGCGCGAGGCTCTTCGCTCGCGCGAGGTCACCGCAGATCCGCGCCGCGCGCGCAGCGAGCGCCATCGAGTACGCGCCGTAGAACGTGTCGTTGATCTCGCGAGAGATGCGTTCGGTGTCGTCGATGACCTGGCGCGCCTCGTCGAAATACCCGCGCTCGGCGGCGGCGATCGCGTGGGCGCCGTAGGCCATCGCGCCGAGCAGACGAATGCCGTACCGATCGGACATCTGCCGCGCGTCACGTGCGTGCTCGTACGCGACCGAATGCAAGCCGAGCGAGATCTCGTCGAGAGCACATTGCGTGAGCAGATGCGTCGCTCCCACCGAGTCGAGGCTCGACTCGAACGAGCGCACCGCCTCGAGCGTGAAGCATCGGCTCGCCCATGTGTCACCGAGGGTGAAGCGTGCGTGGAGGCACCGATGAAAGCAGTACCAACCGTTCGCGCGAGGATCTCGCGGCTTGTCTTTGGTGCCATTCACGAGCGCGAGCGCGACCTCCGGTGCGCCACCAAAATAGAGCACGGTCACGACGTAGCCGACGGCGCGCTGGAAGTCCGCACGCTCGACGCATTCCTTCGCGACGGCACGCAGATCGTCCGCGATGCGCGCCGCGAAGGTGAGGTCGGTCTCTCGTGACGCAAACGCGGTGAGGATCGCTGTCCACCCGAGCGTCGCGCACATCTCGATGATGGGGACGTTGGCTCGTCGAAGGAGCTCGTCGGCTCGGGTACATGTATGTGCGCCCTCCGCGACGCTGCCGCTCCACGCGAGCGCCTCGCCCTCCATGACGAGGACGCGCGCCATGACGTGATCGGCGGGCTGGAGGGACGCGCTCCGGCGTGCATGGGCGATCGCGGCGGTCCAATCGTGCGTGCGAAGCGCCGCGGCCGTCGCCTCGGCGTAGTGGTGAGCCGCACGCTCGTGCAGCCCCGCTCGCTCGAAGTGCTCGGCGAGCACGAGCGGCTCTCGCTCCCCTGCCTGAACGAGCCACTCGGCGACGACCGCATGCGCAGCTCGCGCGTCCTCGGCGGAGAGCGAGTGGTAGGCCGCTTCACGAACGAGCGCATGCCGAAACACGACCTCGCGCTGGTGAGCGAACCGCGACGTGGGCGCAAAGGTGAGCAGCTCGGCGTCGACGAGGTGTTGGAGGACGGCGGCCGCGTCCGCTCGTTCGTTCATCGGCGCGAGCGCGCGAACGCCTTCCACCCAGAAGACTTCACCGAAGACGCTCGCGAGGTGAATCAGACGGCGCGCGGTGGGCCCGAGCGCGTCGAGGCGCGACTCGACCATCGCCGCGACGCTGACGGGGAGCTGATCGGAGCGGCGATCGGCAGCGGCGCGAATGAGCTCTTCGAGGAAGAACGCATTTCCGGCCGAGAGCTCGGCGAGCCGCGCGACGACGTCGTCCGAGACGGTGTCGCCGAGCACGTGGCGGATGAGCCGCTCGCGCGCGCGGCGGGACAGCTCGGGGAGCGGCATGTGCACGGGCTGCCGGCTCGCCCAGAGCTGGGGGAACACGTCGAACACCTCTGGACGCGCGAGCGCCAGCACCGCGAGAGGCTTTCCTTCGCACCGTCGAAGCGCCGTCTCGATGAGCTTCACGCTCGGCAGATCGCCCCAATGAAGGTCTTCGAGCACGATGAGGAGCGGGCCGCGATTCGACGTCGCCTCGACGAAGTCTTCCCATGCGCTCCGGATCGCCGCCATCAGCGCGAAGGGGTCCTCACGTGCTGCCGCGAGGCGCGGGCTCGGCTCGCTCGTGCGCGCTCCGGCGATCTCACCGAGCACCTCGGCGACGCTCGCGTGCTTCGAGGGCTCGAGCCGCGCGGCGACCTCGCGGCGGATCGCTTCGCGCCGGAGGTGCTCCTCGTAGACATCTTCGATTCCGCACGCCGTGCTGATCAGACGGCCGCTCAGATGCATCGGCGCGCCCGCGCGCATCGCGTCCGCGCGCGCGACCCACACCTCGAAGCCCATCGTCTGCGCGATGAGCTCTTGCTGCAGCCGCGTCTTGCCGACGCCAGGCGGAGCGGTCACGATCACCGCGCGGGCGACGTGCTCGTCCCGCACCTCCTCGAGCATCGCGCGCAGGCTCGCGAGCTCTCGTTCACGCCCCACGACCGGCGTGACGCGTCCAAGGAGCAACCGCGCTCGCACGACGCCCATGAGCTCTTCACGTTCGAGCTCGAAGCACGTGTGCCCTCCGTCTTCGCGGCGATGAAGCACGAAGCGTCCTTCGAGCAGGCTGACGACATCGGGATCGACGGTGACCTTTCCGGCGAGCGCGCTCTGCGCGACGGCGCGCTCGAAGAGGTCGCCGATGCGCATCGAGCCCGACGGATTCGAGCGCAGCGCCGAGAGGCTGACGCGCGCACGCGGTAGCGCGAGGGACAACGCGAGCGCGCAGCGGCCGGCCATCGCGGCGCCATCGCTCGCGCTGCTCTGGTTTCGAAAGAGCGCGAAGATCGTCCCGTCGGCGAGCTCCTTGAGGTCTGCGCCGTGCCGCTGCGCGATCGCCAGGAGCGCAGCGGGCTCGCGCGGCTCGTCGCCGCCGAGTGCTTCGGTGTCGGCGAGCGCGACCGCGTCCGGCTCGGGCGACGCGACGACGACGAACGTCCATCGCATCGCGCCATCGCCGAGCGCGCCGCTGTTCGGATGCGAATCGACCGACCCGACCTCGGGCGCGAAGGGATCATCGCCGAGCGCGTCGAGGCGTTCGAGCACGGCTCCCCCATCGGCAGGTCGATCCGACGGATCCTTGGCCAGCATCGACGCGATCAACGCATCGAGGTTGGCGGGGAGGTCTCCGCGGTACCAGGAGATTCTCGGGGCTTCTTCGAAGAGGATCTTCGCGAGCACGGCTCGGACGTGCATCCCTCCAAACGCAGGACGGCCCGTCAGGCATTCGAAGAACAAGCAGCCGAGCGAGAAGACGTCGGCGCGGGCGTCGATCACGCGCTCACCACGCACCTGCTCGGGCGCCATGTAGCTCGGGGTGCCGAGGACCTCCCCGGTGACCGTCAACGCGTGATGCGTCATCGCCGCAGACGAGGAGAGGCTCGCGAGCCCGAAATCCGCGAGCCGCGCGCGCGCGACGAGCCCGTCTTCGAGGAGGACGTTGCTCGGCTTCACGTCGCGGTGGACGATCCCTCGCGCATGCGCCGCGCGGAGGCCATCGGCGAGGCGGCGGAACAAGACGCGTGACTCGTCGAGCGTGAGCGCGCCGCGCGCGAGCCGCCGCTCGAGGTCTTCTCCATTCACCCACTCCATCGCGAGGAACGGGACGCCGCCGACCTCACCGCTGTCGACGAAGCGAACGATGCTCGGATGGTCGAGCTCGGCGAGGACGCGCGCTTCACGCCGGAAGCGATCGCGCGCGGTGATGACATGGGTCTCACGAAGAAGCTTGAGCGCCACCTCTCGCGACGCGCCACCTCGAGGGTCGCGAAGCGTCGCGCGGTACACGCGTCCCATCCCGCCCGAGCCGACCTCGGCATGCACCTCGAAGCGCTCGGCGACGAGGTCACCCGGCGCGAGCGTGGGCTCCGGCTTCATCGGCGGGCGTCTCTCGATCGCGCCTACTCGGTCGTCGGGCTTGGGCCTGGCGGGGTGCCGAAGCTGACGTCCACGATGATGCTTGGCTCGAGCATCGCGTCGAAGATCGCGCTCACTTCGCGTGAGGGATCGTCGTGCTCGAGCGGCGCCGCGTTCGGGGGTTGGCGGACGCGCTCGGCGTGCTCTTTGAGCTGCGCGAACGTGGAGCGGACGGCGGTGCGCATGTCCGCGGCGGAGGCGAAGCGATCCTTCTTGTCGAAGGCGAGCGCCTTGTCGACCACGCCGACCACCCACATCGGCATGTTGGGCTGCACGAGGCCGAGCGAGGGAGCGCGATCCTTCATCGCTTGGAAGAGGCGATCGGTGGGCGTGCGACCTTCGTGGATCGCGCGGCCGGTGAGCGCACGGAACATGACGGCGCCCACGGCGAAGATGTCCGAGCGCGCGTCGATGAGATCGCTCTTTCCCTGCGCTTGCTCGGGCGGCATGTACGACGCGGTGCCGAGCACGATGCCCGAGGCGGTGGGCGCGTTGGCGATGCGAGGATCACGGAGGCGCGCGAGCCCGAAGTCGAGCACCTTCACGATGCCTTGCTTCGTGATGAACAGGTTGCCCGGCTTGATGTCGCGATGAATGACGTTGCGCGCATGAAACGCCGAGAGGACGTCGAGCACCTGATCGGCGACGGCGAGGACGTCGGCGAGCGGGATGACCTCACCGGACCGCGCCATCCAGCCGTCGAGCGACTCGCCTTCGAGCAGCTCCATGACGAGGAACGGCGCGCCGTCGGCCGTCACGTCGTCGTCGAGGATGCTCACCGCGCCTGGATGGTCGACCTGGTTCGCGACATAACCCTCGCGGAGGAAGCGCTCGCGGACATCGGCGTGCGTGGCGATGAACGGATGGAGCATCTTGATCGCGACGCGCTTTCCGTTGCGGTGCGTCGCTTGGTAGACGGCTGCCATACCGCCGGTGTCGATCAATCGGTCGATCGTCCACTTGTTGTTGAGAACCTCCCCAACACGCTTGAGCGCCGTGGTGCGGGGATCGGACGAATTCATGTCGGCTCGAGCATATCAGCCCAAGCCAGCGACGGACAGCGTCACGCAAACGACGAGCGTTCCATATTCGATCGCTTTTTCCGCACGTCCCGCGTGCTTGGAGGGACCGCGGTTGGCGAGGAGCGACCGCAGCCGTTCGCCGAGCGCGTTGCCTGCAAAGATGGCGATCGTCACCGCGACCGTTGGAAGGACGAGATCACGGGAAAACAGGCCAAGCCCTGCATAACCCACCGCGCGACCAAGGTGCGTCGCGACCGCGATGGCGCTCGTCGTCCCGACGAAGGTGCGTCCGGATAGCCCGGCGGAGAGGAGGATCGGCGCGAACAAGATGCCTGCTCCGCCCGCGGTGCCGGTCATTCCGCCCACGGTGAAGCCCGCCGGGACGAGCGCCGAACGCGGTACCTTGAACGACAGAAACCCCAAGGCCTTCGCGATCGCCAGCGTGGTGAGCGCGATCAAGAGGACGCGCAGGATCCAGGCGGGCATGACGCCCGCGAGCAAGCCTCCGAGCACCGCCCCTGGGATGGCGCCGGCGATCATGCGCAGCGCGGTCGGCCGATCGATGTGGGCTCGAAGGAGGGTCGCGCGGTGGAGGTTTCCGAGGAGCAGCGCCGGCGTCGTGATCGCGAGCGCTTCGTGGGGTCCGAGCAGGGTCGAGCACGCGAGGAGGAGCACGAGCCCGCCGCCCTGCCCGGCCAGCGTCGTCAGGACGCCCGCGAGGAGCCCGAGCAGCAAGAACACCAGAACGGCTGAGCCCGTCGAGTGCCCGAGAGCGAAGGCTGCGATCCCCATGCCTCGATCCTGGGGTCCGACCGCCTATCAATCCAATCGATTCTCATGATGTTGTCGATAACATTTCATTATGCTCGAGCCACTCCGCCATTTCGCGCTCGTCGCGCAGCACTCCACCTTCACCGCGGCCGCTCGCCATGCCCACGTGAGCCAGCCGGCGCTCACCGCGTCGATCAAGCGCCTCGAAGAGCAGATGGGCGCCCGTTTGTTCGATCGCGGATCGAGCGGCGCGACGCTCACCGAGGCAGGCAAAGCGCTCTTGCCGCGTGCGCGGGCGGCGCTGGCGGCGATCGAGGAAGGCCGGCGCGCGGTCGCGGAGGTGATGGGGCTCGCGGTCGGCTCCGTGCGGGTCGGCGCGGGCGCCACGGTCTGCACGTACTACTTGCCGCGGACGCTCGCGCGCTTTCGGGCTCGGTTTCCGGGCGTTCAGATCCTCCTGCGGGAAGCCACGCCCGACGTCCTCCTCGACGATCTCGAGGCGGGCGATCTCGACATGGTGATCCTCGCGCGTTTGACGGCTCCCGGATCAGGCGGCGCCCGCGCCAAGGTGAAGCGCACGCTGCTCTCGGCCGACTTGCTGCGCGCCGCGCGATCGGGGCTCGCGCGCGAGAAATGGATCGAAGACGAGCTCGTGCTCGTGTCGGCGCCGGGTCTACCGAACGCCGCGGCGGGGCCGCTCGTCACGTTCGCGCGCGGCGCGACCACCCGATCGCTCACCGATCTCCACTTTCCGGATCTGCCGATCGCGATGGAGCTCGGGAGCATCGCCGCGGTCAAGGCGAACGTCCGCGCGGGCGTAGGTGTGGCGCTCGTCAGCAAGCGCGCGATCGAGCGTGACCTCGCGACGAAGCAGCTCGAGATCGTACCGAACAGCCGCGGGCCGATCGCGAGGCCGCTCTTCTTGGTGCATCGCGGCCGTGACCGACTCCCGCCGGCAGCGAGCGAGCTTCACAAGATGCTACGTGGGCTTGCCGCTTCACCCGCGCGCTGAGCGGATTACTCGTCGTCGCCGTCGGGCGCTTCGTCGGCGGACGTGTTGCTGACGCCCGGCGTCTGCACGGCGACGAGCTTGACGTTGTCGAGGTACCAGGTCGTCGTCGTCGTCTTGCGTTTGTAGCCGGTCGTCCGCTGCGTGAACGTGTACTTGAATTGGACGTCGCCTTCGCAGAAGGCGGGCGTGCCGGCCGCGAGCCACGGCGTGCCGCGCACGTGCGCGATGCCGGTGTTGTCCGCGTTCTTCTGCTTCACCGTGATCGTCGAGTTTGACAGCCCACGCACCTTCACGCCGCACATCGCGGAGGTCGTCGCCGGGGCGTGCGTGCTCAGCGCACCACGCATCGTCTTGATGATGATGTCGTTCGGGACCTGCTTTTTGCATCCAAGCGACGACGCTGCCAACAGCACCACACCCACCAACATCAACTTCCGCATGACCCGCCTCCATCACGCGCGGCTCCTGGTCACAGGCCAATAGGAGAGCGCGCGAAAGAAGCGTACACGAGACAGGCTGGCGTTGGAGTCACCCGTTCTTGGACGCTCCGGTGTGGATCGTCGAACCACCCGCGCTCCTCTAGAGCGCAGGTCACAACGGACACATCGCGCTTCCTACGCCGACCTCATCGCACACATCCGAGCGGTCAAAGATCGGGGATTTCGGTCGCTTTCGACTCTCATCAAAACGCCGGTGGAACGAGCCACTGCGCCCAACCTTTGCAGTACGCTCCGGTCATGAGGATCGGGCGCGCGCTTTCGACCACCCTCCTCGCGGGGGTGGTGGGTGCGCTCGGGGCCTGCAGCGCAAGCTCTGATGGAGGCGCTGCGCAGAACACGAACACGAAGAAGCCGACGGGCGGCTTCGGCACGAGCGGCGGCTTCGACACCGAAGCGGGCGCGCCGATCCCCGACTGCGCGGCAGCGGCGAAGCTCGTGTACGTGCTCTCGATGGAGAACGACCTCTACTCGTTCACGCCGAACAAGGTGGCGTTCCAGAAGATCGGACGCGTGAGCTGCTCCGCCGACGGCTTCCCGAACTCGATGGCGATCGATCGATCGGGGTTCGCGTGGGTGAACTGGTCGAACGGCGAGCTCTTCAAGGTGAGCACCTCGGACGCGAGCTGCACGAAGACCAACTACGAACCGGGACAAGGGGGCTTCAGCACGTTCGGAATGGCGTTCGCGACGAACGGCCCGAACACGACGGACGAGACGCTCTTCGTCTCGGGGCTGACCATTCAAGCAGGCGGCGGAAAGGGTCTCGGCAAGATCGACCTCACGACGATGAAGCTGACGATGCTCGGTGACTACTCCGGCAACCTCGCCGGTGAGGGAGCCGAGCTCACGGGCACCGGAGATGGTCGCCTCTACGGGTTCTTCACCACGTCGCCTTATGCCACCCTCGCCGAGATCGACAAGACGAAGGGTGTGACGTCGCAGAACAAATCGCTCGAAGGTGTCTCGACGGGCGTAGCTTGGGCCTTCTCTTTTTGGGGCGGTGACTTTTGGTTCTACACCTCCGATGGCAATGCATCGGCGGTCACGCAGTTGAAGAGCAGCGGCGCTGGGGAGCTGGCCGTTGCGACGAAGGACGTCGGTGGATTTCGAATCGTCGGAGCGGGGGTTTCCACCTGCGCGCCGACCGAACCACCGCGCTAGTCGTTCGTTCGTTCGCCGAGCACAACGAAGAAGGACCGTGCACCCCACGTGCACGCGAAAAAGAGCTCCCATGCCTCGAACGCATTCGACGTTTTCCAACCTGCACGTGCCATCGCGTCTCGCGCGATGTGGAGCGTGGCTCGCGTTGACGGCGATGATCGGATGCGGGCGCTTCCTCGTCTCGGGAGCGGGCTCCGATGTCGAGACCGTAAAGGATGGCACTGAGCCGTCGCCCGCCACGCAGACGTATGGAGTCGATGGTGGAGCGATGAACGATCCTCACGCCTACCCGGACGGCGGTCCCAGCACGCGTCGCTGCGCGCCGTCGTCTCCGTTCGTCGAGACGACGAACCTCGACCTCGACAACGGCGGCGATCCCGCGTTCACGATGGAGAGCCTGCTGAGCTTCCGCCTCTCTCGAGTTGGCGCCGGCACCGCGTCGTTTCTCGGCGCAGGAAAGGATCGCCGCCTCACGACGGCAAAGCTCACCGGGTCGACGGTACAGATCGACCTCGGAGGCATCGACGCGCTCGATGACTCGGACGACGCCGAGGCCCAAGGCGCCATCAGCGAAGACGGTCTTCACCTCATCTTCGAGCGTCGCTCGTCCGACCTCGATCGCTCGCTCTGGATCTCGGCGCGAGCGAGCCTCAGCGCGCCGTGGGGCGCGCCGCAGCATTTGGTGACGACGAAGACCCTCACGGCGGGTGGCGCATCGTCGTCGATCACGAAGAACCTCGAAGGCTTCGACGCGTACCTCATCGGCGCGAGGCTGTATTTCGTGGCCAACGCCGACACCGTGCCCGCCCAGCTCGACATCTTCGCCGGGTCGATCGACTTCGACGCCGCTCGCGTGGAGAACGTGCAGAAGGTCGCTGGCGTCGCCACCTCGACCGACGAGAGCGCACCGGTGCTTTCCGACG